>JASJPM010000001.1:0-338142 GCA_031426695.1 Caulobacter sp.
AAGCCGCGGCGCTGTTCTGTACGGTCGATCTTGGCGGCGGCCAGACGGGTGGCGGGGTGCTGTCAGTCCAACGCCAACTTATCTCCAATCGACGCACTGAGGGCAGGGGAGGCGATCGTCAGGTTGCGAGCGACTTCCACTCGACCAGGGCGGCCGAGCGTCGGGCTTTGAAATGATCTCTGCTGATGAGGTGGCGATCCTGGTTGAAGTGGTTGTGGAAGGCGGCATGGACGGCGCTGAATTTTTGCAGGGTCTTCATCTGGCGGAAGCGCTGCATGGCCCGCTCTCGTCGTCGAAACAGCAGGTGTGAATTCTCGACGCGATTGTTGAGCCAGCGGCCAGTTTCCTGCTTTCCCGCAGCCTTCAGATCCCTGAGCGCGGCTTTGTAGGATTTCAGTCCATCGGTGACGATCGCTTTGACCGGACCATGGCGCCGCATGGCTTTCTTGAGGAATTTCATGGCTGAAGCCTTGTCTCGCGACTTGGTGACGAAAGATTCTAGGATCTCGCCTTCATGGTCGACAGCGCGCCAGAGGTAGTGGCGCTCGCCGTTGATCCGGACGAAGACCTCGTCCAGATGCCAGCGCCAATGGGTGAAGGAACGCATCGCCTGAACGCGCTTCCGGCGGATCTCGCCGGCGAACATCGGACCAAACCGGTTCCACCACAGCCGCACCGTCTCATGGCAGATGTCGATGCCGCGCTCGGCCAGAAGGTCCTCGACCTGGCGCAGCGACAAAGGGAACCGGACGTACATCATGACGACGGTCCGGATCACCTCAGGCGAGCTGTCGAACCATCGAAACGGGTTGTCGGATTTGGCCATCTGACCACGCTATCCGAGCCGATCAGAGGCGCAACCGGTTTGGGCTGACAAGACCTTGGTGGATTGCCGCGGCCATGATGGCGGCGCACGCAGCTCTGGTCTGGCCCGAAACCCTCCGCTACGCCGCCGACCAAGGGATCGGCCGGCTAAGGGGTCTAACGGCTTGGCTCACCCTGCTTGGGGCTGCGATCGCTTGCCTGGTCGCCTCGGCGACTGAGCCGCCTGCGGGGGCGCCGCGGGCGGAGGGGGTAGGCCGGCAGGTCGCGTCGCCGGCTCAGACCCTCACCTTGGGAGAGCTCCGAGCCAAGATTCCCGATCATGCCGTTCTGGAGATTGATCGCGCCTTCTACCCCAAGCTCTATGCGCAGCTCGGCGCAGCCGCGGTAGCGCGCGCCAACGGGCTCAATCGGTGGGTCGCCCTCTACGCCGCCTCATCCGCACGCTGCGATCGAGTGGATCTCGTCGAGGTCGCCGACGCCGCGACCCGAGGAAAGCTTGTCTGGTTCGCCGACTGCCTCAATCGCGAGCGCTTCTATGTCACTGAGGCCCAGGCCCTCGCGACCAAGGCCCGCTTCGATGGTCAACCTGACACTCTGGCGGTAGATCTAAACTCGGCCAGCGCGCCGCTCTCGGAAAGCGCCAAGTTGGCGGGCTTTGACGATTCGTCCGCTGTGGCCCGCTGCGAGACTGCGGTGAAGTCCATCCTACAGGCTGGCGGGTCCTATCGCGCCGTTGGGGCATGGCGGACCACACAGCATCCGGCGCGCGGCCGGGTCACTATTGTCCAGAGTTTCACGGCCAAGAATGCCTTCAATGCCAGGCTCGACTCTCAGTGGGACTGCCTCATCGACGCCGCTGACAACAGCATCATCGAGCTGAAGTATCTGGACGGCGGGGCGTGGCAGGCGCTTACGCGGTAGTAGAGCGTGTGGTGACTGGACTTCGGCGGCAAAGGAAGCGGTGCTCCCGCCCATGGCCGCAGACCCCTCGCTCAATGCAGATGCCGAACGCGATCTTGCGCGGCTCTGGGGTTTGCTGGAGCAGGCTCAAGCCCTGGCCACTGGTTCCGACGTGATGGCGAACATGGAGCAGATACGACGCCTCTGCGACGACGCCGGCGCCGTGGCCCGCAGCCTAGCCGTGACGGACGGCGACCAAGCCTAACGCCTCAATAAGGCTGCCGTTTTTCTTCCAACCGGTTGCTTCTTCCGCTCGACTTGCCCGCCAAAGGAAGCGTTCGTCCAACAGCGCCACAGGGGCGCCAGGAGACGAAACCATGAGCGATAACAAGAAGAAGCCCGCCGCGCCGGCCGAAACGCCGGTCCGGATCACCAAGATCGACACCGTCCTGAGCATGCTGCGGCGGCCGCAGGGCGCCGACGTGACCGCGCTCTCGGAAGCGACCGGCTGGCAGGTCCATTCGGTGCGCGGCGCCATCGCCGGCCACATCAAGAAGAAGCTGGGCCTAACGGTCACCACCGAGAAGGTCGATGGCAAGACCGTCTACCGGACCCAGGACGCGGAAATCGCGTGATGACCACCGAGCTCGATTCATTGATCCTGGAGCTGGACGGCCTGGGGGTCGATGACCTCCGGGCCGTCTGGCGAACCCGCTTGGGCGCTCCGCCGCCCGTGAGGTCGCGCGACCTGCTGCGACGGTCACTGGCCGAACAGCTTCAGCTGGCGGCGTTTGGCCATGATCCTGAGCTCGACCGGGACCTTGGGCGGCTGACCAAGCGCTATCGCCCGGGCCAGCAGCCACAGACGCGAAAGGCTACCTTCCGCGCGGGCTCTCGGCTCAGTCGCGACTGGAAGGGAACGCGCCATACGGTCGAGGTGGTGGACGGCGGCTTCATCTGGAACGGCGAGCACCATGACAGCCTCTCGAAGATCGCCCGAGCCATCACCGGTGTTCGCTGGAACGGACCCCGCTTCTTCGGCCTGAGAGAGGCGCCTTGACCATGAAGCCAGCCACCAAGGCTATCCGCTGCGCGATCTACACGCGCAAGAGCAGCGAGGAGGGCCTGGATCAGGATTTCAATTCTCTGCATGCCCAGCGCGACGCCTGCGCGGCCTACATTCTCTCCCAGGCGGGCGAGGGTTGGACCGCGCTAGATGCGGTCTACGACGATGGCGGCTATTCAGGCGGATCGATGGAGCGGCCGGGGCTGAAGCGGCTTCTGGCGGACATCGGCGCCGGTCGTATCGACGTGGTCGTCGTCTACAAGGTCGATCGTCTAACTCGGTCACTGACCGACTTCGCCCGCATGATCGAGGTCTTCGACCAAACCGGAGCCAGCTTCGTCAGCGTCACCCAGGCATTCAACACTACCTCGTCCATGGGCCGACTGACCCTCAACGTCCTGCTGTCCTTCGCCCAGTTCGAGCGGGAGGTCACCGGCGAGCGCATTCGCGACAAGATAGCCGCCAGCAAGCGCAAGGGAATGTGGATGGGCGGCAATCTGGCTTTGGGCTACGAGCCCGCCGGTCGAACCCTGACGGTCAATCCTCAAGAGGCCGAGATCGTGCGGATGATCTTCCGTCGGTATCTGGAGCTGGGCTCGGTTCATCGGCTGAAGGAAGAGCTCGAACGTCTCGGCGTGGTCTCCAAGCGATGGACCTCGAAGTCCGGCTCGGTCCGAGGCGGTGTAGCGATGAGCCGTGGCGCGCTGTTCTATCTCCTGCGCAATCGCCTCTATCTGGGGGAGATCCCGCACAAGCTGGAGAGTTATCCTGGACAGCACCCCGCGATCATCGAGCCAGCCATATTCGATGCGGTGCAAGCCAAGCTCGACGAGGGCGCCCACGGGGCTCCAGACGCCTCCGCCGCGGTCCGCGGCCGGCCGCGGGATATGCCCCTGGCAGGCCTGATCTTTGATAGCGCCGGACATCCGATGTCGCCCGTGAAGGCCCGCAAGAGGGGTGGCGCCACCTATCGATACTATGTGTCCACGGCCCTGCAGGTGGGCGCGCGCGACAAGGCTGGCGCTTGCCCCCGTGTCGCCGCGTCGCTGGTCGAGGACATGGTCGCTGACCGGCTAAGCCGGATGGGCATCGCCAAATCGCCCGCCGGCTACGCCGATTGGGCGCCGCTGCGTGAAGCCATCAACCGCGTGGTCGTCCGGTCGGGGGAGTTGGCTCTGACCTTGAACGCCGAGGTCATGGCGCGGGTTGGGGGGGAGCGGGACGTGGCCCATCGCGTTCCCGAAGGCGATGCGTTGGCGAAGTCTAACGGCGACTTGGTCTTGACCATTCCCGTCACGATGACCCGGAGCGGCGCCGGTGTGATTGCCGTCGGCCCGGAAGGTCGGCCGGCGCTCAATCAACCCTCCATCGACAAGACGCTCTATGCGGCGCTGATTCGGGCCGAGACCTGGAAGCGTCGGCTGTTGGCCGGTGAGGTCGTCAGCATCGAAGCCCTGGCCAGAGAGGAGGACCTGAATGCCTCCTACGCCGGGCGCCTGATCCGTGTCGCCTTCCTGTCGCCGGACTTGAAACGCGCCGTCCTCGACGGGCGTCAGCCCCAGCGTCTCAATCTGCAAACCATCATGACCCGCGACCTGCCGTCATCCTGGCAAGCCCAGCGGGCGATGTTCCGCGCCTGACGGCATAGAGCCCCAAGCCATTCTTATTTGGATTTGAAGCGAGTTGCTCCTGCTCGCCTGATGCGGGAATTTACGCCACCGGCCCCGGGGGCGATTTCCCTGTTCAATTCCCTACCGAGTGACTTGAGAGTCGGTAGCCCGGCCGTGATTCCTCTTACGGGGTAAGGGATCACGGGCACGGCTGCCGCGGGGCGGCATCATTATTCGCGGGGAATTCCCTGTTAATCGGGGGTTACAGGGAATTTGAGTCGCCGGATGGCGCCAGGGACGCCGAAACCTGACCGACAATTTCATGACGGAGACTGGCGGCGGAATGGCGGCCTATTGGACGCGAATCCCCAAGCCGAGAGACGCGCACGGTCGCCTCTCCGCGCCGTAAGAGGCGGATAAGTCGGGACAATTTGGACAATGAAAACGAAGCGCCGGTTGGCGCGTGACTGGATGGCGGTGAGAGTGGGATTCGAACCCACGGTAGGCGTTAACCTACACACGCTTTCCAAGCGTGCGCCATCGACCACTCGGCCACCTCACCCCACGTCGCGGCGCGTGAGCGCCGTTTGCGGAAGGCGCGGAATATACTGATCAGGCGCCCCCCGGCAAGCACGCTTCGGGATTCGTGAAATTTCGTCGCGGCGCGCCTATATCTGTCGCCTGTGAGATCGCGAGGACATCATGCTGTTCGGCAAGAAGACCCTGGACATTCCGACCGCCGCGCAGGCCTTGCCCGGCCGGGCGCAGGCCATCCCGACGGCGCAGGTCCACTTCGTCAACGGCCGGCCGCTGCACGGGCCCTGGCCGGAGGGCCTGGAGCAGGCGGTGTTCGCCATGGGCTGCTTCTGGGGCGTGGAGCGGATCTTCTGGCAGATCCCGGGCGTCTGGAGCACGGCCGTCGGCTATGTCGCCGGCGCGACGCCCAACCCGACCTACGAGGAGGTGTGCAGCGGCCGCACCGGCCACACCGAGGCGGTGCTGGTGGTCTATGACCCGGCGGTGGTCACCTACGACGACCTGCTCAAGGCCTTCTGGGAGAACCATGACCCGACCCAGGGCATGCGCCAGGGCAACGACATCGGCACCCAGTACCGTTCTGGCGTCTATACGCTGAACGACGGCCAGGCCGCCGCCGCCACGGCCTCGCGGGCGGCCTACGAACAGGCGCTGGCCAAATACCGCATGGGGCCGATCACCACCGAGGTCGCGCCGCTGGGCCCGTTCTACTACGCCGAGGATTACCACCAGCAGTACCTGGCCAAGAACCCGAACGGCTACTGCGGCATCGGCGGAACCGGCGTGGCCTGCCCGATCGGCGTCGGCGTCGGGGCGTGACGCCCCGATGACCCCCGAGGCCTTCGAGGCCGTCTGCGCCGCCCTGCCCGGGACCCGCATGGACGTCCAGTGGGGCGATGATCGCGTCTGGAAGGTCGGTGACAAGATGTTCGCCGTCCGCTCGCCGGCCGGAAGCTTCAGCTTCAAGGCCAGCGACATCGCCTTCGAGGCTCTCACCGCCGCCGGACCCGGCAAGCCCGCGCCCTATCTGGCCCGGGCGAAATGGGTCTGGTTCGCCGATCTGGCGGAGCAGGACGAGGACGAGGTCGCCGACTGGCTGAAGTCCGCGCACGGCCTGGTCGCGGCTAAACTCACGAAGACGCAGCGCGCGGCGCTAAGGCTGGCCTGAAGACCCGTCAATCGCCTTGCGCAGGTTGGCGATGGCCTTCGCGGCCGACGACCGGCGCTGGCGCCAGACCAGCAGCGCCACGGCCCCGACGGTGGCGATGAAGAAGGCCAGCGGGCCGAACAGCCAGGCCGCGGCCGCCAGCGCGAAATAGTAACCCCTCACGCCGGCGTTGAACGAGGACAGCGCCGGGTTCAGCGTTCGCGAGGCGGCGTCGCCGAAGGCGGCCTGCAGCGCCGGATCGACGGCCTCGCCCTCCGGGGTCGCGCCCATGATCGCCAGGCTGTAGTTCATCTGGCGGATGGCCCAGATGAAGGCCAGCAGACCCCGCGCCAGGACCGCCACCATCAGCGCCAGCTGCCCCTCGAACAGGAAGCGGGTCGAGGTCTTGATCACCTCAAGGCTCGACACGCTGGCGAAGGTGCTCTCGCCGCCGAACAGAGCGCCTGCCGAGGCGGCGATCAGCAGCAGGTTCGATGAGGCGAAGAAGGAGGCCGAGTTGAGCGCATGGCCCAGCAGGTTGGCGTCCATCAGCCGGTTTTCCCGTCCCGCCATCTGACCCATCCAGGCGCCCCGGATCACCGTCATGTCGCTGTTCAGCGACGCGCCACGCGACAGCAGCTCGAGCAGCGGCTCGTAGAACAGCCAGCAGACCAGGAAGAGGATCAGCGCGGCGAGGTCTGACGTCGGCATGGCGATGACCCTCAGTGGTCCTCGATCAGGCTGGTCTTCTTCGTGTCCGGCAACAGGATGACGGTGATGAAGCCGACCAGCAGGATGATCGAGACATAGATGTAGAAGTTGCTCTCGGCGCCGTCGGCCTTGAACTTCAGCGCCACGGCCTCGGCCGAACCGCCGAAGATGGAGTTGGCCAGGGCGTAGGGCAGGGCGACCCCCAGGGCGCGGATGTGAGCGGGGAACATCTCGGCCTTGAACAGGCCGGAGATCGAGCTGTAGCCGGACTGCAAGGTCAGGGCGATCATGATCAGACCAAAGGCGATCAGCGGGCTACCGGCGCCGGCGATCGCCGTCAGCAGAGGCCAGGTGGCCAGCATGCCGCCGCCATAGGCGAACAGCAGCAGCGGCTTGCGTCCGATCTTGTCGGAGAGCCAGCCGAACAGCGGCTGCATCAGCATGAAGCAGAACAGGGCCGCCACCATGATCTGGCTGGCGGTCTCCTTGGAAAAACCCGTCGTGTTGATCAGGAATTTCTGCATGTAGCTGGTGTAGACATAGTAGGCGAGCGACCCGCCGGCCGTCAGCCCCATGACCATCAGCGTCTGTTTCGGGTGCTTCAGGAACAGCAGCATGGTCTTGCCGCGCGCCACGCCGGCGGCCTTGGCGTTCTCGAAGCCCGGGCTTTCGTGGATGCCGCTGCGGATCCAGAACACCACCACGGCCAGGGCGGCGCCGATGAAGAAGGGGATGCGCCAGCCCCATTCCTTCAGCTCGGACTCGGGCATCAGCCACTGCAGGACGACGACCAGACCCTGGGCCGACAGCGAGCCGGCGATCAGGGTCACGTACTGGAAGCTGGCCCAGAAGCCTCGGTTCTTCCGCCCCGCGACCTCCGACAGATAGGTGGCGCTGGCGCCGTACTCGCCGCCGACCGACAGGCCCTGCAGGATGCGGGCGCCCAGCAGAATGGCCGGGGCCAGCGCGCCGACCTGGGCGTAGGTGGGGGCCAGGGCGATGACGAGGCTGCCGACGCACATCATGGCGACCGACAGGGTCAAGGCGGCGCGACGACCGGCGCGGTCGGCGTACATGCCCATCAGCCAGGCGCCCAGCGGACGGGCCAGGAAGCCGACGGCCGAGACCGCCGCCGCCTTGAACAGCTGCGCGGTCTGGTCGCCTTCCGGGAAGAAGTGGCTGGCGAAATAGACGGTGAAGAAGATGTAGGCCGACCAGTCGTACCACTCGACCAGATTGCCGGCCGAGCCGCCGAGGATGGCCTTCAGCCTCTGGCCGGGCGTCAGTCCCGGCGGGGTCGGGCCCGATGGCGTCTCGTCGATCGCGCCTGTTTCCGTCACTGTCATGCCGCTTCCCCCGCCTGGCGCTTCGAACGCGCGAGGTTAGGGGAAGCGGCGACGGCTGCAAGCGTGCGTAAGGCTCAGAGCCTGCCCATCAGCACCAGCACGATCAGGATGACCAGGATCAGGCCCAGGCCGCCGGAGGGAAAGTAGCCCCAGGACTTGGAGTGTCCCCAGGTCGGCAGGGAGCCGACGACGAGCAGAATAAGAACGATGATGAGGATGGTCCCCAGCATGTGATGTCTCCGTGAACAGCGAATAGCTTCGTCTGTCACAATCCCTGGAGGGGGGCGGAGGTTCCGGTGCCGTCACTCACAAGAACTTCGGGAGGTTTGGTCGATGTATGTGGCGGTCTATGCCTGGCGGGTGAAACCGGGGCGCGAGGCGCAGTTCCGGGAGGCCTGGCGCCGTGGAACGCGGGCGATCACGCGACTTTACGGCTCGTTTGGCTCGCGCCTTCACAGGGCGAACGATGGGCGGTTCATCGGCTACGCGGAATGGCCGGACGAGGCGACCTGGCGAACCGCCTTTGAGGCGAAGATGGTCTATGACGACCCGGAGGCCCGGACGATGTTCGTTGAGGCGCTGGAGGAGGGGCCGGGCGAGCTGATCGCGGCGATGGAGGTCACCGACGACCTGCTCACCCGGCGCGGATCCTAGCTGTTGTCCTCGACCGGCGCGTCGGGAGCGTTCTTTTTCAGGGAGTCGATGGCGTTCTGGGCGGAGGCCTTGGAGCTGTAGCCCTCGGTCGAGAACATCGTCTCGCTGTTGTACTTGAACCGGACCCTGAACTCGCCGGCCTTGTCCTTGTAGATCTCGAATTTGTGGGCCATCGCCGTCGCTCCTGACTGTTGGGCGCCCGACAGTCGGGCGCGCGACGCGCCGGTGTCAATCGCGGCGCGGCCACATCGCCGTGAGAGACAACCTCAGCCGTGCGGGGGCGCGGGCCGGATCGACCAGAGGCCGCCGATGAAGGCGCCCTTGATACGGGGGAGGATGGTCAGCACCAGCGCGCTCAGGAGCGTCAGGCACACCGGCACGACGATCCAGGGCGAGGCCTCCCAGATGATCGGGAACAGAAGCATCGGCGCGATGATCAGGTGGCCGACCAGCAGGATGGTGAAGTAGGCCGGGCCGTCGTCGGCGCGATAGGCGGACAGGTCGTGTCCGCAAGCCGGGCAGGCCGCCTGGACCTTGAGGTAGCCCTTGTAGAGCTCACCTTCGCCGCAATTGGGGCAGTGGTGTTTCAGACCCCGCGACAGCCCGGTCAGGAACGGGCGGGGCTCGGCGTCGACGTGCGCTTGTGACATGGCCCCCATATGTACCCTGGGGCGCGGTCGCGAAAGAGGCGTGTGGTCGAATGCCGCGACCTTTTCGCCTCCGGACGGAGGGCGGGGAACCGGCGCTTCGAGGGGGCCGTTGGGTCGATGGCGCACAAGAGGCGCCTCGCGAGGAGATCGATTTGACGACGGCAGGATTTCAGGGTGCGTGCGGTCGCGCCACAGTCGCGGCGGAAATTCGCGTTCCGGATGACAACGGTGCGCGAGTCCACGGAAGCTCTGCTACCGTTCCTCCGATGAGCTTCAAGGGGCGTTCGACGGCGATGTCGCAGGGTTTGCGTTTGGGCGCGGCGGGGTTGCTGGTCGCCGGTCTGTTCGCGGCGCCGGTCCAGGGTCCGGCGCTGGCCCAGACGCCGCCGGTGACCGCTGTCCCCTACGCCCGCCCGGTCGATGGCGTGATCGTGCTGACGCCGGCGCAGGCCGACCTGCTGCGCGCCACGCTCGCCGCCTCTGACCGCCACGGCTTTGCTCCCGGAGAGTTCGCGCCGCGCGGCGAGGGCGAGGCGGCGCTGATCGACGCCACGCTGCGCTATGCCAAGGCCGTCAAGATCGGACGACTGGACGTCGCCAACTTCCGCGCCGACTGGGGGCTTCGGCCGCAGCCGTTTGATGCGCGCGGCGGGCTGGCGCGCGCCGTGGCGGACAACCGGCTGCAGGCTTGGCTCGACGCCCTGCCGCCCCCCTATCCGGGCTACGAGACCCTGCAGGTCGGCCTGACCACCTATCGCGACATCCAGGCGCGGGGCGGCTGGCTGCAACTAGCCGCCGGACCGGATCTCAAGATCGGCGCCGTCGGTCCTGCCGTCGAGGCGCTGCGCGCCCGGCTGGCGGTCGAGGACTCGCTCACCCCGGCCATGACGGCGATGACGCCGCCGGTCCCGGGCCAGGCATCGGGTCAGCCGCTGTTCGACGCGGCGCTCGGTGAGGCCGTCAAGCGCGCCCAGAAGCGGATGGGGCTGGAGCCCAGCGGCACGGTCGGAACGGCGACCCGCGCGGCGCTCAACGTAACGGTGGAGCGCCGGATCGACCAGATCGTCGCCAACATGGAACGCTGGCGCTGGCTGCCGGCGGCTTTGCCGGCCAAGCGGGTCCAGGTGAATGTCGCCGCGGGCGTGCTGACGCTGTTCAAGGACGACCAGCCGACCCTGTCGATGCGCGCGGTGACCGGCAAGCCCAACGGCGGGGAGACGCCGCTGCTCAGCTCCGAGATCCACTCGGTCGTGCTCAATCCGCCCTGGAACGTGCCGACCAGCATCGCGACCAAGGAACTGATCCCCAAGGGCAGGGCCTACCTGGCCAGCGCCGGCTTCCGCTTCCTGCCGGGCGGCGGGCTGCAGCAGAAGCCGGGCCGCAACAGCGCGCTGGGCGTGATCAAGTTCGACTTCCAGAACCCCTACGCGGTCTATCTGCACGACACGCCCAGCAAGGGCGGCTTCGCCCGCTACACCCGGCTGTCCAGCCACGGCTGCGTTCGCCTCGAGCGGCCGCTGGCCCTTGCCCGGGCCCTCATGGAGGGCGACCCGACCTGGACGCCCCAGCAGATCGACGACACCATCGCCGGCGGCGAGACGACGCGGGCCAGGGTGGCCGATCCGGTAGCGGTCTACCTGCTCTACTGGACGGCCTATGTGACGCCTGACGGCCAGGTCAACTTCCGCCAGGATCCGTACGGTTGGGACGCGCTGCTGATCAAGCGCATCGCCGCGCAGGGCGGGGCGTGACGGGAGACTGCCCCTGCTGTTCCGGCGGCCCCGTTCTGGGCCGTCGTCGGCTGTTTTCCCTGGCCGCCGGCGGCATGGCGGCCCTGACCACGGCCACGGCCACGGCCGCGGCCGCCCAGGACTCCCAGGTCCCGCCGGTCGATCCGGAGGACGCCCCGGCGCCTGACGGGTTCGCCTCGCTGTCGCCCACGCCGCTGACGCCGCCCCCGCCCGGGCCGCGCCACCTGAAGTTCCGGCACCTCCACACCGAGAAGGACCTCGAGGTGGTCTACTGGGACGGCGGCAAGTACGTCTGGGACGCCATGCAGGCGGTCAACGCGCACCTCGCCGACTTCCGCAGTCTCGAGGTCCACCCGATCGACGTGCGCCTGCTGGACATCCTGTTCACGCTCCAGTCGCTGACCGGGTCGAAAGAGCCCTACCGGATCGTCTCGGCCTTCCGTTCGCCGGTCACCAACACCATGCTTTCGGACCAGAGCGCGGACGCCAACGGGACCTCCCAGGTGGCCAGGAAGAGCCTCCACATGGAGGGCAAGGCGATCGACATGCGGCTGAACGACGTGTCGCTGACCGGGCTGCGCGACGCGGCTCTGACTCTGAAGGGCGGAGGGGTGGGCTATTATCCCGACTCCGGCTTCGTACATGTGGATATCGGTCCGGTGCGGACCTGGCAGGGGACCTGAAGGGTAGTCGGGGATGGCTGAAAAGAAATCGGGTCTGGGCGGTTGCCTGGTGCAGATCGTGCTGGGTTTCCTCGCGGCGGTCGCGGCGGCGCTTGCCGTGCTGTTCTTCCTGAGCTCGGCGCCGCTGGACGCCGACCCGGACGGACCGTCTCTCGCCGACGAGGCGGCGGCCCGGGCCCAGACGCCGGACGTCCCGGCGGAGAGCCCGGCCGCCGCGGCGCCCTCGGCGCGGGACATCACCGTGCAGGCCCCGCCGCTGGCCGACGCCGGGATTGATCCCAGGTCGGACGACCAGATGGCGGACGACGCGGCGGCGGCGGGCATGACGTCGCGTACCCCTTCCCCCGCGCCCGAATAGGGGTATCGTTACAAAACTGACGCGCAGCGGCCGCGCGTCGACGTTGGCCGCAAACAGCATTCTGTGCATGGCGCAGGACCAGCCGCCCGTCGGCCTCCTCCACCGAACGACACAGGAGCGGGGGGAAGGAGCAGTACGCGTTGGAGCCGACCAATACCGAGGCGCCCGAGTATTTTCACAAGGTCGTCGATTGCCAGTGGGCCTGCCCGGCCCACACGCCTGTTCCAGAGTACATTCGACTGATCGCCCAGGGGCGTCACGCCGACGCCTACATGGTCAACTGGAAGTCCAACGTCTTCCCGGGGATCCTCGGACGGACCTGCGACCGGCCTTGCGAGCCCGCCTGCCGGCGCGGCCGTGTCGACGAGGAGCCGGTGGCCATCTGCCGGCTCAAGCGCGTCGCCGCCGACAGCAAGGGCGATGTGACCGCCCGCATGCCGACCCCCTCGCCGGTGAAGATCGGCAAGACGGTCGCCTGCATCGGCGCCGGACCCGCCTCGATGACCGTCGCCCGCGACCTGGCCCCTTTCGGCTTCGACGTCGTGGTCTATGACGCCGAGACCAAGAGCGGCGGCATGATCCGCAGCCAGA
This sequence comes from Caulobacter sp., assembly GCA_031426695.1. GTDB lineage: Bacteria > Pseudomonadota > Alphaproteobacteria > Caulobacterales > Caulobacteraceae > Caulobacter. The sequence continues at coordinate 12,830 of JASJPM010000001.1, forward strand.
TCCCCCGCTTCCGCCTGCCCGAGAGCGTCATCGACGAGGAGATGGGCTTCGTCACCGCCCTTGGCCCGAAGATGCGGCTGGGCGAGCGGGTCGACAGCCTCAAGGCGCTGCTGGCCGAACCCTACGACGCCATCTTCGTCGGCACCGGCGCGCCGCGTGGCCGCGATCTGAACGTCCCCGGCCGCCAGGAAGCCGCCGCCAACATCCATATCGGCATCGACTGGCTCTCAAGCGTCTCGTTCGGCCATATCGAGAGCATCGGCCGTCGCGTGGTCGTGCTGGGCGGGGGCAACACCGCCATGGACTGCTGCCGCACCTCGCGCCGCATGGGCGGGGAAGAGGTCACGGTCGTCGTCCGGTCCGGCTTCGAGGAAATGAAGGCTTCTCCGTGGGAGAAGGAGGATGCGATGCACGAGGGCATCCCGATCCGCAACTTCATGGTCCCCAAGGCCTTCACCCACGAGGGCGGCAAGCTGACCGGCGTGGTGTTCGAGAAGGTCGCGCCCGTCATCGACGAACGCGGTCGCCGCGTGACGAAGCCGACCGGCGAGCCCGACGAACATATCGCCTGTGACGACGTCCTGCTGGCCATCGGCCAGGAGAACAGCTTCCCCTGGATCGAGCGCGACATCGGCATCGACTTCGACGAATGGGGCATGCCCGTCGTCGATCCCGTGACCTTCCAGTCGACCAATCCGCGCGTCTTCTTCGGCGGCGACGCCGCCTTCGGCCCCAAGAACATCATCTGGGCCGTCGCGCACGGGCACGAGGCGGCGGTGTCCATCGAGCACCACTGCCGGGGCCAGGACGTGCGACTGCGGCCGCCGCCGGGCATGGCCGTTTCGTCCCAGAAGATGGGCATCCACGAGTGGAGCTACGACAACGACGTCTCTCTGGAGGACCGCCAGAAGGTCCCGATGCTCGAGACCGTCGTGGCGCTCGCCGACGTCAAGGCCGAGGTCGAGCTCGGCTTCGACGTCGCCCGGGCCCTGGCCGAGACGCAACGCTGCCTGAACTGCGACATCCAGACGGTGTTCGCCACGCCGCTGTGCATCGAGTGCGACGCCTGCGTCGACATCTGCCCGACCGACTGCATCACCTTCACCGTCAACGGCGAGGAGGATGCGCTGCGGCCGAGGCTGAAAGCGCCGGCGCTGAACCTGACGCAGGACCTCTATGTGTCGGGCTCGCTGCCGACGGGCCGGGTGATGGTCAAGGACGAGGACGTCTGTCTGCACTGCGGCCTCTGCGCCGAGCGGTGCCCGACGGGCGCATGGGATATGCAGAAGACGCTGATCGAGATGACCCAGGCCAGCGGGGGGTGCCTGAAATGACCCGCCCCCTCGCAGCCATCAACGACTTCGTCGTCAAGTTCGCCAACGTCAACGGGTCCGGCTCGGCCAGCGCCAACGGCCTGTTCGTCAAGTCGATCCTGCGGATGGGCGTGCCGGTCGCGGCGCGCAACATCTTCCCCTCGAACATCCAGGGCCTGCCGACCTGGTACGAGATCCGCGTCAGCGGCCAGGGCTGGATGGGGCGCCGCGGCGGCGTCGACCTCATGGTCGCCATGAACCCGCAGACCTGGGATCGCGACCTGGGTGAGATCGAGCCCGGCGGCTATCTGTTCTACGACTCCACCAAGCCGATGCCGCCGGAGAAGTTCCGCGCCGACATCACCGTTGTGGGCGTGCCCCTGACCCGGATCTGCAACGCCGCCTACGCCGAGCCATCCAAGCGCAAGGTGCTGAAGAACATCATCTATCTGGGCGCCCTGACCTTCCTGCTCGGCATCGAGCGCGACGTTGTCGAGGCGCTGCTGGCCGAGGAGTACGCCTCCAAGCCGGCGCTGATCCCGGCCAACATTGAGGCGCTGTCCCTGGGCTTCAACTGGGCCAGCGAGAACCTCAAGCCGCTGGGTCTGCAGCTGAAGCGCGCCGACGCCGTGGGCGACCGCATCTTCGTCGACGGCAACACCGCCGCCGGCCTCGGCGCCGTCTACGGCGGAGCGACGGTCTGCGCCTGGTATCCGATCACCCCCTCGACCTCCCTGGCCGAGGGCTTCATCGACTACTGCAAGACGCTGCGCCACGATCCGGAGACCGGCGAGGCGCGCTACGCGATCGTCCAGGCCGAGGACGAGATCGCCTCGATCGGCATCGTGGTCGGCGCCGGCTGGAACGGCGCGCGGGCCTTCACCTGCACCTCCGGTCCCGGCGTTTCGCTGATGCAGGAGTTCATCGGCCTCTCCTACTTCGCCGAGATTCCGGCGGTGATCTTCGACGTCCAGCGCGGCGGACCCTCGACCGGCATGCCGACGCGGACCCAGCAGTCCGACATTCTCAGCGCCGCCTACGCCAGTCACGGCGACACCAAACATGTGCTGTTGCTGCCGGAAGGCCCGGGCGAGTGTTTCGAGTTCGGGGCCCAGGCCTTCGACCTCGCCGACCGGCTGCAGACCATGATCTTCGTCATGCTCGACCTGGACATGGGCATGAATGAGTGGCTGGTCGACCCCTTCACCTGGGACGACAGCAAGAGCCTCGACCGGGGCAAGGTGATGACGGCCGAAATGCTCGACGCCGGCGCCGATTTCGGCCGCTACAAGGACGTCGACGGTGACGGCATTCCGTTCCGCACCCTGCCGGCCACCCACCCGTCCAAGGGCGCCTACTTCACCCGCGGCACCTCGCGCGACCCCTACGCCCGCTACAGCGAGGAGGGGGCCGTCTATGTCGACAACATGGAGCGGCTGCTGCGCAAGTTCGACACCGCCCGCTCGCTGGTGCCGGCGCCGGTGGTCAAGCCAGCGAAGAAGAAGACGTCCTACGGCGTGATCTATTACGGCTCGACCTCGCCGGCGATGGACGAGGCCCTGGCGGCGCTGGAGGCCAAGGGGCTGCATCTGGACGCCATGCGGGTGCGGGCCTTCCCGTTCCCGGGCGAGGTGTTCGACTTCATCGCCCATCACGAGCTGGTCTTCGTGGTCGAACAGAACCGCGACGCCCAGCTGCGCACCCTGTTGATCAACGAGGGCGGGGTCGACCCGGCCCGGCTGGTCAAGGTGCTGAACTACGACGGCTCGCCGATCACCGCGCGCTTCATCGGCGGCGAACTGGCCCGGGGCATGGGCGCGGCGGACATGGCCAACACCGGGGAGATGGCGAAATGACCTACATCACCAAGCCGCAGTTCCATCACCCGTCCCTGAAGGAAAACGCGCTCGGCTTCACCCGCCGCGACTACGAGGGCAAGGTCTCGACCCTGTGCGCCGGCTGCGGTCACGACTCGATCAGCGCCGCCATCGTCCAGGCCTGTTTCGAGATCGACCTGGAGCCGCACCGGCTGGCCAAGCTGTCGGGCATCGGCTGCTCGTCCAAGATGCCGGACTACTTCCTGGGCGCCAGCCACGGGTTCAACACCGTGCACGGTCGGATGCCGTCGGTGCTGACCGGGGCCAACCTGGCCAATCGGGAGCTGATCTACCTGGGCGTCTCCGGCGACGGCGATTCCGCCTCCATCGGCCTTGGCCAGTTCGCCCACGTCATGCGGCGCGGCGTGAACATGACCTACATCGTCGAGAACAACGGCGTGTACGGCCTGACCAAGGGCCAGTTCTCGGCCACTGCCGACAAGGGTTCGAAGTCCAAGAAGGGCGTGGTCAACTCCGACAGCGGCATCGACATGGTCGCCCTGGCGCTGCAGCTGGGCGCCAGCTTCGTCGGCCGCAGCTTCTCGGGCGACAAGGACCAGCTGGTGCCGCTGATCAAGGCGGCGCTGACGCACAAGGGCGCGGCCTTCATCGATGTGCTGAGCCCCTGCATCGCCTTCAACAACCACGCCGGCTCGACCAAGAGCTTCGACTGGGTGCGCGAGCACAACGAGGCGGTGAATCGGCTCGACGTCATGCTCGGTCGCGCGCCGGTCACCGCCGACTACGCGCCGGGCGAGCTGGTGGAAGTGGCCCAGCACGACGGCTCGATCCTGATGCTGCGCAAGGTGGCGACCGACTACGACGCCACCGACCGGGTCAAGGCCATGGCCTACCTGCAGGAGCGCAATGCCGTCGGCGAGATCGTCACCGGCCTGCTCTATGTCGATCCCGAAGCCGACGATCTGCACGACGCGCTGAACACGGTGGCCAAGCCGCTCAACCGGCTGTCGGACGCCGAGCTGACCCCGGGCTCGGCGCCGCTGGTCAAGGTCAACGCCCGCCTGCGCTGACCCGGTCGATCGCCGCCCGCACCTGATGGCCGGACTCCAGGTCGCAGACCATCACCGCGCCCTGGTCGACGATGACGGCCAGGTTGCGGGCCCCGACGACGGCCACGGTCATGCCGTCCGCCGCCCGGACAAGACAGTTGGACGCGGCCTGCAGCACCACGTGCCCCTCGGCGCTGTTGCCGTCCCCGTCACGGCTCGACGCCGCCAGCACCGCGTCCCAGGCGCCCAGGTCCGACCAGACCAGGTCGCCGGTCTCGACAACGGCGCGGTTGGTCTTCTCCAGCACCGCGATGTCGAACGACAGGGCGGGGGCCTCCTCGAAGACGGGGTCGAGCAGGATGGAGCCGGCGACGCGCCGCCGGCGGCGGATGGCCTCCCAAACCACGGCGATGACATCGGGCGCGTGGCGGGTCATCTCCTGCAGCAGGACGTCGGCCCGCACCGCGAAGACGCCGGCGTTCCACAGGCAACCGCCCGCGATCAGCCGCGCCGCGCGGTCGGCGCCCGGCTTCTCGATGAAGCGAGCCACCCGACGCGGCGACTGGTCGCCGAGCTCGGGAAGCAGGTAGCCGTAAGCGGGCGAGGGACAGCTCGGCCTCAGGCCCAGAAGCGCGATCCAGCCTGCCCGGGCATGGTCGGCCATCGCCGCCACATGACGGGCGAAGGCGGCGGTGTCCGGAACGAAGTGGTCCGACGGCAGAAACACCAGCACCGCTTCAGGATCCCGCGCGCCGATGACCAGCGCCGCTGCCGTCATGGCCGGCGCGGTGTCACGTCCGGCCGGCTCGAGGATCATCAGCGCGTCGCGCCGGGTCAGCGCTTCGCGCACCCGGCGCTCATGCGGTCGGCCGGCGACGATCGTCACCGGCTCGGCCCCGGGCAGGCTCGCAGCGCGCCGCAACGCGCCCTGGAAGGTGGTCTCGTCCCCGACCAGCGGCAGGAAGGGCTTGGGTCGACTGGGTCTGGATGCGGGCCACAGGCGCTCGCCAGCGCCCCCGCACAGGATCACCGGATGCAGCATAGCCCCTCCGAACGACGCGCCCGTCCGGATTGGTACGCTGAAAATATGTGTTTGGCGAGTCCGCTACTATAGGAAGAGTAAGCGTCGCATCAGGCCAGGCTTATCGCGCTAAGCAGGCGGCCGTAGTCCGGCTCGCCCTGCTTGAAGGCTCGCCGGTTCGAATAGAACAGGTCGCCCTCGGCGCAGGTGTCGTGGCCGATCCATTCGGCGCGCCCCACGCCGGCGTCGGTCAGGCGCGACAGGACGAAGCCTGGCAGGTCGAACATCCGCTTGTCGGCAGTCAGTCCCGCCGCGAAGAACCGCGCCGAGCCGGGCAGGGCGGCCTCGAACCGATCCAGGAACTCCAGCCCCACCTCGTAGGAGGCCGGGCCGATGCAGGGGCCCACGGCGGCGACCATGCGGGCCGGGTCGGCGCCCAGGGCGACCATCTGCTCGACGGTCGCGGCGACGATGCCCGACAGCGCGCCCTGCCATCCGGCGTGGCAGGCGGCGACGATCCGCGCCTCCGCATCGGCGAACAGCACCGGCGCGCAGTCGGCGGACAGGGCGCCGCAGATCAGGCCCGGACGGTCGGCGACGACCCCGTCCGCCTCGGGCCGCGCGTCGCCCCAGGGCTCCAGCGCCCGCACGGCGATGGCCGAGTGGATCTGGTAGCAGGTGTTCAGCGCCTGGGCCGGCAGGCCGAACCAGTCGGCCGCGCGGCGGCGGTTCTCGGCCACGTCGGCCGGTTCGTCCCGCGAACCGCGACCGACGTTGAGGCTGTCGTAGATCCCGGTCGAGACCCCGCCCTTGCGGGTGAAGAAGGCGTGTCTGACGCCCGCGACCTGCGCCAGCAACGGGCTCTGGACGACCGGAAGCGTCATGCCGCCGGCGCCTCGAAGCCTGGCGGGACCAGGTCCGGCGCGTGGATGCAGGCGGCCTTGAACAGCTCGCCCATCTGGTCGGGCGCCACCAGCCGCGCCAGCTGCCGGTCGATGACCTCGGCCCGGTCGGGGCGGGCGGCCTTCAGGGAGTCGGCGCGGTGCTGGATGCCCAGCATGCCCAGGAACAGGCCTTGGGGGATGGCGTCGGTGGCGGCGGCGCCGGCCTTGCGGGCCGCGTCGCGGACGACCGGGAAGTCGGCGTAGACGGTCAGGTCCGACTCGCCGGGGAAGGCGAGAGGGTCGACCTTCTCGTGGCCCTTGAGCGCCTGAAGCGTGTCGCCGAACTCTGGCTCGCCCCGGCCGTAGTCGATCAACAGCGCCGCGCCGCCCTCCCGGGCGATCAGGGCGCCCAGCGCCTGGCCCAGGGCCTCCTGGGCGTCGGAAACTTCCAGGATCGGGCTGTCGGGCGGCGGGGTGGAGCCGTCCTTTGTCGGGGCCAGGCCGAAAGCCAGCGCGCCGTCCGGTCCCACGCCCACCAGCCGCTCGACCCAGCCGCCGCCGGCATGGACGAACTGACGGGCGGGCAGGCAGTCCAGCAGTTCGTTGGCGATCAGGATCACCGGCGCGCCGGCGGGGATGTCGTCGATCGACGCCGCCCAGGTCGGCGTCAGGACCGCGCCCTCCAGCTTCGTCTTCTGCAGGGCGGCCAGCGGCGCGGAGGTCTCGATCATCCACAGGTCGGCGGCGGCCACGAAGTCCGGCGCCAGCCGCACCGCGCGCAGCAGGTCGCTCATCAGCGTGCCGTCGCCGGGCCCCATCTCGACCAGCCGGAACGGCGAGGGCTTGCCCAGCCGCGTCCAGGTCTCGACCGCCCACAGCCCAAGCAGCTCGCCGAACATCTGGCTGATCACCGGCGCGGTGATGAAATCGCCGCCGTCGCCGATGGCGGGACGGGTGGCGTAGTAGCCGTCCCGCGGGTCATGCAGGCAGCGGTGCATATACTGGGCGACGTTGATCGGGCCGTCGGCCTCGATCTCCGCCCGCAGGCGATCCAGAAGGCTCATCAGGCGGCGGCCTTCTCCGGGGCGGCCGGAACGATCGGCTCCTTCAGGCCCCGCCAGATCATCCAGACGCCGAGAAGCAGCATCGGGATCGACAGCAGCATGCCCATGGTCAGGTAGTCGCGCAGGAAGGGCAGCATCTGCGCGTCCGGTTCGCGCACCCACTCCAGCGACAGGCGGAACGCGCCGTAGCCGGCGAGGAACAGGCCCGCCACCACGCCGCGCCGCTGCAGCCAAAGCTGGCGGTGGGTGGCCACGCGCAGGATCACGAACAGCAGCAGCCCCTCCAGCAGGGCCTCGTAGATCTGGCTGGGATGGCGGGCGTAGCCGTCGGGAACGCCGGGAAAGCCCGTGACGCCCCAGGGCATGTCGGTGGGCCGGCCCCAGAGCTCGCCGTTGATGAAGTTGGCGATGCGGCCGAAGAACAGTCCGATCGGCACGGCCGGGGCCACGTGGTCGGCGACGCGGAAGATGTCCAGTTTGTTGGCCCGGGCGAACAGCGCCATCGCCAGGCTCACGCCGATCAGGCCGCCGTGGAAGCTCATGCCGCCTTCCCACACCTTGAAGATGTTCAGCGGCTCCTCCCAGATCATCGACGGGAAGTAGAACAGCACATAGCCAAGGCGCCCGCCGCCGATGACGCCCAGCGTCACCCACAGGATCAGGTCGTCGATCTGCGCGGCGTTCAGCGTCGGCTGCCGCCCACCCCAGAGCTTGAGGTTGCGGCTGAGCAGGATGGCGTAGCGCCAGCCCAGCAGGATGCCGGCCACATAGGCCAGGGCGTACCAGCGGATGGCCAGCGGGCCGATCTGGAACAGGATGGGGTCGAAGTCGGGAAATTGCACGTCAGCGGTCTCGCCGTCGGAGGGATGGCCATGATTAGCGATGATCCTCTTCGCTTTCACCCCCGCTTTCCCATATTAGGAAGCGAAGGCGCTCGAGGGGCGCTCCGCCAGGACCGTCCGATGCAGACCCAGAACCCTTTTCTCGACGAAGTCGCCAAGCTGACCAACGCCGCCATGGGCCTGGCCCAGGCGGCCGGTGACGAGGCCAAGACCGCCTTTCGCGCCCAGGCTGAGCGCTTCGCCGCCGAGATGGACCTGATCCGCCGCGACGAATTCGACGCCCTGAAGGCCGAAATCACAGCGCTGCGGGCCGAAATCGCCGAGTTGAAAGGCGCCCAGGCCGCTCCGGCGGCCAAGCGGGCCAAAAAGGGCGAGTAGGGCTCGCTCCCGACAAGAACCCCCTTACGCGCGCGGCGAAGCAGTCTACGGTCCCTGTTCAAGGACGCCGTTTCTGTTCGCCGGGCGCTTCCCCGCCCGGCCTAGGTCGGAGGGACTTAGAGGCTCAATGGACACGCCCCATCCCGAAGAAGACGACGCCCTGATCGCCCTCGATCCGCTGGAAATCGTCGAACATGTTCTCGCCGCCGAGAACCTGACGTTCGACCGCACCGAAGACGGCGATCTGGCGTTCGCGCTGGCTGGCGACTGGAAGGACTACGAGCTGTGGTTCGCCTGGCGGCCGGAAGCCGACTGCCTGCAGCTGTGTCTGTCGATCGGCCGCACGGCGCCCAAGTCCAAGCGCGCCTCGGCCTATGAGCTGCTGTCGCTGATCAATCAGCGCTGCTGGCTGGGTCACTTCGAGGTCTGGGCCGAGGACGGCGAGATCGTCTTCCGGCACGCCATGAGCCTGCCGGGCGGCGACCGTCCAACCCTGGCCCAGGCGGCGTCGATGATTGACGCGGCCGTGGAAGCCGCCGACCGGTTCTATCCGGCCTTCGACTTCCTGCTGGCCGGCGCCAAGAGCCCGGACGAGGCGATGGCCGCCTGCATGTTCGAGACGGTCGGACAGGCGTAAGCACCCGACCATGGATCCCAGGATCGTTCTGCTGGTCGGCGCCGGTCGCATGGGCGGCGCCATGATCGAGGGCTGGCGCATCGCCGGCCCTGTCTCGATGGACGAGCTCATCGTTCGCGACCCCCATCCCTCGCCCGAGGCGCAGCGCGCGGCGGCGGACGGCGCGATGCTCCATCCGGCCGACGCGGACCTGGCGCGGGCCGCCACCGTCGTGCTGGCGGTCAAGCCGCAGCTTTGGCGGCAGGTGGCCGCCGAGATCGAGCCCTTCCTCGCGCCGGACGCCATCATCGTCTCGGTCGCCGCCGGTGTCGCCGGCGGCGATATCGCGGCGGCGCTCGGCGGCCGGCTCGTGGCCCGGGTCATGCCGACCACGGCGGTGGCCATCGGCCAGGGCGCGGTCACCATCCATTCGGACTCCGACGAAGCCCGCGCCCGCGCTCACGCACTGTTCGGCCCGCTGGGCAGCGTCGTCGACGTGGAGGACGAAGTCCTGATGCACGCCGCCACGGCGGTGTCCGGCTCGGGCCCGGCCTACCTCTACGCCTTCGTCGAGGCGCTGGAGGCGGCCGGCGTGAAGGCCGGGCTGCCGGCCGCCGACGCGGCGAGCCTGGCCCGGGCCACCGTGTCCGGCGCCGCCGCGCTGATGGCCGCGGGCGATACGCCGCCGGCCGAGCTGCGCCGCCAGGTGACCTCGCCGGGCGGCACGACGCAGGCGGGGCTTCAGGTGTTGACCGGCTCGGGCGACCTCGAGGCCCTGTTGACGCGGACGGTCGCCGCCGCTGTCGCCCGCTCCAAAGAGCTCGGCTAACCCGGCAGCCTGAACACCGCCCGCAGGCCGCCCAGCGGGGCCCGGTCCAGGGTCAGGTCGCCGCCGTGGCCGCGGGCGACATCGCGGGCGATGGCCAGGCCCAGGCCGACGCCCTTCTCGTTCTGGTTCCGGGACTCGTCGAGCCGGTTGAACGGCTTGAAGGCCTCCTCGAACTGCTCGGGCGGGATGCCGGGGCCATTGTCGTCGATGATGATCTCCACCCCGCCGGCCGGCGTCGTCTTCACGGCGATGGCGATCCTGTCGGCGTGGGCGGCGGCGTTCAACACCAGGTTGGACAGGGCCCGCCGCATGGCGTTGGGCCGCAGCGACAGCTGCAGGTGCGGGTCGGCGTCGATCTCCACCTTCGCCCCGGCCCGGGCCGCGTCCGCGCCCACCGCGTGGACCAGCTTCCACAGGGTGACCGGCTCCACCGCCTCGCCGCCCTCGCCGCGGGCGAAGGCGAGGTATTCGTCGATCATGTGCTCCATCTCGGAGAGATCGGACTTCATCGCCTCGATGCGCTTGCTCGGCTCGGCCAGCGCCAGCTCCAGCTTCAGGCGGGTCAGCGGCGTGCGCAGGTCGTGGCTCACCGAGGCCAGCATGGCGGTGCGCTGGTCGATGTGCCGCTGGATGCGGTTCTTCATGGCGATGAAGGCCTGTGCCGCCTGCCGGACCTCCTTGGCGCCGTAGGGCTTGAAGTCGTCGACGTCGCCGCCCTTGCCGAAGGTCTCGGCCGCGTCGGCCAGCCGCTCGATGGCGCGCACCTGGTTGCGGATGAACAGGATGGCGATCGCCGTCAGCAGCAGCGTGGCCAGCGCCATCCAGAAGATGAAGATGTGGCCTTGGGTGGCGTAGGCCCGGTCGCGGGGCGCGATGATCCGCAGGACGCCGCCCGGCGCCTCCACCCGGATGTCGACATAGGCCGGAAAGCGGATGGTATCGTACCAGTAGGGGACGTCCAGCTTCTCCGACAGCGCCTTGTCCAGCGCCCGATCCAGCGCGGCGAACAGCGACGACGGCTGCTGGGGCGGCAGCTTCTTGTCCTCGAGCAGCACGATCGACAGCGACATCGACTTTTCGGCGCGTTCGGCGATCCTGTTGAGGACCTCGGGGCGCGGATCGTCGTGGTAGCTCTCCACCGCCCAGGCGATGTCGCCGGCCAGGCCGTCGGCGAGGCGGCTGGTCACGGTCTGCCAGTGGGCGTCGAAGAAGATCCAGGTCACCGCCAGCTGCATCAGGGCGATGGGCAGCACGATGATCAGCAGGCTGCGGCCGAACAGCGAGGTCGGCAGCCACCGCTTGATCTGGCGGGGGATGAAGATCCTGAGCGCGCGGATCCGCATCAGTCCGGGGCCAGGCGGTAGCCGACGCCGCGCACGGTCTGCAGGTAGCGAGGCGTCTTGGGATCGTCCTCGATCTTGCGGCGCAGGCGGGTGACCTGCACGTCGACGGCGCGGCCGGTGACGTCGGCGGTGTCGCGGGCCAGTTCCAGGCGGTCGACGGGCGCGTTGGCCGAGCGGGCCAAGCGTCGCATCAGCTCGATCTCCGCCTCGGTCAGACGGATCACGGCGCCGTCGCGGGTCAGCTCACCCCGGTCGATGTCGAACGAGCAGGCGCCCAGGCCGATGACCGTGGGGCCGGCGTCGCGGGGACCGGCGCGGCGCAGGATGGCCTCGATGCGCAGCAGCAGCTCGCGCGGTTCGAACGGCTTGGCCAGGTAGTCGTCGACGCCGGCGGTCAGCCCCTCGATCCGGTCGCCGGCCTCGCCGCGGGCGGTCAACATCAGAATCGGCGTGCGGCCGGGCGCGTCGCTGCGGGCGCGCAGCCGGCGGGCGAAGGCAAGGCCGTCCTCGCCGGGCATCATCACGTCCAGCACCATCAGGTCGAAGTCGAGCGTGTCGATCAGGCGCGAGGCCGAAGCGGCGTCCGACGCGCCGGTGACGCGAAATCCCGACCGCGCCAGATACTCCTTGAGCAGCTCGCGGATACGGTCGTCGTCATCGACCACCAGCAGGTGACGGTCCGAACCGGCCAACTCAGCTCTCCTCGCGGCGCAGGCCCACGCCCGTGCGCGGTCCAGCCAAGGCGGCGAGAATGCGCCGGGCGCCCGCCACGCCGTCAAGCCCGCCCGTGCGGTAGGCGCGGCCGAGCAGGGCCCGCAGGCGTTCGGAGATGCGCGCCTCGAAGGCGATTCCGGTGTCCGTCAGCCGCGCCGGCCGGCGCCGGGCGTCCAGGTCGCCGGTCTCGACCTCGGCCAACCCGAGCCTGAGCAGGTCGGTCAGGGTGCGACTGGCCGCCTGCTTGGACAGACCGGTCAGCCGGCTGAGGTCGCGGGCCCCCACGCCGGGTCGTCGCCGCAGCAGGAAGGCCGCCCGCCAGTGGGGGCGTCCCAGCCCGCTGGCCTCGGTCTCCAGGGCCGCGTCCACGGCCGCCCACAGGCTCGCCTCGGCCAGGAGCATCAGCTCCAGGCCGGAATCCAGCTCCTCGTCTCTCAGGATCAGGCGCGGATCGGCCGGAGCACTCATAAATTCAGGCCATTCTGTTTGACGAAACGACGCCCAGAGAGTCTAAGGTCGCCGCTTCCTTGAAAGGAGGAATACTCGAAATGTCTCTCGTTCCCTTCGATGATCGCGACGGATGGATCTGGCTGGACGGCCAGTTCGTGCCCTGGCGCGAGGCGAAGGTGCACGTACTCACCCACGGCCTTCACTACGCCTCGTCGGTGTTCGAGGGCGAGCGGATGTACGGCGGCGAGATCTTCGAGCTCACGGCCCATACCGAGCGGCTGTTCAAGTCGGCTGAAATCCTCGACTTCAAGATTCCGTACACGGTGTCGGAGATCGACGAGGCCTGCAAGGCGACCTGCGCGAAGAACGGGCTCAAGGATTGTTACGTTCGTCCGGTCGCCTGGCGCGGTTCGGAGATGATCGGGGTCTCGGCCCAGCACAGCAAGATCCACGTCGCCATCGCGGTGTGGGATTGGCCCAGCTACTTCGACCCCGAGCAGAAGAAGAAGGGCATCCGTCTGACCTGGGCGAAGTATGACCGTCCCTCGCCGAAGACGGCGCCGGTCGCGGCCAAGGCCGCCGGCCTGTACATGATCTGCACCATCTCCAAGCACGCCGCCGAACAGGACGGCTACTCGGACGCGATGATGCTCGACTACCGCGGCTACGTGGCCGAGGCGACGGGCGCCAACGTGTTCTTCGTCAAGGACGGCGTGCTGCACACCCCGACGCCGGACTGCTTCCTGAACGGCATCACCCGCCAGACGGTCATGCGGCTGGCGCGTGAGCGCGGCTTCGAGCTGATCGAACGGCACATCAAGCCCGAGGAAATGGCCGGCTTCGACGAGTGCTTCATCGTTGGCACGGCGGCGGAAGTGACGCCGGTGGCCGAGGTGGGCGAGTACCGCTTCACCCCCGGCAAGGTCTCGCTGACGTTGATGGATGACTACGCGCGGCTCGTGCGGCGGGAAGTCGTACCGGCCTGACCGCCATCCACGGGTGGTGAGCAAAACGAAGAGGGCGCGGCCGGTCGGCTGCGCCCTCTTTCGTAGGTCCGGTGATCTCAGGCGGCCCGACCAGCTCGGGCCGTGTGTCAAACCGCGGCGAGGCGGGCTTCCAGCTCGCTCAGGCGGCGGCGGGTGACCTGCAGGTCCTCGCCGTACTTCTGCGGATCGACGGCCGCCAGCTTGCCGGCGATGTCGAGGCTTTCGCGATACAGATCCAGGGCGCGCACGCGATGGCCCCGGTCCTCGCGGGCGTCGCCCAGACGCTCGAGCGCCAGCGACAGCGCGCGACGGACCTCGGCGCCGCCGTCATCCCGGGCCAGTTGGCGGCGGATTTCCAGGGCTTCCTCATAGGCCTCGACGGCGGCGTCGAGGCGGCCTTCGTCTTGGGCCGCGTCGCCGACGCCGGTCAGGACGCCGGCCAGCATGGTCAGGCGGACCGGATCGGTCGGGGCCTGGGCCGCCAGGCCCCGGGCGCTGGCCAGCGCCATCTCGTAGGCTTCGACCGCCTCATCCCCGGCCCCCTGTGACCTTGCGAAGTCGCCCAGGTCCTGGGCGGCGAGCAACCGCTCCTCGTCGTTGGTCGCCGATGTGGGAAGCCGCCGCGCGAGGGCGGTGGCTGTGGACCACTGTTCGGTCCGGACCAGGGTTCTAAGCCGCTCGCGCAGGTCGGCGAAGCTGTCGTCAGCGACCGCCTCCAGGCGAGGCGGCGGCGAGGCCGTCGGCGGCGGTGCCTGCGGGGCGAAGGCCGTATGGCCCGCGCTCGCGGCTTCCCCGTCCGCCGCCGACGGCGCCGGCTCGGCGTCGAAGTCGACCTGCGGCGCCGCCCGCCGCTTCCCGCCGCGGCCGCCGCCACCGCGGGGCAGGACCGAGGACAGCAGGGCGACGATCCCCAGCGCCGCCGCGCCCCAGCCGATGAACGGCCGGTGTCCTTCGAACAGGCCCAACTGCATCGTCGGCGGATCGATCCCCGCGATGCCGCCCGGGGCGAGAATGGCCCAGCCAATGCCTGCGAACAGGACCCCCGCAAGCAGACTCAAAATGCGCGCCGCCATGTACACCCCCGTCTTCTTCACCCCGAACAGGAGGGAGTGCGGCAGCGAATTCGCGGGGGGTCAAAACGCCACAACTGGCAGGGGAGCCCCTCGGCCAGATGCGCCCGATCCTTAGGCAATAAGGGGTTGCGGCGCCTCTAGATCAGCCACGCGTCAGGCCGGGGATAGGGTTCATCCTGGAGCAGATAGATGATCCCGGCCGCGCACCGGACGTAGAACCAGACCCCGACCAGGCCCGCTCCGCCCCAGCCGATGATCATCAGCGGGATGCCGATCGGCGCCAGGATGAGGGTGACGGTCATCACCAGTCCGGCCAGGCCGACCCCGATGCCGATCACGAACCACCAGACGGTCTTCCAGAAGGTCTGGATCAGGAACTGGTAGTGGGTGTCCATCCGCGGACCGGCCGTCGCGCGGTTGGCGTAGGCGATGACGAGGCCGATGATCACGGTGATCAGCATCGACATCGCGCCGAAAACATAGAGACCGTAGACGACGGCGGGCAGCACCCGGTCCTCGTGGGTCTTGGCGACGGGAACACTATCGGTCATCGGCAGACTCCGTATTGTCGGGGGCATCGTCGCCGCAAACGCGCGGCGAGGCAAACCGGCTCCGTCAGGGCGCCATGGAGCGGGGCAGATCGCGCGGGTCCAGGCCCGCGACGCGCGGCTTCAGCCAGGGCGTCACGGCGAAGATCATGATCAGCGCGAACAGCAGCCGCGCCGCCAGACTGACGCCCAGCCCGGCCGTGCCGGCCATCAGCGAGAAGCCAAGCAGGGCCGCCACGCCGGCGCCCAGCAGGCCGATGGTCCAGGACATCCCGGCTTGGCCATCCAGACCGGCGACAGCGATGCGGGCGCCGGGCGACAGGTCGGCGATTCGGGCGGCCAGGGCCCGCACCAGCGGGCCGTAGCTGGCGGTATGGTCCTCGAACCGGCCAGGCCCGCTCCAGCCGTGGGAGACAATGGTCACCCGCCCCCGTGGGAAGGTCAGCCAGGCGGCGCAGCGGCCGCCGTTTCCCGGCGGGGCCAGGGTCAGGCTGCGCGCCGAGGCCAGGGCCCAGCGACGCTCGCGCCTGCCGGTCGTCTCGATGAGGGTGTCGCCGTCCAGCCGCCACGTCGTCCCGGGCCTGAGGGGCGCGAGCCGCGCCGCATGGGTGAGGACGCTCAGGCGCGGACCGCCGTGATCTCGACCCCGGCCGCCTCGGCGTCGGGGGCCAGCGCCATAGGCTTTTCGACCCGGACGCGGGCGCGGGTCACCCGCGGGTCGGCGAGGCAGAGCTCGGCAAGGCGCTCGGCGAAGACCTCGACCAGCTCGATGTGGCCGGACGCGGCCAGGGCGCGGGCGTCGTTGCGGATGGTCTCGTAGTTCAGGGTGTCGCCCAGATGCCGGGCTCCGGCGGCGGCGACATCCAGCTCGACGTCGATGACCAGCGGCTGGGTCTTGCCCCGCTCATGGCTGTAGACGCCGACCTCGGCCTCGACCTTCAGGCCGCGAACGAACACCTTGGTGATCACGACTCTGGCGTTCGGAGCGGTGTCCAACGGCGGGTCCTGAAGCGGGGAAACGGCCACGCGCGCCTCTCTAGAAGTCGACGATGTCCGGCGTCTGCCAGGCGAGGTGCTGGCCGCTGTCCACGGCGATCATCTGACCGGTGACCGCGCGGGCGTCAATGAGGTAGCGCAGCGCCGCGGCGATGTCCTCGCCGGTCACCCGCCGGCCGAGCGGCGTGCCGTCGGCCTCGGCCTCGAAGCTGCCCGGCGCCTGGTGGGTGGAGCCGAACGTCGGGCCCGGGCCGATGGCGTTGACGCGGATGCGCGGGGCCAGCGCCTGGGCCATGGTCTGAGTGGCGTACCAGAGCGCCGCCTTCGACAGGCTGTAGCTGAAATACTGCGGCGTCGGCCGCCAGACCCGCTGGTCGATGATGTTGACGATCAGCCCGGCCCGGTCGGCTTGCAGCGCCGCCACGAAGGCCTGGGCCAGCATGACCGGCGCCCGGACGTTGGTCGCCATATGGGCGTCGAGGTCGGCGGCGGTGGTCGTCTCCAGCCGGTCGTCGAGGAACAGGGAGGCGTTGTTGACCAGCAGGGTCACCGGCCCGAGCGCCTCGGCCCGGGCGATCAGGGCTCCTGCGTCATGAGCGGTCAGGTCGCCGGCCAGCACCAGCGCCTTGCGGCCCTCGGCCCGGACCAGCGCCGCGGTTTGCTCGGCGTCGTCGGGCGAGGCGCGATGGTGGACCGCCACGTCGAAACCGGCGCGCGCCGCTTCGACAGCCAGCGACCGTCCGATGCGTCGGGCGGCGGCCGTGACGAAGGCGACGCCGTTCACCGGGAAAGGTCCGGGTGGCGTGCCAGGGTCAGTCGACCTTGCCGAACTCGAAAATGTTCAGCGCGCCCAGGACGATGATGAAACCAAAGATGATGCCGACGGCGATCATGGCGGTGCTCCGCGAAAGAATGTCCGCCCGGCTTTAGCCCCGCGTCTCGCGCGCCGCAAGCCGGCGCCCTAGGCTGCGACCATGTCGCTTCTGCGCCGCCTCTACCGACTGCTGCAACCGGGCTACCGGATCGCCATGCGAACGGTGCGCGGCCTGACGGTCGGCGTGCGGGTTATGGTCTTCGACGACCAGGGTCGCGTCCTGCTGATCGAGCACAGCTACACGCCCGGCTGGCACCTGCCCGGCGGCGGCGTCGAGCGCGGCGAGTCGGCGGAAACCGCCGCCGCCCGCGAGCTGGAGGAAGAGGCCGGCGTCCGGCCGGACGGGCGGATGACGCTGGTTTCGATCCACGACAACGCCCGCACCTTTCGCGGCGACCATGTCGTGCTCTATCGCCTCGACTGCTGGGCCCCGACGCCGCCGACCTCCCGGGGCGAGATCCTGCGTCGCGACTGGTTTCATCCCGGCGACCTGCCCGCCGGGACGACCGACGCGACCCGCCGCCGCATCGCCCAGGTGCTGGACGGAACGGCGCCGGACCTGTTCTGGTAGCGCCAACAAGAACAGGCACACAGGGAGGACGGCATGGTGGCGCGTATCGCGGTCGAGGCGTTCACGAAGATCGCGGTCGGCATCGACCGACCCGAGGACGTGGTCGTTGGCAAGGACGGCCGGGTCTTCGCCTCGGACCACCAGTGCGCGGTCGCCGAAATCCACCCATCCGGCGCCTTCGTGCGGATGGGTCCGAAGGGCGGCGCGCCCAACGGCATCAACATGGATCTGCAGGGCCGCATCCTGATCGCCAACTTCGGCATCTATGACCGCCAGGAGGGGCCGCTGCAGCGCTTCGATCCCCTGACCGGGACCCACGAGACCCTGCTGGCCGAGGTCGGCGGCAAGCGGCTGACCAGCGCCAACTATCCGGTGCTCGACCGGGCCGGGAACATCTGGTGCGCCAACTCCACCCATGCCGAGACCTGGCCCCAGGCGCTGGACGGCCGCACCGACGGCTTCATCTTCGTGCTGCGGCCGGACGGCTCGAGCGAGATCGTCGCCGAGGGGCTGAAGTTTCCAAACGGCATGGCCCTGTCGGCCGACGACCGCTGGCTCTACTGCGCCCAGACCAGCGGCGCCGACGTGCTGCGCTTCGAAGTCCTGCCCGGCGGGAAGCTCGGCCCGGGCGAGCGCTACGGCCCGGTGCTCGGCCGGCTGGTCGACGCAACGCAGGCCCAGGCCGAAGCCGACGCCGCCCATCATCCGGAAGATCTCGGCTACACCGACGGCGTCGGCCTGGACGCCGAGGGCAACCTCTGGGTCTGCCTGCCGGCCGCCAACAAGGTGGTGGCCATCACGCCGTCGGGCGCGGTGGAGGTGGTGTGTCACGATCCCTCCGGCGAGGTGATCAACCACCCAACCAACGTCACCTGGGGCGGGCCGGACCTGAAGGACCTCTACATCGGCTCGATCCGGGCGGGCTACGTGCTCAAGGCCCGCAGCCCGGTGGCGGGCCAGCCGCAGGTGCATCAGCTTTGAAGCTGGATGCATCAAGTTTTGAGTTCGCCCCTTCCCGAGGTGAACCGCGATAACTAAACTAGCGTTTGAAGAGGTCCTCAGAACGGGCCCGCCTCGACGCCCAAGGGAGATGGTGATGCGCGACTACACGAAGTTCTACATCGATGGTCAGTGGGTCGATCCCATCACGCCCAGGACGCTCGATGTGATCAATCCGGCCAATGAAGAGGTCTGCGGCAAGATCTCGATGGGCACGGCCGCCGACGTCGACAAGGCCGCCAAGGCCGCCCGCAAGGCGTTCGCGACCTTCTCCCAGACCACCGTCGAGGAACGCGCCGACCTGCTCGAGCGCATCATCGTCGAGTACCAGAAGCGCTACGGCGACATGGCCGACGCCATCACCGAGGAAATGGGCGCCCCCGCCTCGCTGGCGCAACGCGCCCAGGCGGCCATGGGCCTGGCCCACACCCAGACGGCCCTGGCCGTGCTGAAGAGCTTCAAGTTCGTCGAGGACCGCGGCCCGACCCGCCTGGTCAAGGAACCGATCGGCGTCTGCGGCATGATCACGCCCTGGAACTGGCCGGTGAACCAGATCGCCTGCAAGGTCGCCCCGGCCCTGGCCGTGGGCTGCACCATGGTGCTGAAGCCCTCGGAAGTGGCGCCGTTCTCGGGCTACATCTGGGCCGAGATTCTGCATGCCGCCGGCGTGCCGGCCGGCGTGTTCAACCTGGTCAACGGCGACGGCCCGGAAGTGGGCGCGGCCATCTCCAGCCACCCGGAGATCGACATGGTCTCCTTCACCGGCTCGACCCGCGCTGGCATCGAGGTGGCCCGCAACGCCGCCCCGACCGTCAAGCGCGTCGCCCAGGAGCTGGGCGGCAAGAGCCCCAACATCATCCTCGATGACGCCGACTTCCAGTCGGCCGTCACCGGCGGCGTCCGCTCGGTGATGATGAACTCCGGCCAGTCCTGCAACGCCCCGACCCGCATGCTGGTCCCGGCCAAGCGCATGGACGAGGTGATCGCGATCGCCAAGGCCGCCGCGGACTCCACCACGGTCGGCGACCCCAAGGGCAACGCCCAGATGGGTCCGGTCGTGTCGGAAGTGCAGTTCAACAAGATCCAGAAGCTGATCCAGGCCGGCATCGACGAGGGCGCGACCCTGGTCTCCGGCGGCGTCGGCCGTCCGGACGGCATCGACAAGGGCTACTTCGTCAAGCCGACCGTCTTCGCCAACGTCACCAACGACATGACCATCGCCAAGGAAGAGATCTTCGGCCCGGTCGTCTCGATCATCGGCTACGACACCGTCGATGAAGCCGTCCGCGTCGGCAACGACACCGAGTACGGCCTGGCGGCCTACGTCTCGGGCACGGACGTAACCAAGATCCGCGAAGTGGCCTCCAAGCTGCGCGCCGGTCAGGTCTCCATCAACGGCGGCGGCGGGGACCTGATGGCTCCCTTCGGCGGCTACAAGATGAGCGGCAACGGCCGCGAGTGGGGCGACTACGGCTTCCACGAGTTCCTGGAAACCAAGGCCATGCTCGGCTACGCCCCGCCGCAAGCGGCGGAGTAGGCGTTGCGTCCTTCGACACGCCGCTTCGCGGCTGCTCAGGATGACTATTCTCAATAGTCATGGTGAGCAGCGGGCCACGCCCGCGTGTCGAACCACGCACCGACCAACAGCGAAGAGCCGCCGGAGCGATCCGGCGGCTCTTTTCCTATTGCGGTATCAGAAGAGGCAAATGGCTGAGACTCAAACTTAGGCTGCCAAGGCATCTTCAAGAGCAGGGCGGCAGGTCGCTTCGATGCTATCGATGACAGCACGAACTCGGACTGCAATTGGATCCGGCACTTCGTTTCCTTCGTCATCAAAGACAGTCATCGAGAATGCAATTCGCCTCATTTGGCGCAGATGATTTTGTATGTTCTGGTGGTCTTGCTGGTTGCGATACTGCAGCAAAGACTCCGCTGCATGAAACACTTGGTTATGAATCTGAACCAACTCATCATAGGGTACAGTTGCTTCGTGGCCGAACAACGCCCCAAACGAGTACCGAGTTGCTTCGAGATCTGAAAACAGGCCCACATACTGTTTGAGGCGCCGCATTACTCCATAGCCGTCGTTGGCCACCACGTCTTCGGCAACGCCTTCTTCATCAACCATCTCCCGTGCCCAGATCATCGGCGATCGAACGATGTCGATCGCTCTCTTGGCCCCGTAGAAGTCGGACAGAACTCGTTCGGCAACCTCTGCGCGGCGCTTCGCCATTGCCAGCCTGCGATCAAGGTCGGCGCGGCGGGCTGCGAGTTCCAATTCAGCCGTAGCCTTGGCCTGGGCGAGCTCTTTGTCCAACGCAAGCCGACCCCTGTTGATTTTCAGGGCAGTCCATGAGGAGACAAAGGAGGCGATGAGAGCGACGACGGCAGTCACCACCGCAGCGAAGACAACGGATTTCAATAGCTCTGGCCAGTCCAACGCGCGTCTCCCTACATCGCTTGGTGTGTCGTCCCGTCATTTCGGCGAGCGAGTGACACTTTTTCTTTCTTTCGTGATTGTGCAAGCTCTCACACACCAGCGCCCGCCAGAGGCGCGGACAGTGAGGAACGACCCATGACCAGCATGGCCGACATCCGTTCGGTGGCCGACATCCCGCGCCTGCAGGCCCGTCTGCGGCCAGGCGCCGAGGCGATCTGGTTCGAGGGGCGGACGACGACCTTCGCGCAGCTCGACGCCATGGCCAGCCAGTGCGCCAACGCGCTGCTGGCCCAGGGCCTGAAGCCCGGCGACCGGGTCGGGGTGCTGGCCAAGAACACCGACGACTTCTTCCCCCTCTGGCTGGGCTGCGTGAAGGCGCGGGTGACGCTGGCGCCGGTCAACTGGCGGCTGGCCCCGCCGGAGGTCGCCTTCATCCTCAAGGACGCGGGCGCCAGGATGCTGTTCGTCGGGGATGACTTCGGCGGCGTGGTCGACATGATCATGAGCGACCTGCCCGACGTCCACGGCCTGGTGCAGTTCGAGCCCGGCCACCCGCGCTGGCCGGCCTTTCGCGACTGGATCGGCGCCCATCCGGCTGTCGACCCGATGCTGCCGGTCGACATGGATGACGACGTCATCCAGCTCTACACCAGCGGCACCACCGGCCTGCCCAAGGGCGTGCAGCTGACGGAAGGCAACTTCATCGCCCTGTTCGGCCTGGCGCTGGAGGCCGGCTGGGCGAAGTACGAGGCCGCCAAGACCAACCTGGTGGTCATGCCGCTGTTCCACGTCGCCGGCACAAACTGCGGCCTGCTGGCCACGCTGCAGGGGGTGCGCAACATCCTGACCCGCGAGGTCAATCCGGTCGAGATCATCCACCTGCTGCAGGACAAGGGCGTGAACTACGCCTTCCTGGCCCCGACCATCATCAACCTGCTGCTGCAGACGCCGGGTGTCGAGAGCGCCGACTTCAGCCGGCTGGAGCGCATGTTCTACGGCGCCTCGCCGATCTCCGAGGCGGTGCTGCGCCAGGCCCAGGCGCGGTTCGGCTGCGACTTCACCCAGCTCTACGGCCTGACCGAGACCATCGGCGGCGCCACCTTCCTGCCGCCCGAGGACCACGCGCCCGAGCGCGACAAGCTGCGCTCCTGCGGCAAGCCCTGGCCGGGCTTCGACATTCGGGTGCTGACGCCCACCGGCGAGGCGGGCAAGCCGGGCGAGGTCGGCGAGGTGCAGATCCGCGCCAAGGGGGTGATGAAGGGCTACTGGAACCGGCCGGACGCCACGAAGGAGGCGATCTGTCCCGACGGCTGGTTCTCCAGCGGAGACGCCGGCTACTTCGACGACGAGGGCTACCTCTACATCTACGACCGGGTGAAGGACATGATCGTCAGCGGCGGCGAGAACGTCTATCCGGCGGAGGTCGAGAACGCCCTGTTCAGCCACCCCGCGGTCGCCGACGCCGCAGTCATCGGCGTGCCCGACGACAAATGGGGCGAGGCGGTCAAGGGCGTGGTGGTCCTCAAGCCCGGCGCGACGGCCACCGCCGACGATCTCATCGCCCACGCCCGCACGAAGATCGCCGGCTACAAGGCCCCCAAGAGCATCGACTTCGCCGACGCCCTGCCGCGAAACCCGTCGGGCAAGGTGCTGCGGCGCGAGCTGCGCAAGCCCTACTGGGAGGGGCGGGAGCGGCTGGTGGGATGAGAAACGTCGCGCCGATCCTGACCGTCGTGACCCTGCTTGCCTTCGCCGCCGGGCCCGCATTGGCCTGCCGGTGGCCGGTATATCACGCCGACCACGTTTCGTTTCCACGTGACGACTTCGCCGCCCTGATGGTGGAGAACGCCGCATACATCGACCTTGTGATAGCCGAGCGCGCCGCGCCTATCCCGGAACTGGAGCGCTGGGTGGACGCTACCGTCGCGGCCCGGGCCGTTGGCCGCGAGCCCGGTTTCTCCTCCGCACGAGCGAAGCGCAGCATGCTCGCCGATCTCCGGAAGGACGGCGCGGCTCGGATCACCTTCCGAAGCCTCGAGAAGTTGAAGGGCGATGGCCCTGCATGGTTTCAGCTCGACGGCTTCTGGTCGCCGCGTCTCGACGAGCGCTACCAGCGCCGCGATCTGGCCGACCTGCTGTCCCCTGCGACGATCTTCTCCACGCTCGCCGGGCCAATCGAGCTGGGAGAGGGGCGCGTCGGACGGCTCTGCACGGGCTATCTGTCCGTCAAACCAGGGGCGCGCTACCTGATCTTCCGAGACGCGGATGGCCGACTTCTGGGCGCGACGATTCCCGCGTCCTTCGTTCGCAACGGTGAGATCACCCTGCGGTTCGGCCATGTGATCCGCCCGGTCCTCACCGACGATGATCCATGGCTCGAAGCGATCCGCGACACGGCTGCGAGGCGATGACTCACTCCGGCTTGCGAGCCGCGTGGCGGACTTCGAGGATGGTGACCTGATCATCCTCGACGCGATAGCGGATCAGGTACGGGCGCACATGAACAAGCTCGCGGCGGCCGTCCGAGATAGGGCGGCCTCTGTTGGGCCGCCTGTCCAGCGAAGCCGCAGCAGCCCTGAGCCTCGTTTCCATTCGTTGGGCTGCCCGGGGACGGTCAGGCGCGATCCAGGCTCGGATGTCGTCCAGATCGCTTAGCGCCTGGAAGGTCCAGGTTACCGACGCCACGACCGGGGGAGCGGCGTTTCATCCGGCGTGCCCCAGGTCTTGAGCCACTTGGCCACCTCCTCGTGCGGCACGACTCGTCCGGCAGCGACGTCCGCGTCCGCAGCGGCCGAGCGTTCATCGTAGTCCGCGTCGAACTCGACAGGGGCTTCCTCTACGCCGGGCTGCTTGGGTTCGCTCATTTGGAAAGCCTAGCAGGCAACTCGCTAAAACAGAACAACAATCTTCATACACAATCAAAGATTGTTTTTCGCACCCCTCACCCAGCCCGCATCAGAACCGTCAGAACCGCCGCCTGCCGGACCCTGAACCCCAGGCTCTCGTACAGCCCGATGGCGGCGCTGTTGCTGGCGTAGCTGTGCAGGAACGGGATCTCGCCCCGCGCCTTGATCCGCGCCAAGCCGACGCGGATCAGCGCCCCGGCCAGGCCCTTGCCGCGGTGCTCGGGGAGGGTGCAGACGCCGCTGATCTCGGTGAAGCCGACCGGGCGCATCCGCTCCCCGGCCATGGCGATCAGCACGCCGTCCTGCTTCACCCCGATGAAGGCCCCCAGCCGGCCGGTCTGTTCGGCGAAGGGGCCGGGGCGGGTCAGGGTGGCCAGCGCCAGCATCTCGGCGGCGTCCGCCTCGCCAAGGTCGACGAAGGCGAAGTCCGGGTCCGGCGCCGACACCGCGCCGTCTGCGATCATCTGGACGCAGTCGGCGCCGTGGGTGACGACCATTCCCGGCGGCGCGGCGACCGCCTGGGCTTCCAGCATCCACAGTCCGTCCGGCGCGTCGGGCAGGGCCGCGAGCGCCGCCTGGCTCTCGGGCGAGGCGTCGCGCGCGCCGGTCAGCGGACCGTACGGCGGCGCGAACCTTCGCGCGAGGCCCTCGCCCAGGGCGCAGTCGCCCTGGCGACTGGTCAGGGCGTTCCAGACCGGACGGTCGAGGGGGTGGGTGGCGGTCATGAGGGCGTTCCGAAAGCGAGACTCTGGAGACATATACTCTGAAGACAGATGGAGACATTGCGGGACAATCCGCCCCGCGCCCCGGAGCCCGTTTCAGGCCGGGCCGGCGCCTTCCGGACCCCGCGAGACCCGTGCGGGATCGAGTCGCGATCTGGCGGAACTGCTGGAATTGGCGAGGATCTCGCCGGATTTGGCGCGTTTTTCCCCGTCCTTCGCAGGGGCTGTAGAATGGCCCGAATACCTGGCCGGATCGCCCGGCCGGACAACGAAAGGACGGCGCGAAAACCGCGATGAAGACTCTCGACCCATCCAGCGCTTGCCTGACCCGGCGTCGACCGTGATCGTCTGATGCAAAACCGGGGAAACGCCATGCCGAACTTCGTCACCATTCCGACCAACGGGATCAATGTCCGGGCCGTGGTCGAGGGCTCCGGGCCGCTGGTGGTCATGGTCCACGGCTTTCCGGAGAGTTGGTACAGCTGGCGTCACCAGATCGGGCCGATCGCTGAGGCCGGCTTCACCGCCTGCGCCATCGACGTGCGGGGCTACGGCGGCTCGGACAAGCCAGGACGGGTCGAGGACTACAGCCTGGAGCGGATCACCACCGACGTGGCCGGGGTGATCGAGCACCTGTCGCCGGACGGGAAGGGCATCCTGATCGGCCACGACTGGGGCGCGCCCATCGTCTGGAACACCGCCCTTACCCGCCCTGACCGGGTCAGCGCCGTGGCGGGACTGTCGGTCCCCTACACCGGCGTGCCGCAGGTTCAGTTCCTGGACGTGATCAAGGCGGCCTTCACCGACAAGGGCCGGTTCTTCTACCAGGTCTACTTCCAGGACGTCGGCCCGGCCGAGGCGGAGCTGGGCAGCGATCCGCGCGCGGCGATCCGCAAGTTCTACTACGCCATCAGCGGTGATGCGCCCGACGGAACCTGGCCGGTCGACAAGCCGCATGGCGCGGCCCTGCTCGACCAGCTGCCCGATCCCCAGCCCTTCCCGGCCTGGCTGACCAAGGAAGACGAGGACTACTTCACCGCCGAGTTCCACCGCTCCGGCTTCTTCGGGCCGCTCAGCCGCTACCGCAACCACGAGCGCGACTTCGACTGGCTGCAGGGGTTCAAGGACCGGAAGATCCAGCAGCCGTCCTTCTTCATCGGCGGCGAACGGGACCTGGTGCTGAAGATGATCCCCGGCGTGAACCCGGTCGACTTCATGGCCCCGCACCTGCCCGGCCTTCAGGGCGCGCACGTCCTGCCCGGCGTCGGCCACTGGACCCAGCAGGAGGCGCCGGAGGAGGTCACCCGCCTGCTGCTCGACTGGTTGAAGGGGCTTTGAACGGCCGCCGCCGGTTTGACTCCCCTAGGGGCAGCGGTAGTCTCAAGAGAACAACGATAACAAACGCTCCAGGAACCCGACCATGACCCCCGCCGATGGTGCGGCGCCCGCCGCCGTGTCCGCTCCGAAGGTTCCCTTCAAGCCGTTGCCGCAGAAGGGGCCGGACGTCACCGTCGAGCGCCGCGCCGACGGCTCGATCCTCGTCCGCTCGAACCATGCGCCGGGTGAGGGCCCGCGTTCGATCGCGCACCTGCTGCAGGAAAAGGCCCAGACCCACCCTGACCGGCCGTGGATGAAGCAGCGCGAGCCGGGCCACGGTCCCTGGCGCCAGGTCACCTACGGTGAGGCGCTGCGCGCGGCCGAGGGCATCGCCCAGTGGCTGCTGGACCGCGGCCTGACCGGCGCCGACAGCGTCATGGTGCTGTCGTCCAACTCCATCGAGCACGCCCTGGTCATGCTGGGCTGCTATACCGCCGGCGTGCCGGTGGCCCCGATCAGCCCGGCCTACAGCCTGATCTCCAGCGACCACGCCAAGCTGCGCCACTGCGCCGCCGTGGTGCGCCCGAAGGTCGTCTTCGCCCAGGCCGGCGCGATGTTCGAGCGCGCCTTCCAGACCCTGCGCGAAGTGGATCCCGATCTGGTGTTCGTCACCGCCGACGGCGAAGGCGAGGGGGCCATCCCGCTGTCGACCCTGCTGGCGACCGAGCCCACCGCGGCGGTCGCGGCGGCGCGCGAGACGCTGGGTCATGAGACCGTGGCCAAGTACCTGTTCACCTCCGGCTCGACCGGCATGCCCAAGGGCGTGCCGCAGACCTTCGGCATGATGGCCGCGACCATCGCCGGCGGCGAGGGCCTGCGCGCCGAGGAGGCCGACCCGGACGTCATCCCCCAGAGCCTGGAGTGGATGCCCTGGAGCCACATCAGCGCCGGCAATATCAGCTTCAACGGCGTGCTGTGGAGCGGCGGCACCGTGCACCTGGACGAGGGCAAGCCGATCCCCGGCATGTTCGAGACCACGATCAAGAACCTCTACGAGGTCTCGCCGATCGTGTTCGGCTCAGCCCCCATCGCCTTCGGCATGCTCGCCGAGGCCATGGAGCGGGATCCGGTCCTGCGGGCCTCGTTCTTCAAGAACCTGCGCTATATGGGCTACGGCGGCGCCACGCTGTCGAACGACGTCAACGAGCGCCTGCAGGCGCTGGCCATCGCCGAGACCGGCCAGCGCATCCCGCTGACCACCATGTACGGCGCGACCGAGACCCAGGGCGTCACCGTCACCCACTGGGCGACCGAGCAGGTCGGCCTGGTCGGCCTGCCGGTGCCGGGCGTGACCATCAAGCTGGTGCCGAACGGGACCAAGTACGAAGTCCGGGTGAAGGGGCCGACGGTCACCACCGGCTATCACAACGACCCCGAGAGGACCGCCGCCGCCTTCGACGAGGAAGGCTTCTACAAGCTCGGCGATGCGGCGAAGTTCCTGGACGACAACGATCCGGCCCAGGGCATGGTCTTCGACGGCCGGGTGACCGAGGACTTCAAGCTCGACAGCGGCACCTGGGTCAGCGTCGGCACCCTGCGGCCCGATCTGGTGGCCGCGTGCAGCCCCTGGGTCATGGACGCGGTGATCTGCGGCCAGGACAAGCCGTTCATCGGCGCGCTGTTCTGGCCCTCGATGGCCGGCATGCAGACCCTGGCCGCCGACGAGGGGCCGGGGACGCCGCTGGAGAAACTGACGGCGCTGCTGTCCGAAAAGTTGGCGGCGTTCAACGCCACCGCGGGCGGGTCCTCTCGGCGTATCGGCCGCTTCGTGATCATGACCGAACCGCCGTCGATCGATGCGGGCGAGATCACCGACAAGGGTTATGTGAACCAGCGCGCCACGCTCGAGCGCCGCGATGCGCTCGTGCAGAACATCTACGCCAATCCGCCGGGCGCCGGCGTGGTCACGGTCTGAAGGACAAGACGATGACGATGGATTCCGGTTTCCGTGCGCTGCTTGACGCGACCAACGCCGTCGAGATGCCGCCGCTCAGCACCCTGCCGCCGGCGATGATCCGCGAGGGCTACCGCGCCCAGCGGGTCGGCGTCGACGCCGGCGCACCGACGGACCTGGACGTCCGCGACCTCGAGGTCGCCGGCGCGGCGGGACCGCTGAAGGCCCGGCTCTATACGCCCAATGGCGCGGCGGCCGTCGGGCCTGGCCTGGTCTATTTCCACGGCGGCGGCTTCGTGATCGGCGACCTCGACAGCCATGACAGCTTCCTGCGGCGGCTGGCGGCGGCGTCCGGCGTGCGCGTGCTGTCGGTCGACTATCGCCTGGCGCCAGAGCACCCGTTTCCCGCCGCGCATGACGACGCCCTGGCCTCGCTGCGCTGGGCGTTCGACCATGCTTCCGAGATCGGCTTCGACCCGGCCCGCATCGCCGTCGGCGGCTGTTCGGCGGGCGGCAACCTGTCGGCCAGCGTCGCGCTGGACCTGCGCGGCGATCCGGCGCGAAAGCTGGCGTTCCAGCTGCTCCTCTACCCCGCCACCGCCATGATCCAGGACACCGCCTCGCGCCGGGACCTGGCCACGGGACACCTGCTGACGGCCGAGGTCATGGACTGGTTCGGCAACCACCTCGCCGCCGCCGGTCATCCGCAGCAGGCGCGCGCCGAGCCGGTGAAGGCTGACCTGACGGGGGTCGCCCCGGCGCTGGTCGTCACCGCCGGCTTCGATCCGCTGAAGGATGAGGGAAAGGCCTACGCGGCCGCCATGAACGCCGCCGGATCAAAGGCGGAGCATGTCGAGTACGCGGCCTTCGTCCACGACTTCTACACCCTGTCCCCGTTCTGCGCGGCCGTGCCGGCGGCGATCGAGGAGACCGGGGCGAAACTGAAGGCCGCCCTCGCCTGAGGGCTGGTCTTCGATACGAACGGCCTTGCGGTCCAACAAAATAGGGCGGCCCGGATTGCTCCGGGCCGCCCCATTCGTTTGACGTGTCCGTCAGACCTAGAACTTGGCCCGCAGGGTGACGCCGTAGGTGCGCGGCGCGCCGAGGAAGGCGTTCAGCGCGTTGACGGTGGGCAGGGCCCCCGGCGTGGCGCTGGTCACGTTCTGCAGCGGCGCATCGAAGACGACCTGATAGTACTCCTCGTCGGTCAGGTTCTGACCCCAGAGTTCCAGCGACCAGCGCTCGTCCTTGGTGCCGAAGGCGATCCGGCCGTTGAGCACGGTCAGGTCTTCCTGCAGCTTCAGCGGGTTCAGGTCCGAGCCGGTGTTGTACTCGGTCGTGAACTTGGCGCTCAGGCTGGTGCGGACGGTGAAGTTCTCGCCCAGGTCACGCTCGTAGCTGCCCGAGAACGAACCCGACCACAGCGGCGCGAACGACATGTTGCTGCTGGGCAGCAGCAGCGAGGCGCCGGCCGGCGGCACGAAGTCGCCGTACTCGGTGTCGGCGTAGGTGACGCCGCCCTGGAAACGCAGGCCGTCAACCGGGGTGAACCACACGAAGTCGGCGTCGAAGCCGCTCGAGTTCACTTCCGGGATCGAGGTCACGATGAAGCTGACGCCGGTGAAGGCGTTGAGCTGGAAGCCTTCGTAGTTCTGGATGAAGGCCGACAGGTTCAGCAGCAGCGAGCGGTCGAACAGCGTGCTCTTCACGCCCACTTCGTAGCTGTCGACGAATTCGGCTTCGAAGGCCGTGTCCGGGTTCAGCGTGTAGTAGGGCGCGACCGTGGTCGAGACCAGGGTGCGGGCGCGATCGAGGTTGAAGCCGCCGGCCTTGTAGCCGCGGGCGTAGGACACGTAGCCCATCAGGTTGGAGTTAAGCCGGTAGGCCAGCTTGGCGGTGCCGCTCCATTCCTTCTCGGTGCGCGACTGGGTGTTGTCGGCATTGTTGAAGTTGGAGTCGGTCCACGGCAGGCAGAGGCTCAGCGCGAAGCAGGGCAGGCCGGTTCCCAGGTTGTTGTACTGGGTCTCGAGGGTCTTCTCCTCGCGGGTGTAGCGAAGGCCGACGGTCAGCTCCAGGGCGTCCGTGATCTCGAAGGAGTTGTTGGTGAAGAACGCGAGGCTCTCCGACTCCTGCTGGTGCTGGTCGTTCTGACCGGTGCCCGAGACGTAGTAGGCGCCCGGCAGGGCGTTCTGAGTCAGACCGCCCGAAGCGATCAGGCTGAAGTAGGAGCGGTAGTCATCGCCGAACAGCAGGGTCTGGCCGGTGCTGAGCTTTTCCTTGGCGGCGAACACGCCGACCAGCCAGTTCAGGCGGTCAGCCTGGCCGGCGAGGCGGAATTCCTGGCTGAACTGCTCGAACTGGACGAAGTTGCTGCCGTCCGTCGGGCGGTACCAGATGTCCGCCGTCGAGAAGTCGCTGTCCTGGGCGCTCAGGTTGTAGAATTCACGCCAGGCGGTGACCGAGGTCAGCGTGGCTTCGTTCAGCCAGGGCGTGTCCCAGGTGATTTCAGCCGAAAGGCCCTTGTCCTCGATCTCCTGGGTCGTATCGCGGTTGGAGTAGGCGATACGCTTGGAGGGGTCGAGCGGGTTCAGGACGCCGGAGTCGGAAGCCGACAGGGTGTCGATGTAGCCCTGACGGACCGGGTTGCGCACAGTGGCGACGGCGGCGCAGCAGTCTTCGTCGCGCTTGGTGTAGTCGGCGATCACGCGGATATCGAGCGTGTCGGTCGGGGTGGCCAGCAGCTGGCCGCGGACGCTGTAGAAGTCCTGGTTGGCGTCTTCGGTGTTGCTGCGCGGGCCGTCGCCGGTGCGCACGTCATAGAAGCCGTCACGTTCACGCTTCACGACGAACAGGCGTCCGGCGAGGAGGTCTTCGATGATCGGGCCGGTCACCGACGCGGCGGCGCCCAGCTGGCCATAGTTGCCGGCCGTCAGTTCGCCTTCGGCGCCGAAGGTGAAGGACGGTTGCTTGGTGATGACGTTGATGACGCCGGCCGAGGTGTTCTTGCCGAACAGCGTGCCTTGCGGGCCCTTCAGGACCTCGATGCGTTCCATTTCGCCCAGGTCGCCGAAGCCGACGCCGTTGCGGGGGCGGTAGACGCCGTCGATCACGACGCCGACCGACGACTCGAGGCCGGGGTTGTCGCCGACGGTGCCGACGCCGCGGATGCGGGCGGTGGTGACGGTTTCGCTGGAGGTCGAGGTGACCAGCAGACCCGGGGTGAGGACGGTCAGGTCCTTGATGTCCTTGATGCCGGCGTCTTCGAGCTGTTGCTCGCTGACGGCGGTGACGACGATCGGCACGTCCTGAAGGCTCTGTTCGCGCTTCTGGGCGGTGACGATGATCGCGTCGACGGTGGCTTCGTCAGCGTCGGTGTCCTGCGCGTAAGCGGCGCCAGCGACCAGCGACGACAGCACGACGGCGGAGGCCGACGCGCGTAGCATTTGTGAGAAACGCATTTCCTGTCCCGTAATTGTTGCGCTGGTGGGGAGCCCGCGCGGTTTGTCGTGCAAAAACGGGGGGCCCTTCGGGCCCCGTACATGCACGGCGGTCACCTACGTTGCGCATCGCAGCATGCGCAACCGTCAATCCCTTGCGCCGCAACGGAAACGGCCGCTTCGTGGCAGTAATGTGACAGCACGGCCGTCAAAAAACCTGGTTCAGCGACCGCGGGTGAACCGGCTGGCCAGCTTGAGCGTCAGAACTCCGGCGACCACGGAAAGCACCGAGCCGGCCACCACGCCGAGTTGAACCTCCGAGGCCGTGGCGCTGTCGTGGAACGCGAGGCCGCCGATGAACAGGCTCATGGTGAACCCCACGCCGCAGAGCATCGAAACGCCAAACAGCTGCAGCCAGGTCGAGCCGCTGGGGCGTTGTCCAAGCTTCAGCGCGGAGGCGAGGGCGGCGGCTCCGAAAACACCGATCGGCTTGCCCAGCAGCAGGCCCAGCGCGATGCCCATCGGCAGGGGCGCCAGGATGCCTTCGGCCGGGAAGGCGCTGAACGAGAAGCCGGCGGCGACGAAGGCGAAGAACGGCAGGATCCCGTAGGCGACGTAGGGGTGCAGCGCTTCCATGTAGTGCTTCAGCACGCCCTCCTCGCCGTCCCGGCGGGGCCTGATCGGCACGGTCAGCGCCGCGGCGACGCCGGCCAGCGAGGTGTTGACGCCCGACTTCAGCGTGAAGGCCCAGACGACCAGGAAGGCCGCGGCGAACAGCAGGGGCGGGATATGCTTCCAGCGACCGATCCAGACCATGAAGGCGAGGCCGACAAGGGCTCCTCCCAGGGCCGGCAGATTGAGCTCCGACGTGAACAGGATCGCGATCAGCATGACCGCGCCCAGGTCGTCGGCGATCGCCAGGGTCAGCAGGAAGACCCGCAGGGCGGCCGGCGCCCTGGGTGCGGCGATCGCCAGGGCGGCCAGGGCGAAGGCGATGTCGGTCGCCGTCGGGATCGGCCAGCCGTTGGGGTGGCCGCCTTCGCCGAGGTTGAACGACAGAAAGACCAGGGCCGGGGCCACCATGCCGCCGACGGCGGCCAGGACCGGCATCGCCAGCTTGCGCGGGTTCGACAGCTCCCCCTTCAGGATCTCGTACTTTATCTCCAGCCCGACCACGAAAAAGAACACGGCCATCAGGCCGTCCTTCGTCCACTTCAGGACCGACTTGGTCTCCTCGAACCCGCCCGCCTGCAGCGTGAAGGGCGACTGCACGAAGGCGAAGTAGCTTTCCCGCCACGGCGAGTTGGCCAGAAGGATGGCGACGAGGGCCGAGGCGGCGAGGATCAGGCCCGAGGCCGCCTCGGTCTTCAGGAAGTCGAGTGTGAACTTGCGAGACATGGGCCTGAGCTACCATGCGTGGAAAGGCGGACCAATCATAACCGGACTTGTGCGAGCCACTTTCGGCGGCCATGTCCTGACCATGCCCGTGTCCGCCACATACCGACCCGACCCGTTGTTCATGAGGCTCGGCCCCGACTTCGCCGACCCGGTCGCTCCGGCGGATTTCCCCGCGGCCATCCTGCGGCGGCGCAACGACCGCGCTGCCTCGACCGTAGGCCTGGACACCCTCGATGACGCCGAGTGGATCGCCGCCTTCGGGCGCTTCCAGCCCTTGCCGGACAACCAGCCCGGGCCCCTGGCCATGCGCTACCACGGCCACCAGTTCCGGTCCTACAATCCCGATCTCGGCGACGGTCGAGGCTTTCTGTTCGCGCAGCTGCGCGAGGCCGGGACCGACCGCCTGCTTGACCTGGCCACCAAGGGGTCCGGGCAAACGCCCTGGTCCAGACAGGGCGACGGTCGGCTGACGCTGAAGGGCGGCGTGCGCGAGGTGCTGGCGGCCGGGCTTCTGGAGGCGCTGGGCGTGCCGACCAGCCGGGCCTTCTCGTTGATCGAGACCGGCGAGGCGCTGGAGCGCAACGACGAGCCCAGTCCGACGCGATCGGCCGTCCTGGTCCGGCTGTCGCACAGTCACATCCGCTTCGGGACCTTCCAAAGGCACGCCTATCTGGGTCGCGCAGACAACATCGCGCGGTTGGTCGATCACTGCATGGAGGCCTACTTCCCCCATCTCGCAGGAGAGCCCGACGGCGCTGCGGCGATGCTGGGAGAGGTGGTTCGCCGCACCGCCCGTCTGGCGGCGCGCTGGATGACCGCCGGCTTCGTGCACGGCGTGCTCAACACCGACAACATGGTCGTAACCGGCGAGAGCTTCGACTACGGGCCCTGGCGCTTCCTGCCGCGCAACGATCCCAACTTCACCGCCGCCTACTTCGATCAGACCGGCCTCTACAGCTTTGGGCGGCAGCCGGAGGCGGCGTTCTGGAACCTGCAGCAGCTGGCCTCCTGTTTGACGCTGGTGTCGGAATCCGAACCGCTGGTCGAGGCGCTGAACGGCTTCAACGGCGCCTATCGAGACAGCCTGCGCGACGCCATGCTGGCGCGGCTGGGCGTCGTCAGTCAGGGCGACGAGGCCGATGTGGCCCTGGTCAACGCGGCGTTCCGCGCCCTGCAGGTCGGCGGCGACCGGTTGCGGTGGGAGCCGTTCTTCTTCGACTGGTTCTGCGGCGACGAGGGCAGGGCGCTTTCGGGCGTGCGGGGCGATCTCTATGCGCATGAAGGGTTCGCCGAATTCCGCGCCCTGCTCGCCGGCTTCGCGCCGGACCGGCCCGAGCGCCTGACCCACCCGATGTTCGCCGCCGCCGAGCCGGAGGAACTGCTGATCGATGAGGTCGAGGCCCTCTGGGCGCCGATCGCCGATGCCGACGACTGGTCGCTGTTCGACGCCAAGCTGGCGCGGCTGGAACAGGCGCGTCAGGGCTGGGGCCTGGGCTGACGAAGCGGCCGCGGGGCTCCCGTGCCTGTAGAACACCAAAACTGACAGCGCTGTCGGCTGCTTCATGCTCACGGCATGGGCGATGCGGTTGCCACGCCGCGCCAGATCGATATTTTCGAAGCTCCGGTCTGGAATCAAACAAGCGTTTGGCTATAGTCCGGCATCGTGGGGCCGCGCCGCTTGACCTGCCCTTGGGTCAAACCGTCACCCTCGTCAAAATGACCCGCCGGAGAATCCCCCATGGCCGACACCGCTGAACCGCTCGCCGAGGCGCCGGCCATCGACGTCGAGGCCCTGCGGGCGCGGTACCGCGCTGAGCGCGACAAGCGTCTGCGCGCTGAAGGCAACGAGCAGTATGTCGAGGTGAAGGGCGACTTCACCCGCTACCTCGACGATCCCTATGTCGAGCCGGGCTTCAACCGCGAGCCGCTGACCGATGAGGTCGAGGTCGTCGTCATCGGCGGCGGCTTTGGCGGTCTGCTGGCCGGCGCCCGCCTGCGCGAGGCGGGTATCGACGACGTCCGGATGATCGAGAAGGGCGGCGACTTCGGCGGCACCTGGTACTGGAACCGCTATCCCGGCGCGGCCTGCGACATCGAGAGCTACGTCTATCTGCCGCTGCTCGAAGAGGTCGGCTACATGCCGGTCGAGAAGTACACGCGCGCGCCGGAGATCCTCGACTACTGCCAGCGCATCGGCCGCCATTTCGACCTTTACCGCGACGTCTGTTTCCAGACCGAGGTGACGGACATGGCCTGGGACGAGGCCGCGTCCCGCTGGATCATCCGCACCAACCGCGGCGACGCGATGAAGGCGCGTTACGTCGTCATGGCCAACGGCCCGCTGCACCGGCCCAAGCTGCCGGGCATTCCGGGCGTCGACAGCTTCAAGGGCCACACCTTCCACACCAGCCGCTGGGACTATGACTACACCGGCGGCGATCCGATGGGCGGCCTGACCGGTCTGGCCGGCAAGCGGGTCGGCATCATCGGCACCGGCGCCACCGCCGTGCAGTGCGTGCCGCACCTGGGCGAGGCGGCCAAGGAACTGTTCGTGTTCCAGCGCACGCCGTCGTCGATCGACGTGCGCAACAACCGGCCGACCGATCCGGCGTGGGCCTCCAGCCTGCAGCCAGGCTGGCAGCAGCATCGGATGGACAACTTCAACGTCCTGGTCTCCGGCGGCTGGCAGAAGGAAGACCTGGTCTCCGACGGCTGGACCGACATCATCCGCAATCTCGGCCTGGCCGCCGCCCGCCGCGCCGCCAAGGGCGAGCTGGGCCCGGGCGATCCGGCCGAGCTGCTGCAGCTGGCCGACTTCCAGAAGATGGAACAGATCCGCGCCCGCGTGGATTCCGTCGTCGCCGACCGGGAGAAGGCCGAGGCGCTGAAGCCCTGGTACAACCAGTTCTGCAAGCGGCCCTGCTTCCATGACGACTACCTGGCCACCTTCAACCGCCCGTCCGTCCACCTGATCGACACCGATGGCCGCGGCGTGGAGCGGATCACCGAGAAGGGCGTGGTCGTCGACGGTGTCGAGTACGAACTCGACTGCCTTATCTTCGCGACCGGGTTCGAGGTCGGCACCTCCTACGCCCGTCGCGCAGGTTACGAGATCACGGGTCGCGGCGGCGTCACCCTCAGCCAGAAGTGGGCGGACGGCGTCTCGACGCTGCACGGCATGCACAGCCGGGGCTTCCCCAACTGCTTCATCTTCGCCAACAGCCAGTCGGGCTTCACCGCCAACTACCCGCACATGCTCAACGAGCAGAGCAAGCACGCCGCCTGGATCATCGCCCGCTGCCGGGACGAAGGCGCGGTCGCCGTCGAGGCGACGGAAGAGGCGGAAGCGGCCTGGGTGCAGGAGGTGATGGACAGCGCCATCCAGCGCCAGAAGTTCGCCGAGGAGTGCACGCCCGGCTACTACAACAACGAGGGCAAGCCCTCGCCGCTGGCCGCGCGCAACGGTCCCTACGGCAAGGGCTCGATCGTCTTCATCCAGATGATCACCGACTGGCGCAACGAGGGCTCCATGCAGGGACTGGAACTGACGAAAGCCTGATCTCCGGCTGATCCGGTTGGCGGGCCAACCCGTATCTCCTTCAACAAGGAGACAGTCTTGGCCAGTCTAGCAGCCCCCTCGACGTTCGAACGTCGTTTCATGCGCGAGGCGATGCGCGCGCCGCTGCTCGCCGCCGATGACGAGCAGGCGCTCGCCCGCCGCTGGCGCGACGAGCAGGATGACGAGGCGCTGCATGAGTTGACCGGCGCCTACATGCGCATGGTCATCGCCATGGCTGGCCGCTTCCGTCGCTACGGACTGCCGATGTCCGACCTGGTTCAGGAAGGCGCGGTGGGCCTGATGCAGGCCGCGGAGCGCTTTGATCCCGATCGTGGCGTCCGCTTCTCGACCTACTCGGCCTGGTGGGTCCGCGCGGCCATGCAGGACTATGTGCTGCGCAACTGGTCGATCGTGCGCACCGGCACGACTACGGCCGGGAAGTCCCTGTTCTTCAATCTGCGCCGCCTGCGCGCGCGAGTGGGCGACCTCGAGGGCCGGCTGAGCCCGGAGGCCTGCACGGCGATCGCCATCGAGCTGGGCCTGGACACCGCCGACGTCGAGGCCATGGCCGGGCGCATGGCGGCCGGCGACCGCTCGCTGAACGCGCCCGTGTCGGGCGACGCCGACGAGGACTGGCAGGGCCTGCTGGCCGATGATCGCGCTGGTCCTGATGAGGAAGCGGGCGCGATGATCGACGACGAGCGTCGCTCGGACCTGGTGGCCGGCGCGCTTGCCACGCTCAGCGAACGCGAACGGAGTGTCGTCATCGCCCGCCGCCTGGTCGACGAGCCGCAGACGCTGGAGCAACTCGGCGCCGAGATGGGCATTTCCAAGGAGCGTGTTCGCCAGATCGAGCAGGCCGCCCTGAACCGGATGCGCGATTACATCAGCAAGCGGGTCGGCGACCCGGCCGCGGCCGGCCTGATCGGCTGAAGACGCTCAGGCGACCGGCTCGGGGTTTGGTCCCCGCGCCAGTTCCCGATCCAGCGTCTCGCGGTCGAGCTCTCCCTCCCAGCGGGCCACCACCAGCGTGGCGACGCCGTTGCCGACCAGATTGGTCAGGGCCCGGCACTCGCTCATGAACCGGTCGATGCCGACGATCAGGGCCAGAGCCACGATCGGCACCTCCGGCACCACCGCCAGCGTCGCCGCCAGGGTGATGAAGCCGGCCCCGGTCACGCCGCTGGCCCCCTTCGAGGTCAGCATGGCCACCCCCAGGATGGTCGCCAGCTGCACCCAGCTGAGGTCGATGTTCATCGCCTGGGCGAGGAACAGGGTCGCCAGGGTCATGTAGATGTTGGTGCCGTCCAGGTTGAAGCTGTAGCCGGTCGGGATGACGAGGCCGGTGACGGTGCGCGAGGCGCCCAGCCGCTGCAGCTTCTCCATGATCTGGGGGAGCACGGACTCCGAGGAGCTGGTGCCCAGCACGATCAGCAGCTCCTCGCGGATGTAGGCGATGAAGCGGAAGATCGAGAAGCCCGCCAGCCTGGCGATCACCCCCAGCACGACGATCACGAAGATCAGGCTGGTGGCGTAGAAGGTGGCGATCAGGATCGCCAGGTTGCCCAGCGCCTCGACGCCGTACTTGCCGATGGTGAAGGCCATGGCCCCGAACGCCCCCACCGGCGCGGCGCGGACCACGATGTGGATGATCGAGAAGAAGACCTTGCCGATGGCCTCGAGCACATCGGCCACCTTGTCGCCGAACGGGCCGAGCCGGGCGCAGGCGAAGCCGGTCAGGATGGCGATCAGCAGCACCTGCAGCAGGTTGCCCTCGGCCAGCGCCCCGAAGAAGGTCGAGGGGATCAGGTCCATGGCCCAGTCCAGCAGCGACTGGTTTTCCTTGGCCTTGGCCACATAGTCGGCGACGGCCGCCGGGTCGAGCGTGGCTGGATCGACGTTGAAGCCGGCGCCCGGCCGGACCACCAGCCCGACGATCAGCCCGACCCCGAGCGCCAGGGTCGAGACGACTTCGAAGTAGATCAGCGTCTTGGCCCCGACGCCGCCGAACTTCTTCAGGTCGCTCATCCGGGCGATGCCGGCGGCGACGGTGATGAAGATCACCGGGGCGATGACCAGCTTGATCAGCTTGATGAAGCCGTCGGCCAGCGGCTTCAGCGCCGTGCCGGTCTGGGGCCAGATCGCGCCCACGGCGATGCCGATCACGATGGCGATCAGCACCTGTACATACAGCAGCTTCAGAAACCGCATTACGCCCCTCAACCCCGCACGCGCCGGGGTTCCGCTGACGGCTCGCCCACGCTATGACCGCCCCCGTGCGGTCCAGTAGCTCAGCAGGATAGAGCAGCGCTTTCCTAAAGCGAAGGTCGGGGGTTCGAGTCCCTCCTGGACCGCCAAACCATCATCTCCCTCCGTCTCCTGGGCATCCAACGGGCTTTTCGGGCTGCAATTTTCACGTCAGTCTCTGCCCCCGGAAAGACGTGACGGCTTCCCTGGTTTCGCCGAGGCATGCCGCCGTCAGCCGCGTCGAAGGCCCCTTGCCACTAGCCGCCCGGGTGCAGCCCCGGCGCTTCCTGGCCTGTGCGGGCGACATATTCGGTGTAGCCGCCGCCGTACTGGTGGGGGCCCTCCGGGGTCAGCTCCAGCACGCGGTTCGACAGAGCCCCCAGGAAATGGCGGTCGTGCGAGACGAAGAGCATCGTGCCCTCGAAGTCCGCCAGGGCGGCGACCAGCATCTCCTTGGTCGCCATGTCGAGGTGGTTGGTCGGCTCGTCGAGCACCAGAAGGTTGGGCGGATCGAACAGCATCCTGGCCATGACCAGCCGCGCCTTCTCGCCGCCGGACAGGACACGGCAGGGCTTTTCGACATCGTCGCCGGAGAAGCCGAAACACCCCGCCAGGGTGCGCAGCGCACCCTGGCCGGCCTGCGGGAAGGCCCCCGTCAGGGATTCGAAGATCGTGTCCTCGCCGTCCAGCAGATCCATGGAGTGCTGGGCGAAGTAGCCCATCCTGACGCTGGCGCCGATGTTGACCGTGCCCCGGTCGGGCGCGGTGGCGCCGGCCACCAGCTTCAGCAGCGTCGACTTGCCGGCCC
The DNA here is from genome assembly GCA_031426695.1 of Caulobacter sp. Lineage (GTDB taxonomy): Bacteria > Pseudomonadota > Alphaproteobacteria > Caulobacterales > Caulobacteraceae > Caulobacter. Next base: position 52,006 of record JASJPM010000001.1, read on the forward strand.
CGTTGGCGCCGAGGACGCACCAGCGCTCCTTGCGGCGCACCAGGAAGTCGAGGCCCTCATAGATCGACTGGGCGCCGTAGCCCTTGTGGACATCGCGCAGGTTGATCACGTCGTCACCCGACCGCGGCGGGCTCAGGAAGTCGAACTGGACCGTCTGGCGTCGGCGCGGCGCCTCGACACGTTCGATCTTGTCGAGCTTCTTGACCCGGCTCTGGACCTGGGCGGCGTGCGAGGCGCGCGCCTTGAACTTCTCGATGAACTTGATTTCCTTGGCCAGCATGGCCTGCTGGCGCTCGTACTGCGCCTGACGCTGCGCCTCGCCGAGCGCGCGCTGCTGGTCGTAGAAGTCGAGGTCGCCCGAGTAGGTGATCAGCGAGCCGCCGTCGATCTCCACCACCTTGCCGATGATGCGGTTCATGAAGGCGCGGTCGTGCGAGGTCATCAGCAGCGCGCCGTCGTAGTTCTTCAGAAACGCCTCGAGCCAGATCAGGCTTTCCAGGTCCAGGTGGTTGCTGGGCTCGTCCAGCAGCATGCCGTCGGGCCGCATCAACAGGATGCGGGCCAACGCCACGCGCATCTTCCACCCGCCCGACAGCAGGCCGACGTCGCTGTCCATGCGCTCCTGACTGAAGCTCAGGCCGGCCAGCACCTCGCGCGCCCGGGCATCCAGCGCATAGCCGTCCAGCTCCTGGAAGCGCTCGAGCACCTCGCCGTAGCGCTCCATGACGGCGTCCAGCCGGTCGGCCTGGTCGGGGTCGACCATGGCGGCCTCAAGCGTCGACATCTCGGCGGCGAGGGCGCTGACGGGGCCGACGCCATCCATGACGGCGGCGACCGCGCTCTGGCCGGACATCTCGCCGACATCCTGGCTGAAGTAGCCAATCGTCATGCCCGGATCGATCACCACCAGACCGTCATCGGGCTGCTCCTGGCCGGTGATCATGCGGAAGATCGTCGTCTTGCCGGCGCCGTTCGGCCCGACCAGCCCGACCTTCTCGCCCTTCTGGACGCTCATCGAAGCTTCGATGAACAGGATCTGGTGGCCGTTCTGCTTGGAGATGTTGTCGAGGCGGATCATGGGGCGGTCTGCTAGCCCGGGCGCGGGGCGAACGCCAGCCTTGGGACCTCCGACGACCCCCGTCGCCAGACAAAGCTCGCGGTCACGCGTCGCGCGGCCTTGTCAGAGGCTCAGTTTCTCGAAGTAGCCGGTCAGCTCCAGGTAGCCCCGGGCGGCGCCGTCCGACACCGCGCCTTCCCAGTAGACCGGGCCGCCGCCGGCGCGGCTGTCCAGTTCCTGGTCGTCGAAAAGCGGTTTGAGCGTCAGGGTGCGCTCGCCTTCCGGCAGCCGCACCGTGATCGCCTGTTCCACTGGATAGAGCGCCCTGGTGCGGGGTGACCGCCAGCGCCGCAGGGTGCGGAAGCTGACATCGCCGGGGCCAAGCGTGGTCAGCCGGCCATCGGCCCGCCGCCAGGATCCGCCGGCCCAGACCGGCTGTCCGGCGGCGTCCCGGACCTGGAAGGCGGTCAGGGCCGCGCCGTCCGGCAGGTTGATCCCGGCCCAGTCCCAGCCAACGGCGGTCGGGTCCAGCAAGGTCGAGGACCATTCGCGGTCCAGCCAGGCCCTGCCGGTGACCTTCTGCGCCTTGCCGCCCCGGGTGACCGTGCCGCTGACCGCCATCTGCGGCAGGCTGTAGTAGTAGCTGGCCTGGCCCGCCGCGGGGCCCTTGCGGCTGAAGCCCGCCTGTCCCTGCAGCAGCGGCGGCTGGGTGGGGGCGAAGATCAGGTCCAGGGCGAAGTCCGCGCCGCCCGCCCGGGTTCGCCAGCGGTCGTCGCCGCCCCGGCGAAGCGACCAGTCATCGATAACCACCCTGCCGTCGGTCTCCGAGGCCTCGGCAAGGCCAAAGCCCGCCCGGGCGACGCGCTGATCGTGCAGCAACCGACCGACCGCCGGATCGGCCAGGGCCGCGTGGGCGAACAGCACCTGGCGCGCGGCGAAGGCGCTGGGGTTGGCCTGGTCGACATCGGGCCGGGTGCGGAAGAAGGTGACCTGGAAGCCCATGGGCTTGCCGTCCCCGGTCTGCACCCAGCCGGTCACATACCACCACTCTGTGCGGAAGGCCGGGTGGGCGCCGTGATCGCGCGGAAAGGCGAGGGGCGCTCCGGCGGTCACCGGCGCATAGACCGGCGCCACCCGCACATCGCCGCCCGCCGCGGCGAGCAGGACGGCCGCCAGCAGCAGCCCGGCCGTTCGCAGCACCACCCGTATCACCAGTCCTCCCGCACGGCCCGGACCGCGTCCATCGACAGCGCCCGTCGTCCGGCCAGCAAGGCGGCGCCGGCCGAGGCGCTGATCAACGCGGCTGTCACCACGGCGAACACGACCCAGGGCAACCGGGTCTCCATGGTCCAGTGGAAGGACTGGGGATTGATCACGTGGATCAGCACCTGGCTCATCACCAGTCCCAGGGTCAGGCCGGCCGTGACGCCGACGGCGCCCAGCAGCGCGCCCTCCTGCGCCAGCATGGCGGTGATCTGGCCGCGTCGAACCCCGATATGGCGCAGCATCCCGAACTCCTTGGTCCGGGCCAGGGTCTGGGCCGAGACGGTCGCCGCCACGCCGGCGAGGCCGACCAGGATGGCCACCAGCTCCAGCACGTAGGTGATGGCGAAGCTGCGATCAAACAGGCCAAGGGCGATGGCGCGGATTTCCCCGGGCCGGGCGAACTGCGCTCGGGCCGCCAGATCGGGCGGCAGAGCGGCCCTCAGGGCGGCGGTGACGGCGGCGATGTCCGCGCCGCGCTCCAAGGCGATGGACGCCTCGGCGCGCCGGGCGTCCCCGGTCAGCCGGCTGTAGTCCTCGCTGGTCAGGACCACGGCCCCGTTCTGGCGGGCGTAGTCGCGCCACAGTCCGGCGACGAACACCCGCTGGCCGCCGGCGATGGGCAGCGTCATCCAGTCGCCGGCCCGCTTGCCGTGGATCCAGGCCGCCGGCTCCGACAGCCAGACCGGCGTGGCGCCGGCCGGGATGGGGCGTGGCGCGCCGATCATTGGCAGGCGGGCCCCCGGGTCCTCGCGGCGGATCGGCTGGGCCACCAGGGCCACGGACGGCGTCTCAGGGCTGAGCCGCAGCGGCAGAGAGCGGGTGAAGGTCACCGACGCCACACCGGGCGCGGTCGCCAGCCGGGCCTGTCCGACCGGGTCCAGGCCCTCTGAACCGGTGGGTTCGGCAAGCCGCATGTAGAGATCGTCCGGCAGCACCTGGCCCAGCCAGTCGTCCACCGAACCACGGAAGCTGGAGACCATCACCGCCATGGCGATCATCAGGCTGGTGGAGGCGACGATGCCGCACAGGGCGACCGCCGCCTGCGACGGCGCGCCCCAGAGCCTGCGAACGGCCAGTTCCGTCGAGGGCGCGGCGAACCGGGCGCCCTGAAGCGGCGACAGCAGGGCGCGCGCCAGCCAGGGCATGGCCGTCACGCCGCCGGCCAGCAGCAACGCCATGGCGGCATAGCCCAGGATCGGCAGCCCGCCGATGGCCGGCCCGAAGGCGCAGGCGCCGCCGGCCAGCAGCAGCCCCAGGGCCGGGCCGATGGCCGGCCGGGTCGAGGGATCGACCGCGTCGCCGACGTTCTTGAGGGCCACGGCCGGCTGGGCTCGCGAAGCCTCCCGCGCCGGCAGCAGGCTGCCGCCGATGGCGCACAGCAGACCCAGTCCAAAGAACACCACCGCCGCCACCGGCGCGAAGACCAGGACCGGCTGGCCGCCGCTGAAATAGCCGCCGCCGAGGTCGCCGCCCAGCAGCCGCAGGGCGGTGTCGGCCAGCAGCACGCCCAGGCCCAGGCCCATCAGGGCGCCTACCGCCCCGACCACGGCGCCTTCGATCAGCACCTGGATCAGCAGCGCGTCGCGGCGCGTTCCCAGCACCCGCAGCAGGGCGAACTGCGAGCGCCGCCGCGCGACCGACAGCGACTGGGCCGAAAACACCAGGAAACCGCCGGTCAGCAGCGCCATCAGGGCCAGCATGTTGAGGTTGACCCGATAGGCCCGGGACAGGCTGTCGCTGCGCCGCGACTGGCTCTCGCGGGTCACCAGTTCGGCCTCGGGCGGCAGGATCCTGGCGATGGCGGCCTCGACCGTGTCGCGGTCCGCTCCGGCGGCCAGCTTCAGGTCCACCCGCTGCAGCCGGCCCAGCTGTCCGAAGCGCCACTGGACGGCGGCGATGTCCATGACCGCGATCCGCCGGCCTTCCGCCACGCCGGGCAGGGTCCCGGCCACGGTGACGGGGACGGTGCGCCCGGCCGCCGACAGCGACAGAACCGCGCCCCGGGCCCCGGCCTCGCGCCCGCCCGGCCCAGCCTCGACGGCCTGGCGCAGGCTGGGCGACAGGAAGACCGCCATTTCGTCGAACACCGCCCCGGCGTCGCCAAGACCACTGCCGCCGCCCGAGGCGCCTTGAGGCGCGGGATCGGGCCGGCCGAGCAGGCCGGGCGTGACGGCGGCGGCGCGGAAGATGTCCAGCCCGATCAGGGTCAGGCCCTGACTGTCGCCGGGGATGGCGGCGGTCAGCTGCACCACGGGACTGGCCCGCGCCACCCCGGCGACGCGCGCCAGCCGGGGGTAGAGAGCCTCGTCGAATCCCGCCGGTGACACCGAGGCCACCTGCAGATCAGCGTCGCCATTAACCGCCGCGATGGCCCGGGAAAACTCGGTCAGGGCGGAGGCGTTGATCAGATGGACGCCGAATCCGAGCGCGACGCCCACGGCGATGGCGATGGCGGCGGTCGCCACCCGCACAGGCTGGGTGCGCCACTCGCCCAGGATCAGCCAGATCATGGCCGGCAGGCTGATCCGGCCCGAACGCCCGGCGCTCATGCAGCCGCGCCCGTCGGCGGATCTATAGGGACCAGCCCGTCGTGGGTCAGACGCAGCGCCCGGTCGGCGGCGGCCGCCGCCTTCTCCGAATGGGTGACGATGAGGGCCGCGGCGCCCGCCTGCCGCACCTGGGCGGTCAGCAGGCCCAGAATCCGGTCGGCGGTCTCCGGGTCGAGGTTGCCGGTCGGCTCATCGGCGAGGATCAGGGCAGGGCGATGGATGAGGGCGCGGGCGATGGCCACCCGCTGCAGCTCGCCGCCGGACAGCTGGCGCGGATAGTCGCCGCCTCTGCCGGGCAGGCCGACATCGGCCAGCATGGCCTCGGCCCGCCGGGTGGCCTCGGCCGGATCGCCATGGCCCAGCACCAGCGGCAGGGCCACGTTGCGGGCCAGGGTCAGGTGGGGCAGCACGTGAAAGGCCTGGAACACGAAGCCGATGCGGTCGCGGCGCAACAGGGTGGCCCCGTCGTCGTCCAAGGCGGAAAGCATGGTCCCGTCAATGCTGACGGTTCCGGCGTCGGCCTGGTCCAGGCCGGCGACCACGTTCAGCAGCGTCGACTTGCCAACCCCCGACTCGCCCATGATCGCCACCAGCTCTCCCCGGGCGATGTCCAGGTCCAGGCCGGAGAACAGCACCCTTCCGCCGGGCAGGGATCGGCTGAGACCGCGGATGGAGAGCATCGCGGCGTCGACGGGCTGGGACGAGGGCGGCTGGGGCATGCCTGAGTCTGTAGGGCGCGGAGGGCGGTCCGGACAGTCCCCCGCGCCAAAGAACGTCGCGTTGCGGGGCGGAACGGGTCAGGCGGCACCCAGCGCGGCAGGCCTCCCGGGGCGGAGAGCAGCAGAGCTCCGACGGCTCCCACCGCCAGGCCGTAGACTATACGTCGTCCCCGGCCGGGGCGCTTGACTGGCGGCGGCGCCAGGCGCTGGGGGTTTCACCAGTGTGGCGGCGGAAGAAGCGGGTAAAGATCGCCGGATCGGCGTAGCCGAGGGCCAGGGCGATGTCGCCGAGCCGGGCGTCCGAATGACGGATGAGCCGACGGGCCAGGGCGATGCGAACCTCCTCGACCAGGCCGCGGAACGACCGACCCTCCAGGGCGAGGCGGCGCTGGAGCGTGCGGGGCGACACCCCAAGCTCGGCCGCCACGCCAGCCTCGCCCCGCCAGCCTTCGCCGAGGCCACGCCATATGCGGTCCCGCACCCGATCCGCCAGACCGACCGCCGTCGATCCCACCCGCCCGGCCAGGTGTTCGAAGAGCAACCGGTTGAGCGCGAGATTGGCGTGGGCCACGGGCCGTTCCAGCAACTCGGCCCTGAAGACCACCGCCATGGTTTCCTGGCCGAACAGGACCGGTGCGCCGAAAAAGGTCTCGTACGCCGCTGCGGACCGGGGGCGACGGCGGGCGAGGTAGACGGCGTCCGGCGACCAGTCCGGCCGGGACAGGCCGCGAAGCAGCACGACCGCCGCGCCGGCCAGGTGATCGAGCTGCTGTTCGAGGGCGGGCGGATCGGCCAGCACCACCTGGCCGACCAGCATCGCCTCGTCCCGGTCGCGTTCGACGCTCGCCCGGACGCCGCCATCCTGCAGATGGGGCAGCAGACGCAGGAGCTGCGCCAGCGCGTCGCCGACGCACGGCGCGCTGGCGAGCAAGGGCGCCAGATCGCCGAAGGCGTCCATCGTCCGGCGCCGGGCCAGCGTCAGGCCGAAGTCCTCGCGCCCGGTCAGTCCGGACGCGAGACCCAGCGCCGACTGAAAGGCGTGAGGGTGCAGGCGGTTCTCCCCGGTATCGGCAGGGTCGAAGCCGACCGCCGCCATGACGGGCGCGGGATCGTGGCCGAGCTCGGCGACGAGTCCGGCGATCGCGCTGAGCGCGGCGCTGCGGGGACGAAGACGCATGGCGCGAAAAGTCAAATCGATCCTCACGACCGGGGTCAAGACTAACATCGCAAACGACCCGGCCAGACAGGGTCGATCGGAGGAGCCCCATGACCCATTCCCGTCCGCCCGAAGCACAGCGCCGCCGCCGGGCCGCGCTGATGGTCGGCGTCGCGATCGCCGTTGCCCTGCCGCTGACCTCCGCCCTCGGCCAGCCTTCGCCGCCCCCGGCGGCGACCGCGGCCGCCGACGCCGCCGCGCGCGAGGAGCTGGCCTACGCCTATGCGCTTCAGGCCTACGTCTTCACCTTCCCCCTCATTGTCACCGAACGCGAGCGGCTGCGCCGGGAGCGCCTTGCCGAGCCCGTCGCGGGCGAGCCGGCGGCCCCGATCAACCAGCTCGGACATATGACGCGGCTGGCCAGCGCCAGCGGCGACCTGCCCTACAGCCCCAACAACGACACGGTCTACACCGGTATCGCGCTCGATCTGAGCATGGGGCCGATCGTCCTGCGCATGCCCGCGATTACGGACCGCTACGTGTCCGTCCAGATCGCCGACGCCTATATCGAGAACCAGCCGTACCTGTATTCGACGCGGGTCAACGGCGGTCAGGCGCTGGACATCGCCTTCGTCGGTCCTGGCTGGCAGGGCGAGCTGCCGAACGGCGTGGCCGTGGCGCGGATGCCCACCAACCTGACTTCCGTGGCGGTCCGCATCGCCGTGCATGGCCAGGCCGACCTTCCCGCCGTTCGCCGCTACCAGGCGGCGATGTCGCTGACGGCGCTCGCCGACTGGCGCGACGGCCCAAGCGGCATGGCTCCGCCGGCGCCGGCGGTTCGCGCGCGGAATTCCTACGAGGGTGACTTCGCCTATTTCCGGCTGGTCGCCGACCTGATGACCGAGAATCCGCCGCCCGCGAAGCACGTCGGCATGTTGGCGATGATGCGCCGCATCGGCCTCGTTCCCGGAAAGCCGTTTGACCCCGCCAGGCTCGATCCGGCGACGCGGGCGGGCGTGCTGCGAGCCGAGAGGGCGGGGCCGCAGGTGATAGACCTGATCCGGCGGACGCGCGGAACGCCAACCGCAACCGGCTGGACCGCGAACCGGGCGGCCCTGGCCAACGATTTCGACTATCCCACCCGCGCGGGCAACGCGCTGGTCGGGCTAATGGGCAATGATCCGGAGGAAGCCCTCTACTTCAACAACTTCTTCGCGGCCGACGGGCAGGCGCTGAAGGGCGGCAGGGCCTATCGCCTGCACTTCAAGGCGACCGACATTCCGCGGACCGACACCCTCGGCTTCTGGTCGCTCACCCTCTACGACGCGCAGCGCTTCCAGTTCATCGACAACCCGCTGGACCGCTACGCCCTGGGCAGCCGCGACGACCTGGTCCGCAACCCCGACGGCTCGGTGGACATCTACGTCCAGCCCACGGCCCCGGGCGGCGCGCGCAACCGCAACTGGCTGCCGTCGCCGGCCAGCGGCGACTTCAAGCTGACGATGCGCATCTATATGCCGACGGCCGACCTGGTGACGGCCTACCGGCAGTCGAGTCTGCTGGTCCCGCCCATCGAGCCGGTGAACTGACGTCGCCGCGGCCCGTCTCATGGCGGGCCGCGGCTCCGTGTTTCCGATGTGGACCCGGCCGCATCATCGGCGGCCGTGGCCCCAGGGATCACCAACGAACCCGCGACAGCGCTGCTCCGCCAAAGTTCGAGGTTCGTCATGTCGTTGCGTCGGCGTTGCGGAAATACCCCTGGAGCCTCGCCCTCGTCGCCTTGCCGAGACGAGTCAGCCTCAACCTGCCCCGCCTCCAGTCAGTCCGGGCGATCGCGCTCCGTGCGGGAGGCGGTGACCATCTCAGGGCAAGCGGGCGCCGCGCCCGGTCAGCCGCCCGGGCGCTCCGCGAGACGGGCGAGGTTGGCTTCGTGGCTGGCCCGCGTGATGCGGAAGAAGGTCAGGGCGCCGATGGCGACGAGATAGGTCGCCGCCAGAGCCGGAATGTAGGTCAGACCCAGGTTGCGGATCACCTCCTCGCCGACCTCGCCGGGCTTGGCGTTATCCGGAAAGCCGATGGCGAGCAGCACCATGCTCGAGGCGAAGATGCCCACGCCGGAGACGGCCTTGGCCACGAAGATGTTGGCCGCGAAGAACAGCCCTTCCGACCGGCGGCCGTTCTTCACCTCCGTCTCCTCGACCACGTCGGCGATCATCGAGGAGTGCAGCACCGCGGCGATGCTGGCGAAGGTGACCGAGACCATGGCCTGGACCCAGAGGAGCGGCAGGAGGGCGGGATGCCCGTTCTCCGGAAACAGACCCAGCAGCCGCAGGATGATGGGCGCGGTGCCGATGCCGAAGGCCAGCACCTTGCTGAGAATGGCGGCGTTGCGCTTGCCCAGGGCCTTCGAAAGCGGCGTCGCCAGGGTGACCGCCGCCGCCGAGGAGATGAACTGGGCGAAGACGAAGAAGGAGATCTGCGCTGCGCCCAGCCCCCAGAAGAAGGTGTTGAAGTAGAGATTGAGCGCCACGGTCAGCCCGTAGCTCATGGCGTTGAAGATGCCCGAGATCATCAGCGGGGCCAGCGAGCGATTGGTCACCGCCTCGAAGATTTCCCGGAAGGTCTGGCCGACCGACAACGCTCTCACCGGCGGCTTGCGGAGCCGGGGAATCTCCCTGTGGGTGCCGAGCGCCGACGCCAGGATTACGATCAGCATCACCGCCGCCGAGGTGACGCCATAGAGGGTGTAGCCGGCCGGGTTCAGCTGGGCGGTGGCGTACTCTGCGCTCGGCTTGAGGAAGACCTGGAAGGTCAGCAGCGTCATGATCAGCGCGCCGTACCAGATGAACAGGGCGCGGAACGCCATCAGCTTGGTGCGGCCGTGGTAGTCGCTGGTCAGCTCCGGCGCGAGGGCGGCGCTGGGGATCTCGAACATCGCCAGGAAGGTCCGCACCAGCAGGGCGGTGAACACGAGGTAGGCGAAGAGCGCGTTCTCGGACCAGCCGCTCGGCGGCATCCAGATCATCAGGTAGGTGACCGCCACCGGGATGGCGGACAGGTACATGAACGGGTGTCGGCGCCCCCAGCGGGAATGGAGGTTGTCCGACAGCTGGCCGATCAGCGGATCGATCATCGCGTCGATGACCAAGGCGATCATGATCGCCAGCCCGACCTTGGCGGCCGGCAGCCCGACCACCTGATTGTAGTAGATCAGCAGCAGGTACGAGAAGCCGTTGTCCTTCAGCCCCAGCGCGACGCCGCCCAGGCCGTAGAAAAACCGGGTCGATCTGCGCAGAGGAACCTCTGCGACGGCGGCGGAAGAGTCGGTCATTCGCATTCCTGGTCGGCGCCGCGGCCGCGATGGCCGCCTGGGGTCGGGCTGGGGAGGGTCAGGGCGCCTTGCGGCCGTGGGTGATCAGGCCGACCGGGTTCAGATGCGTGTTCGGGGGATAGCGGCGCAGCGCCTCCTCGATCGGCTCGGTGCCCCAGCCCGGGCGGTCGGAGATGACGATGCAGCCGTCCTCGAACACCGGCGCGTGGGTGAACAGCTCGTCGTCCCAGGCCAGGCGGTCGATGTCGGTCTCCATGATCCGCAGGTTGGGCACGGCCGCGGCGAACTGGGCGTTCATCATCGTCGCCAGGTGGCCGTAGAAGTTGTGCGGCGCGACGTTGACGTCGTGTGCGTCAGCCATGGCGGCGATCTTCATCGACTGCCAGGCGCCGTTCCAGAGCAGGTCGACAATGGCGACGTCCATGGCCTGTTCGGCGAAGAAGGGCACGAAGGCCGCCGGGCCCACCAGGGTCTCGCAGGACGCGATCGGGTGATGGCTGTGCCGGCGGATCGAGGCCAGCGCCCTGGGGTTCAGGGTGTCGAGCTCGATCCACATCAGCTCGGTGTCGGCCAGGGCGCGCAGCAGCTCCAGATAGCCTTCGGGGCGGGCGTTGAAGTTGAGATCGAGCAGGATCTCGACGTCGGGACCCGCGCCCTCGCGCAGGGCGGCGATGTGGTCGACGATGCCTCGCGTCACCTTGCGATCGACGTTCAGCCCCGGCTCGAAGGGAACGCCGAAGCCGGTCGCCCAGCCCACCGGCTTGCCGTCGACATAGCGATAGACGTTGGTCTTCAGCGCCTTGAAGCCCTTGTCCCGGACTTCCCGGCCGAGCGAAACCACATCATCGCGGGTCTCGATCATCGGCAGGTAGTGCGGTTTGCGGCTGATGCGCCAGGTGCCGCAGTGCGACCAGTAGACCGGCGCGCGATCCCGCACCTTGCCGCCCAGCAGCTGGGCGCAGGAGACGCCCAGCGCCTTGCCCTTGGCGTCGAGCAGCGCGTTCTCGATCGCGCCCATGGCCTGGCCGATCAGGCCGCCCAGCGCCGGCCGCATGGCGTTCTGCAGCAGGGCGAAGATCTTCTCGTGGTCCATGACCGACTGGCCGATCAGCCGTGGCGTGATCTGCTGGATGATGGCGGCGATGCCCGGATTGCCGAAGCCCTCGTCATACTCGGACCAACCGGTGACGCCTTCGTCGGTGCTGATCTTGACGAAGTAGTAGTTCCGCCAGCCGGCGTCGCAGGCGAGGGTGTCGATGGCGGTGATCTTCGGAGACGCGGGCATGTCGGAGGTTCCTGACGAGAGCTAGGCGTGGTCGGCGAGGACGAGGTCCGCGCCCTTTTCGCCGATCATGGTGGCGGCGGCGGCGGTGTTGCCGGAGACGATGAGCGGCATGATCGAGGCGTCGATGACCCGCAGGCCCTCGATTCCGTGGACCTTCAGGCGCGGATCGACGACCGAGGTGCGCGGGTCGACGCCCATCATGCAGGTGCTGGTCGGGTGATAGGTCGTGCGGCCGGTCTGCCGGGCCCAGGTTTCGAGCTGGGTGTCGGTGGGCGGATCGCCGAGCGGATAGACCGGCGACTCGATGATGTCGGCCAGCGGGCGGGTGCGGGCGATGGTGTCGACGATCCGCAGGCTGTCGACCATCACCCGCACGTCATTGGGGGTGGCCAGGTAGTTGCGGTGGATGATCGGCGGCGCGTCCGGGTCGGCGGAGCGGATGCGGATGTGGCCGCGGCTCTCCGGCCGGCAGGGACTGGCGTTCATGGTCATGCCGCTGAACGGATGGGGATGCAGCGACTTGGGCTTGCCGTCGGGCGCTGCGCCGAAGCTGAGGGGGTAGAAGTAGAGCTGGGTGTCGGGTCGGGCTTCGCCGGGGCGGGTGCTGACGAAGGCGCCGCCCTGGTTGATGCCCAGGCTCAGGGGCCCTGTCCGGGTCAGCACCCACCGGATGCCGGCCAGGATCTGGCGGGGCAGCGTCTTGTAGGTGTCGTTCAGCGTCGGCAGCTTCACCTTGTAGGAGAAGCCGGTGAACACATGATCCTGGAGGTTTTCGCCGACCGCCGGGCTGTCGGCGACGACCGGAATCCCGTGCAGCTGCAGCAGCCCGCCGGGCCCGACGCCCGACTGCTGGAGCAGCATCGGCGAGTTGATCGATCCAGCGGCGACCAGCACCTCCGCCCGGCAGCTGGCGGTTACCAGTCGACCCTTGTGGCTGTACTCCACGCCGATCGCCCGCCGGCCGTCGAACAGGATCCGCCGGGTCTGGGCGTTGGTCACCACGGTAAGGTTTCGGCGGCGCATGGCCGGGTCGAGGAAGGCGCGGGCGTTGCTGGTCCGCCGTCCGTCCCGGATGCTGAACTGGTAGAGTCCGACGCCGTCCTGGCGGGGGCCGTTGAAGTCCGGATTGTCGGGATAGCCGAGCGCCCTGGCGCTTTCCATCGCCCGGTCCACCACCGGTGACTGACGACCCTGGATGCCGGAAATCCGCCACGGGCCGCCGACGGCGTGGTGGTCGGACTCGCCAAGGTCGTTGTCCTCGGACCGCCGGAAGTAGGGCAGGACATCGTCGAAGCCCCAGCCGGTATTGCCGAGCGCCGCCCAGTCGTCGAAGTCCTCGCGCTGGCCGCGGATGTAGACCATGCCGTTGATGGAGCTGGACCCGCCCAGCACCCGTCCGCGAGGCCAGAAGTCGGTGCGCCCCCCCATCTGCTGGTCGGGCTCGGCCATGTAGCACCAGTTGACCTTGGGGTCGTAGAACACGTGGCCCAGGCCGGCCGGCATGTCGATCATCAGCCGCTTGTGCGAGCCGCCGGCCTCGAGCAGCAGCACGCGATGCTTGCCGGACTCTGTGAGGCGGTTGGCGAGCACGCAGCCCGCGGAGCCGGCTCCGACGATGATGAAATCAAACTGGTCCGGCATGGTCTGTCCGAAAGGGTCCTGAGCGTGGGCCGGGTCCGAGGAGCGCGATGAGCAAATCCCGCTGAAGCGCCGCCTTGGCGAGCCGTTGTCGTCAGATGATTGGCGGGGACACAGGCTGGCAAGCCGTTTCCCGGAGACGGCTGATCGGCTTCGAAATCGACTTGTCGAAATATGAAAAAGTGCGGGAAAACAATGGGGTACGGGCGTCGGGCCGGGTTGTGCCCGACGCTGTCGCGACGCATGGTCACCCCGCTGTGGACAGGCATGCGGTCCGGTCCCCGTCGTGGCGCGGGTCGATCCGATTGACGGCCGACCTGACCGGCGCCCATGGTCGACACGCCATCGGGATCGCGGGTCCGGTTCAACAAGAGTCCGGCGCTGAGGGCAGGGGAAGGGCGACGACCGGATGAGTGAGTCCAGTCTGCTGTTTGAGAGCATCGTACGCGGCGTCGCGGCCGGCCTGTACCTTGCGACGGCGATCGTGATTGCAAGATCCCTGCGTACGCCGAGCCGCATCAGCGGCTCGCTGAGCTACCTCTCGAAGACGGCGCACGTGATCGCCCAGTTTCCGCCGGCCATGGCGCCGCTGGGCCTGTGGTACCTCGTCGTCGACCTTCCGTCCGTGGTCGGGGCGAGCCTCACCTGGATCTTCGTCACGGAGTTCTTCCAGGAATCGCGCAGGTTCGACTGGCGGAAGATCATCCCGCTCGCCGTGGTGCTCATAAACGCGGTGGTGGCCAAGTTCAGCCCGCCGGACATCGCCCGCCCACTGTGGCTGTTCCACAACTTCATCACCGTCGGCCTGATGTTCCATGTGCTGGTCATCGTGGTGCGCAGCTGGAGCAGCGACCTGGTCGAGCGGCGGCGGCTGATCGTCACCCCGCTCTACATCTTCGCGAGCCTCTATTCGATCGGGGTCGCCTTCGTGCAGACCATGGAGCTGTTCACGTTCGCGCCCCGCCAGCCATCGCTGTTCGCTGCCTTCACACTTCTGGGCAGCAGCCTGCTGGGGATCATCGTGTTCGGTCAGGCCGGGCCCGAACTGTTTGGCCAGGCCAAGAGCGCCCACCCCAACAGCCAGTCCCGCAACGAGCCGGTTGCGCCGCTGACGTCGGCGGAAAAGTCCCTGGCCGCCCAGCTTGACCGGCTAATGCGGGTGGAGCGGCTCTACCGCACTCCGAACCTGCGGATTTCCTTCCTGGCCCAGCAGCTTCGGGTGCCCGAGCACCGGCTACGGCACCTGCTTAATCAGGGACTGGGCTATCGCAACTTCAACGCCTTTGTCGGTCAGTGGCGGATCGATGAGGCGCGCGATGCGCTGGCCGATCCCGAGCAGGCGCCGGTGCCGATCTCGACGATCGCGATCGACAGCGGCTTCCAGTCGCTCGCCCCGTTCAACCGGGCCTTCAAGCGCGAGACGGGCCTGACGCCGACCGAGTTCCGAGCCAAGGCTTTGGGCGCCTTGGCCGGAAAGCCCGACGACGCGTAGAGTGGCTCAGTCCTCGGCCAACGCCATGTGCGTGGCGAGCGCGGGGTCGTTGGCGAAGTCGTCGGCCGACTCCACTACGACATCATGGATGGCGCCGGTGAAGGCGTAGGGGCGCACGTAGCGGTCGCTGACGGGGCTGGCCTCGTTGTAGCCGCAGCAGACGCCGCCGGCCGTTGGTCCGGCTGGCCACATGCCCTGCATTTCACCCGTGGCCAGGACCGCGTCGTCGCAGAGCAGGCTCGCGACGCCGGCGCATCGGCCGGTCTTGCGGAACTCGAACGTCACCCGGCGCCGACCCGGCGGCAGGGGCGAAACCGACTCGAGGGTCCATCGTCGGTCCGGGCCGACATACTCGTGCACGAGCCGACCGTCCTGGATGAACAGTACATAGCCGCCCGCTTGGCCGCCGACCGACAGGATCACCCCCTCGGTATCCTGCGACAGATCCACATCGGCGACTATCCGGTAGGAGCGATTGGCCACCGATGGCGCCGCGTAGCCCGAGACCCGGTTCATCCCTTGCTCGAAGCGCCAGCGCCGGCGAGGCGGACCCCAGTAGGTGAGCCCGATCCGCTCGCGGTTGCGATCATCCAGCGGCAGCACGTGATTTGCCTCCGCTTCCCGCCACCACAGGGCGATGAGTTCCCGCAGCTTTTCGGGATGCTCGACCGCCAGATCGCGGGCTTCGGAGAAGTCGGAGTCGAGGTGGTAAAGCTCCCAGACGTCCTCGTCGAAGTCGGCGCCCTCGACGTGGTGGGTGACCGCTTTCCAGCCATCGGCCCAGACGCCGCGATGCCCCATCAGTTCGAAGTACTGGATCGGCTTGCGGGTGGGCGCGTGCGGTTCGTCGAAGGTGTAGGCCAGGCTCGTGCCGGTCAGCGGCTGTAGCGGGCCGCCCGGGGTCGCCTCCGGGGCCGGCACGCCGCAGGCCTCGAGGATCGTCGGGGCGATGTCCGAGCAGTGGCAGAACTGGTGGCTGATCTCGCCGCCGTCCTTGATCCGCGCCGGCCAGTGCAGGATCAACGGATCGCGGACGCCGCCGCCGTGGGTGTGCATCTTGAACCACTTCAGGGGGGTGTTTCCCGCGTGGCCCCAACCGGCCGGGTAGTTGTTCCACAGGCGGTCGCTGCCCAGATCGTCGATCTTCGCCAGCTTTTCCTCAAACGACTCTTCCAGAATCTGGATGTACCGCCGCAGGTTTATGTCTCCGAAGTGCCCGCCCTCGGCCGTGGCGCCGTTGTCGGACAGGACGACAAGCAGGGTGTTGTCGAGCAGATCGCGTGACCTGAGCCAGTCGGTCAGACGGCCGATCTGCGCGTCGGTGTGATCGAGGAAGCCGGCGAAGACCTCCTGGTGGCGGGCGCACAGCCTCCGTTCGTCATCGGTCATGTCGGCCCACGGACGCACGCCCGGGTTCATCTCGGTCAGGACGGCATCGGGCGGGATCACCCCCAGCGCGATCTGCCGCGCGTGCCATCGCTCCCGCATCACGTCCCAGCCTTCGTCGAACCGGCCGCGATACTTGTCGATGAAGGGGCGCGGCGCCTGGTGCGGCGAGTGGCAGGCGCCGAAGGCGAGATAGGCGAAGAAGGGCTGGTCCGGGCGTCCCGCCTGCTGATCGCGGATCATGCCGATGGTCTGGTCGACCAGGTCTTCGCTGAGGTGGTACCCGGGGCGGTTCGGCGTCGGGATGAAGTGATTGTCGGCGACCAGTTCCGGGTGCCACTGGTCGACCAGCGAATAGAGGAAGCCGTAGTAGCGCTCGAAGCCTCGGCCGAGCGGCCACTGCTCGAACGGGCCGGCGGCGGTCATGTCCCGCGCGCGGGTCAGATGCCATTTGCCGGTGGCGAACGTGCCGTACCCAGCCGGACGCAGCATCTCGGCGATGGTCGGCGAGTCCTTGCCGACCTGGCCCTGATAGCCGGGGAAGCCCGTGCACATGTCGGCGATCATGCCCATGCCGACGGCGTGGTGGTTCCGGCCCGTCAGCAGCGACGCCCGCGTCGGCGAGCACATCGAGGTGGTGTGAAAGCCAGTATAGCGGCGGCCGCCAGCGGCCAGGGCGTCGATGTGCGGCGTCTCGATGGTTGAGCCATAGCAGCCGAGCTGCGCGAAGCCGACGTCGTCCAGCACGATGACCACCACGTTCGGAGCCGTTGTGGAAGGCCGCACGGGCGGCTCGAGCCAGGGTGAGGACTCTCTGTAGGTGCGGCCGATCTTCCCGGGCCAGGGCGAGGGGTTGGACACGGCTACTCCTGAGCGAACGATCGTCCCGGTCCTCACTATTCATGGCCGCGAAGGCAGCGGACCGTGTGCGGATTCACCGGCTAGTCCGTTCCGAAAACGACCTGATACAAGTCTGAAAATAATAGCAGTATCAGTGGCTTACGATGTTTCGTGTCCATGCCGGGCGACTTGCTCGCCGCGCCCCGTCCGCTGACGATCAACGGAGGCCAAGAAAGCAAAGCAATGCGTCACGGCCGGGGGAGGAACACCATGAGACTGACCTATCTTTGCGGCACCGCGATCGCCGCCGCCATCGCCGCCGCCGCCTTGTCCAGCCCGGCGACCGCCGCCGAGACCGAGGCGCCGGAAGTCGACGCCATCGTCGTCACCGGCTCGCGCCTGCTGACCGCCCGCCAGGCCGACGCCCTGCCGCTGCGCATCGTGACCTCGGAGGAACTGGAAGCGCAGGGGTCCCCCGCACTCGTGGACGTCATCCGCGCCCTGCCCGAGGCGTCCGGCTCGATCGGCAACTCCAACTCCTCGCAGCCCGGCAAGGGTCAGGGCTTCGAAGGCTCGGAGAGCATCAACCTGCGCGGCCTCAGCCCCGAGCGGAACCTGGTCCTGCTCAACGGCCGACGGATGCCGCTGGTGTCCGGCTCGTTCGTGAACACCCGCAGCATTCCGATGTCGGCGGTCGGCAGGATCGAGATCCTGAAGGACGCCGCCTCCACGACCTACGGCTCCGACGCCATGACCGGCGTGGTCAACTTCATCACCAAGCGCGATTTCGACGGCCTGGAGATCGGCGGGGACTTCACCTGGATCCAGGACACCGAAGGCGACTACAGCCTGGACGCCACCTGGGGTCGGGTCGGCGAGGGCTGGAACGTGCTGCTGTCGGCGGCCTACCAGTCGCGCGCGCAGTTGAAGGTCCTGGACCGTCCGTGGTCCACACCTCCTTACAGCGTCAATCCGGAAGCCGGCTGGAACTTCGCCACCAACCCGTCCCAGTTCATACCTGTCGGCCCGATCGGTCCCGGCGGCGTTCTGGCGGCCACGGGCCCGAGAGCCGTGGATGTAGGGTGTTCCGCCCTGGGGGCGATCCAGCCCTTCGTCGGCTTCTGTGTGAGCAACGTCCAGCTCTGGCAGGACCTGGTGGCGCCGGCCGACACCTACCAGCTCTATGGCGAGTTCAACTATGCGCTGACCCCCACGACCGACCTGCATCTGGAGGGGTCCTGGTCGAGCGCCGAGACGATCGTCCACTATCCGCCGTCGTTCAACCAGCCCAAGCCGATCACCGAGACCGTGCTTCCGGGCAACATCAATCCGGCCAGCTACATCGCCGGGACCACACCGCGCCTGTTCAGCAACTGGTTCGTGCCGATCAACAACCCGGGTCTGGCGGCCTATGCGGCCGCCAATCCCGGCCAGTTCCCGGCGGGGACGACCGGCGTCTTCATCCCCATCGGCCAGTGGCGGCCCTACCTGCTCGGCGGCAATCCGTTCTTCGGCGGGCCGTCGACGCCGGCCTACCAGACCCGCGACCAGACGCAGTATCGCTTCTCGGCCGGCCTGACGGGATCGATCGGCGACAGCCTGAACTGGAACGCCGACCTCACCTACGGCCGCAATGAGCACGAGCTGAAGGGCTGGGATTTCACCGGCGTCCAGATCGAGCTGGCCCTCAGGGGGCTGGGTGGTCCGGACTGCAACTGGCAGACCGCCGCGCCGGGAAGCGCCGGCTGTCTGTGGCTGAACCCGATGTCGAACGCGATCCAGAGCGCCCCGATCAACGGCGTGATGAGCAACCCGGGCTACAACCCGGCGGTGGCCCACACGCGGGAACTGGCCGACTGGCTGATGATCCCCCAGACCCGCTTCCTGACCAGCGAGACGACCGAGCTCAACCTCGGCATCGACGGGACGCTTGGCGCCTTCACCCTGCCGGGCGGCGACATCCGCTGGGCGGCCGGCTTCCAGTGGCGGCGGATCGCCTTCAACGAGACTGACTCGGAGTATGCGGATCGGACGCGCGTGCCCTGCCTGAACTCGCCGCTGGATATTCCCGGCGCCGACGTCTGTACGCCGACGCCCTACACCCCGCTGGGCCTCTCGGCCGCGTTCGCCCCCACCGACATCACCACCGACATCTACGCCGGCTTTGTCGAGCTGGCGCTGCCGGTCACCGACAGCTTCGATGTCACCCTCGGCGCGCGCTATGAGGACTACGGCTCGGCCGGCGGCGGGACGTTCGATCCCCAGGTTCGCGCCAAGCTGCAGGTCCTGGACTGGCTCGCGATCCGGGGCTCGGCCAGCACAACCTTCCGGGCGCCGCCGCTGACCGCGTTGGCCCCCAACCCGCTGGCCTCGATCCCGACCATCCTCGGCCGGGCGACTGCGCTCGATCTCATGGGCAACCCGGATCTCGAGCCCGAGACCGCCAGCACCTACACGATCGGCCTGTTGGTTCAGGCGGGGGGGCTGGACGCCGGCGTCGACTTCTACAGCTACGATGTGGAGAACATCCTCACCACCGAGCCGCAGAACGCCATCATCAGCGCCGTCTTCCCGAACGGGGCGGGCGGGGCGAACAACTGCGCCACCGTCGACGCCCAGTTCCTCGCCGACCACTTCGTGTTCAACGGCGCCTGCAGCGCGGCCAACCTGGCCAAGGTCATGCTGCTGCGGATCAACGGCCCGGCGATGACCTTCAGCGGCATCGACGTCCGCGCCAGCTACCGGTTCGACGACATCTTCGGCGGGCAGCTGACGATCGGTACGGCGGCCAACCGCACCATGAGCTACCAGTTCGACCGTTTCGACGTCGCGGGCCTCAATGTCCCGGGCTTCGATGCGGTCGGCAAGCTCAACGCCGGGACGCTCGCCCACCCGCTGCCGGAGTGGAAGAGCCAGTCCTACATCAACTTCAACCGGGGCCCGGTGAACCTGCGCTGGTCGATGCGCTATAGCTCCGGGTACCGCGACACCCGGTGGGCCAGGACCGCCGTCGGCTACAACATCGATGCGACGGCCCTTCATGACTTCGCCGCCGTCATCGAACTCCCGCGGGATGTGAAGCTGACCTTCGCGGTCACCAACATCACCGATCAGGAGCCGCCTCTGGCCCGGCTTCCCGAGGGCTACGACGCCATGACGACCGATCCGCTCGGCCGCACGTTCCGCCTGGGGCTCCGGATGAACTTCTAGGCCGCTCTCCCTGCGCAAAGACCTGGAGCCGCCGTTCTTCGGCGGCTCCTTTTTTTGCCGGAGGCGTCCGCTTGCTGGAGGTGCGGCGCGCCCGGCGCGCTGAAACCGCGGCGGATGGAGTCAGCCGGCGGCTTGCCGTTCCGCCGATGTCCGGGGCGACCTGAAGCGCCGGGCAGTCGCCGTCAGCGACCGCGGAACGTCGGCGGGCGCTTTTCGACGAAGGCCAGGGAGGCGGCCTTGTGATCCTCGGTCATCATGGTGCGGACCATGTGGATCGCCTCGGCGTCCATGGTCTCCGACAGCGTGCCGTGCTCGGCGATGGCGAGGTTCTTCTTCATGTAGCCGATGGCCACGGTCGGCAGGTCGGCCAGCCGGCGGGCCAGGGCCGCGGCCTCGCGGGCGAGATCGGCGGCCGGGACGGCGCGGTTGACCACGCCCAGACGCGCCGCCTCGGCGCCGGTGATCACGTCGGCGGTGAAGTACAACTCCCGCGCCTTGGCCGACCCCACCAGCTTGGTCAGGAAGTAGCTGCCGCCGTAGTCGCCCGACGCGCCGATCTTCGAGAAGGCCGTGGTCATCTTGGCGTCCTCGGACGCGATACGATAGTCGCAGGCGAGCGCGATCGACAGGCCGGCGCCGGCCGCCGCCCCGGGAATGACCGCCAGCGTCGGCTTGGGCATCTCGTGCAGCCAGCGGCTGAAATCCATGCCGTTGCGCAGGCCGTTGACCCGTTGGTCGAAGGTCGGCGCCTCGCCCGGAGCCTTGTCGGCCACGAAGCCCTTCACATCGCCGCCGGCGCAGAAGGCGCCGCCCGCGCCGGTGATGACCACGACCCGGACCTTGGGGTCCAGCGCCAGTCTCGGCGCGGCCGCGGACAGGGCCGCCAGCAGCTCGCCGGTCAGGGCGTTGCGCGCCTCCGGCCGGTTCAGGGTCAGGGTGGCGATCCCGTCCTCGAACGTCTCGATCAGCTGGTCGGTCATGGTCGTCGTCCTTATTCGGAGGCGGGCGGCAGGTCCGCGCGGCAGCCTAGATCAGGGTCCGAAGGCGGGCCACCGCGAGATTTGCATTGACCCCACGGCGCCCACTCCTAGGGTGTCGTCAAACAACTGTTTGACGCAGAGTCGGGTGCGCCGCAATGGCGGCGTTCGCGCGCAGATCCGGGAGACCGCCATGAACAAGATCGTCGACATCCGCCCCGACGCCGAGGCTGAGCTCAACAACCTGGCCATGTCGGAGTCCGCCAAACCGCTGATGGAGGCGGTGAAGCGCCACATCGCCGAGAACGTCGAGCCGATCACCGAGGAGTTCTTCCGGCTGGGTGAAAACCGGACCGACCGCTGGAGCTGGGCGCCAGGTCAGCTGGAGCTGCTGCAGACCGCCAAGGACAAGGCCAAGGCCTCCGGCCTGTGGAACTTCTTCCTGCCGGAGAGCGAGATCGGCCGCGGCCTGACCAATCTCGACTACGCCTATATCGCCGTCGAGCTGGGCAAGAGCCCGCTGGCCTCCGAGAGCCTCAACTGCTCGGCGCCGGACACGGGCAACATGGAGGTGCTCGAGAAGGTCGGCACGCCCGAGCAGAAGGAACGCTGGCTCAAGCCGCTGCTGAATGGCGAGATCCGCTCCTGCTACGCGATGACCGAGCCGGGCGTGGCCTCGTCGGACGCCAAGAACATCGCCACCCGGGCCGAACTGATCGGCGGCGAGTGGGTCATCAATGGCGAGAAATACTACATCTCCGGCGCCGGCGACCCGCGCTGCAAGATCATGATCTGCATGGTCAAGACCAGCCCGGACGCCGCATCCCAGTACCAGCAATCACAGATCCTGATCCCCATGGACACGCCGGGGGTCGAGATCATCGGACCCATGCATGTGTTCGGTCATGACCACGCGCCGCGCGGTCACATGCATCTGAAGCTCAACAACGTCCGGGTGCCCCAGGAGAACATCCTTCTGGGCGAGGGCCGCGGTTTCGAGATCAGCCAGGTGCGCCTCGGCCCGGGCCGTATCCACCACTGCATGCGCTCGATCGGCAAGGCCGAGCGGGCCCTGGACCTGATGGTCAAGCGGGCCACCACCCGCGTCGCCTTCGGCAAGCCGCTGATCCAGCTGGGCAAGAACCTGGAGCTGGTCTCCCGCGCCCGCATCGAGATCGAGGCCATGCGCCTGATGGTGCTGAAAGCCGCCAAGGCGATGGACGTTCTGGGCAACCGCGAGGCCCGCGTCTGGGTCAGCATGGTCAAGGCCATGGTGCCGGAAAAGGTCTGCGAGATCATCGACCAGGCGATCCAGATCCACGGCGCGACCGGCCTGTCGGAATGGACCCCGCTGGCCGAGATGTACACCGACGTGCGCCACCTGCGCTTCGCCGACGGCCCCGACGAAGTGCACCACATGGTCGTCGGCCGCGCCGAGCTGCCCCGGCACTGAGACCGGACCGGCCCTTCCCCGATCGGGAAGGGCCGGGACCTCAGTCTGCCAGGCCGAGGCCGCCGACCGGGAACGCCGGCTCTTCGAGACCCTGCAACGCCGGGCTGGCGTCGGCCTGGTCGAAGCCGGTCATGATGCGGGCGAAGCGGTCCTGAACAGCCGCGCGCATGGCCGGATGGGTGAAGATGTAGCGCTCGTCGTTCTGGATCGCTTCCAGCACCCGGCGGCCGACGCGGGACGGGTCGATCCCGCCCTGGACAAACTCGGAGGCGACCAGATTTTCCGGCGCGTCGGGGCCGCCGAAGCGGTCGGGCCGATTGCGGCGCGAGCGGTCGATGTTGGTCTTCACGAAGCCGGGGCAGAGGACGCCAACACCGATGTTTTCCGGCGCCAGCTGCGCGGCCCAGCCCTCGGACAGCGCGACCACCGCGTACTTGCTGGCGCAGTAGGGCTCCATGCCCGGCGGGGAGATCAGTCCGGCCATCGAGGCGGTGTTGACCACATAGCCGCCTTCGCCATGGGCGCGCAGGTGCGGCAGGAAGGTCTCCATGCCGTAGACCACGCCCATCAGGTTGACCTCCATCACCCAGTTCCAGTCGGCCGCCGCGACCTCGCCGACCGGCCCGCCGGCGCCGACGCCGGCGTTGTTGCAGACCACATGGACCTTGCCGAAGGTCTCGAGCGTCTTCTCGGCGGCGGCCTGAATCGCGGCGCGATGGGCGACGTCGCAAAGCACGCCGGCGGCGCGGATCTGCCGCTCCTCAAGTCCCCGCACCGCCTCGGAGAGCGCCGTTTCCTCGATGTCCGCCAGCATCACGGACATGCCGGCCGCCCCGAAAGCTTCGGCCATGGCCAGCCCGATGCCGCTGGCCCCGCCGGTGATGAAGGCCGTCTTGCCGGTGACGTCGCGCATGAGAACTCCTTCAGGGATGATCCAGCGGCGTCGATCCTTCGCCGCCCGCCAATCCCTATCCCGCGAGATACCACCAACGGAACCCGGAAGGAGATTCCGCGGCGCTTACCCTGGCGAATGACCCGCCGGCCGGCCGGCGAACCGATCGGGGCGGCGGGGACCCCACTTCCGACCCCTCGTCCTGGGGACAGAGCCGGGGAAGGGCGCTAGGGTGCGGCCATGGTTCGTCGACAGTTCGTCCCGGCCTGACACCCGAACGGGCGGCGTGGAGACGCGCCCGCTTCTTCTCATCGAGGTCGCAGTTGCCGATCAACGCCAATACCCGCCGATCGCCATCGATGACCCGTCTGGCGGGGGCGCGCGATCCCGGCGGTGAGGATCGCGTCGGTATGAAGACCACGGCGACCCAGGCCTGGCGCTTCCTGCGCGACTTTGTCCGCTTCGGCGGGCGGCGCCTGGGGGGCGCCGCGCTTCTGGTCGGGCTGGGCGCGCTCGTCGAGGGCCTGGGCATCCTGATGCTGGTGCCGCTCCTGGCCATGGTGACGGGAACCGGCGAGGCGGGCGGCTGGATCGCCGGCCTGGCCAAGCCGGCCCTGGATTTGTTCGCGGGGCAGTCGCGGCTGACGACGCTGGCGGCGCTCCTGGCTGTGTTCGGGTGCATCATCGCCTTGCGCGCGGTGATCATCCTGACGCGCGACCTGGCCCTGACCCGCTTGCAGATGGGGTTCGTTGAGGAGCGGCGACTCGCCATCATCCGCGGCCTTGCCGCCACCAACTGGGAGACGGTCAGCCGCCTGTCCCACGCGCGAATCGCTCATGTGCTGAGCGCCGATGTCCAACGATGCGGTATGGCCGCCAGCTTCGCGGTGCAGGCCAGCGTCGCCTCGGTCATGCTCACGGCCCAGATGGCGCTGGCCTTTCTGCTATCGCCGGAGCTCGCCGCGCTGAGTCTGGCCCTGCTG
This sequence comes from Caulobacter sp., assembly GCA_031426695.1. GTDB lineage: Bacteria > Pseudomonadota > Alphaproteobacteria > Caulobacterales > Caulobacteraceae > Caulobacter. The sequence goes on from JASJPM010000001.1 coordinate 76,240, forward strand.
GTCGCCGCCGGGCTGCTGCTCGGCCCGGCGCTGATCCGCGCTCACGTGAGGGGACGAGAGGCGACAGTCGGCCAGTTCGCCCTTACGCGGGATACCGGCCAGTTCCTCGGCGGCTTGAAGCAGGCGTTCACCCACAATCGGCAGGACGCCTTCGTGCTCCAGGCGCGCGAGACCCTGGATGCCCTGCGCCTCGGCCGGATCGCTTTCGTCCGCCAGAGCACGGGAACGAGGATGGCCCTGACCGCGGCGGCGTCCGTCATCGCCGGGCTGTCGCTGTTGGTCGGCTACGGCGTTCTGAAGCTTGATCCCGCGGTGTTGATGACACTGCTGTTCGTCCTGTCGAGGATCGCCGGTCCGGCCGGGCAGGTGCAACAGGGCGCGTTGCAGCTGGTCCACGCACTTCCCGCCTATGAGCTGGTAAAGGCGCTGGAGGAGGAGCTCGATGTGGCGACGCCTCCCCCGCAGCCCGCGACGCTGGCGGTCCCGGACCTGCCACATTTCGCGCCGGTGACGTTCGAGGCCGTGAGCTTCAGCCATCACCCCGGAAGCGATCAGGACCCTGACGGCGCGCGGGGCGTGATCGACCTCCGACTGGTGCTGGAGCCGGCTACCTTCATCGGCCTGTCCGGCCCCTCGGGATCGGGGAAGACCACCTTCGCCGACCTGCTGTCAGGCCTGTACCTGCCCAACTCCGGCCGGATATCGGTCGGCGGCCGGACCCTGGATGGCGCGGCGGCGCGCGCCTGGCGAGATCGCATCGCCTATGTGCCGCAGGACCCGTTCCTGTTCCACGACACGATCCGGCGAAACCTGCTCGCTTCCACGCCGGACGCCACCGAAGCGCAGCTTTGGGAGGCCCTCCGGATCGCCGGAGCCGACGAACTGGTCCGCCGCCAGCCGAACGGGCTCGACACCGTGGTGGGAGAGCGTGGCGCTCAGGTTTCGGGTGGAGAGCGCCAGCGTCTCGCTCTTGCCGCCGCGCTACTCCGGCGTCCGGAAGTGTTTATCCTCGACGAGGCCACCAGCGCCGTCGATGTCCAGACCGAAGGCGGGATTCTCCAGCGCCTGCGAGGCGCCTTCCCAAGGTCGATGATTGTCATCATCGCTCACCGGGCCGAGAGCTTGAGTCTCTGCGATCGCGTCTTCACGCTGGTCAACGGGCGTCTGGTGGGAGTCGCCGAGCGGGCGCGCGCATCCGGTTCGCCTGCCGCCACAGCCAGATCGGCCCTCTGAGCACAGGGTACAGAAACCACAGCCCCTTGGGCAGCTTCAACGAGAACACCAGGGTCCAGTCGATCAGCCAGGCCAGAATCTCCTCGCGGCGAATTCGCCAGTCATCCGTCAGCAGCAGGTGAGCCAGTTCAATCTTCCCGGTGCGCAGCGGCGCCTGGGCGGGCAGGCGAGGGTCGCACAGGACCCTGAAGGCGAACCGGGCCAGCCGAACCGTCCTGCGGTCGGCCGCAAGCGATCGCTTCAAGTCAGCCGGAAGCGGTCGGTTGAACACCGCCTCCACCAGAAGCAGGGCCTGGCCCGACGCTCTCCCGACGCCCTTTGCGACCGCCGCCGCGTGCAGGGTGACCAAGCGGGCCTCGGAACAGTCTGCCGTCAGGGCCGCGATGTCGGCCAGCCACTTGAGCCTGAACCATGCGCACAGCGCCCCATGAAGACACAGGTAGGGATAGAGGGCCTCGAGGCTGGGAACCGGCAGGCTGTGACCGCCCTGGATGACGACCTCGTGGGGGTCGCGCCAAAGGTCGATCGCCTGAGACAGGCGGGCGCTGATGGTCGGCCGGAAATGCAGCTCCAACGGCAGGGACGAGACGGCGTGGCGGTAGATGAAGTCCTTGCGCCAGCGCAGCCAGCCGGCCAGTTCCGCCTCTCCCGCCCCGATCGGAGGCTGTATGCGGGTATAGCCGGCCCGTTCGCAAATCTCGCCGGCCTGGATGATCGCCTCGACGGGGACGAGCAGGTCCAGGTCGTTGGTGTGCCGGATGGCCAAGTCTCCGTAGGCCAGCTTCATAAGGCCGGGACCCTTGAGCACAAGGACCGGAATACTCGCGGCCTGAAGCAGCCTGACCAGACGGACCGCTTCACCGACAACCCCGAGATTCGCCAGGCTGTCGGCCAACGCGCGGTCGCGAAGGCGGGCCAGCAGCTGCGGTGGGACAGTGGCGGCGGCGCCGGCGAGGCCGTCATGGACGAAGCCGGCGACGCGGTGGCGCTCGACAGCCTGGGCGACCCGGCTCCAATCAATGCGGGGGTCGGCCGCCGCTGCGGCGACCGCCTGACTCCGGGCGTCGGAGCGCGGCCAGCGCGTGCATGCGGCCAGCAGGCGCAGTTCGGGCGAAAGCTCGCCGAAGCCCGCCAATGCTTCCATCGCGTCGTCGCCCATCACCACTTCCTGTCGGGCGCGCCCGGCCTGATCACAAGCGACAGGGCCGCTAACACGGTGACGCTATCCGTCGAAGACGTCGGCGTCGTCGACCGACCTGCGGTTCGACACCACGGCGTTGGCGGGAAAGCTGTCATCGGGCCAGTCCAGCGCCACGCAGATCATGATCACCTGAACATCGGGGATGCCGGCATGTTCCCGGACCACCGGCGAGTGCATTATGCCCTGGCCGCTGATGGCGCAACCTAGGCTGCGGGCTGCGACGGCCCTGGACGACCTCGTCGAACGTCATTGTTGAATCGACCAACGGCCCGGCTCACTGCCCGCTTCCTGTTCCGACCGTCTTCGCCGGGCGCAACCGGCGGTACAAGCCTTCATTCGGGCGGATCCCGCCTTCGCCTGTGAACGCCGTTCACATATTTCTCCCCGGTCCGCCGGATTGCATCTCGCAACGGCGAGATCGACGGGCCATCATGGGAGTCAGCAAGCCGCCAAAGAGCGGGTGTGGGCAGGAAGTGAAGAAGGAACGGCGTCGTGCATTACGCGGAACTCGACAAGGCATGGGCGGAACTGACGGGGCCCGGAGCGCCGTTCGAGATCACGACGGTGGAGGTCGGCGGCGCGCCGATCCGGAACTACCTGGCCGCCCCGCCAAGCGTCCGCGAGCTCTGGCTGTCGACGCTGGCCTTCGCAGACCGCGACTACCTCGTCTACGAGGATGAGCGGACCACCTATGGCGAGGCGCACGCCCGGGTGGCGTCCATCGCCAACTGGCTGATGGACCAGGGCGTGCGACCCGGCGACAGGATCGCGGTCGCCATGCGCAACTATCCGGAGTGGATGCTGATCTACTGGGCCGGCGTCTCGATCGGGGTCGCCGTCGTCGGCATGAACGCCTGGTGGACGGCCGCCGAGATGGCCTACGGTTTCAAGGACTCCGAGCCCAAGGTGGTGTTCGCCGACGCCGAGCGCATCGCGCGGATCGGCGAGCAGCCTGGGATGCTGGGCGACGCCGTTCTGGTGGCCGTGCGGACCGAGACAGCACCGGCGGACTCTGTGTCTTTCGCCGAGGTTCTGGCCCGTGGCGGCGCCTTGCCCGAGGTGGCGGTCGATCCGGAAGCCGACGCCTGCATCTTCTACACCTCCGGCACCACCGGCTTCCCGAAGGGCGCGCAACTGACCCATCGGGGCTGCGTCAGCAACCTGATGAACATGATGTTCTCGGGCCAGGTCACGGCCCTGGCGACGCAGCGGGCGACCGGCGTGATTCCCGATCCCGACGCGCCGGTTCCGGTCCCCGTCACCCTGGTGACGACGCCGCTGTTCCACGTCACCGCCAACAACTGCGGCGCCTACGCGACCACGGCGGCGGGCGGCAAGATGGTGCTGATGTACCGCTGGGACGCCGGAGAGGCGCTGAAGCTGATCGAGCGCGAGCGGATCAGCACGGTCAGCGGCGTGCCGGTCATGGCCCGTGAGCTGGTCACCCATCCCGACTTCGGCAAGCACGACACGTCGAGCCTTCTGTCGGTCGGCGGCGGCGGCGCCCAGATCCAGCCGGACCTGGTCGACAAGATCGAGAAGACCGTGGCGACCGCGCGGCCGAACACCGGCTATGGCATGACCGAGACCTGCGGGATCATCACCTCGATCTCCGGAGACTTCTTCGTCGACAAGCCGGCCAGCTGCGGCAGGGCCATGCCCAGCTTTGAGGCCAAGGTCGTCGACGATGCCGGCAATGAACTCCCCGCCGGCCAGCCGGGTGAGCTGTGGGTGCGCGGCGCCTCGGTGATCAAGGGCTATATCAACCGGCCCGACGCCACCGCCGAGTCGATCACGGACGGCTGGCTGCACACCGGCGACGTCGCCCGCATCGACGAGGAGGGCTTCATCTTCCTGGTCGACCGCAAGAAGGACATGGTCCTGCGCGGCGGCGAGAACGTCTACTGCGCGGAGGTCGAGGCCACCCTGCACCAGCATCCGGCCATCGCCGAGTGTTGTGTTTTCGGCGTGCCCGACGCGCGGCTCGGCGAGGAGGTGGCGGCCGCCATCGTCCTACGGCCCGGCGAGACCGTTTCGGCCGAGGCGCTGCGGCAGCACTGCATCGGCCTGGCCGCGAAGCACAAGGCGCCGCGATACGTCTGGCTGCTGAACGAGCCGCTGCCGCGCAACGCCAGCGGCAAGTTCCTCAAGCGTGAGCTGCGCGACCGGCTCCGCCTCGAGGAAGCCGCCTGACGGCTGACGCAGGAGAATGGCCATGAGCTTTGATACGCCGCTCGCGATCGCGGGCCCGCTGCGCCATCCGCGCCAGATGCTGGGCGACCAGGAGTATGGCGGCCACGCCTCGATCCACGACGACGCCATGGCCGAGAAGCTCGGCTTCCGGGCCGGACCGATCGAGGGACCGACCCACTTCAGCCTGTTCCCGCCGCTGCTGGAGAAGATCTGGGGCCGCGCCTGGTTCGAACAGGGCTGTATCTCGTCCCACTACCTGAACATGGTGGTCGAAGGCGAAGCGGTGCGCGCCTTCGCCGAAATCCCGGCCGAGGGCGCCAGGATGACGCGGGTCTGGGCCGAGAAGGCTGACGGCACGCCGGTGCTGGAGGCCAGCGCCAGCCTGGGTCCGGACGCGGGACCGACCCTGCTCGAGCAACGCATGGCGACCCTTCGCCCCCCGGGCAAACTGCTGATCCTCGAAGACCTGAAGGTCGGGATGACCGGCGCGCGCGACGAGGTCGTACGCATGGATCCCGACCAGCATATGGGCGCGCTCTATCCGTTCAGCCTGAACCAGAAGCTGGCGGCCATCACCGAGTCCTCGCCCTGGTACAGCGACGCCGCCGCCTCGCCCTGGGGCCGGGCGATCATCCCGCTGGAGATGATCAGCGTGCTGGCGGAGTACTCGAACCGGCAGGCCGAGTTCCCGGTCAAGGGCCCGGCCGTGGGCCTGTTCGCCGACCAGGAGATCCGGCTGATCGACGGTCCGCTGTTCGTCGGCGAGGACTATGTTTTGCGCCGGGAGATCGTCGCCTTGGCCGAAAGCAAGCGGACCGAGTCCTACTGGGTGCGCACCCGCATCTTCGACGCCTCGGGCAAGCGGCAGGTCGCCGAGATGCTGCTCAACCACGCGACGCTGAAACACTCATACGCCGGATACGCCGACGCGGGCTGACCCGCGCGCCAAGGGGGCAGGAACATGGACGTCAGGGACAAGGTCGTGGTCGTCACCGGCGGCGCGGACGGCATCGGCGCGGCGCTCTGCCGCCGGTTCGCCCGGGCCGGCGCGGCCGTGGTGGTGGTCGCTGACCGCAACGGCGACGGCGCCGCTGCGGTGGCGGCCGAGATCGGCGGCGAGGCGGTGACGCTGGATGTGTCCGACGGGGACGCCACCGCCGCGATGGCCGCTGATATCGAGGCCCGGCACGGCGGCATCGACCTGTTCTGCTGCAACGCCGGCGTCGGCGACGGCGACCCGGACCGCAACAGCGCCACATCCTCGCCGGACGCTGTCTGGCACAGGGCCTGGAACGTCAATGTCATGGCCCACGTCCATGCCGCCCGGGCGGTGATCCCCGGCATGGCGGCGCGGGGCGGCGGCTACATCCTGAACACGGTGTCGGCGGCTGGCCTGCTCTCGCAGATCGGCGGGGCCGTCTACTCGACCACCAAGCACGCCGCAGTCGGCTTCGCGGAGTCGCTGTCGATCACCCACGGCGACCAGGGCATCAAGGTCTCCATCCTGTGCCCGCAGGGCGTCGACACCGCCATGCTGAGGGCTGGCGGCTCGGGATCGCCGCAGAGCCTGGACGGGGTTCTGACCCCTGACGAAGTCGCCGAGAGCGTCATCGCCGGTCTGGCCGCCGAGCAGTTCCTGATCCTGCCGCACCCCGAGGTGCTCACCTACATGCAGCGCAAGGCGGCCGACTACGACCGCTGGCTGGGCGGCATGCGCCGGCTGCGCGCCCGGGTGATGGCCCCCGCCGCCTCGTGACGCCGGTCCAGCCGGAGAGGCCGCCCGCGCCCCGCTTCGCGGCCGCGTCGCTGATCGGCGTCATCTTCATCAACATGCTGGGCTTCGGGATCATCGTCCCGTTGCTGCCCTTCTACGCCAAGTCCTTCGACGCGCCGCCCTGGCAGATGGCGCTGATCTTCTCGGCCTATTCGGTGGGCGCCTTCTTCGGCGAGCCGTTCTGGGGGCGGCTGTCCGACCGGCTGGGACGCAAGCCGATCCTGATCTGGACGATCACCGCCAACTGTCTCTGCTACCTGGCGCTGGCCTTCGCGCCGAGCATCTGGGCGGCGTTCCTGATCCGGCTGGTCGGCGGCATGGCGGCCGGAAACGGAGCGGTGATCCAGGGCTACATCGCCGACGTCACCCCGCCGGAGAAGCGGGCGCGCCAGCTGTCGTATCAGGGCGCCGCCTGGAACGTCGGCCTGATCGTCGGCCCCTCGATCGGCGGCCTGTTCGCCCACACCAACGCCGGGCCGGCCGGCTTCCGCATCCCGTTGTTCATCGCCTCGGGCCTGGCCCTGCTCTGCGTGATCGCCATCGCGCTGTTCATCCGCGAAAGCCGGGTGCGGGAGACTGGCTTCACCGACAAGCCCAGCCGCTGGGCGGCGATGGAGGAGGCGCTGCGCCACCCGGTGATCGGTCGGCTGATGCTGCTGACCTTCCTGATCGGGTTCGCCTTCACCGGCATCGAGTCGGTGTTCGGACTGTGGGCCCAGGCTCGCTTCGACTGGGGCCCCCGCGATGTCGGCCTCAGCTTCGCCTTCGTCGGCGTCACCGCCTTCTTCACCCAGACCCTGATCACTGGCCGGCTGTCGGAACGGTTCGGAGAGGGTCCCATGCTGGCCGCCGGCATGGCGCTGACCGTGATGGCGATGATCCTGCAGATCTTCTCGACCGGCGGGGTCATGACCACGGCGCTGATGTGTCTCACCGCCATGGGCCAGTCGGTGGCCTTTCCCAACGTCGGGGCGATGATCTCGCGGGTCGCCGATCCTCACCGGCAGGGCCAGATCATGGGGTTGAACAACGCCGCCGGCGCCCTGGCGCGGGTGGCGGGACCGCTTAGCGTCAGCCTCGTCTTCGCGGCCTACATCAACGGACCGTTCGTGCTGGCCGCGTTGGTTGTCGCGCCGGCCATCTTCCTGGCGGTCTCGGCGAGCCGCCGCGCCGGCCTGCCACGCTGAGGCGCGGCCAGCCGGTTTGCTTTCGCAGGGTCGGTCCTTAAGGTGCCGGCCAAACAAACAAGAGGACGCGCAGATGGACCTTCAGCTCGGCGGCAAGAACGCGGTCATTCTCGGGGGGACGCGCGGCATCGGCCGGGCGATCGCCGAAACCCTGGCGGCCGAGGGGGCGAACGTCGCCGTCTGCGCCCGCAACGCCGATCAGGTGGCGGAGACCGTCGCGGCGCTGGGGCAGGCCGGAGGCAAGGCGACAGGCAAATCCGTCGACATCATGGACGGCCCGGCGCTGAAGGCCTGGATCGAAGAGGTCGCCCTCGAACTGGGCGGCATCGACATCCTGGTTTCCAACGCCGGCGCCATGGCCCAGGGCGGTGATCCCGCTTCCTGGGAGCAGAACTTCAAGCTGGACGTGCTGGGCATGGTCAACGCCTTCGACGCGGCCAAGCCCTCGCTGCTGAAGGCGGCGGAAGCGACCGGCGACGCCTCCTTCGTGATCATCGCCTCGGTCTCGGCGGCCGAGGCCGACAACGGCAGCTCCTACGGCCCGATCAAGGCGGCGCTGATCCACTTCGCCAAGGGTCTGGCCCGCCAGTACGCCGGCAAGCACCTGCGCACCAACGTCGTGTCGCCAGGCACGGTCTATTTCGAGGGCGGCGTCTGGCACATGGTCGAGAAGAACCTGCCGGAGATGTTCAAGGGCGCGATGGAGCGCAACCCGATGGGCCGGATGGCGACGCCGCAGGATGTCGCCAACGCCGCGGTCTTCCTGTCGAGCCCCGTTTCGTCCTTCACCAGCGGGGTGAACCTGCTGGTCGACGGCGCGATCAGCCGGCGGGTGAACTTCTAGGGTCACCCGCGCGTCAAGTTCCCGCTTTCATGCCCTTCGGTAAGGCGCGGGATAGTCGCGGGAAACGTAAGGGAGCCTTCGCCATGTCCTATCCTCTGCCCAACGCCTCGATCGATCTGAGTGGCAAGGTCGCCCTGGTGACGGGGGCCTCGTCAGGCCTTGGCAAGCGCTTCGCCCAGGTGCTGGCCCGGCAGGGCGCGAAGGTGGCGATCACCGGCCGGCGGCTGGACCGGCTCGAGGCCCTGGCCGCCGAGATCGCGGCCGACGGCGGCGTCGCCGCGCCGCTGCAGCTGGACGTCACCGACACCGCCCAGCTGCTGGCGGTCGTCGGCCGGGCCGAGGCGGCGCTCGGCCCCGTCGACATCCTGGTCAACAACGCCGGCATCCCCGACGCCCAGCGGGCGACGAAGATGTCGGTCGAGCTGATCGACGCCGTGCTGGACACCAACGTTCGGGCGCCTTGGATCCTGGCCTGCGAGTTCGCCAGGCGGCGGATGGAGGCCAAGGCGCCGGGGCGGATCATCAACATCGCCTCGATGGCCGCCTACAGCTATCGCGGGGAGGGCGCGGCGCTCTACTCGGTCAGCAAGGCGGCCGTGGTGCGGATGACCGAGGCGCTAGCCGTCGAGTGGTCGAAGTTCCACATCAACGTCAACGCCATCGCGCCGGGGGCCTTCGCCTCGGAAATGATGGACGGCATGCTCGAGCGGATGGGCGACATCAGCCAGCACATGCCGCGCAAGCGGATCGGCGATCCAGCCCAGCTGGACAGCACGCTGCTCTACCTCTGTTCACCGGCCTCCGACGCGGTGACCGGAACCAGCATCAAGGTCGACGACGGACAAGGCGGCCGCTGAGTCGCAACGACAACAGGACAGGCAGGGAAACGCACCATGAAGCTCTACACCTCGATGGGCCCCAACCCGCACATGGTGCGGATGTTCGCGGCGGAAAAAGGCCTGGCTCTCGAGACAGTCGAGGTCGACCTGATGGGCGGGGAAAACCGTCGCCCGCCCTACACCGACGCGGTCAATCCCGCCGGCCAGACGCCGGCCCTGGTGCTCGATGACGGCACGGTCATCGCCGAGATCACGGTCATCTGTGAGTATCTGGAAGAGAAGCATCCGAGCCCTTCGCTGATCGGCACGACGGCCGAGGAGCGCGCCGAGACCCGCATGTGGACGCGGCGCATCGACCTCAACATCTGTGAACCGATGACCAACGCCTTCCGCGCCGCCGAAGGCCGTCGCATCTTTGAGAGCCGCATGAAGCTGGTCGGCGCCGAGGGCGCGGCTGAGCTGAAGGCCATCGCGAAGGATCGTCTGCTCTGGCTGGACGGCCAGCTTCAGGGCCGCGAATTCGTCTGCGGCAATCGTTTCAGCCTGGCGGACGTACTGCTCTTCGCCTTCCTCGCCTTCGGGGCGCAGGTCGGCCAGCCGATCCCGGACGAGGCGACCTGGGTGAGGGCCTGGTTCGCCCGCGTCCAGGCGCGACCGTCCGCCGCCGCCTGACCGACGACACCACAAGAACAACACCCAAAAACAGAACCAGGGAGACCGCCGCCATGTCGATCGACTTCGAGATTCCGCCCGAGGCCAAGGCCATTCGCGAGAAGGTTCGCCAGTGGGTGAACGACGAGTGCAGGCCCGCCGAGAAGGCGCTGCTGGCTGGTGGAGACTACAAGACCATCCTGGGCGAACTGCGGACCAAGGCCCGGGCCCAGGGTCTGTGGTGTCCGTTCATTCCCAAGGAGCACGGCGGCATGGGCCTTGGCCCGCTGGCCAACGCCCTTGTGCAGATGGAGCTCGGCGAGAGCTACCTGGGCGCCCTGTCGATGAACACACAGGGTCCCGACGACGCCACGATGATGACCCTGCTGGCGTATGGCACCGACTACCAAAAGGAAAAGTTCCTCAAGCCGTTGCTGAACGGCGAGAAGCGCATCTGCTACTCGATGACCGAAAAGGCCGCCGGCGCCGACGCCACCGGCATGCGCACCACTGCGGTCAAGGACGGCAACGAGAACTACATCCTCAACGGGGAAAAGTGGTTCTCCTCCGCCGCCAGCGTCGCCGACATCGCGCTGGTCATGGCCCGCACCGACCCGGACGCGCCGCGTCACCAGCAATTCTCGACCTTCATCGTCGAGCTGCCCAACCCCGGCTACCGGATCGTGCGCGACATCGAGACCATGGCCGCCGAAGGCCCGCTGTCGCACATCCTCGGCGGCGGCCACTCCGAGGTCGAGATCAAGGACCTGGTCATCCCGGCCGAGAACCTGCTCGGCGGCGAAGGCAACGGCTTCAACATGGGCCAGCATCGCCTGGCCTACGGCCGCCTGCGCCACGGCATGCACAATGTCTCGATGGCCCAGCGGGCCCTTGACCTGGCGGTGGCCCACGTCACCAGCCGCGAGACCTTCGGCAAGAAGCTGAGCGAACGCCAGGGCGTTCAGTTCATGCTCGCCGACTGCGCGCAGGACATCTACATCGCCCGGCTGATGCTGCTGCATATCGCCTACAAGGCGGAGAAGGGCCTGGACCTGCGCCAGGAGAACGGCATCGCCAAGGTGTTCCTGGCCAACATGGTCCACCGGGTCGTCGACACCGCCATCCAGCTGCACGGCGCGCTCGGCTACTCGATGGATACGCCGCTGGCCCGCTGGTACACCCACATCCGCAGCCAGCGCCTGGTCGACGGACCGGATGAGGTCCACCGCTGGACCACGGGTCGCAACGTGATCAAGGCCTTCGAACGCGACGGCACCACCGCCGCGGCGGTGGGCGGCGACCTGCTTTAGGCCTGGTCGGGCTCGTCGTCAGGACCCTCGCGAAGATGATCGTCGAGGATCCTGGCGGCGTCGCCCTGCGGGTCCTCGTACTGCCCGGCCCGGAGCGTCCACCAGAAGGCGACCAGGCCGGTCAGTCCGAGCAGAAGCGAAAAGGGCGCGAGCAGCAGAAAGATGTTCATGACGCACGCCTGCCCAGGTTCATCCGCATGGCGTTGAGAATCACCACCAAGGACGACCCTGACATGGCCAGCGCCGCGACAAACGGGTTCACCAGCCCGAAGATCGCCGCGGGCGCCGCGACCAGGTTGTAGAGCGCCGAGAAACTGAAGTTCTCCAGCACGCGCCGCCGGGCGTTTCGCGCCACCCGTATCGCTTCGGGGACAGCCGACAGTCCGCCGGAGAATACAAGGTCAGCGGCGTTCTGGCTGGCGTCGACCGCCGATCCGGGGGCCATCGAAGCATGGGCCTTGGCCAGGGCGGCGGCGTCGTTGAGGCCATCACCCACCATCAGCACCTTGCGTCCCGAGGCTTGCAGCCGCTCGACGATGGACACCTTGTCGAAGGGGGTTACCCCCGCCGTCCAGCGGTGAATGCCGGCCCGCGTCGCGGCCGCCTCGACGGGACCGGTCACGTCGCCGGACACCACCTCGACCCAGATGCCCATATCCTGCAGCGCCGCCACCGCGGCCCGGGCGTCATCGCGCAGGCTGTCCTGGAAGGCGAAGCGCATCTTCGTGTCGCCGTCGTATCCGAACCAGAGTTCGGTCTCGGAAGCGGCCGCGGAGTCGACTCCGACGAAGGCGGCCCTGCCGAGGCGGGCCTTGCGGCCGTCGATGATCCCCTCGACGCCCATGCCGGCGACCTCGATGATGTCGGTGGCGACCGGGCCGGAGCCGGCGGCGTCGGCCAGCGACCGGGCCAGCGGGTGGCGCGAGGCGCGGGCCAGCGGGGCGGCCATGGCGATGACCGAAGCCGGCGCGTCCACCAGGCGCGGCCGTCCCTCGGTCAGGACGCCGGTCTTGTCGAACACCACGTGGGTCACCTCGGCCAGGCGTTCCAGCGCGGCGCCGCTCTTGACGAGGATGCCCCGCCGGAAGAGTCGCCCGGACGCGACGATCTGCACGGCGGGCACCGCCAGGCCAAGGGCGCAGGGGCAGGTGATGATCAGGACCGCGGCGGCGCGAAGCAGCGCCTCCCGAGGTCCAAGGCCGACGGCCCAAACGCCTACGAAGGTCAGCGCCGCGATGGTGTGAACGATCGGAACGTAGAGCGCCGCGGCCTTGTCGGCGAGCTTGACGTAGGCGGAGCGGCTCTGGGCGCCGGCTTCCATCAGTCTGGCGATGGCGGCCACCGCGGAGTCTTCCGAGCGGGCGACGGCGCGCAGGATCAGGCGGCCGGACAGATTCAGGGCCCCGGCATGGGTGCGCGCGCCGGGGCTGGCGAGGGCGGCGGCCGTCTCGCCGCTGATCAGCGCGTTGTCGAGGTCCGACGATCCCTCCTCGACCACCGAGTCCACCGGGATGCGGTCTCCCGGGGCGACCACGAGCCGGTCGCCGACCTCGACATCCCTGACCGGCACGGTGCGTTCGACACCGTCAGCGCCGATCCGAGTTGCCGACGGGGCTTGCAGCGCCAGCAGGTCGCGGGCGGCGCTTCGGGCCCGGATTCTCAGTTTGTGATCGAGGTACCGACCGATCAGCAACAGGAAGAGCAGGGTGACGGCGGCGTCGAAATAGGCGTGCTCGCCCTTCTGGAAGGTCTCCGAGAAGCTGACGATCAGGGTCAGGATGACGCCGATGGAGATGGGCACATCCATGTTGGCCTTGCGTCGGCGCAGCGAGCCCCAGGCGGACCGGAAGAACGGCATGCCGGCGAACAGCGCGCAGGGCGTGGCGATCGCGGCGGCGAACCAGTACATGACCTCGCGCGTCGTCCCGTCGAGCTCCTGGCCAAACAAGCCCGCCCAGACCGGAACCGTGAACATCATCACGTTGCCGGCGCCGAAGCCGGCGACACCGAGCGCGAGCGCGAGGCCGCGACCTTCCTTGTCTTCCTTCTCGATAGCCTGGGCCGGGTCAAACGGCGTCGCCGGGTAGCCGGCGGCCTCAAGGGCCTCGACGACGACGGACGCGTCGCCGGCCTTCGGCGCCAGCGTGACGGCGAGCTTGCCTGTGGTCAGGTTGAACCGCGCGGATTCCACGCCAGGCGCTTCCCGCGCAGCTTTCTCGATCTTGGCCAGGCACCCGCCGCAACGGGCTCCGGTGACCAACAGCTCCAGCCGTCCCCGGGAATCCGCATCGCGCGCGACGAAGGCGGAAAGGTCGCGGGCGGCCAGCGCGTTCACGACGCCACCAGGCGCCGTTCGGCCGCGAACCTTTCGCCGTTCGGTCCCGTGGCGACCACGATGGCGTCCCAGGCGCCGGACAACTCGGCATCGGCGACGTAGCGGCCTTCGCCCCTGGCGGTGAAGCGCAGCGCGCGCGCGCCGACTTCCGTGGCCGGTCGCTTCAGCGTGGCGTTCAGGGTCAGGCCGTCGACGCCCTTGCCAGTCCGGTCGGTGACGACCAACTCCACGGCGCCGTCACCGACAGCCGCGAGGGTGGCCGTCCAGCCCAGCTCCGCCTGCGCCGCGCGTTGCTGGAGCGTCCTGTCGTAGAGCAGGCCGGCCTCGTAGGGGTTCTTCGCCACCTGACCGGAAAAGGTCCGGAGGGCGAGACTGATGAACAGCGCGTCGACAGCCGCGATCAGCCCGAAGAAGAGCACGAAGGCCACCAGCACGTGCCGGCCCTTGATCGTGAAGCGGGGGGGCTGGGTCAGGTCGGTCATCGGGCGTTGGCCTCACCGGACAGGAAGTTGGTCTGGACGCGCGCCTCGCCGGTGGGAGAGGTCATCGTAACCTGAACCGGCATGTTGGCGGCGGTGATCGCGGCGGGAGGCGCGGTCACGAAGACGCGGACCGCGCGGACCTCGTCGGGCTTGACCACAACGGCGAGGCTGTTGCTCGCGGCGTCCGCGCCCGGCGTTTTCAGTTGAGCGCCCGCGACGCCCTGGATGGCTACGGTGAAGGTCTGCGGCGCGAAGCTGCGGTTGGTGATCTTCAGCGTATAGCCGTTGCGGATCGAACCGTCCTGAAGGCGGACAAACGTCGGGTTGCGGTCGCGCAGCACGTGCAGATCGACCGCGGAGCGCTGGGTGAACCCCCAGATCATCAGGCCGCTGACCACGGTCAACGCGACGGCGTAGAACACTGTCCGCGACCGCACGAAGCGGTAGAGGTTGTTGACGCCGCCGGTCTCACGCGCGGCGACGGCGTGGTCGGTGTCGTAGGAGATCAGCCCGCGCGGCCGATCCATCTTCAGCATGATCTCGTCGCAGGCGTCGATGCACAGGCCGCAGTTGATGCACTCCAGCTGGGCGCCGTCGCGGATGTCGATGCCCATCGGGCAGACGACGACGCACTGGTTGCAATCGATGCAGTCGCCGCGGCCTTCCCAGCTCTGGTTCTTCTTGTGCGGCCCGCGGGGCTCGCCCCGGTCCCGGCGGTATGTGACCTGAAGCGAATGCTGGTCGAGCATGGCGCCCTGGATGCGCGGCCAGGGGCACATGTAGGTGCAGACCTGCTCGCGCATCGTGCCGGCGAACACGTAGGTCGTGGCCGTCAGAATGGCGCAGGAGACATAGGCCGTCAGCGGACCGGTCCCGACCCAGAAGGTCCGGATCAAGGTCGGCGCGTCGTGGAAATAGAAGATCCAGGCGCCGCCGGTGCCGAAGGCGATGCCGAGCCAGACCGCGTGCTTGCCGGTCTTCCGCCACAGCTTGTCGAAGCTCATCGGCGAGGCATCGAGCTTCATGCGGGCGTTGCGGTCGCCCTCGAAAAGGCGCTCGACGGCGATGAACAGGTCGGTCCAGACCGTCTGCGGACAGGTGTAGCCGCACCAGAGGCGACCGAAGAGCGCCGTGATCAGGAACAGGGCCAGGGCCGCCATCACCAGCAACCCGGTGATGAAATAGACCTCCTGCGGCCAGAGCTGGATGAAGAAGAAGTAGAACCGCCGCCCGGTGAAATCCACGAGCACGGCCTGGTCGGGCAGGGCTCCGGGGCGCTCCCAGCGGATCCAGGGCACGATGTAGTAGACCGCCAGGGTGGCGACCAGCAGCGCCCATTTGATCATCCGCCACCGGCCATGGACCAGCTTGGGATAGATCGGCGTGCGGGGCTTGTAGAGGCCGCCATCGCCGCCGCCGGCCTTGCGGCGAGCGGCGGCGGCGGCCGAGACCGGACCCGGGGCGTCCGGGTTGGGAGACTTGGTCCGATCTATGACGACGGTCACGACTGTTACTGACCCGAGTTTGCGTGGATGTAGACGGCCAGAGCCTTGATGGTTTCAGGGCTGAAGCGACCGCCCCAGGCCGGCATGACGCCGCCCCGGCCGTTGTGGATTTGACCGTTGATCGCGGCGCGATCGCTGCCATAGAGCCATTCGCCGTCGGTCAGGTTGGGAGCGCCCTGCGCCTGGATGCCCTTGCCGTCGACCCCGTGACAGCTGGAGCACTGGTCAGCGAACAGCTGGCGCGAACGCTCCACGGCGGGCCGGTCGGCCGGCCGTCCGGACAGGGCGACGACGTACTCGGTCATGTCCTGGACCTGGACGGGCGTCAGCATCTGGTCACGCCCGAACGCCGGCATCATCGACATGCGCGCGGCGGGATCGCCCGAGCGAATGCCATGCTTCAGGGTCAGGGCGATGTCGTCGAGCGTGCCGCCCCACAGCCAGATGTCGTCGCGCAGGTTCGGATAGCCCTTGGCGCCGGCGCCGCCGGTGCCGTGGCAGGTGGCGCAGTTGTCACCAAAGACCGACTGGCCGAGCGTCAGGGCGTAGGCCTGCAGTTCGGGATCCTGCTCGATCTGCTGCAGGCTGGCGTCGCGAAGGCGAGCCGCTCCGGCGCCGCGCACCGTCTCCAGGTCCGCCAGGGCCGTTGCGACATCGCGCCGGTCGGAGCTGCCGAGCAAGCCCTGGGTATAGCTGTTGACGCCGGGCCAGGCCGGGAAGGCGACCCAGTAGCCGATTGCAAAGAGCACGCAGGCCCAGAACACCCACAGCCACCAACGGGGCAGCGGATTGTCCAGCTCACGGATGCCGTCCCACTCGTGGCCGGTCGTCTCGACGCCGCTGATGGCGTCCGTTTCACGTTTGTGGTCACTCATTGATCGTCATCCTCGAGAGGGAGGCGCGCCGCCTTGGCGAAGGTGTCGCGGTTGGATGGCCAGAACGCGTAGGCGCAGCCCATGAGGAAGATCAGGCCGAAGTAGATCAGCCCGCCCTGTTGCGCGATGCGCGCGATGGTTTCGTATGTCATCGCCGGCTCCTAGCGCTGGTTGGCGGGCGCGCCCGCTTCGTAGGTGCGGAAGTCGACGAGCGTGCCGAGCATCTGCAGGTAGGCGATCAGGGCGTCCATTTCGGTGACCCGTTCGGGGTCGCCGTCGAAGTCGCGGTTGACCACCTTGGCGCCATAGCGCTTGCGAAGGTCGCCCGCCGACGTCGAGAACGGATCGGCCTGGGCCTCGAAGTCCGCCTCGGCCGTATCGAGCTGTTCCTGCGTGTAGGGCACGCCCAGCGCCGTCATCGTCTTCATCTTGGCGCGGATGTCCCGGATGGAAGCATCGCGTTGCACGAGGAAGGCGTAGGGCGGCATCACCGACTCCGGAACGACCGAGCGCGGGTCCATCAGGTGGTCGCGGTGCCAGCCGTCCGAGTACTTGCCGCCGACGCGGGCGAGATCAGGCCCGGTCCGCTTCGACCCCCACTGGAACGGGTGGTCGTACATACTCTCGGCCGCGAGGCTGTAGTGGCCGTAGCGTTCGACCTCGTCCCGCAGGGGGCGGATCATCTGCGAATGGCAGGTGTAGCAGCCCTCGCGGATGTAGATGTCGCGGCCGGCCAGTTCGAGCGGGGTGTAGGGACGAACGCCCTCCACCTTCTCGATCGTGCTCTTCAGCCAGAACAGCGGGGCGATCTCGACCAGGCCGCCGACAGAGACGACCAGGACGATGCCGATGACCAGGAGCAGCGAGTGCCGCTCAAGTTTGACGTGATGTTTCCAAAGGCTCATGACGCGGTCCTCAGGCGGCTGCCGGGAGCGGCGCGCTGAGCGCGTCGCGGGTTTCGACGGACGGCAGCCTGACCGTGCGCCACAGATTGTAGATCATGATGAGCGTGCCCGAGAGGAACATCGCGCCGCCGATGGTGCGGATAACGTTCTCGACGTGCTTGGCCGACACGGTCTCGATGAAGGACCAGGCGAGGAAGCCCTGCGGGGTGTATTCCCGCCACATCAGGCCCTCCATGATCCCGGAGACCCACATCGCGCAGATGTACAGAACGATGCCGGTGGTCGCGATCCAGAAGTGCCATTCGACAAGCTTGTCGGAGTAGAGGCGGTCCTTCTTCCACAGCCACGGAACCAGGCAGTACATGGCGCCGAAGGTGATGAAGCCGACCCAGCCGAGCGCGCCGGAGTGGACGTGGCCGATGGTCCAGTCCGTGTAGTGGGACAGGGCGTTGACCGCCCGGATCGACATCACCGGACCTTCGAAGGTCGACATCCCGTAGAAGGCGATGGCCACGACCATCATCCGCACGACCGGGTCGGTGCGCAGCTTGTCCCAGGCCCCCGAGAGGGTCATCAGGCCGTTGATCATGCCGCCCCAGCTGGGCATCCAGAGCATGATCGAGAAGGTCATGCCCAGGGTCTGCGCCCACTGCGGCAGGGCCGTGTAGTGCAGGTGGTGCGGGCCCGCCCAGATGTAGATGAAGATCAGCGACCAGAAGTGCACGATCGACAGGCGGTAGCTGTAGACCGGCCGCTCAACCCGCTTGGGCACGAAGTAGTACATCATCCCCAGGAAGCCGGCGGTCAGGAAGAAGCCGACGGCGTTGTGGCCGTACCACCACTGGGTCAGGGCATCCTGGACGCCGGAGAACAGCGAGTAGCTGCGGTGATGCAGCGGGCTGATCGGCAGGGCCAGATTGTTGACCACATGCAGCAGCGCGACGGTCACGATGAAGGCCAGATAGAACCAGTTGGCCACATAAATGTGGGGTTCCTTGCGCTTCCAGATCGTGCCGAGGAAGACCAGCAGATAGGCGACCCAGACCACCGTCAGCCAGAGGTCGACCAGCCACTCGGGCTCGGCGTACTCGCGCGATTGCGTGATCCCGGCGAGGTAGCCGGTGGCGGCCAGAACGAGGAACAGCTGGTAGCCCCAGAAGACGAACCACGACAGCACGCCGCCGAACAGCCGCGCCCGGCAGGTCCGCTGCACCACGTAGAAGGAGGTGCAGATCAGGGCGTTGCCGCCGAAGGCGAAGATGACGCCAGAGGTGTGCAGGGGACGAAGTCGGCCGAAGTTCAGCCAGCCCACCTCGGGGAAGTAGAGGAGGTTGGGCCATGACAGCTGGGCGGCGATGACGACGCCGACCAGCATGCCGACGGCGCCCCAGAACATCGTGGCGATAACGCCGGCCCGGACGACGCCGTCCATGTAGCGATCTTTGTCGTTGCTGAAGAGCCCGCCGCTGAGTCCCGCCGTCAGGGCGAAGCTGGCCAGCATGGCCGCAGCGACGAAGATCCAAGCCTGAAACTGGAACAGCGGATCATCGCTGAACATGGCGGCGAAAAAGAAGACGAGGCCCCCGATAACGGTGGCTGTCAGTAGCGCCGGTGCGCCCGGCGATCCGACTGTTGGTTTTGCAAGCTGGCTCATTGGCCCGTTCAAGCCCCCATGGCGTTCATTGGTCCCAGCTATCGACGGGCGGGCAGGGTCGCCTTGATCTGTATCAAGGCCGGGCCTTCGCAGTCGCGGGATGTATCGCTTCGATACCACGGAGAGACGTCATGACCATCCGCGCCCTGACCGCACGCCGGCCTCTGGAGGCGATTACGCTGCATAGCGGAGCCGGGGCCGCGGCTCTGTGGCTGGCGGTGCTTTGGCAGGAGCTGCCCCGGCTGGCCTACGGGCCGCTTTGCAGTGAGGCGCAGGGACTGTTCGGGCATTGCCCGCTGTGCGCGCCGGCAGCCGTGCTGACGCTGATCAGCTTCGCAGGCGGCATTCAGCTGATGCGCCAGCAGAGGCGCGGCTAGACCGTGGACTGCACCAGCGTCGAGCGGACGCAATCCGGACTGCGGGTGAGGGCGTCGCGCAGCGCGTTGTCGCCGGTCGCGGTTTCGACCTTCAGTCGGTGGCAGCCTTGCGTCCGGGCCAGGGCGCGCAGTCCATCCGCGAGCGCGGTGACTACCGGCTCGGCATCAACGAGCGCGAAGGCGACCACCTTCTCGACCCAAAGGGTCTTTCCGGGGCAAAGGTCCGAGCGAACAGCGTACGGCGCAAGGCCCACTAGGCGACCGGCTGCGTCGCGGGCCAGCAGGGCGCCGGCCGTCGCCTGTTCGCCGGTCGACCAGCGACGGGCGAGCTGCCTCCAGCGGCCCGGCGTCAGGTCGCAGAAGGCCAGGCGTGCAAGCCCGAAGGCTTCATCAATATCGGCCGATGTCAGCCGGGCGACGGAGATCGTGGCGAGCGAGGGCTTCATGACCGGAAGGCTCGCAGGTCCCCGCGACCGAATCGTTGACCTGCATCAAGTCCGAAGAGCGACCCGGAGTCCTTGCCGATGACCGCAAACACAATGGCCTGCGCCGGCGCCGAGAGCGTCGAGGTCTGCGCCGGCTGCTCTGCCAGGCGCCTAAGCGTCTGCGGGGTCCTCGAGCAGGAGGGCCTCCGCCGACTGAACGACGCAGCCGACCACATGAGCTTTTCGGCGGGTGAGGTTCTGGTGCGGGAAGGCGACCCCGCGACGCATCTCTTCAACATCACCGTTGGCGATGTGCGAGTCCACAAGCTCTTGTCTGATGGGCGGCGGCAGATCGTGGGCTTTCTGTCGCCCGGCGACTTCCTGGGGCTGGCAACGGGCGATCAGTACGCCTTTTCAGCCGAGGCGTTGACCGCGGGCTCGGCCTGCAGGTTCCGCAAGACCGACTACCGGAAAATTCTTCGGGAGATGCCGGATCTCGAGCACGCGCTGCTTGATCGCGCCGCGCATGAACTGAAGGCGGCGCATGACCAGATGCTGCTCCTGGGCCGCAAGACAGCGATGGAGCGGCTGGCCTCGTTTCTGATGAATCTGTCCGACCGGGCCAGGCGGGCGGGCGGCGAAGGACGATTGATCGAGCTGCCCATGACGCGTGCGGAGATCGCGGACTATCTGGGCCTGACTACGGAAACAGTCAGCCGGAACACGACCCGCTTGAAGACGCGGGGCGTAATCCGGCTGTTGTCGATGCACAGCCTCAGCATCGAGCGGCCAAGCGAATTGCTCCACCTGGCCGGTCTTGACGCCGAGGCCGGGGACGCGCCCGTCTAGAACTTGCGTCCCAAGCCGACCGAGACGACCCAGGGGTCGAGTTCGACCGTGCTCTTCAGAGCGCCGCTGTTGATGTTGGCGTCGGTCTCGAAGAACACCTTCTTGGCGTCCAGGTTCACCGACCAGGGCCCTTGGATGGCGACGTCCACGCCGGCCTGCAGAGCCAGGCCGAAACCGTCGTCCAGCTTGACCTTGAAGCCGTTCTTGTCGCTGCCGTTGTAGAACAGCATGTAGTTGATGCCGGCTCCGACGTAGGGGCTGACCCGGGCGGCGGGCAGCGGGTGGTACTGCAGGGCCACGACAGGCGGCAGAACCCAGGTTTCATGCACGCGCACGTCCGGGCCGGGGCCAGCGGCGTCGATCTCATGCTTGGAGGTGCCGAGGGTCACGTCGATCGCCAGCTTGTCGGTGATGAAGTAGGCGATGCCGAGGCTCGGGATGGTGTCGTTGCTGACCGAGGCGCTGAGGCCGGTGGCGGCGCCGGCGGCGGTTACGATCGGCGCGGACTCGTCCGGCGCGACCGTGGTGGCCCGGAAGTTGACCATCAGGGTCCCCTTCTCCTTGGGCTGGAAGTCCTGGGCCGAAGCGGCGCCCGCGCCAGCGATCAGGGCCACGGCGGCGGCCGCGGCAAACAGCGTCTTCATTGCTCTATCCCCTTGAAGTCCTGGCGGTTTATCTCCGCCTCACGGTGTCTTTTCGCGCACCTCGCTCCGCCGCGCGCTGACCTGGATCAATCCTCTCCCGGAACTCGTCGCTTCTTTTCTTTCGCGCATAAAAAAGCCCCCGATCAGCGAACTGACCGGGGGCAGGCCGGAGTGTGGTCGGAACTGGCTACTCGGCCGCCATGGCGCGCGGTGTGACAGGCAGGGGGCGCTCCAACGTCGCCCAGTCGATCAGGCCGTCGTGGATCTCGTCCTCGAACCTCAGGACGCCCAGCGCCTCGAACTTGGGCCGAACGGATTCGGTTAGCAGGCCGATCCGCTTGAGGTTGGGGATCATCCGCGCGAACAGGAAGTCGCGGAACGCGCCGCCGGCCTGGGCCTTGTGGTTGATCTCGCGGGCCTCCTCGAGCGTGAAGCCGTATTCTTGGGGCACGTCGACGCTGAACAGCCGCTCGCGCATGATCACGCAGGCCTCGTAGGCGAACTGGGCGCGCTCCTCGATCTCATGTTCCGGCAGGGCGCGGATCCAGTCCTCGAGGTAGTTCACGCCGAACGCCACGTGCCGGCCCTCGTCGCGCTGCACCAGCTCCAGAATCTGCCTCAGCAAGGGGTCGCGGGTGCTCTGGGTCATCGCCTGGAACGCCGCCAGGGCGAGGCCCTCGATCAGCACCTGCATGCCGATGAACTTCAGATCCCAGCGCTCGTCGGTGAGCACCTTGTCCAGGAGCAGCTTCAGGTTGGGATTGATCGGATAGACGATCTTGCAGCGTTCGGAGAGGTACTTGTGGAAGACCTCCACGTGCCGGGCTTCGTCAAAGGTCTGCGACGAGGCGTAGAGCTTGGCGTCGTAGGTCGGCGCGCAGCTGACCAGCTGGCTGGCGACCAGCATGGCGCCCTGCTCGCCGTGCAGGAACTGCGACAGCGTCTGAGCGTGGCTGCGCCAGGCGAAGTCGAGCTTCTGTTGTTCGGTGAGCGCCTCGTACTTGGGGTGACCGGCGAAGGCGTTCTGCGTCGGGTCATTGGGCATTTCGGTCTTCGGGAACGGAACGTCCCAGTCCACGTCCATCTGGGCGTCCCAGTTGAAGCGCTTGCCCAGCTCGTAGAGCTTGCGGATCCGGGCGTTGGCGTCCCGATAGTCCCAGTTGTAGGAACCGGTCAGAGGCGTCCGGAATATCTCGCGGATCACCTCGACGTCGGCGGGCGTGAGCTTGTCGGTGAGCTCATTGTCAAAGACCTGCACTTCGCGGGGCGGGTGATCGACCTCGTGGACATTCAGCATCTGACGTTTCCTTCCTGGCCCACCAAAGATGACGGGGGCGTCATTTTTTGAGCGATCCGAAATCCGTTGAGGTCACGGCATTCGAGATCGGGGAGTTCCGGTGGCCGTCGGCGTCTTCGCCCGTCCACCTGATCGGCAGTGGAACGCCGAGGGCCAGCCAGGATCATTGACCTGGATCAAGACTGCGGTGGCTCAATTTGATCCGCATCAAAGATGCCGCCCCGGAGGCGCGCTAGCAGGCGAGGTCGACCCTGTCGCCGCAGGCTAGCGTTTCAATCCAGGTCCCGGACAGTCATGACCAGCCCTCTGCCCATGAGCCTCACCGGACCGTCCCGGGAAGAGCTGATCGCCCGATACGACGGGCGGGCGCCGCGCTACACCAGCTATCCCACGGCGATCCAGTTCAGCCCCGCCGTTGACGCCGGAACCCATAGAGAGTGGCTGGGGCAGCTGTCGCCCGACCAGGCGGTGTCGGTTTACGCTCACATTCCGTTCTGCGCCCGGCTTTGCTGGTACTGCGGGTGCCACACCCGGGCCACCACCCGGACCGAGCCGGTGGCCGAGTATGTCGATCGACTGGTGGACGAGCTGGCGCTGCTGGAGGCGGCGACGCCCGGCCGGCTACGGGCGCGCGACATCCATCTGGGCGGCGGTACGCCGAACATGCTGTCCCGCGACGACCTGAACCGCCTGTTCCAGGCTATCCGCCATGTGTTCCGCGTGTCTCCCGGCGCCACGGTGGCGGCCGAGCTCGATCCGGCCGTGCTGACCCGCGATTGGGTTCAGGCCGCCGCCTTCCACGGTCTCAGCCGCGCCAGCGTGGGGGTCCAGGACCTGTCGCCACGCGTCCAGGCGGCGGTCAACCGCATCGAGCCCTTCGAGGTGATCGAGCGAGCCGTCGGTTGGCTGCGAGAGGTCGGCGTCCTGTCGGTGAACCTCGACCTCATGTACGGCCTGCCCCGCCAGACGGTGGCCGACGTGAACAACACCCTTGATGCGGTGCTGACGCTCAAGCCCGAACGATTGGCGCTGTTCGGCTACGCCCACGTCCCGTGGATGAAGGCCAACCAGCAGCTCATCCAGGAGTCCGAGCTTCCCGGCCCGGCCGAGCGGCTCGACCAGAGCGAGGCGGCCGCTGAGCGTCTTCTTCGGGAGGGCTACGTCCGCATCGGACTGGACCACTACGCCCTGCCGGACGACGAGTTGGCGCGGGCATTGGTCGAAGGACGGCTGCATCGCAACTTCCAGGGCTATACGACCGACGCAAACGCCGTACTGCTGGGCGTCGGCGCCTCATCGATCAGTCGGTTGCCGCAAGGCTTCGTCCAGAACCAGGGACTGGAACGCAACTGGCGAGATGCGATCCTGCGCGGCGAGTTGCCGACCGCGCGGGGCGTGGCCCTGACCGACGAGGATCGCTTCCGCGGCGAGATCATCGAGCGTCTGATGTGCGACCTCGCCGTCGACGTTGATGCTGTCCGAGCGCGTCATACCCAGACGATCGGGGCCGGCCCCGACCTGACGGACGCGTTCACCCGCCTCGAGCCGTTTGTCGACGACGGCCTGGTTGTCGTGGAAGGCGCGACGCTGACCGTCACGGAATCGGGGCGCCCCCTTGTCCGCTCCATGGCCGCGGTCTTCGACGCCTATCTCGATCCGGATGGCGGTCGCCATTCCAGGAGCCTGTGATGAGCAGCCGTCGCGTGCTGGTCATCAATGGTCACCCCGACCCGTCGGGCCAGCGCTACTGCACCGCCCTCTCGGCGGCCTACCTGCGCGGCGCCGACCTGGCCGGACACCAGATTCGCCGGCTCGACGTCGGCGCCCTCAAGCTCCCGCCCATTCAGTCCCAGGCGGAGTTCCTGGCCGAGCCCGACGAGACCGCCCGCGCCGTTCAGGCCGCGATTCGCTGGGCCCAGCACGTCGTCATCGTCTATCCGCTCTGGCTGGGCGGCCCGCCGGCCGTGCTCAAGGCCTTCTTCGAGCAGGTTTTCCGCTACGGATTTGCTCTGGCGGCGCCAGGCGAGAAGGGTGGCGGGCTCATGAAGGGCAAGACCGCGCGGGTCATCATCACCATGGGCATGCCCGCGCCGTTCTTCAGCCTGGTGTTCGACCGCGCCGGGCTCAAGTGCCTGGCGCGCGGGATTCTGAGACTGGCCGGGTTCTCGGTGCGCAGCACGATCATTGGCGGCGTCGAGGGATCGCCTGAGCGCCGCAAGGCGTGGCTGAACAGGATCGAGTCCCTGGGTGTTCGCGCTGTCTGATTGGTGGAGGTGACGTCGGGGCGCCGTTGTCGCTCCCCGGACGCTGGCGCATCCTTCCGCTTCAAGGCGCCGGCGAGCGCCGCGCGGGAGGAGCGGTCATGGGACAGGACGAGACCATAGAGGGAACGCCGACCGTCCTCTACGAGGTGGCCGACCATGTCGCCATCATCACGCTGAACAGGCCCCAACAACGCAATGCGCTGAACTGGGACGCCTATGACCGTCTCGAAAAGGCGCTTCGCCGGGCGGTGAGCGATCCGCAGGCGCGATGCGTCATCATCACCGGAAGCGACCCCGCCTTCTGCTCGGGCGACGACGTGCGCGAGATCATGGCCGGCCCGAAGGCGGTCTCGGCGGACACGACCCCGGTGGTCCGCCACCGGCCAACGCCGGCGGCGGTGGCGGCGCTGGAGTGCGACAAGCCCCTGATCGCCGCCGTCAACGGCGCGGCGGTCGGATGGGGCATGGAACTGGCGCTCTATGCCGACATCCGCATCTGTTCCGAGAAGGCGAAGTTCGCGGAGTTGTTCATCAAGCGCGGTCTGGTTTGTGACGTGGGCGGCTTCTACCGGCTGCCCTCGATTGTCGGACCGGCCAAGGCGGCGGAGCTGCTGTTCACCGGCGATGTCATCGACGCCGCGGAGGCGCTCCGCATCGGCCTGGTCAGCGAAGTGACCCCGCACGAGCAGCTGATGGACCGCGCCCGAGCGTTGGCCGCCCGCATCGCGGCCAACCCGCCGCTGGCCCTGCGCTACATGAAAGAAGGTCTGCGCCGCGGGACCTACGGCGACCCGCGTGAACTCGGGGGCTGGGCCATCGAGACGATCCGCGCGCTGATGAAGACCGAGGACCACAAGGAAGGCGTGGCGGCGTTCCTGGAAAAGCGCGAGCCGGTGTTTCGGGGGCAGTGACCGGCGCCTACGGGTTTTCCCTTAAGCGGCGCTCCTGAATTCTTCGGCGGTGTGATGTCCCGTACCTCTGAGGCGACAAACGGGAGCCTCATCATGACCGCGCAGATCGTTACCTTCGCCAGGACGACCCAGACCGCTCAGGACGATGCCCGCAGCCTTCCGGGCGCCACCATCGCCTACGCCCCCGGCGAGGAGATCTATGCGCAGGCGGAAGAGACCGACCTGATCTACCGCGTCATCAGCGGTGCGGTTCGCACCACTCGGCTCGACAGCGATGGTCGTCGCCAGATCGGGGACTTCTACTACGCGGGTGATTTCTTCGGCCTCGAAGCGGGGCCTGAGCACAGGTTCTCGGCCGAGGCGCTCTGCGACGCCCAGATCCAGGTCCTGAAGCGTACATCCCTGGCCCTGGCGGACGACAACGCCGGCATCGAGCGGATGATCTGGACCGCCACCGCCCGCGAACTGGAACGCACCCGCGAGCACCTGATGATGCTGGGCCGGAAGACGGCCCGCGAAAAGGTCGCCAGCTTCCTCTACGATCTGGCCGATCGCCAGGGCGGCGAGGTCCAGACTCTGACGATGGGCCGCCAGGACATGGCTGACTATCTGGGCCTGACGATCGAGACGGTGTCCCGCATGATCACCCAGTTGCAGGCCGAAGGTCTGGTGACCTTCATGGGATGTCGGCAATTTCGAATCGGCAACCGTCCCGCCCTGAGCCGGCTGGTCGCCGCCTGAGCGGAGAATCGTCCTTACCGCTTGGCCTGTGCTAATCGGGAAGTCCGATTCACCGGCTGGCCGCATGCTCACGTTCCTGACCCGAGTTTCCAGGACGATTCCCAACGATCCGATGGTCCCGGTTGGCTATGCCGTGGCGGCGCTCGCCGCGGGCCTGGCCTTCGCTGCGCAGTTGCTGATCGGAATCTGGTTCGAGGGACGAACCGCCTTCGTCATCTATATCCCCGCCATTCTTATCGCGGCCTGGCTGGGCGGACGCGGACCGGCGACGCTGGCGGCGTTGCTGTGCGTGGTCGTCAATGCCGCATTGCTCCGCGAGGAGATGATCGCTCTCCCCAACATCATTGAGACCATCGCCTTCCTCATGCTGGCCCCTGTGCTCGGCGGGGTCGGCGACCGCCTGCGACGCGACAGTCGTGAAGGCGCGGCGCGCCAGTCTCATCTGCAGTCGATCCTGGACACTGTGCCCGAGGCGATGATCGTCATCGACAGCAGGGGCGTCATCCGCTCGTTCAGCGCCGCCGCGGTCCGGCTGTTCGGCTGGACGCCGGAGGAGACCATCGGGCGCAATGTCAGTATCCTGATGCCGTCACCCTATCGCGAACAGCACGACAGCTATCTTGAGCGCTACCTGGGCACCGGCGAGCGCCGGATTATCGGCATCGGCCGGATCGTCGTGGGGGAGCGTCGCGACGGCTCGACCTTCCCCATGGAACTCGCGGTGGGCGAAGCTTCTGCGGGGCGGGAGCAGTTCTTCACCGGGTTCGTCCGCGACCTGACCGAGCGTCGGGATCAGGAGCGTCGCCTCCAGGAACTGCAGTCCGAACTGGTCCATGTCTCGCGGCTGACGGCCATGGGCGAGATGGCCTCGGCGCTCGCCCACGAGCTGAACCAGCCGCTGTCGGCGATCACCAACTACATGAAGGGCGCGGCTCTGATGGTGGACGCTGGCCAGGCCGATCCGGCGCGCCTGCGCCAGGCGCTGGATCGGGCCGGCGACCAGGCGATCCGGGCCGGAGACGTCATCAAGCGCCTTCGTGAGTTCGTGGCCAAGGGGGAGACGGACCACAGCCTCGAGGATCCCGCCAAGCTGATGGAGGAAGCCAGCGCTCTGGCGCTCGTCGGGGCCAAAGAGCAGGGCGTGCGGGTCGATTTGCGCTTCGACCGCGACCTTGGCCTGGTCATCGTCGACAAGATCCAGGTGCAGCAGGTTGCCCTCAATCTGATCCGCAACGCCATCGACGCCATGGAGCGGAGCGAACGTCGCGAGCTGGTGGTGTCGGTCGGAGAGGGTGAAGAGGGCATGGCGCTCATCACCGTGGCTGATACAGGGCCGGGTGTTGATCCGGCCGTCGCCGAGCGGCTGTTCGAGCCCTTCCTGACCACCAAGTCGTCGGGGCTGGGCGTCGGCCTGTCGATCTGCCGCACCATCGTGGAAGCGCACGGCGGCCGCATTTGGGCCGATCGCAATGCGCAGGGTGGCGCGACGTTTTCCTTCACCCTTCCCCTGGCCGAAGCGGAGGCGACGATTGGTCAATAGTCAGATCGTGCACGTCATCGACGATGACGAGGCCATGCGGGATTCACTGTCCTTCCTCCTCGACATGCAGGGCTTCGAGACGCGGGTCTACGAGTCGGCGATGGCCTTCCTTGACGCCCTGCCGGAAATACCCGGCGGCTGCGTCCTGACCGATGTCCGCATGCCGGGACTGAGCGGACTGGAGCTTATCGATCATCTGCGTGCGCAGGGCAGCGATCTCGCTGTTGTCGTCATGACCGGCCATGGTGATGTGCCCATGGCGGTCGAGGCGATGAAGGCCGGCGTGATCGACTTCATCGAAAAGCCGTTCGCAGACGACGTTCTGCTGCGCGCCGTCCGAGGCGCCCTTGATCGTCAGGACGCCCCTCATGGCGATGGCGGACGCAAGGAGGCCGAGGCGCGGCTGGTGGCGCTGTCGCCCCGCGAACGGGATGTCCTGGCGGGGGTTGTCGCGGGCAAGGCCAACAAGGTCATCGCCCATGATCTGGGCATCAGTCCCCGGACGGTCGAGATCTACCGGGCCAACCTGATGACGAAGACCGGCGCGCGCAACATGGCGGAGCTGATGCGGCTCGCGCTTTTGGCGGGTCTCTGAACGACCGGCTTGCGCGGCCCCGGCGGCAGTCGGCTATGCTGACGGAAAATCAGGGGAGTGTTCCATGACCACCAGCACCAAGTCCTCCGGCGTGGAGGATCTGAACAGGACGCTCGGGCTGGTGCGTCGTGTGGAGATGGATCCCGCCGGCCGGGCCGTGCTCGAGTACGAGGCCGGCCTGCACATGTGCCATTCGGGCGGCGTGGTGCAGGGCGGTTTCATCACCGGCTGGATCGACGCGGCCATGGCCCACGCCGCCATCGCCATGGCGGGAAACGACATCGTGCCCATGTCGCTGGAGCTGAAGGTCAGCTTCTTCGCTCCGGCCCGCCCCGGGCGCGTCATCGCCGAAGCCTGGGTCGAGCGGAAGGGCAAGCGCACCTGCTTCTTCGAGGGGCGGCTGCTGGATCCGGCCGGAACGGTCCTGGCCAAGGCCAGCTCCACCATCATGCTGGCCCAGCGAGACCGGGTCGAATCAGCGGCCCGCGCCGCGACCTGAGGTTGGCCATGAAGACCATTCGAACCGAAGCCTGGATCCCGGCCTCGCCGGCAATGGTCTGGGAGGTGCTGACCGACTTTGACGCCTATGCCGAGTGGAACCCGCTGAACATCAGCGCGCGCCCCATCGGTCCGGCCCGGCTGGGCGGCAAGCTGGACACGACCTTCGTCAATCCCGGCGGAAAGCCGGGCGCGACCGTTCGCCAGACGGTGACGCTGACCAGCTTCGAGCCGGAGCGCGCCCTGGCCTGGACCGGCAACGTGCCCCTGCTGTTCCGGGGTCGTCACCACTTCACCCTGACGCCGGAAGGCGAGGGGACTCGCCTGCTGCATGGCGAAGACATGAGCGGGCTGATCGCGATGAGCTTCTCCGATGCGATCCTCGCCGAGAAGTTCGCGCCCTACTACGACGCGGTGAACCGGGCGCTGGCGGAGCGTGCCACTGCGGCCTGAATTACCCGGGTAATATTGACATGGCATAATATCCGGGTAAAACCCGCTCCAGATTGGAGCGCACCATGTCCGTGACCACATTCACCGCCTTCCTCCGCGAGCGCCGCCTGGCGACCGGATCGCTTGCCGAAATCTTCGGGGCGCTCGCCGAGCTCAAGGACGGCCGCGCCGCGCAGGTCTTCAACGACGCCACCGGAGACCTGGTGAAGCTGGGGCGGCCGGAAGAGGTGGCGCGGGCCGTGGCCGAACCCATGGCTTCCGCCCCCGGGCCCGTCGAACTGCGCATCACGGTGTTGCCGCGCCATGCCGCGTGGCTTGAGACCCAGCCCGGCGGTCCCTCTGGCGTGGTGAGGCGGTTGATCGATGCGGCCCGGCGCGAGGGCGTTGGCCGGGAACGCCAGGCCCGGGACGCGGCCTACCGGTTCATCTCGATGATGGCGGGTGATCGCCCCGGGTTCGAGGAAGCCTGCCGGGCCCTGTACGCCGGCGACGCTGATCGATTCGCTACGGCCACCGAAGGCTGGCCCGATGACGTGCGCCGCTATGGTCAGCGCCTCGCCGCCGGCGGCTGGATCGAAGTTATTCGGCAGCCGGCGCCGGCGCCCTGATCATCATCGCCTCCAGCGCCGCGCGGAGTTCGGGAGCCAGCGGGCTCGAACCCTCCGCCGAGGCCTGGACGAAGGTCGTGGTGCAGATGCCGACGCAGCGGCCCTTCTGGAACATGGCCTGGCCGATCTCATAGGACGCCGTCCCGATCCGCAGGATGCCGGAGCGGACCTCGACCTCATCGGGATGAAACACCTCGGCCAGATAGCTCACCCGGCTGTCAGCGGTGACGATCCGGACCCGGTCCATCAGGCCCGCCGTCGTGAAGACCGCGCGGGAGAACCGGGCCCGCGTCTCGTCGTAGTAGGCTGCGACGGCGATGTTGTTGATGTGGTGCAGCCCGTCCTCGTCGCGATAGCGGGTCTGGATGTGGAAGCTGTGCGGATAGACGGCGCGATCCTGGCGCCAGGCGGGCGGCTTCATGGGTGTTGGACTCGGGACTCTGAGGGGCGGGGGCGACCTTTAGACGGGCGCCGCGACGGCAGTCCATCGACGATGACGGGGCTTCAACGCCGAAACAGCAGGCAGAGGTTGTTCGCCGGCATGGCGACGCGCTCGGCGAAGGCCAGGCCATGGCTCGCCGCCAGGGCCTTCACGGCGTCCAGGTCGCGCAGGCCCCAGGCCGGATCGCGGCGGCGCAGGTCGGTGTCGAAGGCGAGGTTGCCCGGCGCCGTCTCGACTTCGGCCTCGATGTAAGGGCCGTAGAGACAGAGGGGCGCGCCAGCCGGAAGGATTCGCGCCGCGCCGGCCATCAGACCCTCTGTCGCCGCCCAGGGCGAGATGTGGATCATGTTGGTGCAGACGACCGCATCGGCGCGCCCGACCGGCCAGCTGTCCGGTGCGGCGGCATCCAGGAGCAGAGGCGGGGCCAGGTTCGGCAGGCCGGCCGCTTCGCGCCGTGCGACGAGGATGTCCAGCGCTTCCGCCGACCGGTCCGTCGGCTGCCAGGTCCCCCCCGGCAGCGCCTGCGCGAACCAGGCGGCGTGTTCGCCCAGCCCGCTGGCGATCTCGACCACCGTCCCGGAGGCGGGAAGCCAGCGCCGCAGGACATTGAGGAGAGGTTCGCGATTGCGGGCGGAGGCGGGGGAGGCGGGCAGGTCGCTGGTCATCGCGCGCCAACCTGTCGATAGCCGATCGGCCGGTCAACGATACTGCAAGTCGAGATGCTGGAAGGCGCCGGCAACTTCTCTAGCCAGCCGGCCTACCCTGGCCAGCTTCGGACGATGTAGGCTGCACCAAACCCCGGAGCGCCCATGAACGCGATGACGTCCTACCTCGGCTGGAAGATCGACTACGCCAACCCGGTGGGGGAGCCGTCATTCCTGCCGCCGACGTCCATGGCCTGGCGGGTCTACAAGAACCAGATCGCGCTGGGCATCGGCGGGGTGGCCGCGGTGCTGCTGGAGTTCGCCGACGCCCGCATCCGCTCCGGCGTCTGGGATCACTCGACCTACAAGGCCGACCCGATCGGGCGGTCGCGGCGCACCGGGGTGGCGGCCATGGTCGGGGTCTACGGGCCGCAGAGCGCCGCTAGGCGGGTGATCCAGGGCGTCACCAACATGCATGCCAAGGTCAGCGGGACCACGCCGTCTGGCGAAGCCTACAAGGCGCTGGATCCGGAGTTGCTTGACTGGGTCGCCGCGACCGCCGGCTACGGCTTCCTCAACGCCTATGACCGCTTCGTCAGCCCGCTCACCGAGGCGGAGAAGACCCGCTTCTACAGCGAGGCCTCGGCGATCCCGGCGCTGTACGGCGTGCAGCACTCGCCGAAGTCGACAGCGGACTTCATGGCGATGATGGAGAAGCTCGCGCCGCGCTTCGAGCCGCACCCGATCGTCGACGAGTTCCTGGCCATCATCGTCTCGGGCAAGGCGGCGCCCAATGTGCCGAAGTTCCTCCACCGGGCGCTGGCGCGGGCCTCGGTGTCGCTGCTGCCGCCGTTGGTGCGCGACAAGCTGCAGCTGGGCCGCGAATGGGATTTGACGAGCTTCGACCGCCTGGCGCTGAAGGCCGCCGGCCGGCTGGCCGACCGGGTGTTCCAGCCGGGCTCGCCGCCCGCGCAGGCCAGCGTCCGCCTGGGCCTTCCGGCCGACTACCTGTGGCGCAAGCCGGCCGAGCAGCAGCGGCTGCTGAGGGAGGCGGGGCTGGAGCGCGCGGAAGCGGTGGCGGCCTGATCCGGCATCAATCGGTTAGGGCGTTCCCCTGGACGTAGCGCAGCACCGTCTCTGTCCGCGCGCCGGTGATCGCGTCGGCGGCGTAGACCTTTCCGCCGACGACATAGTGCAGGACTTTGCTGGTCATCGCGCCCGAGAAGGCGTCGGCCGCATAGACCCTGTCACCGACAATGTACCGAAGCACCTTCGTCGTCTGGGCCCCGGACATGGCGTCCGCCGCATAGACCTTGTCGCCGACAATGTAGCGCAGGACAGTGCTGGTCTGGGCGCCGCTGAAGCTTTCAGCGGCGTACACCTTCGATCCGACGACGTAGTAGAGGACGCGGTCCGTCTGCGCTCCCGAGAACGCGTCGGCGGCGTAGACCTTTGACTTCGGCGTGCTTGTCGTGGGCGGGCTTTGGATCGGGCCCGAGGCCTGCTGCCCAAGGTAGCCGCACATCTCTCCTGAGTTATTTGACGAACCTTGCAAACCATCGGCGAAGAGGTCCTTCCGCGCCGGGGTCAGCACGTTGCCGTCGAGATCGAGAAACACGACGCCCCCCGTGGTCGCGCCGAGCAACAGGCCCTGTCCGATGCCCGTCAGGCCCCAGTAACTGCAGCTGCCCAGGACATTGCCGGCCAGATCGATCACGCACCACTTGCCGCCCTGTTTGACGAGCAGGCGGTTGTCGGCCGCCGGAAGCAGGCTCACCCAGCCGAGGCGCGCGTGTTTGACGTCCTCGTAGGTCTTCGTCCAGGCGATCGTCATGTTTGCGTTGACCAGCGAGAGCTTGCCGCCGGCGCTGGTGGTCAGGAAGCGCCCGTCGTCCAAGCGGGCCTTCAGCTGAAGGCCGGCCGGGAACTGGATTCGCGCGCCGGTCTTGTCGATCAGCCCGCGTGAGCCGTCCGCGAACGTGACGCCCGCGAGCCCGTTCTCGAACAGGCCGATGCTCTTGTAGACCGCCGGCAGCACCACCGCGCCGCTCAGGTCGATGTAGCCCCACTGGGTCTCCGATACCCGAAACGGCGCCAGACCGTCGTAGAAACGGCCATAGGCCGAGACGCGAACGATCTCCTTGCCGTCGGCGTCGAGCACGCGCCGGCCATCCGAGCGGATGTCGTAGAAATAGCCCGCTTCGCGATCGATGCCATTTTCGGTGGCGACTGACGACAGCAGCTTGCCGTCCTTGAGGCTGTAGGCGTCGAAGAGTCCGTTGGAGCCGATCGAGAACATCTCGCCGGTCGGAAGCATCTGGTCGTGCGTGAAGGGTGCGACGACCGAGAGGTCGCTGGCCAGCACGCCCCATTTGCCGTTGCGTTTCAGCGGCGCATAGGCGCGCGTGATCGAGAGCGCGTTGGCGAGGCTGGAGGCCTCGAACTCGAACGGCAGCACGGTCTCGAAGGTCTTCGAGAGCACGCCCCATTTGCCGTCGAGGTTCTCGGCCAGGATGTAGTCGCCGAACTTCATCGCGGTGCGCAGCTTCAAGGTCCTGATCGGGCGAAGCTCGCTGTCGAACGCGGTGTAGTCGTTCGTCTCGTTCCAGGTCTGGAAGCCATTGGCGCCGATGAAGGCCCCGTCGGGGTAGCGGGCCACGCCCGTGGCGAAGGGCGCGGAGGCTCCTTGCAGGGTGTTCGTATAGGGATCGTAGAAGCCTGCCCCGATGCGCTTCTGGCAGAATGATCCGGGCGTCGGTCCCCACTCGTACTCCACGAACATCAGGTCGCCGGTCCTGGCGTCCCGGCTGACCTGCGTGGCCTTGGGAGCCGCGGCCGCGCCGTGCGCCAGCAGGGCCGCGCACAGCAGGCCGATCAATCCCGACAGAATCCGCATTGCCCCCCGCCCCGCTCCAGCTCGTTTCGGCAAACGCCGGTCGTCGGAGACGATGCCGCAAGCGGCGGTGAGCGCCAAGCGGTTGGACAACGAAAAACCCCCCGGCCTTGCGACCGGGGGGCTTCATTTCAGCCGTGCCTGAAAACCGCCTACGCGGCCTTCTGCAGCGACTTGGTCAGGATGCCGACGGCGGCGTCGCGATCGATCTTCTCGATGGCGGCGACTTCGCGGGCCATGCGGTCCAGGGCCGACTCATAGAGCTGCCGCTCGGAGTAGGACTGTTCCGGCTGGTTCTCGGCGCGGTGCAGGTCGCGGACGACCTCGGCGATGGAGATCAGGTCGCCGGAGTTGATCTTGGCTTCGTATTCCTGGGCGCGACGCGACCACATGGTGCGCTTCACGCGGGCGCGGCCTTTGAGGGTGGTCAGCGCCTTGGACACGACGTTACCTTCGGCCAGCGGACGCAGCCCGGAGGTGACGGCCTTCTTGGTCGGGACGCGCAGGGTCATCTTCTCGTGGTCGAAGGTGATGACATAGACCTCGAGCGACATGCCGGCGACTTCCTGGGTCTCGACAGCACGAATGGTCCCCACGCCATGGGCGGGGTAGACAACGTGGTCGTCGACCGAAAACGCCAGACCGTTCTTGCTCATCAGATCGTCCTTCTCTAGCACCCTGTCCGCGGGGTTTCCCCGGCGGGCCGCAACCGTGAACTGGCGTCAGAGCGCTCCTGCCTGAGACGAAAAGAATCCCGACCGCGGCAGCGCCCCGGAGGATTTCGTTTCAGATTGAATAGGCCTCTAGGACACCCTCGCCCTTGAATAGGCGCGCCGTTCGGTTGCGGCTGTTCTTGAACCAAGGCGCGACGGCGGACCCGTCACGTCAGACAAGACCGTATCACAAAAATGAACACAAAGAAAGGGTTGCGGAATCCGAGCGGATTGCTGGGAATTCCCGGTCTGGCGTTTCAGTTGCCCTTGCCGGGCTTCTCGCTGAAGTACTTCTCGAACTTGCCGGTCTCGCGTTCGAACAGTTCCTTGTCCTCCGGCGCCTCGCCCTTGAGGGTGATGTTCGGCCAGACGGCGGCGTACTCGGTATTGATCCGCAGCCACTTGCCGTCGGGATCATCCTCGGTGTCGGGCTTGATCGCGTCGACCGGGCACTCGGGCTCGCAGACGCCGCAGTCGATGCATTCGTCGGGATTGATGACGAGGAAGTTCTCGCCTTCATAGAAGCAGTCGACGGGGCAGACCTCGACGCAGTCCATGAACTTGCACTTAATGCACGGGTCGGTGACGATGTAGGTCATCGGGGAACGGGGCTGTCCTGGCGATTGCTGCGCGCGCCTTTTCGAAGGCGGGGCCCGCCTTGTCAATGCGGCGAGGTCTCCTGTCCATGGCAGGAAAACTTAAACCGGCGTCGCGGGCTCTGCGGATTCAGCCCCCAAAGTCACGGAATAGAGGGCGCGGGCCTCTCCCGGCGGGCCGCGTCGCTCGCCGAAGGCCTCGATCCGAACGGCCACCACCCGACCGCCGAGCGCGAAGACGAGTTCGTCGCCGATCTTCAGGCCCCGCGAGGCCTTGTCGATCCGCCCCTCTGATCCTGCGCGTGTGAGTCGCAGGCGGCCTTCCTCGACGAAGCGCGACGCCATCGAGCGGGTCTTGAAGAACCGCGCCCGCCACAGCCAGACATCCGCCCGGCAGGAGCCGGCGTCCGTCATGGACGGGCGACCTTGGGGCGGCGGGGCCTACGTCGGCGTTCGGGCGTCGCGGGCGGGGCGACCTGTAGTCCGGCCAGGGCGGCGAACGGGGAGCCGGCGGGGGGCGGCTTGACCGCCTCGAGTCTGGCCGTCTCGCCGCGCCGACGCCAGGCGATCGGGCGCGCGCGGCCGGTCGGCGTGTAGCCCAGGGCGCGGAGGATCGGGTCAGTCTCCTGTGCGGTCCAGCCCAGGCCCTCGCGGGCCTCGTCGGACAGGATCATGCCGACCCCGGGCTTGAATCCGGCCCGCAGCAGCTCGTCGAGCCGCTCGAGCTGGAGCACCGGCACGGCGAATCCGCCGACAGCCCGAAGCCCCTTCGCCGACAGGACTTGAGCGGAGGGCGCCGGGTTGGGCAGTTTCGAGACGCCGTCGGCCGGGCCCTTCCAGTCGCCGCCCCCGACCGCCTGGGCGAAGGCGAGGGCCTCGTCCGCGAGCAACGCCGGCAGGAAGACGCTGAAGGCGCCGATTCGGACGCCGAGTTCACGCAAGGACCGGCGCTCGCTTTGGCTCAGCGCCTTGAGATCGGCCTCGACCGGCCGCTTGTCGATGACGCCGCCGGCCTCGACCAGCCTGTGGCCGATGCCGCGCGGCAGACCCTTGAGGCGGCCCTCGGCCATGGCGCGCTCAAGCCGCGACAGTGGGGCGAGGCGCCGCTCGCGCTCGGCGGCGAGGAAGGCCTGCAGCCGATGGCGGGCTCGCTCGCGCGCCGTCTCCGGCCCCAGCTCGCCGATCAGCCGCACCTTGCCGTCCGCCGCCAGCACGCCTGCGGCGCCGCCGCGCCAGAGCAGGGCGCCGTCCGGGGTCAGGGTGAAGGCGTCATCCGGCTCCGCGGCCAGTCGGCCGAGCCGGCGGGCGACCTCCGGACCCACGGCCCGCTGGGCGGCGCCGCGCAGCGCCTTCTCCTCCAGCGAGGTGGCGGCCTTGGGCGCCTCGAAGGCCAGGCCGTTCAGGCGGCCGACGTAGTGGCCCTCGACGGTGACCGCCCCGTCCTCGCCGACGCCGGCCAGCAGCTCGCCGCGCTCGCCCAGCTGGCGCATCAGGGCGCTGGTCCGGCGGTCGATGAAGCGGGCCATCAGCTTCTCGTGCAGCGCGTCGCTGAGCCGGTCTTCCAGCGCGCGAGTCACGCCCTGCCAGTGGGCGGGGTCGTGCAGCCAGTTGGGCCGGTTGGCGATGTAGGTCAGGGTCCGCACCCCGGCCAGCCGCGTGGCCAGGGTGTCGATCTCGCCCTCGGTGCGGTCGAGGCCATTGAACTGCCCGGCCATCCAGTCGTTCGGCACCCGGCGCCGGCCTGTGGTCAGGGCGTCGAACAGGGCGCGGACCAGCCGTAGGTGTTCGTCGGGTGACTGCTTGCGGAAGTCGGGAGTCTGGCAGACCTCCCACAACCGCTCCAGCGCCACGCGGTCGCGAACCCGGTGGACGATGTCCTCGTCCTCGGCGAGCCGCTTGAGGGCCTTCTCATCGATCGCTTCCGCCGACAGCATCAGCCCCTCGCGCGGCGGCTTCGCATCCAGTGAGCGGATCAGCGCCGGCAGGTTGGCGAAGTCGAGGCGGTGGTTGCGCCACTCGGCGCTCTGCACGGGGTGGAACTCGTGGGTCTCGACGGCGGCGACCAGATCCTCGTCCATCTCCTCGGCCTCGCCGGTGACGCCGAAGGTCCCGTCGCGGATGTGGCGGCCGGCGCGGCCGGCGATCTGGCCGATCTCCTGCGGGTGCAGGTAGCGCGTCTTGCGGCCATCGAACTTGCGCAGCCCGGCGAAGGCGACATGGTCGACGTCCATGTTCAGGCCCATGCCGATGGCGTCGGTGGCCACCAGGAAGTCGACCTCGCCGGACTGGTAGAGGGCGACCTGGGCGTTGCGGGTGCGGGGGCTGAGCGAGCCCATGACCACGGCCGCCCCGCCCCGCTGGCGGCGGATCAGCTCGGCGATGGCGTAGACGTCGTCGGCGCTGAAGGCGACGATGGCGGTGCGCTGGGGCAGGCGGGTCAGCTTCTTGCTGCCCGTATAGCGCAGGGACGAGAACCGCTCGCGGCTGACAATCTCGGCCCGGGGCAGCAGCCGGCGGATCAGCGGCGCCATGGTCCCGGCGCCCAGCAGCATGGTCTCGGACTTTCCGCGGGCGTGCAGCAGGCGGTGGGTGAAGACGTGGCCGCGCTCGGGATCGGCGCAGAGCTGGATCTCGTCGATGGCCAGGAAGTCGACCTCCCGGCCCAGCGGCATCGCCTCGACCGTGCAGACGAAGTAGTTGGCGCGCGGCGGGACGATCTTCTCCTCGCCGGTGATCAGCGCGACTTCCCGCACGCCCTTGAGCTTGACCACCCGGTCGTAGATCTCGCGGGCCAGCAGGCGCAGCGGCAGGCCGATCATGCCGCTGTGGTGGCCGAGCATCCGCTCGACCGCCAGATGGGTCTTGCCCGTGTTGGTGGGGCCCAGCACCGCCACCAGCCTGTGCTCCGCCCGGCCTGTGGATCGGTCGCTCATACCGAAAAGGTGGGGGAGTCGGGGCGGTGCGACAAGGGCGGTGCGGCGCTTGCGCGCTGGTGGGCGGATGCCTCACGAAGTTCCGTGGGGAGGGAATCAGCGCCCGTCGTGGACGATCTTTCCGCCGACGATGGTCAGTAGCGGCTTCACGGTCAGGATGTCGGCGCCGGGGATGGCCATGATGTCCGCCGAGAAGACGGTGATGTCGGCGGCGGCGCCCGGCTTCAGAGAGCCAGCCGTCCTGTCCATGACGGCATAGGCCCCGGCGCCGGTGAACAGGTTGAGCGCGTTGTCCCGGGGAAGGGCCTCCTCCGGGCGCCAGTCAGACCCTGACCTGCCCTGGAGGTCCTTGCGCACGACGGCGGCGTAGAACTCGATGCGCGGATCGCCGACCTCGACCGGCGCGTCTGTGCCGCCGGCCACCACGACGCCCTCGGCGAGCAGGGTCCCCCAGGCGTAGGCGCCGGCGAGGCGCTGATCGCCCAACCTGGCCGGCGCGAAGTAGAGGTCGCCGATGGCGTGCGACGGCTGCATCGAGGCGACGATGCCGTGCCCGCGGAAGGCGGCGATGTCGGCGGGATCGAGGATCTGCGCGTGCTCGATCCGCCAGACCGGGGCGGCTGCGCCGGGATCGGCGGCGCGGAGACCTTCGTCCATCCAGTCCAGGACCAGGCGGTTTCCACGGTCGCCGATGGCATGGAACGCGATCTGGGCGTTGACCTTCAGCGCCTGTTTCAGGATCGCCAGCGTCGGATCGTGCTCGGCGATCACAAGGCCTGAGGTGTCCGGCCGGTCACTGTAGGGCGCCTTCAGCGCCGCGCCCCGCGAGCCGAGCGCGCCGTCCATGTAAAGCTTCACGCCGCGCACCCGCACCAGGCCGGTCGGGTCCTGGTAGGGGCCCCATTTGAGTACTTCCGCCGAGTCCTCGGGCGTCATGAAGACATCCACGCGGATCGGCAGGCGGCCCTCGGCGGCGAGCTCGAACAGCGCCTTCACATCTTCAGCGCTCGTGCTCATGTTGACGCCGCGTGCCCAGCCCCGGGCGGCGTAGAGCGCCGTGGCCCGGGCAAGGGCTTCCTTGCGGGTCTCCCAGGACATCGGCGGCAGCTTCGTCCGGATCAGGCCCTGGGCCGTGTCGATGAGCATGCCGGTCGCCTCGCCCGAGGCGTCGCGCTCGATGCGGCCGCCGGCGGGATCGGGCGTGTCGCGGGTGATGCCGGCCAGCTTGAGCGCCGCTGAATTGAGGACCAGGGCATGGCCGTCCGATCGCGCCAGCACGATGGGCCGGGTCGTGGACACGGCGTCGAGGTCCGCCCGGGTCGGGAAGCGCTTCTCGGGCCAGTGGGTCTCGATCCAGCCCCGTCCCGTCAGTGGTTCCGCGCCAGGATGGGCGGCGTCCCAGGTCTTCACCATGGAGACCAGCTCGGCGACCGAGGCGACCTGGTCCAGGTTCAGCGTCATCTCGCGCATCCCGACGCCGGTCAGGTGCACATGGGAGTCGATAAAGCCGGGGTAGGCGGCGGCGCCCTTCAGGTCGATCTCCCGCAGGCCCTTGCCGATCCTACGGGCCTCGGCGAGTCCTCCGGCGAAGGCGATCTTGCCGTCCTTCACGACAAGGGCCTCGGGGGGCGGGGCGCCCGGATCGCCAACCGCATGGATCGGACCGCCGAACACCAGGAAGCCGTCCTCCCGCGCCTGGGCGACCGGAGCAGCCAGCAGGCCGAGCATGGCGAGGATCAGGGCGAGCACACGGGACATGATCGGGCTCCGACAACAGGGCGCGGCGGGTCCAATCCGGGATCGCCAGACTGGCAGGTGTGGCCGCCGGGCAGGGCGGCGTCAATGCGAGGAGGAAGGCAGGTTAACGGTGGCCGCGGGTTACGCGAACAGGCGCGAAACGAATCGGGACCGAATCGGCGACTTCGTCCGATTCGGCATTTGTTCACCGCAAGATATTGTATCTCTTCGCCTATTAACCACAATCCCAAAATGTTGCCCGGCGCATCTGGCGCGGCGATGCTTGGGGGCAGGGGGAAGCGCCATGACCGACCGCCGCACCGTCATCCTGGGCCTCGCCGCCGCGTCGCTGGCGACGCCGGCCTTCGCCGCCTCGACAGTGAAGGTCCTGTTCGACGGAACCGGCCTCG
The DNA here is from genome assembly GCA_031426695.1 of Caulobacter sp. Lineage (GTDB taxonomy): Bacteria > Pseudomonadota > Alphaproteobacteria > Caulobacterales > Caulobacteraceae > Caulobacter. The sequence continues at coordinate 116,798 of JASJPM010000001.1, forward strand.
ACGGCTGGACCGCCGTCGGCGACGCCAACTGGTCGCTGGCGGACGGTGCGGTCTCCGCGGACAAGGGCGGCATGAGCTTCCTGGTCTCCGGGGACAGCTATCGCGACTTCGACCTGAGGGCGGCGATCTGGGTCAGCCCGGACGCCAACTCCGGCGTCTTCATCCGCTGCTCCGACCGGACACGGTTCACGCCGGCCAACGCCTACGAGGTCAATGTCTTCGACCAGCGGCCCGATCCGACCTACGGCACTGGCGCCATCGTCGACATCGCGCCCGTGTCGCCGATGCCCAAGGCGGGCGGACGGTGGAATGTGCTGGAGATCAGTGCGCGCGGGCCTTTGCTGTCTGTCGTGTTCAACGGCGTGAAGACGGTCGACAGCGTGCGTGACACGGCCCACGCCGAGGGACCGATCGCCCTGCAGTACGGGGCGGGGACCGTGAAGTTCCGCCGGGTCGAGATCCGGCCGGTCTGACCGCCGTTCAAGAGGTTAACGGCCAACGGTACAGGGCGGAAACGAATCAGGACCGAATCGGCGACCTCGCCCGGTTCCTCATGTGTTCGCCACAAGCTATTGTATATTAAGATGGATTAACCATACAGGTGTTCCGCGCTCAAGCGGGAAAACGGGCGGCCGTCGGCTCCAGCGGCAGCGCCAGGCCGTTCGCGACATAGGCCACTGTCCGGTAGAAGCCGCACAGCAGGAGCGCCTCCAGAATCTGGTCCTCTTCATAGTGGGCGCGCAAGGCGGTCCATTCGCGCTCGTCCAGCGTCGCCCGCGCGTGAAGGGCGTCGACCGCCTCCAGCAGCGCGCGTTCGGCCAGCGTCCAGCAGCCGCGCTCGCCGCTGACCGTGGCGGCGACCTGTTCCTCGGTCAGGCGCGCCGGTCCTGCGAAGATCGCGACGTGCACGCCCCACTCATACTCACAGCCGGCCAGCGCGCAGGTGCGGTTGACGACGATCTCGCGCGCGCGGAGAGATAGTGGCCCCCGCTCCAGCAGGGATCCGGCGCGGAACTTCCGCCAATGACGGTCGCTGGTCGCCAGGGTGCGGAACAGGACCAGCGGATCGGCGCCCGGCGGCATGATGGCCTCGAAGCTCTTCTGGACGTCATCCTTATAGGGCGCGGTCAGCGGCGCGATCCTTGGCACGGGCTCGTCTCCTTGTTACGATTTCCGTAGCGAACTTATGCTATGAAATTAATAGCGGAGTCAACCATGGTTGAGGCGAGGCCCAGGCGGACCGTGCGCGGGTCGCGCACCGGCAGGCCGATCATGGCGCTGCTCGACCTGCTGGGCCGCCGCTGGGCCCTGCGGGTGATCTGGGAGCTGCGGGACGGCTGGCTGACATCCCGCCAGCTGCGCGAGGCCTGCGACGACGTCTCGCCCACCGTGCTGCAGTCGCGGCTGTCGGAACTGCGCGCGGCGGGCCTGATCGCGCTGGAGCGGCGGCAGGGCTACGCCCTGACGCCGCTGGGGCGCGAGCTGCTGGAGTCCTTTCTGCCCCTGCACGGCTTCGCGGAACGCTGGGCGGCGGAAACCTTGGCGGAGCAGGGGTAAGCGACTCCCAACTTGACGCCCGAGGACTCTCTGCCTATACCGCCCCCTCTCGCGCGGAGCCCGGCTTTCGCGTGTCCGATTTCTTTATGCGAAGGTCGCTTCCATGTCGCGCCGCTGCGAACTCACTGGTGTTGGACCGATGGTCGGTCACAACGTGAGCCACTCCAATATCAAGACGAAGCGCCGCTTCTTGCCCGCGCTGTCGCCCGCCACGCTTCAATCCGAAGCGCTCGGCCAGTCGTTCAAGCTGCGGATCACCAATGCCGCGCTACGCACGCTGGACTTCCGCGGCGGCCTGGACGTGTTCTTGGTCGGCGCCAAGGACGAGGCCCTCTCGCCGCGCGCCCTGAAGATCAAGCGCCAGGTCAAGGCGAAGCTGGCGGAGAAGGCGGCGGCCTGAGCCGCGCCTTAACCGGTCGCACGATCAAGAAAAAGGCCCGCGGGATCATCCCGCGGGCCTTCTTCGTTTCCGGTCTTCTTTGTCGCGTTAGCGAGCGGCGAAGCTGACCGAGGTCGCCGGCGTGCGCGCCGCGTACGAGGCCAGATCGGTGTCGCCGATCTGGGTCACGGCGCGGGCCACGCTACGACGCACGCATTCCGGATAGATGTAGCCGGCCAGCGGCTCGCCCTTGAGGTCCGCCCAGCAGGCGCTGGCCGCGGCCTTGACGATGTCGGCGTGCAGTTGCTCGGTCGACTTGCCGGCGACCGGCACGCGGATCTCGGCGGCGCCGGCGAAGCTGGCGGCGCCGGCGGCGGCGGCGGCGAGAACGGCCACGAGGGTCTTCTTGAAGTTGGTCACTCTAAGCACTCCCGAAAGGGGTTGGGTTTCAACCGCTTCCGGCACGCTTCCCCTGATGGCTGCGGCTCAACGTCCGTCTTGGACCATCGAGTCGATACGTAGCGCCATTTCTCAGGTGATCAACGATCATATTGCATTGCAGCGTTCTCTGATGCGTCGCAGCATTCAACGAACGAGCAGATCGCGCCCCGCCTGCCTGACATCCGTGCAACCGGTCAGCGCCATGGCCATGGTCATTTCCTGGCGCAGGATCTGAAGCACGTGGGCGACGCCGGCCTCGCCCCGCGCACCCAGCGCCCAGGCCCAGGGACGCCCGACCAGGCAGGCCTTCGCGCCCAGGGCCAGCGCCTTGACCACGTCCAGGCCCGAGCGAACGCCGCCGTCCATGAGAACGGTGAGGTCATCGCCGACCGCGTCGGCGATCGGGGGCAGGGCCCTGACCCCCGACAGCACGCCGTCCAGCTGTCGTCCGCCGTGGTTGGAGACGATTATCCCGTCCGCCCCGACCTTCACCGCCTCGCGGGCGTCGTCTGGATCGAGAATGCCCTTGATCACGATCGGACCGTCCCAATGGGCGCGGATCCAGTCCAGGTCCTTCCAGGTCAGGCTCGGATCGAAGTTCTTCGTCACCCAGGGCCAGAACTCGGACATCCCCTTGGCCTCGGGAATCGCGGCCGCCAGGTTGCCGAACACATGCGGCTTGCCGCCCAGCTGCACGTCCAGCAGCCAATCGGGGTGGGTGATCCCGTCCCAGGCCCGCTTCAGCCCTCCCGTCAGCGACGGCGCGCCGCCGAACAGCCCCGTGCGCATGTCGCGATAGCGCGCGCCCGGCACGGGAAGGTCGACGGTGAACACCAGAACCGGACAGCCCAGCCCCTTCGCTCGCGCCAGAAGCTGCGCCATGTAGCCCCGGTCGCGGATCATGTAGAGCTGGAACCAGGGCGGGACGCCCGCGCCGGTCGTCACCTCGTCCAGGTCGCAGACGCCGACGGTGGACAGGCAGAACGGCACGCCCGCCGCCTTCGCCGCCTTCGCGGCCTGAACCTCCCCGCGACGCGCGTACATGCCCGCCATGCCGACCGGGGCCAGCATCACCGGCATCGAGAAGGGCTGGCCGAACAGTTCGGTGGCCAGCGAGATCTTCGAGACGTCGCGCAGCACGCGCTGGCGCAGGGCGAGATCCTCGAAATCCGCGACGTTCCTGCGGAGGGTCGCCTCGGCATAGGAGCCGCCGTCGATGTAGTCGAACAGCAGCCTGGGCAGGCGCCGGCGCGCCAGCTCGCGGTAGTCGCTGACAGCGGCCGGGATCATTTGGGCGGCGTCCAGTCGAAGGCGAGCAGGATCGTCCGCTGCTTGTCGTTGAAGTTGTCGTCCGACAGCAGATAGAGCCGCCAGGTCCCGTCCGCGCGCGGAACGACCGCGACGCCTTCAAAGTTGTCCACGGTCGTCGAGGGGCCCATGGCCAGGCGTCCGGTCACCGTCTTGCTCCCAAGCGGGTTGCTCACGATCGACAGGATAATCCGGGAGCCGATGGCGGGGATAAAGCTGTGGTGCAGGATCACCAGTTCGCCGCCGGGGCCAACGGTCAGGCTGGACAGTCGGTAGCCGAAAGGGGGGACAGGCAGGCCCGGGACCGCCTCGCAGGAGACCTCCAGCCGGCACAGCCAGATCGCGCCCGGCTCGCTCCCGACCCAGAAGGCGCCGTCGCCGACCGAGGGCGCGGCGGCGAGGCCTTCCATGCCCTCGTTGTCGGCGAACGTCGCATCCGGCATGATCACCGGCCTCGGTTTGCCGGACCTGTCATAGGCCCAGATGCGATGGTCGCGTTCGAAGCTCACGAGGAACGTTCCGTCGGCAAGCCTGATCAGCCCTTCGGCGTCGCCTTCGGTCTTGCCCTGCAACGGCTGGCCTTCGACGCCGAGCAGCGGCGTCAGTGCTGCGCCGCCAACACCGACGAACTGTCCGTCCGGCCCGAGCAGGATCCTGGCGGTGACGAGGTCGCCGTCATCCGTCGGGGAGACGAAGGTTCCGTCCGGGGCGATCCAGAGATCGGAAAGACCATGCAGGCGGCTCGTCGCGCTGCTCGTCAGCGCCAGACCGCCCGCGTAATGGAAGCCATCGATCTCCCGCCGGGCCGGATCGCCTGGATCCAGGGGTACGGGCGCCGTCTCGATCGGGATACGGCTGTCGGCCGGAACCGGGCCACGGGGCGGGATGGGTCGCAGGTGCGCCGGGGTGGTGCAGGCGACGACGGCCAGCAAGACCGCCGCGACCGCGCCGATTCCCCGAAGCGTCGTCACCGCAGCGCCTCGGCGACCTGCCTGAAGGTCGTCGCCCTCATCGGCGGCGGCTGGGTCACCGGCGGCGGGGCCAGCAGGCCGCGATTGGCCGCCACCCGCTTGGGCTCTTCCTCGAACAGCGCGGCGAGCTGCTCGACCAGCACCCCGCCCAGTTGTTCGACGTCCACGATGGTCACCGCCTTCTTGTAGTAGCGGGTCACGTCGTGGCCGATGCCGATGGCCAGCAGCTCGACCGGGCTCTTGCCCTCGATCTCGCCGATGACGTGGCGCAGGTGGCGCTCCAGGTAGTGGCCGCTGTTCACCGACAGGGTGGAGTCGTCGACCGGCGCGCCGTCGCTGATGACCATCAGGATGCGCCGCTGTTCGGGCCGGTTGACCAGCCGCTGGTGGGCCCACATCAGGGCCTCGCCGTCGATGTTCTCCTTCAGCAGCCCCTCGCGCATCATCAGGCCGAGGTTGCGGCGGGCCCGCCGCCAGGGCGCATCCGCGCCCTTGTAGATGATGTGCCGCAGGTCGTTCAGGCGGCCGGGCGAGGCGGGCTTGCCGGCCTTGATCCACTCGTCGCGGGACAGGCCGCCCTTCCAGGCGCGGGTGGTGAAGCCGAGGATCTCGGTCTTGACTGCACAGCGCTCCAGCGTGCGGGCCAGGATGTCGGCGCAGACGGCGGCGACCATGATCGGCCGTCCGCGCATCGAGCCGGAGTTGTCGATAAGGATGGTGACCACCGTGTCGCGGAACTCGGTGTCCTGCTCCATCTTGAACGACAGCGGGGCGGTCGGGTCGATGATCACCCGCGGCAGGCGGGCGACGTCGAGCATCCCCTCCTCGAGGTCGAAGGACCAGGAGCGGTTCTGCTGGGCCATCAGCCGGCGTTGCAGCTTGTTGGCCAGGCGCGAGACGACGCTCGAGAGGCTGGCCAGCTGCTGGTCGAGGTAGGCGCGCAGACGGGTCAGTTCCTCGCTGTCGCACAGATCCTCGGCCCCGACGATCTCGTCATGGGCGGTGGTGAAGACCTTGTAGGGCGGCTCGGGCTGGTTGTTGTCCTTGATATCGGGACGGGCCGGCTTGGCGCCGTCGCCCATCTCGGGCGCCTCGTCGGACATCTCGGCGTTTTCGTCGTCCTCGGCCTCGACCTGCTGCTGCTCGCCGTCCTGGGCTTGCTGGTCGTCGCTGTCCATCTCGTCCATGGACGCGCCTTCGGGCGACTGGCCGTCGCCCTCGCCGTCGTCGCTCTCCGAGTCTGACGGCTGTTCATCGTCCTCGCCCTGGTCCTCGCTGCTTTCCTGGGCGTCGAGCTCGGCGTCGCCCAGGTCCAGGTCGCGCAGGATGGTGCGGACGGTCTTCTGGAACGCCGCCTGGTCGTGGATGTCGCTCGACAGGCGGTCGAGGTCGGCGCCGGCCTTGGCCTCGATATCGTTGCGGAACAGGTCGACAGCGGCCCTCGCCCCTTCGGGCGGCGCGTCGCCGGTCAGGCGTTCGCGGACCATCAGCGACAACACATCGGCCATCGGAATGCTGGCCTTGTCGGTCATCCGGACAAGGCCCTTGCGGTCGATCGACTGCTCCAGGACCGTGGTCAGGTTGGCGCGGACCCCGCCCAGGGCGTTGGAGCCGATCGCCTCGATCCGCGCCTGTTCCACGGCTTCGTAGATCGCCTGGCCCTCGGGCGAGCCGGGGCGCCCCTTGGCATAGGTCGCCGCGTCATGGTGCGCGTAGCGCAGCGCCATCTGGTCGGCCAGGCCGCGGATGCGGGAGGCTTCCTTGCTGTTCAGGTCTCGGGGCGGATGCGGCAGCACCGCCCGGTTGCCCGACAGCGACGGACCATCGCCCGAGAACACGACCTCAAGGTCGGGCGTCTCTGCCAGCGAGCGCGCGGCGTGGGCCAGGGCGCGCTTGAACGGTTCGGTGGGACTCTCGGGTTTGCTCATCGCCCAAGGGTTCTAGCGCGACGACGCGGCGTCATGGAAGGCGGAGTCGACAGCGGACGACGACTTCCTCGCCCTGGGCCACGCTCACATCGTTTGGGGAATCCTGAGCGCCGACAGCCTGGTGGTCCAGTCCCGAGGTCGCCGTCAGGCGGCGGCCCGGCCGCTCTCGACCGCGCGACCCGGCTCGGCGGGTATCCAGAAGGTGAACCAGCTGCCATGGCCGACGCGGCTGTCGACGGTCAGCTCGCCGTCCATCAGTTCGACCAGCTCGCGGCAGATGGCCAGACCCAGGCCCGTCCCGCCAAACTGGCGGGTGGTCGAGGCGTCGAGCTGGTTGAACTTGCCGAACAGCTCGGACAGCCGGTCCTCCGGGATGCCCGGACCGGTGTCCATCACCGCGAACTCAAGGCCGCGCTCGCTGCGCCAAACCCGGGTCGAGACGTGACCCTCCGCCGTGAACTTTATGGCGTTGGACAGCAGGTTGCCCAAAACCTGCGAGACCCGCATCACGTCCAGGACCCAGACGCCGGCGGCGCTGGGTTCAATGAGGACGCCGAACGCCAGACCCTTTTCCGCCGCGACGGCCCTGAACGGGTCGCTGGCGGTGGTGATCGCGGTGGTGAGGTCAGCGGCCTCGCGGCTGATTTCGAGCTTTCCGGCCTCGATCTTGGCCAGGTCGAGGACATCGTTGAGGATGCGCAGCAGCGCGCCGCCGGAGTCGCGGATGATCTCCAGCCGTTCGCGCTGGTCGTCGCCCAGCTCTCCGCGCGCCATGATCTGGGCCATGCCGAGCACGCCGTTCAACGGGGTGCGGATCTCGTGGCTGATGTTGGCCAGGAACTGCGACTTGGCCACGCTGGCCGCCTCGGCCCGGTCGCGGGCCTTTGTCAGGTCCTCCAGGGTTCGCGCCAGGCGCGTGTCGTTCGTGGCCAAGGCGCCCAGAGCGCGGGTCACGCTGATGACAAGCATCGCGCCGGCGGCGACGATGACCAGGAGCAGGACCCCGAAGGCCGGAACCATCCGCAGGATCATGTCGACCCCCGGCTGCGCCGGCGTCCAGGTCACCTGGGCCAGCGTCCGGCCCGAACCGTCCTTCAGAGGCACGACCGGCGTCGCGGCGGCGTCAGTCGCAGCCAGAAGCCGTGGCGAGGCGACGCCCAGGTCCTTTTGCAGTCCCGCCAGGAAGTCGGCGCCGATCTGGCGGGCCGAGACCACGATGGGAGCGCTGCCCGCGGCGGTTCTCAGGTCATTCTCCGGCGTGACCGTTGACGCCACGACCAGCCAGACGGCGTCGTCGGCGCTGACGATCCGGGTCCGCGTCACGTTGCCGGCGAAGCCGAAGTCCGCGGCGAGCCCGGCCTCCGCGGCGCGGACCTCTGCGAGCAGCGGGACGACGGCCTTCGCGAAGGCGGCCGCGTCAGCGACGGGTGTGATCTCGCCGCCCGCCGAGGCGTAGCGCAGGCCGTCGGCGGCGTCGAAGAGCACCGTGCGGTCGTGCCCCATGTACTCGGCGTAGTATTCGCCGAAGTTGGTGTCGATCCAGGCCATGTCCAGGCGGGGAGCCGTGCTGGTCCAAGCGTCGTCCCAGATGGTCGCCGAGACGACGTCCTCGGTCATCTGCTCGAGGCGGCGGTCGATGGTTCGCGAAACGAGCGCCTGCTCCCCGCGGGCCGCCAGGTCGTCGACGGCGCGGGCCCACCAGGCCATCGTGCCGAGCGCCCCGGCCAGCACGAGCAGGGCGACCAGCGCGCCCAGCAGCAGGGTGCGTCGCAGCCGGCCGCGCGTCGATGAGGACTCTGTGACGGACATTCCGGCCCCGAAATCAGAAGCCCAATCTGGGGATAAGAGGCTAACGACGCCTGAACAGGGGCTGCGCCCGGCTGTCGCACCCCCCGATGGTTGCGCCCCGTTAACCAATGCCGCCGAGACTCCCGGCAACAAGAGGGGACGTCCATGAAGCTCCACATCCTGACCCTGGCCGCCGTCGCGAGCCTCGCCCTGGCCACTCCCGTCCTGGCCGAAGAGACGCCTGCCGTCAGCCTGGAAGGCGAGATCGGCGTTGTCTCCGACTACCGCTATCGCGGCTATTCGCTCAGCGACGAGGAGCCGGCGATCCAGGGCGGGCTGACGCTCAACCTGCCGCACGGCGTCTATCTGGGCGTCTGGGGCTCGAACATCGCTGACTATGCCGGGGCGGACATCGAGCTCGACCTGTCGGCGGGCGTGGCGTTCAGCGCCGGCGGCCTGGACTGGGACCTGGGCGTGATTCGCTACACCTACCCGGACGGCGTCGACGTCGACTACTGGGAGATCCCGGTCTCGGCGGCGAAGACCTGGGGCGCCTTCACCGGCACGGCCAGCTTCCAGTACGTGCCCGAGCAGGACAACGTCACCGAAGAGAACCGCTACTTCAACCTGGCGGCGGACTACGCGCCCGAGCACTGGCCGGTCAGTGTCAACGCCAGCTTCGGCTACGAAGACGGCGCGTTCGCGGACGGCAAGCTCGACTGGTCGATCGGCGCGGCCAAGACCTTCGGCAAGGTGACGGTCAGCCTGAACTGGGCCGACTCCGACGGTCCCGGCGCCGAAGGTGTCGTCGTGGGCGGGATCAGCGCGGCCTTCTAGTTCAACGCGCGTCCGGGCGGCGGAACCGCTTACACTTCCGCCTGACGCGCACCCTAGGCCCGCACCGCCATCGTGACCTTGGCCGGGGCGGTCGGCGCGCGCAGGATATCGACGATCCGGTTCAGGAACGCCCGACGGCGCGCCAGGGCGCCGGGGATGTCCTCGCCGGCGCGGATCATGCGCACGTCGTCGCGGGCGGCTTCCAGCACCAGGCGGTCGGCGACCGCGGGCAGGTGGCCGTCGCCCTTGCGGGCGTCCATGATGGCGGCGTGCGAGCGGGCTTCGCCGATACGCTTCTGAACCAGGGCTTCGACGTCCGTGCCGGTCTCGGCGCGGGCGGCCAGTGTGGCGAAGTCATGCGCATACATACGCACGAAGCCTTCCTCGATCATCGGATCTCCGATCTGCCGCCGGCCGGGCAAGTGAGCCAGGGGCTGAGCGCGCCTTCAGCGCGCGGGAAGCGACCTCTATAGCACATCGGCGACGAAACCGGGGCGGAATGTCGCATCGCGGCCCATCGGGGCCGGATGGAGGCGCGTCGCGCGCTCCGAGCCGAGCGATATCGTGGCGTCCGCCGGCCCGGGACGTGGTATCCTCCCCCCATCGGAATCCGGCCAGACAGGCCGGGAAGGGGACGAACCGACGCGCGCCGCGTGTCTTGGCCTCCGCTCCGGAAAGTCCCCCATGGCCAAGGGCCAGAAGAAATCCAACAAGGAAACCCGCAAGCCGAAGGCCGAGAAGGCCAAGGTCATCGCCGCGGCGCCGTCGTTCCTGACGCCGCTCAAGATCGGGAAGCAGAAGTAGCCGCCCGGTGGCGATGCAGACGGTCCACCTCGTCCAGGCCTTCATCGCCGGCAAGGGCCAGGCCCTGAAGGCCGAGCAGACCCTGGTCTGCACCTCGGCCGAGGAGGCGCGCCGCAAGGCCGAGCGCCTGTCGACCCTGCGCCTGGGCGTGGTCGCCTTCTCGGCGACCGCCGACGCCGATCTGGGCGACTACGACGAAAACCCGGTTATCCTGTTTCACGCCGGACGCCTGCCGCCGCCGTTCGACGAACTCTGAGCTCAGTGCGTCGGGCCGGTCGGCCAGTCCTCCTCCAGCAGCAGGATGAAGGCGATGATCTCGTCCCACTGGGCGAGGCCGTCGACATCCCCGACCGCCGCCAGCTCCGCGGCCCGCAGCACGGCGATGGTCGCGGCGTCGTCGCCATACTGAGCGATCAGCCCCAGGGCGGTCGTCCGCGTCGCGGTGGCGGCTCGGTCGTGCGGCTGGTCCATGGGCGCTCCGTGCTCTGCCCGGTTCGATATGGCGCGATGGGGCGGGAGGTGAAGCTCTGGCCCCCTGCGTGCTTCGACACGCGACCTGCGGTCGCTGCTCAGCATGACGTGGGTGGGTAGCCAATAATCTACGTCATCCTGAGCAGCCCGCGCAGCGGGCGTGTCGAAGGACGCAGTGAGGCTGTGCGTCCTTCGCGACGCTCGCCCGAGGGCTCGCTCCTCAGGATGACGAAGGGAGTGGGCTGCAACGAACTTCGTCAGGGTGAGGCGCGCGAAGCGCGTCGCGAACCTCGCACGGCTTCGCCGCCCGGGCGGACGGCGTCCGAACAGGTTGGGGAGGCGGCGGAGCGCCACGGCTCCCGTCCGGGACCGTGGGGTAGTTAGGTGTGTTTCGACGAGAACCTGACGCGCTCCGCCGCGAAGAGGCTTCGGAGGCTGTGCGCAATGGGCATTTTCCACCCGCTCGCTTTCGCCTCGCCGGGGCTTCTACCTCCCGGCGCCCTGGCCGTTCCTCACGGCCAGGCCCGGCGGGCGGGGATCAACCGACGATCCCCGGACCCCGTGGTTCTTGCCCCGGCGAGCCTTGGGAGCAGGCCAGGGTCCACGGGCAAATCCCGCATCTCCGCATCTCCATCGCCGTATCGGGCCGGATCCGTACGCCCTCCCCCGCGATGGGGACCTGTGAAGGATACGGGCAGTGAAGCGGAGGGGGATAAGTTCATTCTATCCCCCCATCTCCGTCTCCCCGGCGACCCGAAGGGCGGCGCGGAGCGCCAACGCCGGGGTCCATACGGGGCAAGGGCTGGAGCGGCTTCATGGATCCCGGCCTTCGCCGGGAACGCGGGGGACAGGCGTGCGTGAAAGTTGCTTTCCTCTGGAAGGGAGCAACCCTTCGATCTCATGGATGTCAGCGTGCCGGCCGGGTCAGGTTGGTCAAGGCGCGCTCTCCGAGCGCCCGCGTCGCGGCGGGCCGGAGGCCCGGCCTTGAGCAACCTAGCCCGGCCGGCGATCGTCTCGCCATGAGATGAAGGGCGGGGTGGGGGCGTTGCTTATGCCGTAAGCCCGTGCTGGTCGCGCATGTACTGGCGAATAGCTTCGAAAGCGGGAGAGATGTCCCCTAAGGGAAATCTTATCTGGCCGAGGCCAGCGATATTGGAGAACTCCGCGCAACCCTCTTCAAGAAGGATCGCGGCATTCTCAAAGCCAAGGGCTCCTTGGAACAAGCCAACTTCGTGAATGACATTTTGGCGAGCGCGCTTGGCCCCGTCCCCCGTCTCGTCCTCGGCTGTCATAACTACAAACGCGACATTTCCCTTCTGTATAAGGTCAAGCAAGATTTCCTTGTTGGCCCTTCCCACAACGGACTGACTATTAAACTCGTGCACTTTACAGTCGTAGTTGTCGCGCAGCCACTCCTTCAGGTCGCGCCAAACCCGCGATCGTCCGTGGCCTATAACAATCTGAATTGAGCCGTCAGCGGGTGATGTTTTCGTTGATGCAGTCGGCGGTAGAGGCTCCTCCACGTAGCCATGGCTTTCGACGTAGCTTTCGCCGACCGGAAGAAGGAGCCATCCATCGTTAAGCCGAGCTACGCGGTCACCGCCACCATTGAATGTTGCGGCCACATTCCAACCCGACGCGTTTCGCGCCCCATTCGCAGATCCGCACTGCTTAATTTCGCCTGTCGTCGCTTTGCCGCCGAGGTGCCTTAGAACGATATACATCTTGGCAGTTTCGGTCAGTTTCTTGCTGACCATGAAGGGGGCTAGTTTTGTCATGCGGAGAGTATCTGCTTGGCAACTTCAAGCTCCTTCCCGGGAACGCAGTAAACGCCACCGGATTTTTCTATCAGCTGCGAAAACTTCACCATCCGCCCGACATTGAGAGCCTGTTGGTTGGTGTAATCGACTTTCCATTCTCGTGCTTCTCGGGCCTTGGAAAATAGGTCTTCTTTCGAGAAGGAGTCCTTGCCGTCAGCAAGAGTAAGATTGTAGGCGGCGGCAAGGAGGATTTTTCTGCAGCTGTCGGCTCCTAGCTTAGCCACGTAGGTGTTCATGTGTTGGTTAAACCCACCGTCAGACTCTCTCGTGTCCGCAGGTGATCTAGCCGTCTCCTCCTGCGGCACGTGAGGTTGATCAGCTGCAACGCTCGTTCGAGATGAGATTTTGAGGATCAGATCCAGGGCGACAGGCGCGTCAGTCGCCAAGTCGTCAGTCTCAAGCGAAAGTTCAATCGAACCCGCCTTGATGTGGAGCTTCTTCATGGAAGCAACTTATGGGGGCGATTCAGACACACCGTCAAGCGCATGTTTGGCGGTGTGTCTGAAGTGCGCGCCCTAATGCACCCGCGCCTTGCCGATCACCAGCCCGTCCTCGTCCGCTGACACCTCGATCACCGAGCCGTCCATCAGGTCGCCGGCCAGCAGCTTGCGGGCGATCGGGTCGATCAGTTCCTTCTGGATGACCCGCTTCAGCGGCCGGGCCCCATAGACGGGGTCGTAGCCGCGTTCGGCCAGCCAGTGCATGGCGCCGCCGTCCAGCGCGATGGCCATGCGGCGGTCGGCCAGCAGGGTCTCGACGCGCTTGAGCTGGATGCGGACGATGTTGTCCATCTCGCCGCGGCCCAGGCGCTTGAACAGGATGATCTCGTCCAGGCGGTTGAGGAACTCGGGCCGGAAGCTGCGGCGGACGACCTCCATGACCTGCGGCCGCACGGTCTCGACATCCTCGCCGTCGGCCATGCCCGCCAGGAACTCGGCGCCCATGTTGCTGGTCAGGATGATGACGGTGTTGCGGAAGTCGATGGTCCGGCCCTGTCCGTCGGTCAGGCGGCCGTCGTCCAGCACCTGCAGCAGGATGTTGAAGACGTCCGGGTGGGCCTTCTCGACCTCGTCGAACAGCACGACCTGATAGGGCCGGCGACGCACGGCTTCGGTCAGGGCGCCGCCCTCGTCATAGCCGACGTAGCCCGGAGGGGCCCCGATCATGCGGCTGACGCTGTGCTTTTCCATGTACTCGCTCATGTCGAGGCGGGTGATCGCCGCCTCGTCGTCGAACATGAATTCGGCCAGGGCCTTGGTCAGCTCGGTCTTGCCCACGCCCGTCGGGCCCAGGAAGAGGAACGAGCCGATGGGCCGGCCGGGGTCCTTCAGGCCGGCGCGAGCCCGGCGCACGGCGTCGGAGACGGCGAGCAGCGCCTCTTCCTGACCGACCACGCGGCCGCGCAGGCTGTCTTCCATCTTCAAGAGCTTGTCGCGCTCGCCCTCGAGCATCTTCTCGACCGGCACCCCGGTCCAGCGGCTGACGACGGCGGCGATCTGTTCGGCGTCGACGACTTCGGGGGTCAGCGGACGCTCGCCGCCGACCTCGTCGCCGGCCTTGGACTCCTCCTCGGCCAGACGCTTTTCCAGCGCCGGGATTTCGCCGTACTGGATCTGGCCGGCGCGCTCGAAGTCGCCGCGACGCTGGGCCACGGCCAGTTCGGCGCGCAGGCGGTCGAGGGCCTCGCGGGTCTGGGCGGCGCCGCCGACCTTCTCCTTCTCGGCCTTCCAGCGGGCGGTCATCTCGTCCGAGCGGAACTGCAGGTCGTCGATCTCGGTCTCCAGATCCTCCAGTCGCTGGCGGCTGGCCGCGTCGGTCTCCTTCTTGAGGGCCTCGCGCTCGATCTTCAGCTGCACCAGCCGGCGGTCGATCTCGTCCAGCTCCTCGGGCTTGGAGTCGACGGCCATGCGCACCCGGCTGCCGGCCTCGTCGATCAGATCGATGGCCTTGTCGGGCAGGAAGCGGTCGGTGATGTAGCGGTTGCTGAGGGTCGCGGCGGCGACGATGGCGCTGTCGCTGATCCGCACGCCGTGGTGGACCTCGTACTTCTCCTTCAGGCCGCGCAGGATCGAGACCGTGTCCTCCACCGTCGGTTCGTTGACGAACACCGGCTGGAAGCGACGGGCCAGCGCCGCGTCCTTCTCGACGTGCTTGCGGTACTCATCCAGCGTGGTGGCGCCGACGCAGTGCAGCTCGCCGCGCGCCAGGGCGGGCTTGAGCAGGTTGGAGGCGTCCATCGCCCCCTCGGTCTTCCCGGCGCCCACGAGCGTGTGCATCTCGTCGATGAACAGGATGATCGAGCCCTCGGCGGCGGTGACCTCGTTGAGCACGGCCTTCAGCCGCTCCTCGAACTCGCCGCGGTACTTCGCGCCGGCGATCAGGCTGCCCATGTCGAGCGCCATCAACTTCTTGTCCTTGAGGGACTCGGGGACGTCGCCGCTGACGATGCGCAGGGCCAGGCCCTCGACGATGGCGGTCTTGCCGACGCCCGGTTCGCCGATCAGGACGGGGTTGTTCTTGGTGCGGCGGGCCAGCACCTGGATGGTGCGGCGGATTTCCTCGTCGCGGCCGATGACCGGGTCGAGCTTCTGGTCGCGCGCCTTCTGGGTCAGGTCGGTGGCGTAGCGCTTGAGGGCGTCGTAGCCCTCCTCGGCGCTGGCGCTGTCGGCGGTGCGGCCCTTGCGGACATCGGCGGCGGCGGTCTCCAGCGCCTTCTCGGCGGCGCCGGCGTCCTTCAGGGCCTTGGCCGCGTCGCCGCCCTCGGCGGCCAGCGCGATCAGCAGGCGCTCGGTGGTGATGAAGGCGTCGCCGGCCTTCTTGGCGTCTTCCTCGGCCTTCGCGAACACGCGGGCGGTGTCGGGCTTGAGGTAGAGCTGGCCGGAGCCGCCCTCGACCTTGGGCATGCGGGTCAGCAGGGCCTCGACGGCCGTGTCGACGGCGTCGGGTCGCCCGCCGGCGCTCTGGATCAGCGCGCGGGAGAGACCGTCCCGCTCCTCGAGCAGGACCTTCAGAATGTGTTCTGGCGTCAGGTGCTGGTGGCGGCGCGCCAGGGCCAGCGACTGGGCGCTCTGGATCGCCTGTTTGGCGCGGTCGGAATAGAGGTCGATGTTCATGATGATCCCCGGTACGGCGGAATGCGCCCGGCCGCCTTGATCAAGCGCAACCGGACCTGACCGATGTAGGTGTGGCCCTTAGGCAACACAAGGGTGGCAGGCCCTCTTCCTCTCTCGAGTGGGAGAGGTCAGCGGAGATTCACCACGGTCCCGCAGAGCGTGACCTCGCCATCGCGGATCAGCCCTCGCGCCTGCGCCGCCGCCCGCACGGCCGCCGCGTCCCGCACCGTCACGTCGAAGGCGCTCAGGCCATCGCCCCGGCCGTCGGTCGCCGCGACGAAGCGCAGCTCGCCGTCCTCCAGCGGGATCCGCCAGCCGTCGCCGGCCGCTTCCCGCGCCAGGCCCAGCACCCGCGCCCAGCGGGCCGACATGGCGTCCGGGTCGGCGCCCTGCAGCTCGGCGCCGACGATGGCGGTCGAGACGTCGGTGCGGACATGGTCGCGCCAGACCGGCCCGCCCCACTCCCAGTGGTCCCAGCCGTCCATCCAGTCGAGCGACAGGATGGCGCCGCCGACGTCTCGGGGATGGATGTGCGCCGCACGGGCGCGGGGCAGGTCGATGTCCTCGACGACCCGGGCGCCGGCCGCAGCGATGCCGGCGCGGGCTTTCTCGATATCGTGGACCTGCAGGATGACCATGTAGCCGCCGTCGCCGCCGCGCTTGTCCAGCAGGCGGCCGGCGGTGGTGCCCTCGGCCTTGGGCGAGACCACCTCCAGGAAGAACTCGCCGATCGGGAAGACCGCGTTCTTCAGGCCGAACTTGCCGACGCCGGGGTCGTCATAGGCGTAGTCGACGCCCAGCACGGCGCGGATGTCGGCTTCTGCGGCGGCGAGGTCGGCGCCCACCAGGGCGATCTGGCGCAGGCGCATGGCGGTCAGCTCCGGATCTCGAGGATGTCGAGCTTCGACTCCTGCTTGGGCCAGGGCACGACCATCCGCCAGCGGCCGGCGCCGATGCGCTCGACCACGCCGACCTGGTCGCGCTCGGCCTTCTCGCCATAGGCCGGGAACGTCGTCTCTGTATCACCCCAGGCCTGGGCGCCGACGTAGATCAGGCGCCCGGGGTTGTCGCTGTCGGGATAGATCAGGCCGCGGGTGCGCTGGCTGCCCGTGGTCTTGGTCAGGATCAGGTCGCCGCCGGGCGTCAGCTCGACCGTGCAGGTGAACCACGGGTAGGCGACGTACTTCAGGCCGTCGCCGTTCATGGAGCCGACCTTGATGGTGCGGCAGCGATACTTGCCAGGCGGCGGCTGCAGGGGCGGGCTCGCCAGCGCCGCGTCCTGCACCGCCAGCATGCCGAGCGAGTCCAGCTCGGCGCCGAACTCATGGTTCGCCTCGCGCAGGGCCTGTTTCCAGGCGTCGTCGAGCCGGCTGATGCGGTCCTGGTCGTCGGCGCTGGCCACCGTCTTCCACTGGTCCGTTCCGCCCTGCAGGCCGCCGTCGACCGGCGCGGTGGTCGTCGGGTCGGCGTTGGGCGGTCCCGCCTCGACCGTGGTGTCGGGCGTCGCGGGCGCTTCGCGAGGCTGCGCGGGCTCGCTCGGCTGGGAGCAGGCGGCGAGCGTCAGGGCCAGGGCGGAGGCGGCGAGGGTGCGGATCATCATGGTTGAAGGTTGGCGCGGCCAAAGGGTTGCGTAAAGGCCTTGCGGTCAGGCTGTGCGTCCTTCGCGACGCTCGCTCAAGAGCTCGCTCCTCAGGATGACGAACGCTGTGGACTGCCACCCACGCTCGTCATGGTGAGGAGCCGGCTCTCGGGCCGGCGTCGCGAACCACGCCACGCCGCCCCGCTACTGCCGCGCCATCTCCGCCTCGCCGACGGCGTCGCCGTCCAGGGCCTGGTCGTCGTTCATGGTCACCGTCACCTTGCGCAACAGGCCGGTGAAGGCGAACGGGGCGGCGTAGTCGCCGACCGGGCTGCCGCGGTCCAGGCCGATGTCCAGGCCCGACCAGCTGATCAGGGTGTGGAAGCCCAGCGGCGTCGTGGTCTCGCCCGCCGGGACGCCGTCGATCAGCAGCACGATCCGCCGCCCCTCCGGCCCCGGCCGCACGGCGACGCCCAACAGGTGATGGCCGGGCTCCACCACCCGCTCGCTGGTCACCACCGCATGGGTCCCGCCGATGTTGAGGTCGTGGACCAGACGGCCATCGCGCAGAAACAGCGAGTAGCCGCTGGTCATGTCGCCGTGGGCGATCAGCACGCCTTCGTCGCCCGCCGCGACGCGCACGTCGGCCTCGATGCGGTAGCTGCGGCTGCGCACATCCGGCGCCACGTCGGTGGGGACATGGCCCATGCCCTTGTGGAACACGAAGCGGGTGCGGGCGCCGTGGAAGCGCTGGGCGTTCTCGGCGAAGCGGGGACCGAAGCGGTCGTCCAGCGGCAGGACCTTCGACGACTCCGCCAGCCGCCACCACTCGGCCTTGAGCGCCTCGAGCCTGTCGGGATGCTCGGCGGCGAGGTCCCGGCTTTCCGAGAAGTCCCGGGCCAGGTGGTAGAGTTCCCAGACGTCGTCCTCGAACGGGCGGCCCGGCGGGTGGTAGGCGACTGCTTTCCAGCCGTCCTTCACCAGACCCCGGTGGCCGAACATCTCGAAGTACTGCGGCGCGGCCTTCGCCGGCGCGACGGGGTCGGTCAGGGAGGCGGCGAAGCTGGTCCCCTCCAGCGGCATCTGCTCGACGCCGGCAATGCTGGCGGGCGGGGCGACGCCCAACATGTCGAGCAGGGTCGGGACCACGTCGCTGGCGTGGGTGAACTGCGGCCGGGTCTCGCCCGCCGCCTTGATCCCGGCCGGCCAGCTCAGCACCAGCGGGTCACGGATGCCGCCGCCGTGGGTGTTCTGCTTGTAGCGCCGGAGCGGCGTGTTGGACGCCATCGCCCAGCCGAGCGGGAAGTTGGAGTGGGTGTCGGGCCCGCCGATGTCGTCGATGCGGGCCAGCTTCTCGGCCATCGGCTCGGGCTTGCCGTTGAACGGGCCCATGGCGTTGACCATGCCCAGTGGGCCGCCCTCCTGGCTGGCGCCGTTGTCGGACAGGACCAGGATCAGGGTGTCGTCCCTCAGGCCCGCCTCCTCCAGGAAGCCGACCAGCCGCGCCAGATGCTGGTCGGCGTGCTCCAGCATGGCGGCGTAGGCGGCCTGCAGCCGGGTGAAGACCCGCTGCTCGTCCGGATCGTGGTCGGCCCAGGCGCGGACATGGTCGTTGCGAGGCGGCAGGACGGTGTCGGCGGGGACGATGCCCAACGCCTTCTGTCGCGCCAGCCGCCGCTCGCGCTCGACGTCCCAGCCTTCATTAAATACGGCATCGTATTTCAGAATCAGGTCGCGCGGCGCCTGGTGCGGAGCGTGGCAGGCGCCCAGGCCGATCCAGGTCAGCCAGGGGGTGTCGGGCGCGTCGGCCGTGTGGTCGGCGATGTAGCGGATGGCCTGGTCGATCAGGTCCTGCGTCAGGTGGTAGCCGGTCTCGTAGGTCCCCGGCGCCGCGACCGGCGTGTTGTCGCGCACCAGCTCGGGCGAATACTGGTCGGTCTCCGCATCGAGAAAGCCGTAGAAGCGGTCGAAGCCACGGCCCAGCGGCCAGCCGTCGAACGGCCCGGTCGCGCCGCTCTCTGTCAGCGGCGTCACGTGCCACTTGCCCAGCATGTAGTTCCGGTAGCCGTGCGGGCGCAGCATCTCCGGCAGGATGCCGGCCTCCCGGGCGATCTTGCCGCGATAGCCCGGATAGCCGCTGTCGAAGTTGGCCAGGCAGCCGACGCCGACGCTGTGGTGATTGCGGCCGGTCAGCAGCGCCGCCCGGGTGGTCGAGCACATCGCCGTGGTGTGGAAGCTGGTGTAGCGCAGGCCCTCGGCCGCGAGGCGGTCGATGGTCGGGGTCGCGATCGGCGAGCCGTAGCAGCCGAAGTCAGAGAAGCCGACGTCGTCGAACAGCACCACCAGGATGTTGGGCGCGCCCTTCGGCGGCCGGGGCGGCGTCGGCCACCAGGGCGTCGAGTCCTTGATCGTGCGCCCGATCCTGCCGGCCATGGCCGCTCCTCCCGCGCTCTTGTTTTGGGGAGCCTAGCGCAAATCGAGAAAGCTACCAGCGGGTAACGAGGCTGGATCAGTCGCCGCTGAGCCGCAGGGCGATGCGGCAGCGCAGACCCTCAGGGTCGAAGGCCATCGTCGTCTCGCCGTTCATGTCGACCTGGATCGACCGCTGGATCAGGCGCGAGCCGAAGCCGTGGCGCGTCGGCGCGACCACTGTCGGGCCGCCCGACTCGCGCCAGTCCAGGGTCAGCCGCCGCTGGCCGGCGTCGTCGTGCGCCACGCTCCAGGCGACCGCGACCTGGCCTTCGGGGACCGAAAGGGCCCCGTACTTGGCGGCATTGGTGGCCAGTTCATGGGTCACAAGGGCGAAGGTCAGCGCCTCCTGCGCCGACAGCCGCACGGACGGCCCGTCGAGAGAAAACCGTCCGGCGCCGTAGGGGCTCAGTTCCAGGCCCAGCAGTTCGTCGAGCCGGGCGCCTTCCCAGTTTGCCGAGGTCAGAACATTGTGCACGCCCGACAGCGCCATCAGCCGGGACTCGAAGGCGGTGCGGAAGGCGACGGGGTCTGGCGTAGCGCGCACGGTCTGGGCGGCGATCGACTGGACGGTGGCCAGGGTGTTCTTCACCCGGTGGTTCAGCTCGTCGAGCAGCAGCTTGCGCTGTTCCTCGGCCCGGACCCGCTCGGTGACGTCGGAGCCCTCGACGAAGATGCCGACCACGACGCCGTCGGTGTCCCGGATCGGCTGGTAGATGAAGTCCAGGAACCGTTCCTGTAGCGCGCCGCCCGGCGCCTGGATCAGGGTCACCGGCGCCGACAGACCGACATAGGGCTCTCCGCTGCTGAACACGGTGTCGAGCAGGTCGTAGAAGCCCTGGCCGGCCAGTTCGGGCAGGGCCTCCGCGACCGTCTTGCCGAGGATGTCGCGGTGGCCGATCACCTGCTGATAGGCGGCGTTGCTGAGGGTGAAGACATGGTCGGGCCCCGACAGCACGGCCATGAAGCCCGGCGCCTGCATGAACAGGTCGCGCAGGCCGGCGGTCTCGCGTTGCAGGGTGCGGCTGGCGGTCTCCGCCTCGCGGGCCCGCTGCAGAAGGTCCGTCTCGCCCGGCAGCGGCCCCACCTCCTGGCGCAGCCGGTGCAGCTCGGTCACGTCGACGGTGTTCTGCATGACGAAGGCGACGTCGCCCGAGGCGTCGCGCACCGGCGTGTGCACGGCCGTCCAGTAGCGCCGCTGGACGCCATCGGCGGTGGGGATGTCGTAGGGGATGAAGGCCAGGGTGTCGGGTTTGCCGGTGTCGAGCGCCTGCTGCAGGGAGCTGCGCAGACGTTCGCCGTTCTCCGGGTCCGGGAACAGGTCGAACAGATGGGCGCCGATCAGCTCGTCCCGCGACCGGAAGACCGCCGCCTCATAGGCGGCGTTGGCCTCGACGTAACGCAGCTGACGGTCCAGCACCATGTAGGGACTGGGGAGCGCGTGGAACAGCGCCCCAAAATTCAGATCGGCCAAGCAACCCCCAACGCACCTGCGCCTTGGCTCAATGCGCGAGGAGCGGGGGCAGTTGCAAGCCCGCGGGCGGTTCGAGGGGCCCGCGCCATCCGCCGGCCGCGCAGCGCTGGCGCGAGCCGCCGCCCTGGTGCATCCTATGCCTGTGCGGGAGCGGGGAGGGGCGCCCATGCGGCGCTGGTGGTGGGTCAATCACACGCCGATGGCGCGGCGCGAGATCGCCGGCGGCTACCTGTGGTCGCCGCGCACGGAGCGGGGCGGGGCGCGCAGTCCGTTCTACGACAACATGCGGCGGGCCGGGCCCGGCGACCTGATCGTCTCCTACACGGCGGGGCGGTTGCGGCATGTCGGCCGGGTGCTGGACTACGCCTTCGCCGCCATCGAGCCGGAGGGGGACCGCGAGGGCTGGTGGCTGCCGGTGCGCTGGACGCCGCTGGAGCCGTCGGTCAGCCCGCGCGAGGTGATCGCCGCGCTGGGGCCGCTGATGCCGGGACGCTATGCGCCCGTTGATCCCGGCACCGGGCTGGGTCGGCAGAAGGCCTATCTGACCGAGATCGGGGAGGCCGCGTTCGAGGTCGCCGTCTCGCCCGGCCGCTTCGACCGCGCGGCGCTGGAGCGGGACCAGGCCCCGGCGCTGGAGCCGCCGCCGGCGGCGCGCGACCTGGACGCGGCGCTGGAACAGGCCATCGTCGCCGACCCCGCCCTCAGCGCCACCCAGAAGGCGCAGCTGGTCATCGCCCGGCGGGGGCAGGGCGTCTTCCGTGAGAATGTGCGGGCGATGGAGCCGGCCTGCCGCGTCACGGGCGTGGCCAACCCCTGGCTGCTGATCGCCAGCCACATCAAGCCCTGGCGGGCCTGCGCCACGGCGGCCGAGCGGCTGGACGGCGCCAACGGCCTGTTGCTGGCGCCGCACGTCGACCTGCTGTTCGACCGGGGCTTCATCAGTTTCGAGACGGAAGGAACGGTGCTGGTCTCGCCCCGGCTGGCGGCGGCGGACCTGGCCCGGCTGGGCCTGCGCGGTCTGGGCGCCCGCGGCGTGCGGCCCTTCGCGGGGCGCCAGACCGGCTATCTGGACTGGCACCGGCGGTGGGTGTTTCTGAGTTAGTCCGGACCGAAGGCCGGCTGTCGGCCCTGCTCCTCCCCTCTGGGGGAGGTGGCTCGGCGAAGCCGAGACGGTGGGGGTCATCCCGGCGGCTACAGACCCCCTCAGTCAGCCCTCCGGGCTGCCAGCTCCCCCAGAGGGGAGCATCATCGCGGAGGCGTCCCGGCAGACCGTGACTGTCGGCGGAGCGCTATGCCGCCCACAAAAAAACGGGCCAGCGTCACCGCCGACCCGTTTCGCGTTGAGGCCTCTCAGGCCCGCCCCTTAGAGCGGCTGCAGGTTCCCGGCGGCCATCTTGCCGCTGCGGCGATCCTGTTCGAGGTCGTAGCTGACCTTCTGGCCTTCGTTCAGGCTGCGCAGTCCGGCCCGTTCAACGGCGGAGATGTGCACGAAGACATCGGCGCCGCCGTCGTCCGGCTGGACGAAGCCGTAGCCCTTGGTGGTGTTGAACCACTTCACAGTACCGGTAGCCATAGTCGTAGTGCCTTTCAGAGCAGAGCATTACCGCCAGGGTGGCGGGTTCAGAGAGACGAAATTTGCAGGATGATCAGGGCGAGTCCGGGGCTCGATCCAGAGATAGAAACGACCAGGGAGAGCGCATCCGAAGCCCTGCAGATAACGACATTTGAAAAGATGCCACATTCCCGCAAAGCGGAAAAGCGGGGTTCTTTCGTGGCGTTCAATCCCGCAAACGCCGCCACAGCCCCGATATCGGGTTGCCGGACGGTCTCGTCGGCGGGCGCGTAGGGCGGGTCCGCGTGGCGGACGGCGACTCAATGATGGCGAGAGAGTTGGCCTCGATGTACGCTTGGCGCGCATCGTCCAAAAGGGAGCGCCCCACATGCCCGACACCACCGTGAACCCGCAGATCACCGACGCCGTCACCCAGTCCAACGTCAACGTGCTGGGCCAGGCGCCGGCCATGGCCATGGGGACGATCTACCAGTCGCTGGCCCACTCCACGGGCCTGCTGTTCGAGAACGCCGTCGCCGCCCAGCAGCAGCAGGCCATCGTCGCCCAGGCCGCCACCACCCAGGGCGTGGCCATGCTGTACTCGATCGACACCGCCGCAGCGGGCGTCGCGACGTCGAGGATCCTGGGCGGCAAGGCCGGCGCGGCGGCGGCCCAGACTCCGGCTGCGAAGGGGAGCTGACATGCCGATCCCAACGCCACCCCCGGCGCCGGGACATGAGGACGTCCCGGCGGGCGTCCTGCGGGCCGGCCTGGCCCACACCGCCTGCATCCTGCTCTCCGACGCCGCCCAGCACGTCAACCGCACCGCCGTGCTGGTCGAGGCCGCCACGGCCATGGCCCTGCAGCGGGCCCTGCTGCCCGGCGGCGACAAGGACTGGGTGCTGGTCCTTGAAGCCGCCGAGCGCGCCATGGCCGGCGCCAGCGACGCCTTCGCCGCAACCAGCAAGGCCGCGATCAAGCTGGTGCGGGACGAGGTGCAAGGCGAGGACGCGGCGCCCGGCGGCGGGTAGCCGCGTGTGTCGGCGGCCGTCCCCGAACCGGAACGGACGGTGATGGTCAGCCTGACGGTGGGGGCGCCGTAGCTCAGGCCCTGGCCGGCCGCTGCAGCAGCTCGACCAGATAGCCGTCGGGATCCTTGGCGAACCCGACCACCGCGCCGCCCAGCGAGGCGATCGGCGTCGGCTCGCGCACGATCTCCAGCCCGTCCGCGCGGATGGCGTCGGCGGCGGCCGTCGGGTCGGGAACGTAGAGGACGATCTTGATCGGGTTGTCGCGATAGTTGCGCGCCGATCCGTCCGTCCAGTGCATCAGCACCAGCGCCGACCCCCGCCCTTCGAACCCGACGACGATCTCGTCCATGTAGTCCAGCGTGAAGGTGGTGATGACCTTCATGCCGAGCACGCGCGTGTAGAAGTCGGCGGAGCGGGCGAGGTCGCTGACGCCGATGCCGACGGCGCCGATGTAGGCGGTGGGGACGCGCTCGGCCGTGGCCGAGGGGGCCGGGGTGGTCGTCGTGGCGGTGGTCATGTGGCGCGCTCCCGTTTTCGAAAGTCTAGTATGGCGCGGGGCGCAGCGCTAGACGGCATTGGTGGGAGCGTTCGGGTGATCCGGATGATGACCCGCCCTGAAGCCCTTGATGGAATTACCGCTCCGTGAGGGACCTTGGTCAAGGACGGCCCTTGCAGGGCCGCCGCTCCGCGGCCGCCGGAGGCGGTCCTTGAGCAAGGTCCCTCACGGAGCAAACTCTCCGACAAGGCATCAGGGGGAGGTGTGGTTGAGGCCCTGGTCGAAGCGGGGGGTAGCCCTCGCGGCGCCGGAGGCGAGACACGGAGTGAGTGGAGATTGGCAACGACCCAGGCGCGGATAAGATTCCTAGGCGAGCCATGTTGTTCTTGGTATGTTCCCGAAGCTGGGCGTTGGCGCCGAGCTTGCGTTGTGGAGAGCCTTCAGGATGTCGCACTCAGGAGTTCGAGTAAGGCGCATGGCCGAAACTTCCATCGAATGGACCGACGCGACGTGGAACCCCGTCGCGGGCTGCGCGGTGATCACGCCGGGCTGCACCAACTGCTACGCGATGCGCATGGCGGCGCGTCTGGAGGCCATGGGCGTCGAGAAATACCAGGGCCTGACGCGCAAGAGCGGCGACCGCTACGTCTGGACGGGCAAGGTGAAAGTCGACGAGGCGTCGCTCGAAGCGCCGCTCGCCTGGCGCAAGCCGCGCAAGATCTTCGTCAACTCGATGTCGGACCTTTTCCACGCGGACGTGCCCGAGGATTTCATCGTCCGCGTCTGGGATGTGATGCGCCGAACTCCCCAACACACCTATCAAATCCTGACCAAGCGCCCGGAGCGGATGCGCGAGGTGGTGTCGCGGATTGCCGAGTCAATCTTGCCTAACGTGTGGCTGGGGACCAGCGTGGAGGACTCGGCGGTGCTGGGTCGGCTTGATGACCTGCGTGAAGTGCCGGCGCATGTACGGTTCGTGTCGTTCGAGCCGCTGATCGGGTCGGTTGCGGGGGCTGACCTCAGTGGTATCGGCTGGGCGATTGTAGGCGGCGAGTCTGGTCCCCGCGCTCGGCCGATGAATGAGGCATGGGTCGATGAAATCCGGCTTCGCTGTGCGGTGGCCGGTACGGCATTCTTCTTCAAGCAGTGGGGCGGCAAGAACAAGAAGGCGGCTGGACGCACTTACCTCGGGCGCACCTGGGACGAACTGCCGGCGAGTATGTGACCCGCAATCCGGCCGGCCACACTGCGCGCCTTGGGACTCGGATTCGAGCAGAGAAAGTACAGCGAGAACATCGGCGCGCCTCTGTCGTTGAAGAGGCGCATTGGCGGCAGAACCAACGGAAACAGTGACCGAAGTCGCTGGGTTACGAACTCTTCCAGCTTGTTGAGGTCAGGAGTGCGTTCGACGTCATCGCCGAAGTCCAGCAAGCTCGGTTGGGTAGCACCGGCGTACCAAGAATTTTCCCATTCGCTAGTGCCGAGCATGCGCGTGACTGCCGCCCGCTTCTCAGCATCAAGTTTGGAGCGCTTTCTCGTAGCTTGGCGATAGAGGCCGACGAGAGAAACAAGATACCAGACGTCGATTGCCTCCGTTGCCCGCACCGCTTCTAGGGTTTCCCAGTCGACTTCCATTCCATACGGGTCGAGGAACATGACCGCGCGCGTACCCTTCCAGTTTCCCTCGCGCGCAGCCTTCTGAATTCGGGCGTTCGCGTCGCCCTTGAAGACGTCGATATTGCGATCTGGGAAGGCGCTCCTAAGGGCTTGTAGCGCTCGCACGTGCTTCGGCTTTCGCTCCATGAAAACCAATCGATCAAACATGGGCGTGGTTTCGATCGCTATCCGAGCCGAGCCCTTACGCGCCTCAATCTTGGCTTCAGTCGAGGGCTCCAGCAGGTTTGCGTCTCGCGCCGCGAGCTTGACAGTGCGTTCTCCCGTGCCGGCGAAGGCGTCGATGTAGATCAGTCTGAAACGCTTCTTTGGTGATGGCTTGTCTTGGAGTGCGGTCGTGAAGGCCTTCAGATACCCCGACACCATCGACAGTTTGAGGTCTGTCGAGACGTTTCCGAACTCATGCTCGTAGGCATCTGCAGCCAACTAGGAGCGCCCCCATCGCCGATACACTGACTGAGTCCCTCAACCCAAGCAAAGCGATAAAGGAAAATTCCCGCCGAGCGAGACTCAATCCCCGTCCATCTTCAGCGCGGCGATGAAGGCTTCCTGGGGGATCTCGACCTTGCCGAACTGGCGCATGCGTTTCTTGCCGGCCTTCTGCTTGTCCAGCAGCTTGCGCTTGCGCGAGGCGTCGCCGCCGTAGCACTTGGCCGTCACGTCCTTGCGCAGCGCCCGCACCGTCTCCCGGGCGATGATCCGGCCGCCGATGGCGGCCTGGATGGGGATGACGAACATGTGCTGCGGGATCAGGTCCTTCATCTTCTCGACCATGCCCCGGCCGCGGCTCTCGGCGCGGTCGCGGTGGACCAGCATGGAGAGGGCGTCGACCGGCTCGGCGTTGACCAGGATGCTCATCTTCACCAGGTCGCCGACCCGGTAGTCCTCGACCTGGTAGTCGAAGGAGGCGTAGCCCTTGGAGATCGATTTCAGGCGATCATAGAAGTCGAACACCACCTCGTTCAGCGGCAGGTCGTAGACCAGCATGGCGCGGTTGCCGACGTAGCTGAGCTCGCGCTGCACGCCGCGGCGGTCCTGGCAGAGCTTGATGACCCCGCCCAGGTAGTCGTCGGGCGTGAAGATGGTCGCCTTGATCCACGGCTCCTCGATGCTCTCGATGGCCATCGGGTCGGGCATGTCGGCGGGATTGTGCAGGTCGATCTGCTCGCCGTCCCGCTTGTTGATCTTGTAGACCACCGACGGGGCGGTCGCGATCAGGTCGAGGTCGAACTCGCGGCTCAGCCGCTCCTGGATGATCTCCAGGTGCAGCAGGCCGAGGAACCCGCAGCGGAAGCCGAAGCCGAGCGCGGCGCTGGATTCCATCTCGTAGGTGAAGCTGCCGTCGTTCAGGCGCAGGCGGCCGACGGCGGCGCGCAGGTCCTCGAAGTCGGCGGCGTCGACCGGGAACAGGCCGCAGAAGACCACCGGCTGCACGTCCATGAAGCCGGGCAGGGCGGTGGCGGTGCCCTTCTTCTCGTCGGTGATGGTGTCGCCGACGGCGGCGTCGGCCACTTCCTTGATCTGGGCGGTGATGAAGCCGACCTCGCCCGGGCCCAGGCTCTCGACCGGGGTGTTCTTGGGCTTGAAGACGCCGACGCGGTCCACCAGGTGCACCGAGCCGTGCTGCATCATCCTGATGCGCTGGCCGGCGCGCAGCGTGCCGTCGAAGACGCGGACCAGCACGACGACGCCCAGGTAGGCGTCGTACCAGGCGTCGACCAGCAGCGCCTTCAGCGGCGCGTCGGGATCGCCCTTCGGCGCGGGCAGGCGGGTGACGATGGCTTCCAGCACGTCGTGGATGCCGATGCCGCTCTTGGCGCTGCACAGCACCGCGTCGGAGGCGTCCAGGCCGATCAGGTCCTCGATCTGGGCGCGCACCCGCTCCGGCTCGGCGGCGGGCAGGTCGATCTTGTTGAGGACCGGGACGATCTCGTGGTTGTTGTCGATCGCCGAATAGACGTTGGCCAGGGTCTGGGCCTCGACGCCCTGGGAGGCGTCGACCACGAGGATCGAGCCCTCGCAGGCGGCGAGGCTGCGGCTGACCTCATAGGCGAAGTCGACGTGGCCCGGCGTGTCCATCAGGTTCAGGACATAGGTCTCGCCGTCGTCGGCCTTGTACTCGAGCCGGACGGTCTGGGCCTTGATGGTGATGCCCCGTTCCTTCTCGATGTCCATGTTATCGAGAACCTGCGCGGTCATCTCGCGCGCGGTCAGGCCGCCTGTCTCCTGGATCAGGCGGTCGGACAGGGTCGATTTGCCGTGGTCGATGTGGGCCACGATGCTGAAATTGCGGATCTTGTCGAGCGGGGTCGTCATGCGGGCCCGTCTACCACATTGGGCGGCCAAGGCGAGGCCTGCGCCTCGGCGTGAGAAGCATTCGCACTTCGCACTTGCGAAAGGTGTCATGATCCCTAGATACGGACTGCACCTGGCGGGCCTTCCCGCCGGGCTTTCGGCGCATCGATCAAGGGGATAGCGACGTGCGAGACATGCAAGGCCGCTTCGCGCGGCGACTGGCGGTTCTCGCCCTGGCGTCGATGCTGTTGAGCGCCTGTTCGAAAGCGGACGAAAAGCCGACCGGACCCGAGGCCAGCCAGACCGTGACGGTCCAGACCGTCGGGGTGGCCAACCTGCCGCGCCGCATCAGCGCCAGCGGCGACATCGTCGCCTGGAACGAGGTCATCGTCGGCGCCGAGACCGGCGGCCTGACCGCCGTGCGAGTGCTGGTCGACGAAGGCGCCTGGGTCCGCCAGGGCCAGCCGATGGTTCAGATGAACGACGCCCTGCTGCGCGCCCAGCTGCGCCAGCAGGAGGCCAGCGCCGCCGCCGCCCGCGCCTCCGTGGCCCAGGCCGACGCCGCCCTGGCCCGCGCCCGCGAGCTGAAGGCGCGCGGCTACCTCGCCCAGGCCGGGCTCGACAACGCCGTCGCCAACCAGGCCACCGCCGCCGCCCAGCTTTCGGCCGCCGAGGCCGGGCTGTCGGAAGTGCGCACCCGCCTCAGCCAGGCCACGGTCCGCGCGCCGGTCGCGGGCCTGGTCGCCTCGCGCAAGGTGGTGCAGGGCCAGATCGTCGCCCCCGGGACCGAGCTGTTCCGCATCGTCCGCGACGGCCGGCTGGAGCTGAACGCCGAGGTGCCCGAGACCCAGCTGGCCCAGCTGCGGGCCGGCATGCCCGCCACCGTCGCCTCCGACCAGCTGGGCGAAGTGCCCGGCAGGGTCCGGATCATCACCTCCCAGGTCGACCCCCAGAGCCGCGTCGGCGTGGCCCGCATCGCGCTCTCGACCGCCGGCGGCTTCCGCCCCGGGATGTTCGCGCGCGGCGTGATCAATGTCGGCGACCAGCCGGCCATCACCACCCCGACGCTGGCCGTCGTCTACCGGGACAACAAGTCCGGCGTGTTCGTCATCGACGCCCAGGCGGTGGTCCGCTTCCGGCCGGTCGTCATCGGCTCGCGCACGACAGACCGGGTCGAGGTGACCGAGGGGCTCCGCGCCGGCGAGCGGATCGTGGTCCAGGGCGCGGGCTTCCTGGCCGACGGCGACCACGTCCGCGTCGTGGCGAAGTAGACCGCCATGCGCAACATCTCCTCCTGGTCGATCAGGAACCCCATCCCCGTCATCATGCTGTTCATCATGCTGACGTTGGCCGGCATCGCCGGTTTCAACGCCATGCGGATCAACAACAATCCTGACGTCGACTTTCCGCTGATCCAGGTCGCGGCCGGTCGCCCGGGCTCCGCGCCCAGCGAGATGGAGACCCAGGTCACCCGGCTGATCGAGGACAAGATCGCCGGCCTGAGCGGCGTGCGCCACATGCGCTCGACCGTCACCGACGGCGTGTCGGTGACCATGATCGAGTTCGAGCTCTCGACCGACGTCGAGAAGGCCACCAACGACGTCCGCAACGCGATGAGCAATCTGCGGGCCGACCTGCCGCAGGACATGCAGGAACCCTCGGTCATCCGCTGGGACATCACCGGCGATCCGCTGATCACCTGGGTGGTCCGCTCCGGCTCGATGACTCCCGAGCAGCTGTCCTGGTTCGTCGACAACGAGGTCAGCCGCGCCCTGCTGGCCCTCCCGGGCGTCGGCCAGGTGAATCGCCTGGGCGGCGTTGACCGCGAAATCCGCATCGACCTGGATCCCGACCGGCTCGCCTCGTTCGGCGTGACGGCGGCGCAGGTCAGCCAGGCGCTGGTCAATGTGAACAACAACCTGCCCGGCGGCCGGGTGACGGTCGGCGGCTCGGAGCGGTCGATCCGCACGCTCGGCGCGGCCGGATCGATCCAGGAACTGGCCGACACCCGCGTTCCCATCGCCGGCGGCGGCAGCATCCGGCTGGCCGACCTTGGCCGCATCGAGGACAACTGGACCGAACCCCGCTCCCGCGCCCGCTACGACGGCCAGGAGGTGATCACCTTCAACTTCCTGCGCTCGCGCGACGCCAGCGAGGTGAAGACCGCCGTCCGGGTCCGCGAGGAGATCGCCAAGATCGACGAGGCCCATCCGGAGCTGTCGATCGAGCAGATCAACGCCAACGTCGAGTTCGCCGAGGAAAGCTACATCGCCTCTCTTGAAGCGGTCGGGCTCGGCGCCCTGCTGGCGGTCATCGTGGTGTGGTTGTTCCTGCGCGACTGGCGGGCGACGCTGATCGCGGCGGTGGCCATGCCGCTGTCGCTGATCCCGACGTTCGCGGTGCTCGAGCCGCTGGGCCAGTCGCTCAACATGATCACCCTGCTGGCCCTCAGCCTGACCATCGGGATCCTGGTCGACGACGCCATCGTCGAGATCGAGAACATCGTGCGCCACATGCGGGGCGGCAAGGCGCCGTACCCCTCGGCCATCGAGGCGTCGGACGAGATTGGCCTGGCCGTCGTCGCCACCACCGCGACCATCATCGCCGTGTTCGCGCCGGTCGGCTTCATGCCCGGCATCATCGGCCAGTTCTTCAAGGCCTTCGCCCTGGCCGCCTGCGTCTCGGTGCTGTTCTCGCTGGTCGTGGCGCGGATGCTGACGCCGCTGATGGCCGCCTATCTGCTCAAGCACAAGCCTCACGAGGACAAGGACCCGCCCTGGATGACCAGCTACCTGCGCTGGCTGGGCTGGGCGCTCGCCAACCGCTGGAAGGTGTTCGGCATGGGCGTGGCGGTGTTTGTCGCCACGGCCATGATCACGCCCATCGTGCCGGTCGAGGTGCAGCCCTCGGTCGACATCGGCCGCGCCGCCTTCTCCGTCGAGCTGCCGCCGGGCGCGACCCTGGACCAGACCGATGACGTGGTCGCCCGCGTCACCCGCGACCTGCGCAAGCGGCCGGAGGTGACCAACGTCTACGCCTCGGTCGGCGGCAGCGAGGTGAACACCGCCACGGTGACGGCCGAACTGGTCGACAAGGGTGACCGCGAGCTGACCCAGAAGGAGTTCGTCCGCGAGATGGTCGACGCCTTCAAGACCGTGCCTGGCGCGCGCATCGGCGTGCCCTCGCAGCTGGGCGGCGGTCCCACCGACGGCAGCGTCTTCTCCTATTCGATCCAGAGCGACGACGGCGACAAGCTGCTGGCGGCCGCCCGGGCGATCGAGCGCGACATGCGCGGCGTCGAGGGCCTGGCCAACGTCGTGAACACCGCCGCCATCGCCCGCCCGGAAATCCTGGTCACCCCGCGCGCCGACGAGGCCTCGCGCCTGGGCGTTTCGGCCGGGGTGCTGTCGCAGGCGATCCGCGTCGCCACGATCGGCGACATCGACCAGGCGCTGCCCAAGTACAATCTCGGCGACCGGCAGGTGCCGATCCGCCTGCGCCTGACCGAGGAAGGGCGCGAGGACATTTCCGTGCTCGAGAACCTGCGCGTGCCGACCGCCACCGGCGGCTCGGTGCCGCTCAGCGCGGTGGCCGAGGTCACCTACAGCGCTGGGCCCTCGCAGGTGAACCGTCTCGACCGCGCCCGGGTCGCCACCATCACCGCCGAGCTGAACGGCATCACCAGCGGCGAGGCCACGGTCGCGGTCAACCGCCTGCCGTCGGTCAAGACCCTGCCCCCCGGCGTCACCAAGGGCATGACCGGCGACGCCGAGTTCCTGATCGAGATGGTGGTCGGCTTCGCCGGCGCGTTCGGCACCGGCCTGATCCTGATGTACGCGGTGCTGGCGCTGCTGTTCAAAAGCTTCACCCACCCGATCACCATCATGGCGGCGCTGCCGCTGGCCATCGGCGGGGCGTTCGTGGGCCTGCTGCTGATGGGCAGCACCTTCTCGATCTCCTCGCTGATCGGCATCCTGATGCTGATGGGCATCGCGGCGAAGAACTCGATCCTGCTCGTTGAGTACGCGCTGGAGGCCATCAAGGGCGGGATGAGCCGGAACGAGGCGCTGATGGACGCCGCCCACAAGCGGGCGCGGCCGATCCTGATGACCACCGTGGCCATGGGCGCGGGCATGGCGCCGGTGGCGCTGGGCTGGGGCGCGGACGTGGAGTTCCGCCAGCCGATGGCGGTGGCGGTGGTCGGCGGACTGATCACCTCGACCCTGCTGTCGCTGCTCTACATCCCGGCGATCTTCACCATCATCGACGACATGCGGTCCTGGGGCCACCGGGGCCTCGACCGGATCTTCGCCAACCAGAAGGTGCTGAAGACGCCGGCCGAGTAGGGGTCATGGTTAACCGCGCGGTAAGGTTCGCGCCGCAAACCGGTCCCAATGGAATGGGAGTCTCCTGGCTCCTCATCTGACTCGGAGTCGTCCATGGACCGCCGCACCCTGATCCTCTCCGGCATGGCCGCCAGCCTCGGCGGCTGCGCCAGCACCGGCAGCTCGGGCTATCAGGACGCGGGCGGGACGCCGTCACGCACCTATAGCGCCGACGAGATCGTCAACGTGACGTCCGACTTCCTGGGGGTCACCGCCGAGGCCGCCGGCGCGGCGATCGAGAGGATCTTCAAGGACAACGGCCAGCCCACCGGCTACATCGCCGGCGAGGAAGCCTCCGGCGCCGTGACCCTCGGCGCCCGCTACGGCCGCGGCCTGCTCTACATGAAGGAGCGGGAGACGATGGAGGTCTTCTGGCAGGGCCCGTCCATCGGCTTCGACATCGGCGGCAACGCCAGCCGCGTCTTCACCCTCTGCTACAACCTGCACTATCCGGACATGATCTTCCGCCGGTTCCCGGGCGTCGAGGGCTCGGCCTATGTGGTCGGCGGCGTGGGTGTGAACTACCAGCGCGCCGACGGCATCACCCTGGCGCCGATCCGCGCCGGCGTCGGCCTGCGTCTGGGCGCCAGCATCGGCTACCTCAGCTACAGCCGGCAGCGGAACATCATTCCGTTCTAGGGCGGGGCAGTCGGGGACAGGGGGAAATCCCGTGTCCCCGGCGTCTGGAACTTGCCCCCTTCAGTGCTTGTCGGTCAGGCTGGCCAGCCAGTCCATCAGGGCCAGCAGCACGCCCGAGACCACGAAGGTCAGGTGGATGACCACCAGCCACAGCATCTTGACCTCGTCGACCGTGGCGCCCTTGTCGCTCGCCTCCAGAAAGGCCTTGAGCAGGGCGATGGCCGAGATGGCGACGATGGAGGCCACCAGCTTCATCTTCAGGCCCGAGAAGTCGACGGTGCCCATCCACGACGGGCGGTCCTCGGTCTCGCCGATGTCCAGCTTGCTGACGAAGTTCTCGTAGCCCGAGAAGATCACGATCAGCACCAGGTTGCCGGCCAGCGACAGGTCGATCAGGGCCAGGGCCAGCAGGATCGCGTCCTCGGCGCTGGCGCTTCCGGCCAGCAGCACCGGAATGACGTGGAAGAGCTCCTGGAAGAAGATCACCACCAGCGCCAGCAGCGCGATGACCAGACCGACGTACATCGGCGCCATCAGCCAGCGGGAGGCGAACAGGCCCCGCTCCAGGATCGTCTCGAGTGTGGGTTTGGCGCTCATGGAACCTCCGGCTGCGATCTCTCTACTGGCCTGTCGCGGCGGCGGGAGCAAGGCCGCCGCGCCAGCCGAAGGCCAGCCGCCGAACGGATGGGCAGGCTTCCAGGCGACGGGCCAGCGCCTCGGCCTTGTGCTCGCCGGCGTCCTCGATCTCCAGCCGGATGGACAGGCCGTCGCCGACCGGCTCGGCCTCGATGCGCCGCAGCTTCGCCTGCAGGAAGGCCACAACGCCCAGCACCTTGACCAGGGCGTCGGGCTCGTTGGCGGCCCGCACGAGGAACAGCCGCCGTTTCTGATCGTCGTCGCTCATGACCGCCCCCACTGGTGTTCGACGCGGCTGGACAGCACGCCGGGCAGGTCGGCGAGCCGGTGGCACAGGCGAACGGCGCCGGCCTCGTCGAGCCGTTGCAGGCGCAGCACGCCCTCGAACAGGGCGCCGACGGCCTTGAGCTGCAGATTGCAGACCTCGGCCCCCGAGGCGGCGAGGCCGTCGCGGACGGCGTCCAGGGCGGCAGAGACGTCGTGGGCCGAGAACCGCAGCACGTGGCGGGCCTCGGGGTCGGGCAGGTCTATGACTGAACTGGGGAGTGGCATGGTGTTGGTCCTTGTTTGAGAGGGGGACCGACCGACCGCACAGCAAAAACCCCGCGCCGTTTCCGGAGCGGGGCTTTCGAAGATCTTGCGATCAATCGGCGGTCGTTAAGACGCGCGCCTGCGCTCCGGTCCGGGGGGATCGGTCATAATCATCATGGTTTTGCACAGGACGCAGGCGGCGACGCTCACGCCCTTGGGCGCGGCGGTCATGTCAGCGATGTCGAAACGCGAAAGCATTCCGGCGTGGCTCCGTTGTGCGGGGGAAGGGATAGGCTAACGGCGAAGGGGTGGCAAGATCGGGGACAGTTTAAGGTGTCCCCGCAGGGACACCTTAAACTGTCCCCGAAGACTCAAGCAGATCCCACTTGTTCCCGTACAGGTCCTCGAACACCGCCACGCTGCCGTACGGCTCGCGCCGCGGCGCCTCGAGGAACCGCACCCCCGCCGCTTTCATCCGCGCATGGTCGGCGTCGAAGGCGTCGGTGTGCAGGAAGAAGCCGACCCGGCCGCCGGTCTGGTCGCCGACGCGCGCCAACTGCTCCGGCGTCGTCGCCTTCGCCAGCAGCAGCAGCGGCCCGCCGCCGGACGGGGCGACGGTGACCCAACGCTTGGAGCCCTGGTCGGTATCCTCGACCAGGGTGAAGCCGGCGACGCCCACGTACCAGGCGATGGCCTCGTCGTAGTCGCGGACGACCAGGGCAACGAGGCCGATCCGCGGGGTCATCCGCGCAGCTTGCCGCCCGCCTTGGCCGCGGCCGCCACGATCTGGGCCGACAGGGCCTCGATCTCGGCCTCGGTCAGGGTCTTGTCGCGGGGCTGGACGGTGACCTCGACGGCGACCGACTTCTGACCCTCCGGCACGCCCTGGCCCTGGTAGACGTCGAACACCCGCGCGCCGGCGATCAGCGCCTTGTCGGCGCCGACCACGGCCTTGACCAGGTCCCCGGCCGCCTTGCCCTCGTCGAGCAGGAAGGCGAAGTCGCGGCTCAGCGGCATCAGCGGCGAGAGCGATAGCGCGCCCCTGGTCTTGGTCGCCTTCTTCTTGGGCTCGGGAATCGCCTCGACCCAGATCTCGAAGCCGTAGACCGGCCCGTCGACGTCCATCGCCTTGAGCACGGCAGGATGCAGCTCGCCGAATTCGGCGATCACCGCCTTGGGGCCCAGCTGCAGGCGCGCCGAGCGGCCCGGATGCCACCAGGACGCGGCCGAGCCCTGCGCTGTCTGCAGCGAGGCGACGGGCGCGCCCATCTCCTCCAGCAGGGCCAGCAGGTCGGCCTTGACCGTGAACAGATTCTCCGACGGCCGCTTGTCCCAGCCGCGCGGGGCGTGCGGGGCCAGGATGGCGGCCACGGCCAGCCGCTGATCCTGCGGCTCGTCGCCGGCGAACACGGGACCGACCTCGAACAGCGCCGCGTCGGGGAAACCGCGCCGCGCGTTGCGGCCGGCCGCCTCGATCAGGTTCGGCAGGATCGAGGGCCGCATGGTGTCGATCTCGGCCGACATCGGGTTGGCCAGCACCAGGGCCTCGGCCCCGCCGCCGAACAGCTTGGCGACGGCGTTGCCGGTGAAGGACCAGGTCAGCGCCTCGCTGTAGCCGGCCGCGGCCAGCGCCCGACGGGCGATGCGGGCGCGGTTCTGGCGGGCGGTGAGCACGCCGCCGGCCTGCCGGGGCGTCTCGGGCAGCGGCGTGGCGGGCAGGGCGTCATAGCCGGCGATGCGGGCCACTTCCTCGACCAGGTCCGCCTTGCCCTCGACGTCGCGACGCCAGGTCGGCGGGGTGACGCTGAGCGTCGCATGCCCCTTGTCGATCTCGAAGCCGAGCTTGGCCAGGATGTCGATCACCCCGTCGCGCGGGATGCTCAGGCCGGCGAGCTGATGGACGTAGG
The DNA here is from genome assembly GCA_031426695.1 of Caulobacter sp. Taxonomy (GTDB): domain Bacteria; phylum Pseudomonadota; class Alphaproteobacteria; order Caulobacterales; family Caulobacteraceae; genus Caulobacter. Next base: position 152,883 of record JASJPM010000001.1, read on the forward strand.
CCGGGTCGAAGGCGATGGGTTCAGGGGCGGCCGGGGCCTCTCCGGCGACGACAACATCACTGGCCTCGCCGCCGCAGAGCTCGAGGATCAGGGCCGTGGCCAGCTCCAGGCCCGGGACCACGAAATGCGTGTCCACGCCACGGGCGAACCGGTACTGCGCGTCGGAGGTGATGCCGGTCGCGCGCCCAGTCTGGGCAGTACGGATCGGATCGAACCAGGCGCTTTCGACGAAGACGTCGGTGGTGTCCTCCGAGCAGCCGGTGCTCTCGCCGCCCATGACGCCGCCCAGCCCGACAGGCCGCTCGCCGTCCGCATCGGAGATGACGCTCATCTCCGGCGTCAGTTCATAGGTCTTGCCGTCCAACGCGATCAGGTGCTCGTCGCCGTTGACGCCGTGGCGGCCCAGCCGCGCCTCGATCGTCGTTCCGACCAGCTTGGCCAGATCGTAGACGTGCAGCGGCCGCGCGCGGTCGTAGCTGATCAGATTGGTGACATCGACCAGGGCGTTGATCGGGCGCAGGCCGACGGCCTTGAGCCGGGCCTGCAGCCAGTCGGGGCTGGGCCCGTTCCTGACGCCGCGGATCACCCGGCCAGAGAAGACCTGGCAGGCGTCGCCGTCGACCTTGACGCTGATCGGGCAGGGGAAGGTCCCGGGGACCGGCTTGATGGCCGGAGTCTTCAGCCGGCCGACGCCGGCGGCGGACAGGTCGCGGGCGATGCCGGCGACGCCCAGCCAGTCGGGCCGGTTGGGCGTGACCTCGAAGTCGATCACCGCTTCCTGGGCCAGGGCGACGGCGGCGGGAGTCCCCACAGCCAGGCTGTCGTCCAGCTCGAGGATGCCGTCCGATTCCTCGGCGGTCTCCATCTCGGCGGCCGAGCAGAGCATGCCGTTGGAAACCACGCCGCGCACCGGCTTCTCGACCAGGGTGACGCCCAGGCCCGGCACGTAAGCGCCGATCGGGGCGTAGATGGTGGTCAGGCCGGCCCGGGCGTTGGGCGCGCCGCAGACGATCTCCTTGCGGCCGTCGACGGTGTCGACCTGGCAGACGCGCAGGCGGTCGGCGTTGGGATGCTGCACGGCCTCGGCGATCTTCGCCACCGTGAAAGGAGCCAGCTTCATCGCCGGATCGGTGACATGCTCGACCTCGAGGCCGGCCATGGTCATCGCCTCGACGACCTGCGCGACGCTGCAGCCGGTGTCGAGGTGGTCCTTCAGCCAGGAAAGCGTGAACTTCATGCGCGGGTATCCAACGCCAGGATTTGGTCAAGGAACGGGTCGGGGCCGGTGAAGCCGACGGCGAAGAACATGCAGCCGATGAACTTGCAGTCCTTGAACGGCAGGGCGCCGATCATCCGGCCCGGCGCGGCCGAGCGGATGATCATCGCGCGGACACCGCCCGAGGCGTAGCCGAAGTCGGTGGAGTCGAATTCGCACCCGGTCACGGCGGCCATGACCGCCGGCCCGTCCAGGCGGCAGTTGATGAAGGTGCGGCCCTCGACCATGGCCGAACCGGCGCGCAGGCTTTCGCGGAACAGGTCGAACAGCACGACCTCGTTGCTGTCGAACACCTTGGCGTTGAAGTCGGTCGGCAGGGTCAGGCCGGGCCGGCCTGTCTGGAGGGTGCTCATCAGCTCAGTCCCGTGGCGGGGTTGGGGGCGGCGAATGCGGAGAAGCCGTAGTGGCCGAGCCACCGCGTGTCGCTTTCGAACATGTCCCGCAGGTCGGGCATGCCGTACTTCAGCATCCCCAGGCGGTCGATGCCGAGGCCGAAGGCGAAGCCCTGGTAGACGTCCGGGTCGATGCCGCAGTGGCGCAGCACGTTGGGATGGACCATCCCGCAGCCGAGAATCTCCAGCCAGTCGCTGCCCGTGCCGATGCGGACCTCGCCGCCGGAGCGGTCGCAGCCGACGTCCATCTCGGCGCTGGGCTCGGTGAACGGGAAGTGGTGCGGGCGGAACCGCGTCACCACTTCCGGCGTCTCGAAGAACCGCGCGATGAAGGTTTCCAGCGTCCACTTCAGGTGGCCCATGTGGATGCCCTTGTCGATCACCAGGCCCTCCATCTGATGGAACATCGGCGTGTGGGTCGCGTCGCTGTCGCAGCGATAGGTGCGGCCGGGCACGACGATGCGGATCGGCGGCTCCATGCCGGTGGCGATCCACGGCGCCGGGGGCGGGGTGTTGGTCTTCTTCATCGACCGCACCTGCACCGGGCTGGTGTGGGTGCGGAGCAGCTTCCTGTCGCCGTCGGGACCCGGATTGAAGAAGAAGGTGTCGTGCATCTCCCGCGCCGGGTGCTTCTCGGGGAAGTTCAGGGCGGTGAAGTTGTTGAAGTCGGTCTCGATGTCCGGCCCTTCGGCGACGGAGAAGCCCATCTCGGCGAAGATGGCGATCATCTCGTCCTGCACCTGCATGGTCGGGTGCACCGAGCCCTTGCGGCGCGGCGGCGCGGGCAGGGTGAGGTCCAGGCGCTCGGCGGCCAGGCGGGCGTCGAGCTCTGCGGCCTCGAGGGCGGCCTTGCGCGCGCCGATGGCCGTCTGCACGCGGTCGCGCAGACCGTTGATGGCCGGGCCGGCTTCGCGGCGCTCCTCGGGGCTCATGGAGCCGAGGGTCTTGAGCAGGCCGGAGATCGAGCCGGACTTGCCGAGCGCGGCGACGCGGATCGCCTCCAGCGCGGCGACATCGGCGGCGGCGGCGATCTGGGCCGACAGGTCGGTTTCGAGGGTGTTGAGATCGGTCATGACGGTGTCCGTCTAGCGGTCCAAAGGGGGTTCGTCACTTGGCTTCGTAGGCTTTGACGATCCAGTCGGGCGGGTCGGGCTCCCAGCGGATCGGCCGGCCGGCGCTGACGGTCCAGCGGTGCAGCCAGGAGACGCCGTTCGCCTTCACGTAGGTCTCCGGTAGCGCGTAGACCGGATCCTTCAGCGCCTCGTCCAGCGACACGAAACGATATCCGCGCTTCAGGTACAGGGCGTGGATCTGCGGGTACCAGTCGCGGTTCAGGTGGTTGGCGTGCAGGAGCAGCACCTGCGCCGGCTCGCGGCCGCCGGCCAGCTCGGCGCCGTAGGGCTCGTAGTGGTCGAGCACATCGGCCATGTGCTCAACATAGGCCTCGCCGATGCGCCGCTTCAGCGCCTCGTCGCCGGCCAGGTCGGCCTTGCGGTAGACGGCGGCGAACATCCAGTCGTTGTTGTCGATGGTCACCGGCGCAACGGTGTAGCCGCGCTGCGCCAGCCCGGCGGCCATGGCTGCCTTCTTCTCCGGCGTCTCGCCGGTGAAAAGGTAGGGGTGGCGGAAGTACTTCGGCGCACTGGTCGGGCCGCCGATGTCGCCCGCCTCGACGTCGGCCAGCCACGCCTCGACGGTCATCCGATGGATGTTGGGATGGTTGGCCGTGTGGTTGCCCAGCACGAACCCGCCGGCCAGCCAGCCGGTGAGCAATCCCCGCATCCGGTCCGCCTGCGCGGCGCAGACCTTGCCGCGGTTGATGAACAGGGTCGCCCGGGCATCGAGCGGTTTCAGCATCGCGATGAAGCCGTCCGTCAGGGCGGCGAGCGTATCCGCGTCGCACAGTTCCGCCGCCGACGCCTGGTAGGGCAGGTCGTCGAAGGTCACGGCCACGGTGCGCGGCTGCGCGGCGGCCTGCCCGGCGAGGAGCAGGGCGGTAGCGAGGGCGGCGGTGAGAAGCCTTGCGATCATTCTCTTTCCGATCCTCCCGGCGAAGGCCGGGATCCATGTCCGGGAGCGGGGCCCCGGCCTTCGCCGGGATGCGGAGCAAGGGGGCAAAACAAAAAGCCCCCCGGCTCACACCGGAGGGCTTCTTGAAGATCATCGGGGACAGGCCCCAAGCATCAAGCCAGCGCGGCGCGAACCTTGTCGGCGATGGCCTTGAACGCGGTCGGGTCTTGACCGGCGATGTCGGAGAGGACCTTGCGGTCGATCTCGATGCCCGACAGGTCCAGGCCGTGGATAAACTGCGAGTAGGTGAAGCCTTCCAGACGCGCGGCGGCGTTGATGCGCTGGATCCACAGGCTGCGGAAGCTGCGCTTGCGGACCTTGCGGTCGCGGTAGGCGTACTGGCCGGCCTTGTCGACAGCGGCCTTGGCCGTGCGGATGGTGTTCTTGCGGCGGCCGTAGAAACCTTTGGCCTGTTCAAGAACCTTCTTGTGTTTGGCGTGGGCGGTGACGCCCCGTTTGACGCGAGCCATTTCTCAGCGCTCCTTCTTACAGGCCGTAGGGCAGGTAGGACTTGATCGTCTTCGTATCCGAAGCGCTCATGACCTTCGTGCCGCGCTGTTGGCGGATGTACTTGCCGTTGTGGCTGATCAGGCGGTGGCGCTTGCCGGCGACGCCGGCCTTCAGCTTGCCGGTCGCCGTGATCTTGAAGCGCTTTTTGGCGCCAGACTTGGTCTTCAGTTTGGGCATTTTGCTCAGGGCCGGGGCCCTGTCCTCTGGAGAGACGCATAAAGAGCCGCCAAGGCATGCCATTTGGCCCGGCGGTTCAGGAAGGCGGGGCTAATACGCCAAAGGCCGGGCCAAGGCAAGCTCAGCCGCGCGGCAGGCGCGTCGGCGACGAGCCGTCCGGGCGCAGCAGCTCTAGTCCCGTCGCCGTGAAGCGAACCCGCAGGTTGGCCAGACCGTCGGCGGCGAACAGGCCCTTGTCGTCAAGGGGCGAGAGGCGGCGCTCGACGCGCTCGGGCCTGGCCAGCCACAGGGCGCCGTCGCGCAGGGTCACCGTCGCCGGGCCATAGCGGCCAGCCAGCGCCTTGAGTCGCGCGGCGGGCAGGGTCACCGGCTGCAGTCGCGCCTCCACCGCGACCTTCGCCCAGTCGTACTCGGCCCTCTGGTCGTCCGTGGCCGTCGGGGCGGCGGCGAGCCGGACCAGCGCCCGCTGCAGCGCGACGTCCAGCGCCTGCTCTGACGGGGTGTCGACGTCGGGCTTGACGCCGACAGCCTCCCAGTTGGTTCCGCTGATCGCGTGCACCGGTCGTCCGGTCGACAGGCTGAGCACGAAGCCGGGCGCGATCGGCAGCAGGTCGTTGTTGTTGGCCGCGCCCGCCGTGGTCTGGCCGATCAGTTCGCCCAGCCGGAACTGCTGGACATGGTAGACGAACTCCTCGGCCGCCGAGCCGCTGCCGCGGTCCATCAGAACGTACAGCGGCTTGCCCGTCAGCCGGCCCTGCGGAAGATAGGCCAGGGTCCGGGTCTGGCTGGGCGTTTCAGAGCCGAGCAGGAAGGTCTGCAGCAGCACGTCGCCCTTCATGAAGTGGCTGATCAGGTACTGGACCGCCAGGGCGTCGCCGCCGCCGTTGCCGCGCACGTCGATGACGATGGCGTCGCCGCCGGCCAGGAAGCGAACGGCGTCCTGGTAGGCCTGGCCCGTCTCGTCCTGGACCCAGTGGAACTGGCCGATCTTCAGGTAGCGGATGTTGCCGCCGAGGATCTTCATCTCGGTCAGGCCGTGGTGATCGCGGTCCGCCCGCTCGGCGATCAGGGCCGCCATGCCGGCTTCCGCGCCGCCGTCCGGCGCCGAGCTCGCGGCGAACTGGGCCGGATCGACGAACAGATACATGTGCCGGTCGCCGCTGGACTGGGTGAGGTCCTCGCTGACCTTTTCGGCGAAGGCGGCCGGGTCGGCCAGGTCGTAGCGGCCGGACGTCCGGGCCTGCTCCAGCCGGTCGATGATCGCCTGCCGGCGCTCGGGGAAGACGTACTGCTCGCGCACCCTGGCCACGATGGCGTCGAGCGCGGCGGCCCGTTCGGCTGCCGACACCGTGGTGAAGCCGGCCGCGGCGGCGGGCGGAACGGGTGTTTGCTGGGCGAGTCCCGGCGCGGCGGTTCCGGCGAGGAGGAGCGCGCCGAGGGCGACGGCGAGAGGTTTCGACGTGATCATGGGAGGTCCGTTCAGAGGATGTCTTTGACGCGGGCCTGGATCGACTGGCGATCCAGGGCCCGGGAGAGGCTTTGGAGTTCGTGGAGCAGGCCGGGCGCCTCGTCGGCCAGCATCCGGGCGGTCGCGGCGTTGATGGCGTCCCACAGCGGCTGCAGCTGCAATGCGGTGGCGGCGCCCTTCGGGGTCAGGGTGAGGACATGGCGGCGGCCGTCGCCCGGATCGACGCGGGTCTCGATCAATCCTTCGCCGAGCAGGGCCGAGCGCACCTGGCTCACCGCCGCGTGGGTGATATCGAGCCGCTGCGCCAGGTCGCCGACCGTGGCGGGGCCGTCCTCGCGCAGGCTGGTGAACACCGCGTACCACCGCGGCTCGAAGCTTGCGCCCGCCTCGCGATAGAGCGCCTGGACGTCGCGGTCGAGCCGTTCGACGAGCTTGCGCAGCCGGGAGCCGAACGCCTTGCTGGAGGGGTTTTCCGTGTCGCCCATGGGCTTATCTGTAAGCGCTGACGGATCATCCGGACAAGAGGCGCCAACATGAATTCGCGCTCATGATCAACGCGGCGGCGCGCCGTCAGGTCGGCGGGTTGTGCTTCAGCAGGAAGGCCACCAGCGCCTCAAGCATCTGCTGACGCGTGGCGGGCCGGGTCAGGTAGTGGTCTTCGCCGGTCAGGGTGACCAGCTCGACCGGCTTGCCGGCCTTGCGCAGTGCGTCGGCCATCAGCACCGACTGTTCGTAGGGCACGGTGACGTCGTCTTTGCCGTGGATCAGCAACACCGGCGCATTGGCCGAAGCGGCCTGGCGGGCCGGCGAGATCTGCACCAGCACCGGATCGGAGCCGTTGTTCGTGCCCCAGAAGCGGTTCCAGTAGCGGACGGCCTCCGACTTCTCGCCGGACCGGTCCGCCCGCCAGTCGAGGAAGCGCGGCAGGTCGGTCACCGGCGCCACGGCGACGGCGCAGCGATAGACGTCGCGCTCCAGCGTGACGCCTGCGGTGGCGGCGTAGCCGCCGTAGCTGGCGCCGACGATACAGACTCGCGCGGGATCGATCAGACCTTCAGCCGCCAGAGCGCGGACGCCGTCGGAAAGGTCGGTCTGCATCTTGCGGCCCCACTCGCCGTAGCCGGCGACCTGCAGCTCCGGCGTAACCCCGGCCGAACCGCGGAAGTTCGGCTGGAACACCGCATAGCCGCGCGAGGCGAGGGCCTGCGCCCACCAGTCGAAGGCGATCACGTCGCGGGAGGCGGGGCCCCCGTGCGGCAGCACGACCAGCGGCAGGCCCTTGACCTCGCGGCCCGGCGGCAGCGTGAGGTAACCCGGGATCTCCATCCCGTCGGCGGCCTTGAAGCGCCAGGCCCGCGTCGCGGCGACGGCTTCGGGAGGCACGGCCGGATAGGCGTCGCCGATGATGTCCGCCTTCCTGTTCGCCAGGTCGACCAGGTAGTGGATGCCCGGGTTCTGCGGCCCCTCGACGAAGACGGCGATCTTCTGCCAATCGGCGGTCCAGGACTCTAGGGCGACGCGCTGTCCCTTGAAGGTGCGCAACACCTTCTCCCACGAGGCCTTGGCGACGGGGTCCAGCATGACCGTCCGGGTCTCGTCGTCGGTCCAGGTCGCCCCGATCAGGCCAGAGGTCGAGGGATCGACCACCAGTCCGTCCCAGGGGTGATCTTCGGGCAGGGCCGGCGCCGGGACGCCGTCGGCGCCGACGGCGATGAACTGCGACCCCTTCTCGCCCGGGACGCCGATGATCATCTTCTGGCCATCGGCGCTGAGCGCCATCAGCGAGGGTGAGTCGAGGGCGGCCGACATCTGGAACACTTCCGGCCAGCCCGAGCGTCCGCGGCGCAGCGCCGCGCCCCAGCCGCCGCGGGAGCCGTCGTATCGCGACCGGGCGGCGGCGATTCCGTCGGCGCCGATCAGCCAGCCCTCGCCGTCCAGGGTGGTGAACTCCGGCGTCGTCGCCGCGCCGTCGGCGATCGACACGCGCGCCAGCAGGAACCGCGGCGTACCGACGTTGGAGATCACTGTGAAATAGGCGAAGGGCTCGCCATTGATGATCCGCACGGTCGGCCGCGAGAAGATCATGCCGTAGGCGTCGGGCACCCGCCCGGAGAGGTTGATGATGCGCTTCCTTGAGATGCTGAACGACTGCGCCGTCCAGAAGGTGGACTTCGGCCAGCCGATCTCGGGCAGCGAGCGCGTCTGGGTCGTGGTGATGACGATGTCGTCGTTGCCGGCCCAGATCAGGTCCTGAACATCGACCTTGCCCAGGTCCATCATGGCCAGCAACTGGCCGTCCACGGTCTGCAGCACCAGTTTGCGGTTGTCGCCGGACACCCCGATGAAGGCGAAGCGCGAGCCGTCGGCCGACAGGGTCACCTCCGAGATCGCCGGCAGCGCGCCGTAGGCGGACAGGGGCGGCGGCTCGGCCGCCGCACGCGCGGGCGCGGAAAGCCCGACCGCCAACATTATCGCCGCAACGGCGATCCAGACACCCACACGCATCACGCAACTCCCCCCGGGAACGACCGCAGCCTAGGCGAGCATGCGGGGGGAAGACAAGTCACGCCGAGCGGCGCATCGCCTTGCTGACCCGCCAGGCCATGAACAGGGCCGGGATGCACAGCCCAGCCGCCACCGCGAACGGCGCGCTCGGGCCGAAGTTCATGAACAGCGGCGCGGCCATCAGCGGGCCGATGATCCGGGCCAGGGCGCCGGCGGCGGAGTTCAGGCCCATCATCTCGCCCTGCCGCTCGGGCGAGGCGGCCTTGGAGATGATGGCGGCGATGTTGGGGAAGGCCAGCGACTGCCCCAGCGCCACGGTGACCATGCCGACCACCGCCAGCTGCCAGGTCGGCACGAAGGGCTGCATCGAAAAGCCCAGGAAGATCAACGCCAGGCCGATCATCAGGGTGGTGGTCTCGCCGATCCGCCGGGCCATGAAGCCGGTCAGGAAGCCCTGGGCCGTGGCCGCGGTGATGGCGATGGCGAAGAAGCAGAAGCCGATCTCGCGGGGACCCCAGCCGAACTTCGCCTCGGCCCAGAGGCCGAAGGTCGCCTCCATGCCCGCGAACCCGGCCATGGAGATCAGGGTCACGGTCAGCACCCGCCAGATGATCGGATGGGCGAAGGCGTCGTTCAGCCCGGCCAGCCGCGCCCGGCGCGGGGCGTCCCTGTGGCCGTGGCGCGTCTCGCGCACGAACAGGAAGATGCCGACACCCGCCGCCAGGGCCAGGGTTGCGGCGAAGAACAGCGGCGGCCGGAAGCCGGCCACGCCCAGCTCCTCGCGGGCCAGCAGGCCGCCGATCGTCGGGCCGGTCATGAAGCCCAGGCTGAAGGCCGCGCCCATCAGGCCCAGCCGCCCGGCCCGGCGATCCGGCGGGGTGACGTCGGCGATATAGCCCTGGATGGTCGAGATGTTGCCGGTCAGCACCCCGCCGGCCAGCCGGATCAGGCAGGCGACCCACAGGTTGGGCGCGAAGGCCAGCAGCACATAGGTCAGGGCATTGCCGAAGATGGTGATCATCAGCACCGGCCGCCGGCCGATGCGGTCCGACAGCCGCCCCCAGATCGGCTCGGCGAAGAAATTGCCGACCGAATAGGCCGCGAACAGCACGAACACCTGCCAGTCCGGCGCGCCGAACGACTTGGCGTAGAACGGCAGCAGCGGAATGATCACCCCGAAGCCGGCGATGTTGATGAACACCACCGACAGCAGGACGTAGAGCGCCTTGCTGTCCCCCTTGGCCGGATCGGCGGGGGCGGTCACGGGGGATGTGGGTTCGGAGACCATGAAGTCGCGGGTCTACGCTCGATTCACCTGTAGGCAAAGCAGGCCAGCAGGGACATGTTCGGATTGCAGTGCAATCCGTACGTGTCCCCCAGGATGGGCTCTGGCAAGGTAAACGGTGCCCACTCGCCTGAAAGGTGCGTGTCCCCGCTTCGTTACCCGCCCCCGCACATGCCTTTGAACTGCTTCGCATATTCATCTATTGGCGCGAGCCCAATAGAAATTCGACGTTCGTCAACCTGCCCAGGGTCGGAAATCTCGAACGGACTCCAAGTCCCACCCTGGCACTTTCCTTGAGTACCATACACTTGAGGCTTGGACTCGGCGGTGGCGATTCGGTCTTCCAAATATGCGAGGTCACGCCAACTCGCCTCACCTTGAGCCGCCAAGGGTTTCAGGACTTCAAGCACTTCCTTTTGCCATGCAAGGTCTAGATCGGCATGCTGAACTAGCAACCAAGCCACATGGGATGCAGACGAGCCGTAAATAGAAATTCTAAACCACCCGATCCGCGCAAGTGTATATTTTAGCCAGACTCTATTTTCAGTGTCTATCTCTGATATTCGCGACCATATACGATTTTTCAAGTCGATGTCATCTTGGATGGTTGCGCCACGACCAAGCAAAGCTTGACGCGTTTCGTCGTCTAACGCCGCACGGTATACTTGGTCAATTCGAACGCGTCTGAACAGTTCCCGAGATTCTGGATGCTGTGCGCTGCTTTGAAGGGACAAGTATCTCTCCGATAGACGCACTAAATTCGGAGGCGCGCCGGGTTCCGTTAGTGAGCTCTCGAGAACCCCAATGGCAGCATTGACCCGGCCTTTGGCATGTACCGTGGACCAGATCGCTGCGGTCAATAGAATGGTGGCTAGAGAAAGTGCGATGCCAATTCTCCCTCGCATTCCAATCTCCTCTAGACGCGGACACGTATTTTTCAGCTACCTGAACAACCGTTGTGAACTGGGACACGCACCCGCTATCGCCGGAACGTTTCCCCCTGCACACTGCCGCATGGGTTGTGCCCTGACGCAACGAGAACAAAGGGGAAACCCTGCCCGGTTCGGCATGAGAGGCGAGAGGGGGAGGGACATGTTCCTGCCCCGTCGATGCGTGTCCCCCTCTGGAACTCGCCGAGGGCGGTGACCGGGAGGCGGGGGGACGCCAATCGCCGCTGCTAGGTCGGGTCCTTGTCCTGCGGCTCCAGCCAGCCATGCTCCAGCAGGCGCAGCCGGGTGTTGACCCCGAGCAGGAAGGTGGTCGACCAGGCGAACAGCATGACGCCGTTGGCGGCCTCGATCGCACTCAGCAGCCGCCAGCGCGGAGACAGGACGATGTCTCCAAAGCCCAGCGCCGCGAAGGTGACGGTCGAGAAGTAGAGCGCCTCTTCCAGGTGGCGCATCTCGCCCAGCAATAGATAGAGGGTCGCGTAGAGCCAGATCTCGATCGTATGGAGGCCGAACAGGCCGAAGACGACCAGCAGGATCAGCGCCGCCTGGTGCGTGTGGCTGGTATGGGGCCGCAATCGCTTGCCGCCACTTCGCATCAGGTAGGTGAGAAGAATCAGACCCCAGAAGTGGACGAGCACGGTGCCGGCGACCATGCCGGTCGCCAGGGCGAGATTCGCGATCAGCTGGACCATTTCCGGGGACATGGAGGGTGTCCGTACACCATCCCGGCCGTGTTGGCAGTCCCCGCGACTCGCGCGAGTCGGTATGCCGCCTCGCCGTCCGTTACTTGCCAAAGTCGGTGGAATGATAGGAAAGATTGACGCGACACGGTGACCGGGGGGTTCCGAACATGAGGGCTGCATTCGCGGACGCCGTCCGCCTGAGCGTGGCGTTCCTGCTGATGGTCGTCCTGCTGGGCGGCGCAGGGGAGGCGCGGGCGGCGCCGGACCGCTGCAATCTCGGGGCCTATATTACCTCGCTCTCCCAGGTCGACACCGCGGCCGGCACGTTCCGGGCCGACTTCTGGATGTGGAGCGTCTGCCCGAGCAGCGAGCTCGAACCGCTGAAGACACTCGAGTTCGTCAACGCCGTTTCGGTGCAGCCCAGCCTGGACTCGACCCTCAAGCGGGACGGCGGCTGGTGGGCGACGCGCAAGTTCACCGGCATATTCCGCCAGGACTTCTCGCTGCATAACTATCCTTTCGACGAGCAGCCGCTGGTCATCGATATCGAGGAAGGCGTGCTCGACACGCGCGACTTCGTCTATGCCGCCGACAACGTCAATTCCGGCATGAACCCGGCGGTCGACCTGGCCGGCTGGCGGCTGAAGGACTTCCAGCTCACCGGGGGCGTCACCACCCACCCCACCACCTTCGGGGACCCGTCGCTGCCGGGCGGGGTCAGCCGCTACGCCACCCTGAAGATGCAGGTGGGGGTCGAGCGCAATCACATGGCCAACTTCGTCAAGGCGACCTTCCCCCTCTATATTTCCGCGCTGCTGGCCCTGATCAGCCTGACGGTCACCGACGGCCGCATGAGCCTGCTGGGCGCCACCACCTTCGCCGTGGTGCTCAGTTTCGTGTCGGTGGAGAAGCTGGTCGGGCCTCACGACGGCGTCTATCTGCTCGACCAGCTGCATTTCGCGACCCTCGCCCTGATCATGGCCGTCACGGGCCAGGGCGTGATCTCGCTCCGAGCCATCGCCCACGGCGGCGACGCGGCGGTGCAGCGACGGCGTGACCTCCACGGCGCGGCCATCCTGCTGGGGGGCTATGTGGTCCTGAACCTGATCCTCATCGGCCGGGCGATCATCGACGCGAAGACCTGAGCGACGCCTCCCCGCCCGCCCTCAATCCGGCGGGTTGTGCTTCTCCAGGAAGGCCACCACGGCCTTGAGCATCTGCAGCCGCGTCTCGCCACGCGAGAGCCAGTGGTCCTCGCCCTGCAGGGTCACCAGTTCCACCGGCTTGCCGGCCTTCTTCAGCGCGTCCGCCATGATCCGGCTCTGGTCATAGAGCACGACCGTGTCGTCCTTGCCGTGGACCAGCAGCACGGGTGCGTCGGCCCTGGCGGCCAGTCGCGCCGGCGAGATGGCGTCCAGATCCGGGTCCTTGCGACCGTCGACGCTGAGGAACCTCGACCAGTAGCGGAGCGAGCTGTTCTCGCTCGTGCCGTAGGCGACCCTCTGGGCCTCCATGAACCGACGCAGGTCCGCGACGCCGGCGATGGCCGCCGCGCAGCGGTAGACGCCGGTGTCCAGCGTAACCCCCGCCAGCGCCGCATAGCCGCCGTAGCTGGCGCCGACGATGCAGACCCGCGCAGGGTCGATCAGGCCCTTGCCGGCGAGGTCGCGCACGCCGTCCGACAGGTCTGTCTGCATCTTGCGGCCCCATTCGCCGTAGCCTGCCTCCAGGACGTCGACGCCCAGCCCGGCTGAGCCGCGGAAGTTCGGCTGCAGCACGGCGTAGCCGCGCGACGCGAGGGCCTGGGCCCACCAGTCGAAACCCGGCGTGTCGCGGGCGGCCGGTCCGCCGTGGGGCAGGACGACCAGCGGCAGGTCCCTGGCCTCCCTGCCGCGCGGCAGGGTCAGGTAGCCGGTGATCGTGAGTCCGTCGGCAGCCTTGTAGGAGATCGCCCGCACCTCGGAGATGTCCGCCGGCTGGAGGGCGCCGTACTCCGCGCCCAGCCAGTCGGCGGCCTTCCTGTCGAGGTCGACCAGGGCGTAGGCGGGCCCGTCGACCGGGCTGTCGACCAGCACGACGATCTTCCTGCGGTCGTGCGACCAGGAGACCAGGTGGACCCGATCGGTCGCCGGATAGGCCTTGATCACGGCCTTCCAGACCGCGTCGGCGCGCGGCTCGTAGAAGCTGTAGCGGTAGTCGTCGCCGACCAGGCCGGCGGCGCCGATCAGCGCCCAGCTGGCGGGGTCGTGGATCAGGTTGTCGTGGGGAGAAGGGGTGGTCGTTGGTTCGCCGCCGTCGAGAGGGTACTCGCGCAGCACAGTCCCGCCGTCATCGTCCGTCGATCCTACAAGCACCGACCGGCCGTCGCGGCCCAGGCCGCCCAGCCACGGCCGATCGATCGGCAGGGTCGCCTCCTCGACGATCCGCCAGGTCTTGGGCCCCTTCAGCCTCAGCTTCCACAGACCGCTTCTCTGGTCGTACTCGGTCTGGGCGACCGCAAGCCCGTCGGCGCCGACCACCCAGTCGTCGGTGTTTTCCTGGCCGTCCTCGATGGTGCGCGTGACGCCAGTCTTCAGCTTGACCCGGAACAGGCCCACCTGCCCGCGGTTCTCGACGAAGTTCACGCCTTCGACGATCGCCACCAGTTCCCCGTCGACGACGCGAACGCGCGGCATGGACAGCACGACGTTCATCGAGTTCTCGGCTCGGTCCATGAGGCCACGCTGCCGCTTCGTCGCCAGATCGTAGACGATCGAGATGAGGTACTCGCGACGGGGCCCGGTGAGGTCCCTGACCAGCGCGGTCTGTGACGTGGTGACCAGCAGGAAGTCGGAACCGGCCCAGCGGACGTCCCGCACCTTCTTGTCGCCGGCCCGAAGCCCGCCGATGACCTTGTCGTCGGCCAGGCGCTTGATCACGACGAGGCGGTTTTCGCCGTCGGTCATGGCGACCGCGATCAACGCGCCGTCCGGCGAGATCTGGACATCCTCGATCAACGGGAGGCGGCCGTAGGCCTCGAGCGGCGCAGCGGCGGCCGGCGGGCTCGACAGCGAAAGTCCAAGGCAGACCGCCATCACGCCGGCCAGAATGCGCGCAGGAATCGTCACAAGCCCCCCAATGCAAACGCTACGGACCGCAACCTAGCCGGGCGTCGGGGCGCTGCGATAGGGCCGGAACGCAAAACGCCCCGGCCTTGCGGTCCGGGGCGTCCTGTTTTCCGGTGATCCGGTGAAGCCTAGCGCGGGGCCAGGATCATGATCATCTGGCGGCCTTCCATGCGGGGCTCGTACTCGACCTTGGCGATCTCGTCGAAGTCCGCCTTCACCTTGAGCAGCAGCTTCATGCCGAGCTCGGGGTGGGCCATTTCACGACCGCGGAAGCGCAGGGTGACCTTCACCTTGTCGCCTTCGTCGAAGAAGCGATGCATGGCCTTGGCCTTCACTTCGTAGTCGTGGATGTCGATGTTGGGCCGGAGCTTGATTTCCTTGAGCTCGACGACCTTCTGCCGCTTGCGCGCCTCGTTCTTCTTCTTCTGCTCCTGGAACTTGAACTTGCCGTAGTCCAGGATCTTGCAGACGGGCGGATTGGCGTTGGGGACAATCTCGACGAGGTCCAGACCGACCTCTTCAGCCGCCTCGAGGGCCGCGCTGATGGGCATCTCGCCCTGCTTCTCGCCGTTCTGATCAATCAGAAGAACGCGGGGGACGCGAATGTCTTCGTTCATGCGCGGCCCGTCTTTCACGGGCGGCGTATTGTTGGGACGGCGAATAGGCGGAGCTCCGACAGCTGTTTGCACAAAAGGACGCGGCCCGCCGAAGCGTTCCACGTCGATGCAGAGATATATGACCGCGACCCCCGCCGCGATCAAGCGCCGTGCGGCCACAGTCTGTGGAAGAAAGGTCGGCGTCGCTACCTGGGCAGCAGCGAGTTGGCCGCCGCGGCGACCGTTTCGACAGTCAGCTGGTCGAGGCTTTTGGCCTGCAGAACCGCCACATGGCCGCGCGGGGCGGTCAGCAGGGCGTCCGGCTCATCCTCGACGACGGCGATGGTCGGGGCCCCGGCGGCGGCGATCAGGTGCATGGGGCCGGTGTTGTTGCCGACCGCCAGCGCGCAACGGGCGCCGAGCACGGCGATCTGGGCGAAGTCGGTGCGGCCGGTCAGGTCGCGGGCGTTGCCGGCCACCTTCTGGATATGCCGGGCCAGCGCGCTCTCCTGCGGCCCGCCGATGATGACGATGTCATAGCCGCGCTCGCGCAGCAGTCGGCCCAGCTGGGCGTAGCGGTCGACAGGCCAGCGTTTTTCCGGCCGGTTCTCGACCCCGCCGGGCACCATCAGCACGAAGGGCCTGGGCGCCTGGGCGCCGGCCACCGGGCGCGGCTCCTGGGCGCGGCGGAGGATCCAGCTGAGGTCGGGCGCCGGCGCATCGCCGGCGGTGACAGGCGCGTCCGGCCAGATACCGGCGACCTGCAGCTGCTCGGCCTGGCGCTCCAGGGTGTGCATCTCGTGGCGACGCGGGTTGCGGTGGCGCAGGCGCGCGCCGGCGGCCGTGCCCGACCAGACCGGCGGGAAGGGCCGCAGCATGGCGAACAGAGCGTTGGACCAGCGCGAGCATTCCAGGTCGTAGACCCGCTCGAACTTCTCGCGCTTGATCCAGGCGCGCACGCGCAGCCAGTCGCCGGGTCCGATCGGTCGCTCCTCGGCCTCGACCTCGTTGAAGTAGGGACTGATCTTGGCCAGGGCCTCGAACTGCGGGCGGGTGAGCAGCGTGATGCGCGCGCGGGGGTGGGCCTGGCGGATGCGTTTCATCGCTGCCAGCGACAGGACGAACTGTCCGATCGACCCCGCCTGGATGACGAGGATCTTCTTCAGTTCCTTACTCAACGCCGGGCCTCCAGGACGCGAGCATAGACCTCAATCGTCGCGTCGCACATGGCGTCGACTGAATAAAGCCGCTTCGCGCGGGAGGCGGCCTGCTCGCCCATGGCGCGTCGGCGGGCCAGGCCGGCGTCCAGCGCGTGGGTCATCGCCGCCGCCCAGGCGGCGGCGTCGCCGGGCGCGGCCCGCCAGCCGGTCTCGCCCTCGATCAGGGTCTCGCGCGCCGCGCCGTGGTCGGAGACGATCACCGGTCGCTCCATGACCTGCGGCTCGACAGCGGCGCGGCCGAACGACTCCGGCTTGAGGGTGGGCAGCAGGGCGACATCACAGGCCATGTAGGCGGCCGGCATGTCATCGCAATGGCCGACCACCTTGATGATCCCGGTCAGGCCGGCCCCGGCGATGGCGGCCAGGATCTCGCGCCGGTACTCGGTGCGGCCCTGATCATCCCCGGCGAAGACGACCACGAAGTCATCGCGACCGGCGGCCTTCATGCGGGCGGCGGCCTCGATGATCGACAGCTGGCCCTTGATGCGGGTCAGCCGCCCGGCCAGCAGGAACACCATCTTGCCGGCGGGCAGGTCCCAGGCGGCGCGCAGCGCCTCGACGCGGGCGGGGTCGACCTTGCGCGGGTCGAACCGGCTCAGGTCCACGCCGCGCGGAATGGTCACCACCCGGGCCGGATCGATGCCGTGCTCGGCCAGGATGTGGTCGCGGGTGTAGTCGGAATTGGCGATGACCAGGTCGCCGCGGGTCATCACCGCGTTGTACCAGCGCTTGAGGCTGTTCTTCGCGTGATAGACGCCGTGATAGGTGGCGATGAACGGCACGCCGGTGGTGTGGGCCGCCCACAGGGCGCTGTGGGCCGGCGCCCGGCTGCGGGCGTGGACCAGGCTGACCTTCTCCTTGCGGATCAGGTCGATCAGTCGGGCGGCGTTGCCCAGCATGACCAGCGGGTTCTTCGACTGCACCGGCATCTGCGCCAGGCGGCCGCCGTCCTCCTCCAGCCGAGCGACCATTCGGCCGCCGCGCGCCGCGACCAGCGCCCGGCCGCCGGCCTGGATCACCGCGTGGGCGACGTCGATGGTCGTCTGCTCGGCCCCGCCCGTCTCGAGTTCGGGGGTCACCTGCAGCAGCGTGAAATTGGCGGGGAGTGTGCTCACCGCCCTTGCATAACCTGTTCACCCGGCAGGTAAACTACCGCCATCAAGATGACAGGGTGCGCATGGGCGAGACATCGGGCTTTCTGGATCGCGGCGACGGCGAGCGCGTCGCCTGGCGGAGGGTCGACGGGGCCGGGCCGACAGTGGTCTGGCTGGGCGGCTTCATGTCCGACATGGCCGGGACCAAGGCCCAGGCGCTGGCCGACTGGGCCCTGGCGAGCGGCCGGGCCTTCCTGAGGTTCGACTACCTGGGCCATGGCGAGTCCTCTGGTGCGTTCCGGAAGGGGACCATCAGCCGCTGGCGCGAGGATGCGCTGGAGGCGATCCGTGAACTGACGGAGGGCCCTCTGATTCTGGTCGGCTCCTCGATGGGGGGCTGGATCAGCTGCCTGGTCGCCGCCGTGATCCCGGAGCGGCTGCAGGCGCTGGTGCTGATCGCACCGGCCGCCGACTTCACCGAGGCGTTGATGAAGCCGGGCTTCCCGCCGGAAGCCTTCGCGGCGCTCGACCGCGACGGCGAATGGATTCGGCCCTCGCTCTACGACGAGGGCGGCTATCCGATCACCCGCGCGCTGCTGGAGGATGGCGCGCGATGGTCGATCCTGCCCGGACCCGTGCCGATCGAGGTTCCGGTTCGGGTGCTGCAGGGTCGCGAGGACCCCGACGTGCCCTGGCTTCACGCACTGGAGCTGGCCAATGCGATCAAGGGGCAGGACGTGGTGTTCACCCTGATCAAGGACGGGGATCACCGGCTGTCGAGACCGCAGGATATTGAGCGGCTGAGGAGGGCGGTGGAGGAGGTGGCGGGGACTGACACCAAAGGTGTCTGTCCCTAGGCGGCCCAGCTGGAACCGTTGCAGCGACACCCCTTAGGGACAGACACCTTCGGTGTCAGTCCCGGACTCTAACCCCAGAACGCCCCGATCCGCTCAGCTTCCGCCTGGCCTTGGGCGAAGCCCGCCCGGGCGATGGCTTCGCGGTTGCCGCTGTCCATCAGGTTCATGCCGAAGGCCGCGCCGCAGGCGTCGTCGGGGATGACCAGCAGCGCCTCGCCGCCGTGGTCGGCGATGACGGTCATCTCGCGCTCCAGGCCGGGCATCATCAGCGGGCGCATCATCGGCGGGGCGACCGCGATGATGACCACCTTGCCGTGGCCCCGCGCCATGTCGGCGTTGGTCCCCGAACGCATGCCGCCGTCCATGTAGCGACGGCCGTCGATGGTGATCGGCGGGAAGATGCCCGGCACCGAGCAGGAGGAGGGCACCGCCAGCCGCAGCGGGGCTGCGGTATCCTTGTTCCACAGCAGGAACTCGCCGTTCGCCGTGTCGATGGCGGTGCAGGCGTACTTCTCTGGCCAGGGATGCTCCAGTTCGGCCAGGGCGCCGAAGCCGGAGATGAACACGTCTTCGCTGGCCGTCTGGGCGCCGAGCGCGAAGGCCCCGAGCTCGACCATCAGCTCGACGGGCATCGGCTGGCCGGGCGGGCGGCGGGCCATGATGGCCATCAGCGGCATGAGGTCCGGGGCCGGCCGGCCCGAGGCGGCCTGGGCCTCCTTCGCCGCCGCCGCCGCCGCGAACTCGGCGTGGAGCATGGCGTCCGGCTGGCGACCGAGCGCCAGTTGCGAGCCGACAACCGATCCGGCCGAGGTGCCGAGGATGAAGTCGGCGTGGTGGAGGGCGACGCCCGCCTCAGCCAGTCCGGCGATCAGCCCGGTTTCCCAGGCGATGCCCACCGGTCCGCCGCCGCCCAGAACCAGCGCCTTGCTCATGTTTCGTCCCCTGCCTTTTCCGCAGCGTAGATCGCCGCCAGCCCCTCGCGATAGGTCGGAAACGCCGGCCGCCAGCCCAGCTCTGCCTTGGCCCGGGCGTTAGAGACCCGCTTGTTCTCGCTCCAGAAGCGCCGGGCGGCGGCGGGCAGGGCGGCTTCGTCGTAGGGAACCGTCTCCGGCGGAGCCACGCCCATCAGGTCGCAGGCGTAGGCGTTCAGCGCGTGGGGCGGGGCCGGGTCGTCGTCGCAGAGATTGTAGGCGCGGCCGGCGTGCGGGTGGGCGATGGAGGCCTCCAGCGCCGCCGCGATGTCCTCGACATGGATGCGGCTGAACACCTGGCCCGGCTTGACCAGGTTGCGGCTGCGGCCCTCGCGCAGGCGGTCGAAGGTCGAGCGTCCGGGGCCGTAGATGCCGGGCAGGCGGAACACCTGGACGGTCAGGCCCATGCCCCGTCCGACCTCCAGCCAGTCGCGCTCGGCGGCGACGCGACGGGCGGCCTCCGGCGAGCGGGCGGACAGGGGCGTGGTCTCGAACGCCCAGCGGCCCTCGCGGTCGCCATAGACGCCGGTGGTGGACAGGTAGCCGATCCAGTCCGGAAACGCGTTCGCCCGCGCCATGGCCGGGACCAGCGCCGCCAGCGCCGGGCAGCCGTGGTCGTCGGGCGGCGGGGTGACCAGGATGGCGTTCATGGGCGGGGCGGCGACCAGCGCCTCGCGGTCGGCCGAGTCGAGGGGCGTCACCCCGGCGGCGCGGGCCGCGTCGGCGGAAGCGGGTGACCGCACGGCGGCCGAGACGTCCCAGCCCTTGCCGCGCAGCCGCCGCGCCAGCGCTTGGCCGGTGTAGCCGAAGCCGAAGATCAGCAGGTTGGGCAAGCGCCGGATCCTCCCGCGCGGCGAAGCAGCCGCACGGGAGGAGTAGCGGGTGGGTGGAGTGGGGCCAAGCGCCTACGCCACCGTCAGCGTCACCTCGATGTTGCCGCGGGTGGCGTTGGAGTAGGGGCAGACCTGGTGGGCGGCCTCGACCAGCTTTTCGGCCGCTTCACGCTCAAGGCCCGGCAGGCTGACGTTCAGCGCGACGGCGAGGCCGAAGCCGCCCGCGGCGTTGGGGCCGATGCCCACTTCCGCGGTCACCGCGCTGTCGGCGACGGTGACGCCCTGGCTGCGGGCCACGAAGCGCAGCGCGCTGTCGAAGCAGGCCGCGTAGCCGGCGGCGAACAGCTGCTCGGGGTTGGTCGCGCCGGCCTTGCCGGGGCCGCCGAGACCCTTGGGCGTGCTGAGCGCCACGTCGAGGACGCCGTCGTCGCTGCGGGCCGCGCCGTCGCGACCGCCCGAGGCGGTGGCGGTCGCGGTGTAGAGGATGGTCATGGTCGATCTCCAGAATGATTGTGCACAATCTAATTGGATACGATCAAAGAGTTTGCAATAGGGACTCGCGGCATTATCTGCGGATCATGGCGAAATCTCCCGACACTCCGGCCGAAGCGCTCAAGCTGTCCAACCAGCTGTGCTTTCCGATCTATGCGGCGGCCAACGCCGTCCAGAAGGCCTACCGGCCGCACCTGACGCCGCTGGGTCTGACCTATCCGCAGTATCTGGTGATGCTGGTGCTCTGGGAGCGGGACGGGCTGGCGCTGGGCGACATCGGCCGCCGCCTGCATCTGGATTCAGGGACACTGACGCCGTTGCTCAAGCGGCTGGAGGCGGCTGGGCTGGTCGCGCGGCGTCGCTCCGACGAGGACGAGCGGGTGGTGCTGATCACGCTGACGGAAGCGGGCAGGGCGCTGAAGGCCCGGGCCGAGCCGATCCCGCTCAAGCTGGCGGAGGCCATGCATCTGGAGCCGGCGCAGGCGCTGGCGCTGAAGGAAGGGCTGGAGGCGTTGTTCAGCCGATAGGGACAGACACCTGACGGTGTCTGTCCCTAAAGCAACGCCTCAATCGCCTTGCGCGCAGCCTCGCCCAGGTCTTCCCGCTGCAGCGCGAAGGCCACGTTGGCGCGGAGCAGGCCGATCTTGTCGCCGCAGTCGTAGGTCGTTCCCTCGTACTCCAGCGCGTGGAAGCTCTCGATGGCCATCAGGCGGAACATGGCGTCGGTCAGCTGGATCTCGCCGCCGGCCCCCTTCTGCTGGTCGGCCAGCAGCTTGAAGATCTCCGGCTGCAGGATGTAGCGACCCGAGATGAACAGGTTCGACGGCTCCGTGCCGGGCGCCGGCTTCTCGACCATGCCGGTCATGCGGTTGAGGCGGCCGTCCTGGCCATCCAGCGCCACGATGCCGTACTTGTGGGCCTCGCCCTCGGGGGCCGGCTCGACGACGACGATGTTGCCGCCGACCTTGTTGTAGGCGTCCATGGCCTGGGCCAGCGCGGGGCGCTGTGGCGCATGCATCAGCATGTCCGGCAGCATGATGGCGAACGGCTCGTCGCCGATGATGTCGCGGGCGCACCAGATGGCGTGGCCAAGGCCCAGAGGGGCCATCTGGCGCACGAAGCTCATCTCGCCGGGCCGGGGCAGTTCGCCCTGGATGTCGGCCAACATGTCCAGCTTGCCCTTGGCCTGCAGCTGGCTTTCCATCTCGATGTGATGGTCGAAGTAGTCTTCGATCGCGCCCTTGCCGCGGCCAGTGACGAACACGAAGTGCTCGATCCCCGCCGCGCGGCCCTCGGCCACGATGTAGGACAGGATCGGCCTGTCCACGACGTTGAGCATTTCCTTGGGCGTGGTCTTGGCGCCGGGCAGCACGCGCGTGCCGAGGCCGGCGACCGGAAGGACGGCTTTACGAACAGGTTTCATGGGCTCCGAGGTAACCGAGAGGGGCGGACAAATCTACTGGCGGCGCAGGAACATCACGGCGCGACAGTAGTTGCGGAAAGAACGAACATCTTCCGGAGATTGGTCCATGAACAAGCTCGCATCCCTCCTGCTCTTCGCCGGCGGCGCCGCATTCGCCCTTGCTGCGCGCCACGGATCCAACGGCCCCGAGAACGGCGCCGCGCCGGCGTCCGATGAGGCCACCCCGACCCCGCCGCCGTCCGGCGCGACCTGGCAGGCTTCGCCGGACGTCACGATGACGCCGTCGCCGACGCCGGGCCTCTGACCGCTACTCGACCGTCACCGACTTGGCGAGATTGCGCGGCTGGTCGACGTCCGCGCCCTTCAGCACGGCCACGTGGTAGGCCAGCAGCTGGATCGGCGCCGACATGATCAGCGGCGCGATCAGCGGATCGCTGGCCGGGGCGGTCATCACGACCTTGGCGCCGGCGGGAGCGTGTTTGGCGCCTTCCGGGTCGGTGATGAACACCACCTGGCCGCCGCGGGCCATGACCTCGCTCATGTTGGACGCCGACTTCTCGTAATAGCTGTCGTACGGCGCCAGGATGATGATCGGGGTATGCTCGTCGACCAGCGCGATCGGCCCGTGCTTCAGCTCGCCCGCCGCATAGCCCTCTGCGTGGATGTAGCTGATTTCCTTGAGCTTCAGGGCGCCTTCCAGGGCGAGGGCCGACATGGTGCCGCGGCCGAGGTAGAGGACGTCCCGGGCCTTGGCGATGTCGACGGCGACGGCGCGGACGGCGTCCTCCATGCCGATGGCCTCGCTGACCAGGCGCGGCGCCTCGAGCATCACCTTGACCAGGCGCTCTTCCTCGGCGGTGTCGATGCGGCCGCGGGCGGCGGCGGCGGCCACCGCGATGGCGGTCAGCACCGTCACCTGGGCGGTGAAGGCCTTGGTCGAGGCGACGCCGATCTCCGGCCCGCAGTGGATCGGCCAGACGACGTCGACCTCGCGGGCCATGGTCGATTCCTGGGCGTTGACCACGGCGGCGGTGCGCATGCCCTTGCTCTTGCACAGGCGCAGGGCGGCCAGGGTGTCGGCGGTCTCGCCCGACTGCGACATGGCGATGGCCAGCGAGCCGGGACGCAGGGCGGGCGAGCGGTAGCGGAACTCGCTGGCGATCTCGACGTCCACCGGCAGGTCGGCCATCTGCTCGATCAGGTACTTGCCGACCATGCCGGCGATGTAGCTGGTGCCGCAGGCGACGATCTGGATGCGCTCGATAGCGGCGAAGTCGATGCCGCCGGGAACCGCAGTGCGCGAGGTGATCGGGTCGATGTAGGCCGAGACCGTGCGTTGCACCCCCTCCGGCTGGTCATGGATCTCCTTTTCCATGAAGTGCCGGTAGTTGCCCTTCTCGACCAGGGCGGCGGAGGCGGAGACGACCTTCATCGGGCGGTCGACGGGCATGCCCGTGACGTCGAAGATCTCGGCGCGGTCGTGGTCGATAGCGACGTAGTCGCCTTCCTCAAGGTAGGTGACCTTGCTGGTGAACGGGCCGACGGCCAGGGCGTCGCTGCCCAGGAACATCTCGCCCTCGCCGGTTCCGACCACCAGCGGGCTGCCCTTGCGGGCCCCCATGATGAAGTTGTCGCGGCCCTCGATCAGCACGGCCAGGGCGTAGGCGCCGGTCAGCCGGTCGAGCGCCATCTTGAAGGCGGCCAACGGGGCCTGACCCTTGTCGAGATAGTAGTCGATCAGGGCGGCGATGACCTCGGTGTCGGTGTCGCTCTCGAAGACGCGACCTTCTTTCTGAAGTTCGACCTTCAGTTCGGCGAAGTTCTCGATGATGCCGTTGTGGACCAGGGTCACGCGGCCGGAGGTGTGCGGGTGGGCGTTGCGCTCGCTCGGCGCGCCGTGCGTGGCCCAGCGGGTGTGGCCGATGCCGACCTGCGAGGTCAGCGGACTGGCCTCCAGCACCGCCTCCAGCGCCTTGATCTTGCCCTGGGCGCGACGGCGGTCGACCTGTCCGTCGGTCTGCACCGCGACGCCTGCGGAATCATAGCCGCGATACTCGAGGCGCTTGAGGCTCTCGATAAGACGGTCGGTGACGGGCGCCTTGCCCACGATGCCGATGATGCCGCACATGCCGGTTTCGTCGTCTCCGATCGAGAGGTTATGATCTTGCGGGAACGAACCGTACCCGGGTCGGCGTTTAACACCGGCTGAACGTCCGGCGGCATAAAAGTGCGTTGCAAACTGTTGCGCGGGGTTCGCGCGGGGGAGTCTGCTCGATGAGCAAGCGGAAGTATTTCGGCACCGACGGCATTCGGGGCCTGGCCAACAGCCATCCGATGACGGCCGAGGTCGCGCTGCGCGTCGGCCTGGCCGCCGGCAAGCTGTTCCGCCGCAACCACGGCCGGCGCCATCTGGTGGTGATCGGCAAGGACACCCGGCTGTCGGGCTACATGATCGAGCCGGCCCTGGTGGCGGGCTTCACCAGCATGGGCATGGATGTGCGGCTGTTCGGGCCGCTGCCGACGCCGGCGGTGGCGATGATGACCCGCTCGATGCGCGCCGATCTCGGCGTCATGATCAGCGCCTCGCACAACGCCTATACCGACAACGGCATCAAGCTGTTCGGCCCCGACGGCTACAAGCTCAGCGACGAGCGCGAGCTCGAGATCGAGGCCCATATGGACGAGGGCCTGCAGGAGGGCCTCGCCGCCGCCGACGGCCTGGGCCGGGTGCAGCGCGTCGACGACGCCCAGGCCCGCTATGTCGAGATCGCCAAGGCCAGCTTCCCGCGCCACCTGAACCTGAACGGCCTGCGGGTGGTCATCGATTGCGCCAACGGCGCCGCCTACAAGGTCGCGCCCGCCGTGCTGTACGAGCTGGGCGCCGAGGTGCTGAAGGTCGGGGTCGATCCCAACGGCTTCAACATCAACAGCGACTGCGGCTCGACCCATCCGCAGGCCATGGTGGCGGCGGTGCGCGAGTACCGGGCCGATATCGGCATCGCGCTGGACGGCGACGCCGACCGGGTCGCCATCTGCGACGAGACGGGCCAGGTCGTCGACGGCGACCAGATCATGGCCATCATCGCCGGCGCCTGGGCCGCCGAGGACCGGCTCACCGGCGGCGGCATCGTCGCCACCGTTATGTCGAACCTGGGCCTGGAGCGGTTCATGACCGGCAGGGGCCTGACGCTGGAGCGCACGCCGGTCGGCGATCGGGCGGTGATGGAGCGCATGCGCGGCGGCGGCTTCAACCTGGGCGGCGAGCAGTCGGGCCACGTGATCCTGTCGGACTTTTCCACGACCGGCGACGGCCTGATGGCGGCGCTTCAGGTGCTGGCCGTTCTGGTGCAGAGCGGCAAGCCGATGAGCGCGCTGGCCCGCCAGTTTGAACCGGTGCCGCAGCTGCTGGAGAACGTCCGCTTCGCCAAGGGCGGCAAGCCGCTCGAGAACGAGAAGGTCAAGGCCGCCATCGCCGACGCCGAGGCCCGGCTGAACGGCAGCGGCCGCGTGCTGGTCCGCGCGTCGGGCACCGAGCCGCTGATCCGCGTCATGGCCGAGGGGGACGACAGCGCCCTGGTCGACCAGCTGGTCAAGGAAATCGCCGGGGCGGTGAAGGCGGCGGCCTAGGCTGTCCTTGCCTGTCATCCCGGACGCCGCAGGCGATCCGGGACCCAAGGGCCGGCGCGCAACCGCCGGGTCCCGGCTCTCCGCGCTTCGCGCTGCGGCCGGGATGACAGCGGCGACCTAACCCTCCAGCGCCAGCAGGGCGAAGCTGGCCAGCCAATGCTCGCCCATGTAGTCGCCGGCCACGTGGGGCAGGGCGCTGGCCAGATGGGTCTCGGCGGCGGCCAGAGCTTCGATGCGGGCGTCGTCGTGCTCGGCCAGGGCGCCGGCGATGCCGCGCCAGCACCAGGCGCGGCTGAGGTTGAGGCCATCAAGGTGGGCGATCTTGCCGTCGCTGCGGTCGCTGACCGTAGCCGGGGTGAACAGCGTCGCCGGCTGGCGGCCTGCGGTCCTGGGCAGGAAGCCGGAGAACCAGGCGCGGAACTGGTGCGGCGGCAGCATGCGGCGCAGGCATTCGGCGACCATCAGGGCGGGGGACAGGAACTCGTCGCCGCTCGGCTCCCAGGCCTGGCAGTCGGCGTCGTCGGCGAGCCAGTGCAGGGCGGTGTCGCGGGCCAGGGTCGCAAGGGCCGGATCGCCGCAGGTCTCGGCGTAGTCCATGGCCAGCCGCAGCGCGAAGGCGGTGTTGGAATGCACGCCCGCCCGCAACGGATAGGTCGCCTTGGGCAGGAAGGTCTTGAACCGGTCGGCGAAGGCTGCGGCCAGCGGCGCGAGCGTTTCATACGGCGCCGTATTTTCGTGCGCCTTCAGCTCCGCCGCCAGCTTCAGCAGCCAGGCCCAGCCGTAGGGCCGCTCGAACCCGGCGCTCAGCGGGCGGTCCAGATAGGCCAGCTCGCCGGCGACCGCTTCGGGCGTGATCCGCTCGGCGAACAGGGCTCGGATGGCGTCCGCCTCGGGCAGGTTCGGGAATCGCCGCAGGATCGTCGCCAAGGTCCAGTAGCCGTGGACGCAGCTGTGCCAGTCGAAGCTGCCGAAGAAGATCGGATGGTGCTCGCGGTGCGGCGCCACGTCCTGCGGCCCGTTGAAGACGTGGTCGGCCTTGTGCGGGTACTCGCGGGTGACATGCCCCAGCGCCACCCGCGCGAAGCGGCCGGCGATCTGGGCCGTCAGGCGGGTCTCAGAAGCGGAAGGCGAGGGCATACATCAGCACCGTGTTGGTCGCGAGCAGAGCCAGGGCGGTCGGGATCTGGACCCTGATAACGCCATTGCGGTCGGGGAGGTCCAGCAGCACGGCCGGAACAATGTTGAAGTTGGCCGCCATCGGGGTCATCAGCGTGCCGCAGAAGCCCGACAGCATGCCGATGGCGCAGACGATGGCCGGGTCGCCGCCGTACTGGCCGATGATCAGCGGCAGGGCGATGGCGGCGGTCATCACCGGAAAGGCGGCGAAGGCGTTGCCCATGATCGCGGTGAACACCGCCATGCCGATCGTGTAGGCGCAAACCGCCATCAACGGGCCGTTCAGCGGCAGGTACTCGCCCGCCAGCAGCCCGATGACGTCCCCGACCTTGGCCGCCACGAAAACGGCGCCCAGCGCCGCCAGGGCCTGGGGCAGCAGGCCGGCCCAGCCGACCTGGTCCATCAGACGACGGCCCTCGCGGACGGCGACGGCGGGCGAGGCGCGGAACATGACCAGCGCCACCGCCGTGGCCAGCACGATGCCCAGGCCGAGCGAGACCAGGGTCACCTGTTTGGGATCCACCAGCGGCTGGCCGCCGATCTCGACGCCCTTGAGCAGGAAGGTGCCGGCCAGGGTCACCGCCGGCGGGATCAGCGCCGGGACGAACAATCGGTTGCCCCAGCGCGCCGCGCGTTCCGCCCGGTCTGCCTGCGGCGCCGGCTGGCCCTTGCCCAGCAGGTTGAAGCCGGCGGCGAGCGCCATGGCGACTAGCAGCAGGCCGTTGACCGTGTCCGACAGCCAGGTCCCGGCCAGGAAGCTGGTCGCGAACAGGCCCCAGAACGCGGCATTCCCCCAGCGCTTCGGATTCGTCCGGTCCGTCGCCGAGCCGATGGCGAAGACCGCGAACAGCAGGCCGGCAAGGGCGTAGAGGACGGGCAGGCCGATCATCGGGCCGCCTCCCGCTTCAGCGCCCGGTCGAGCAGGATCAGGCGCATCCCGTGGATCAGCAGCGCGGCGATGGCGGTGGGGATGGCCCAGACCGACAGGGCGAACGGCGTGACGATGATGCCGTTCGTCTCCAGGAAGCCCTTGATCAGAAGGATCGAGGCGATGGCGATGAAGATGTCCTCGCCGAAGAACAGGCCGATGTTGTCTGTGGCGGCGGCGAAGGCCTTCACCCGGTTGCGGCTGTCGTCGCTGATGGCCGGGTCCCGCGCCTCGGCGGCGGCCTCGGCCATCGGCGCGATCAGGGGGCGGACCATCTGTGGATGACCGCCCAGCGAAGTCAGCCCCAGCGCCGCCGTGCCCTGACGGATGACGAGGTAGATCAGCAGCAGCCGGCCCGTCGTCGCCGACTTCAGTTTCTGGATCAGCACCCTCGCCCGCTCCTGCAGGCCCTCGCGCTCCAGGAGTCCGATCAGCGGCAGGATCATCCAGGTGACGCTGATATAGCGGTTGTCCTTGAAGCCCTTGCCCAGCACCGCCAGCGTCTCGCCGGCTCCGGCCAGCAGCATCGCCGGCGTCACGCCCGGCGCGACGACCGCCGCCAGTCCGGTGACCAGCGCGGCGACGACGACGATCAGCAGCGGGTTCAGCCGGGCCGCGAACCCGACCACGACCACCAGCACCCCCAGCAACACCCACATGCCGCGACTCTCCTCCGCCCGGGCGGATGGTAGGGCCAAAGCCGGGGACATGCACTTCAGTGCGTGTCCGCGAGCGGTCTACGCCCGCCCGACGCTCGAATACCGGAACCCGCGGGCCTTCATGTCGTCGGGGCGGTAGATGTTGCGCAGGTCGATGACCGTCGGGCTCTTCATCAGAAGCTTCACGCGGTCCAGGTCGAGGGCGCGGAACTGGTCCCACTCAGTGATGATCACCACCGCGTCGGCGCCTTCGACGGCCTCGTAGGCATTGGCCTTGAAGTCGACGTCCTTGAGCATCTGGCGGGCCTCGTGGCCCTCCGGGTCGAAGGCCTGGATGGTCGCGCCCATCGCCTGCAGCGCCGGGATGATGTCCAGGCTCGGGGCGTCGCGCATGTCGTCGGTGTTGGGCTTGAAGGTCAGGCCGAGCACGCCGACCGTCTTGCCCCTCAGGTCGCCGTCGACCGCCTTGGCCACCTTGCCGGCCATGGCCTTCTTGCGGGCGTCGTTCACCGCCACGGTGGCCTCGATCAGCCTGACCGGGGCGCCGGCGTCGCTGGCCGTGCGGACGAGCGCGAGCGTATCCTTCGGGAAGCAGCTGCCGCCGTAGCCCGGGCCGGCGTTGAGGAATTTGGCGCCGATCCGCTTGTCCAGGCCGATGCCCCGCGCCACCTGCTGCACGTCGGCGCCGACGGCCTCGCACAGGTCGGCCATCTCGTTGATGAAGGTGATCTTCATGGCGAGGAAGGCGTTGGCCGCGTACTTGATCAGCTCGCTGGTCCGCCGGCCGGTGAAGACGATCGGGGTCTCGTTGAGGAACAGCGGGCGGTACAGCTCGTTCATCACCGCCTTGGCGCGCTCGTCGTCGGCGCCGACGACCACGCGGTCGGGCCGCTTGAAATCCTCGATCGCCGCGCCCTCGCGCAGGAATTCGGGATTGGAGACGACCGCGAACTGCGCATCCGGCCGAACCCGGCGGACGATGGCCTCGACCTCGTCCCCGGTGCCGACCGGGACGGTCGACTTGGTGACGATGACGGTGAAGCCGTCGATCAGGCCGGCGATCTCCTCGGCGGCGGCGTAGACGTAGGAGAGATCGGCATGGCCGTCGCCCCGGCGGGTCGGGGTGCCAACGGCGATGAACACCGCGTCGGCGGCCTTGATCGCCTCGGCGCCGTCGAGCGTGAAGCTCAGCCGGCCCTCGCGCACGTTGCGCTCGACCAGAGCCTCCAGGCCCGGCTCGAAGATCGGGATCTCGCCCTTGAGCAGGCGATCGATCTTGCCGGCATCCTTGTCGATGCAGACGACGTCATGGCCGAAATCGGCGAAACAGGCTCCGGACACCAGGCCGACATAGCCGGTGCCGATCATCGCAACGCGCATGCGTCAGACCCTCAGATTTCCTGGTTGTATGCCCCGACTTGCGGGTGCTTGCCCAGCCGGGGTTTGACCTCTTCGTGGAAGAGGGCGCGCATGTCGTCTTCGGAGCGGGTGCTTTCGACGACGACGACGACTTCGGGCTTGTTCGAGGAGGCCCGGACCAGCACCCAGCTGCCGTCCTCCAGCGCCACGCGGACGCCGTTGACGGTGATCACCTCGGCGATCTTCCGCCCAAGGATGGTTCCGCCGGCGGCGGCCAGGGCCTCATACTCGGCGACGATCTTTTCGACGACGCCGTACTTAACCTCGTCGCCGCAGTGCGGGCTCATGGTCAGCGAGGTGTACGCCACCGGCAGGGCGGCCTTGAGGTCGGCCATCGACTTGTCCGGGTTGCGGTCCAGCATCGCCAGGATAGCCGCCGCCGCGGTCAGACCGCAGTCGTAGCCCCGGCCGAGCGGCTCGTTGAGGAAGAAGTGGCCGCTCTTCTCGAAGCCGGCTAGCGCGCCGATCTCGGCGGTCTTGCGCTTGATGTAGCTGTGGCCGGTCTTCCAGTAGACGGTGGTGCAGCCGTTGGCCTCCAGCACCGGATCTGTGGCGAACAGGCCCGTCGACTTCACGTCGACGATGAATTTGGCGCCCGGGTTCAGCGGGGCCAGATCGCGGGCCAGCATCAGGCCGATCTTGTCGGCGAAAATCTCCTCGCCGGTGTTGTCGACCACGCCGCAGCGGTCGCCGTCGCCGTCGAAGCCGAGGGCCAGGTCGGCGCCGTGTTCCTTCACGGCCACGGCCATGGCGTGGAGCATCTCGTGGTCTTCGGGGTTGGGATTGTACTTCGGGAAGGTCCAGTCGAGTTCGCAGTCCATCTCGACCACCACCGCCACGCCCATGGCGCGCAGCGCCTGGGGCACGAAGGCGCCGGCCGTGCCGTTGCCGCAGGCGGCGACGACCTTCAGCGGACGCTTGACCTGCACCCGGCGGACGACGTCGGCGATGAAGCGCTCGCGCACGCCCTCGATCAGGGTGACCTTGCCGCCGGCGCGTTCGACGAAGGCGCCGCCCAGCACGATCTCCTTCAGGTGGCCCATTTCCTCGGGGCCGAACGTCAGCGGGCGGTTGGCGCCCATCTTCACGCCGGTCCAGCCGTTCTCGTTGTGGCTGGCGGTGACCATGGCCACGCAGGGCGCGTCGAGGTCGAACTGCGCGAAATAGGCTGTCGGCGACAGGGCCAGCCCGATGTCCAGCACCTCGCAGCCGGCGGCGACCAGGCCCAGCATCAGCGCGTTCTTGATCGACAGGCTGTAGGAGCGGAAGTCGTGGCCGACGACGATCTTCGACTGGCCCAGCTCGTGAATGTAGGTGCCAAGGCCCAGGCCCAGCGCCTGGATGCCCAGCAGGTTGATGTCCGGTCCGAACAGCCAGCGCGCGTCGTACTCGCGGAAGCCCGTCGCCTTGACCAGGGGTTCGGTCTCGTAGGCGAGGGTGTTGGGGACGAGGTCGGCGCGGGGAAGAAACGGCATCGAGGGAGGTCTCGCGTTGCGAAGCTGCTCCCTATAACGCCCCTGTGACGGCTTGGTGAGGGGGCGGCGCGAAATTAGCCGCTCAGGCCGGGACGCCGCCGCGATCTCAGACGACGCCGGCGCTCAGGACATCGTGAACGTGCAGCACGCCGACGGGTTTGCCATCCTGGACCACGAACAGGGCGGTGATGCGGCTGTCGTTCATGATCCGGGCGGCGTCGCCGGCCAGGGTTTCCGGCGTCACGGCCTTGGGATGGCGGGTCATGATCTCGCCCACCGTCTTGCCGGGCAGGTCGTCGAAGTTGCGGCGCAGGTCGCCGTCGGTGACCACGCCGATCAGCGCGCCGTCGGCCGACACCACCCCGACGATGCCGAGTCTGCGCTGCGTCATCACGCGGAGCGCCTCGGGCATGGGCATATGCTCCGGCGCCAGCGGGGCCTCTTCCAGCTTGTGCATCAAGTCGCCCACGGTGCGCAGCATGGCGCCCAACTTCCCGCCCGGGTGGAAAACGTGGAAGTCGCGGGCCGTGAAGCCCCGCCGCTCAAGCAAGGCCACGGCCAGCGCGTCGCCCAGCGCGATCTGCAGCGTGGTGGAGGTGGTCGGGGCGCTGACCTCGCCGGTCGCCTCGGGCGCGTCGGGCAGCTTCAGCACCAGGGTCGCGGCCTTGCCCAGCGCGCTCTGCGGATTGGCGGTGATGGCGATCAGCGGGATGGCGAAGCGGGTGGCGTAGACCAGGATGTCGGCCAGTTCGCGCACTTCCCCGGACTTGGAGAGGCCCAGCACGACGTCGTCCGCGCCGATCATGCCCAGGTCGCCGTGGCTGGCCTCGGCCGGATGCACGAACATCGCCGGCGCGCCGGTCGAGGCCATGGTGGCGGCGATCTTTCGGGCCACGTGGCCGCTCTTGCCCATGCCGGTCAGGACGATGCGACCCTTGCAGGCGAACAGAATCTCGACCGCCCTGACGAAGGCTTCGCCCAGTTCATCGGCCATCACCCCGATGGCTTCGGCCTCGGTGGCGAGCACGCGGCGACCGACCGCGACAGCATCGAAACTCACTGGGCCTTCTCCTGGGTCTGGCCGGCGGGGCGGGACGGGGGCGAATCCGGGGCGCCGGGACCGAGAATCGCCAGGACGATCATCGCGATCGCCGCGGCGGCGCAGAGCGGGAAGAAGAAGCGGTCTCGCATGCCGACGGTATAGCAGCGGACTTTGCGAACGGCGAGGCGGTGAGCCCACGACTGGGGCGGTGAGGATTGTCCGCCGCCTTGAGGTGATATACATATGGGATATACAAGGAGCCTTCCGGTGTCCCGAACCACTCTGTTCAAGTCGAACCGCTCCCAGGCCGTCCGCCTGTCAAAGGACGTCGCCTTTCCAGATGACGTTCGGGCAGTGACGATCCTGAAGGACGGCCGCCGGCGGGTGATCGTTCCGACAGATTCGGTCTGGGACGACTTCTTCGATGCGCCCGGCATTGAGCTAGGCGACCGCGTCCAGCCGCCGGCCGGCGAGCGCGAGCCGTTGTGATGCTCCGCTACATGCTGGACACCAACCTGTGCATACGGGTGCTGCGCGACAGGCCGGAAGTGTTGCGCGAGCGGTTCAACGCCAACGCCGACGGCCTGTGCATCTCGACCATCGTGCTGACCGAGCTTCTGCACGGTGCGGCGAAATCGGCGCGTCCCGACCATCACCGGCAGGCAGTGGAGGGGTTCGCGGCGCGGCTGGAGATTCTGCCCTTCGATACGGATGCGGCCGGCCATGCTGCCGAGATTCGCGCGGACCTGGAGCGCCAGGGAACGCCGATCGGGGCCTATGATGTCCTGATCGCCGGCCATGCCCGGTCTCGCGGCCTGATCGTGGTGACCGGAAATCGCGGCGAGTTCGGACGCGTGGACGGCCTTCGCTGCGAGGACTGGATGGCGATCTGAAGCGGTCCTTCGCCCTTGACGCTCACCGTCCATCCCCTTAGCCCGTGCGGCCATGTCCAAGCTCGTTCTTCTCCGCCACGGCCAGAGCCAGTGGAACCTCGAAAACCGCTTCACCGGCTGGGTGGACGTCGACCTGACCGCCGAGGGCGTGGCCCAGGCCAAACGCGGCGGCGAACTGCTCAAAGAAGCCGGCGTGCGCTTCGACCGCGCCTACACCTCGGTCCTGACGCGGGCGATCCGCACCTGCGAGATGGCGCTGACCGAAGCGGGGCAGGGCGACCTGCCGATGATCCGCGACTGGCGGCTGAACGAGCGCCACTACGGCGGGCTGACCGGCCTGGACAAGGCCGAGACAGCCGCCAAGCACGGTGACGAGCAGGTGAAGATCTGGCGCCGCAGCTACGACATTCCGCCGCCGCCGCTGGAGGCCGGCAGCGAGTGGGACTTCGGCAAGGACGCCCGCTACGCCGGCCAGCCCATTCCCGACACCGAGAGCCTGAAGACCACGCTCGACCGCGTGCAGCCCTACTGGGACGCCGAGATCGCCCCCAGGCTGAAGGCCGGGGAGACCGTGCTGGTCGCCGCCCACGGCAATAGCCTGCGGGCCATCGTCAAGCTGCTGTTCTCAGTGCCCGACGACAGGATCGTCGAGGTCGAGATCCCGACCGGCAACCCGCTGCTGATCGAGCTGGACGATGCGCTGAAGCCGACCAGCGCGCGGTATCTCGATACGGCGCGGGCGACGGCGCTGCCGGCGATCTAGTTGCGTGGTTCGCGACGCTCGCCTGAGGGCTCGCTCCTCACCATGACGAGCGTTGTGCGATCCCCTACCTTCGTCATCCTGAGGAGCGGCGCAGCCGCGTCTCGAAGGACACAAGGCCGCTATGCCATCTGACGAACTCCACATGCGCACGGCCATCGCGGTCGCCCTGACCAACCTGGGCAAGACCGCGCCCAACCCGGTGGTCGGCTGCGTGATCGTGCGCGATGGGGTGGTGCTGGCGTCGGCGGTCACGGCGCTGGGCGGACGGCCGCACGCCGAGGAGCAGGCCTTGCAGGGTGTCGATGCGCGAGGGGCCACCGCATACGTGACGCTGGAGCCCTGCGGCGAGCGCTCCAGCGGCGCCGCGTCCTGTTCCCTGCGACTCGCCGAGGCCGGCGTGACGCGGGTGGTCATCGCCTGCGAGGACCCCTCGCCCTTCGCTTCCGGCCAGGGCATCGAACGGTTGAGGGCGGCGGGTGTTGCAATCGAAAGCGGAACGCTGTGCGACGAAGCCTGGAAAGCTCTGGATTATCAAAGCTGGAAGGAAGGCGTTAATCCGGGCGGTGCATAGGGTTTCTCTCAAGGGAGAAGCTCAATGGTCGCCGTCCCGGCGCCGAACAGTTCACGCCGACGCCTGACGCAGCAGGACGTCGAAATCATCTGCGCCAGGCATGATCGCCTGTTCTCGGCGCGGATGGGCGGAGCGCGCGCGGTCTTCGCCTGGTGCGAACTGCATGGACTGGACCTGTCTGGGCGCAATCTGTGCGACGCAGACTTCACCGGCGCCCATCTGGTCAACTGCAAGCTGGTCGGAACGCGGCTGGACAACGTCAGCTTCTTCGGCGCGGACATGCAGGGCAGCAACTTCACCGAAGCCTCCCTGCGCCGCGCCGATCTGCGCGGGTCCTGCCTGCGCGGCGCCAACCTGTCCGGCGCCGACCTGTTCGAGGCGGACCTGCGCGAGGGCGCCATCGCCTCGCCCGACCGGGAAAAGGGCCTGCGCATCCACGAGCACGAGACCCGCAGCGGCGACGCCCGGGGGGCTATCCTGGCCCGGAGCCAACCTGGAACGCTCCAAACTGTCGGGCATCATGGCCGTGAAGGCCGACTTCAGCGACGCGATCCTGAAGGACGCCAAGCTGGTGCGGGCCAACCTCAAGCAGGTGAACTTCAACGGCGCCAACCTGGCCGGCGCCGACCTCTCCGGTGCGGACCTGGCCGGGGCGGACATGCGCGACGCGGTGCTGGTCGGAGCCAAGACCTACGCCTGGAACGTCAAGGACGCCGACATGGAGGGCGCCCTGACCGACGCTCCGGCCGGCCTGGCGCTGAACGATCTGCCCTACGAGGAGATGCTCCGCGAGCACATGCTCTGGTGCGAGACCGGCGGGGCCAAGGGCAAGCCCTCTACCTTCGACAAGGCCGATCTGCGCGGGCTGGGCTCGGCCCGGGGGTTCGACCTGACCGCGCTGTCGGCGCGGGGCGCTGTGTTCTACGGCCTCGACATGGAAGGCGTGCAACTGCAGGGGGCCCAGCTCGAGGGCGCCGATCTGCGCCACTGCAACCTGCGCCGGGCCGACCTGCGCGGCGCGCGGCTGGCCGGCGCAAAGCTCTCGGGATCGGATCTGCGCGACGCTCAGCTGGGGCCGCTCATGATCGCGCCTGAGCGCCTGCTGGCCGCCGACCTCAGCGGGGCGCAGCTGAAATCCACGGACCTGGCCCGCGCCGACCTGCGACAGGCCAATCTGACCGGCGCGGACCTGTCGCGGGCGAACTTCGTCAACGCCCAGCTCAAGGCCGCCATTCTGACGGGCGTCATACTCGACGGAACCCGCGGGCTGGAAGGGTTCGTCTGACGTCTTAACCTTACGTTCGGCGACCCCTGTTATTGTTCGCCACTGCTATTTCCATCATCGGACCCTGGGAGGGGCCTTGAGCGTATCGCAAACCAGCCTCGCGGGTCGTCGTCGTCTGACCCAGGCCGAGCTCGACCTGATGGTCACCGCGCACGAGCGCTTTCTGACCGGCAAGCCCGGCGGCAAACGAGCGTCGCTGCGCTTCCTCGACCTCAGCAAGCTGGACCTGGCCACCCGCAACCTGACGGACGCCGACCTGTCGGCCTCGATCCTCGACGGCGCCCGGCTGATCCGGACCAAGCTGGAGCGCGCCAACCTGTTCGGCTGCGACCTGCGTAACGCGGACCTGCGTCAGGCCAACCTGCGTCGGGCCGATCTGCGCGGCTGCTGCCTGCGCGGGGCCAATATGAGCCAGGCGGACCTGACCCAGGCCGACTTCCGCGAGGGGCAGATCGCCATCCCGCACCCGCGCAAGGGCCTCAGCGTCCTGACCCACGAGGCGCGCAGCGGCGACGCCGAGGGCGCCAACTTCTCCGGCGCGACGCTCGACGGATCGCAGTTCAACGGCGTCTCCGCCTTCGCCGCCGACTTTACCGACTGCTCGCTGCGCGGCGCCAAACTGACCAACTGCAATATGAAGGACGCCAACATGGCGGGCGCGATCCTCGAGGGCGCGGACGTCGGCGGGGCCAACTTCACCGGCGCCAACCTGACCGGCGCCATCCTTGGGAGCCTGGACATGGCGGTCGCCCACATGGGCGGCGCGAAGCTGGAAGGCTGCCTTCGGGCGCCGACGGCCGGGGCCCTGGCGCGGGTGGCGACCTTCGTGGCCATGGTCCAGGGCAACCGGGCCTGGTGCGAGAGCGGCGGGGTGCGCGGCGCGCCCGCCAAGTTCGACGGCGAAGACCTGCGTCCGCTCGGCGACGTGCTCAAGGGCGGACGCCTGACGGCGATGTCGGCCAAGGGCGCCTGCATGGTGGGTCTGGATCTCAGCGGCGCCCAGCTGCAGGGCGCCAACTTCGAGGGCGCCGACCTGCGCGGCGCGTCACTGGTCAAGGCGGATCTGCGCGGCGCCAGGCTGGCCGGCGCCAACCTCACCAAGGCCGACCTGCGCGGCGCCATCCTGGGCGTGCTGCCGCTGGGGCCTGGTCGGGTGAATCCGGCGTCCCTGAGCAGCGCAACCATGCGCTACGCCTGGGTCCAGGCGGCGGATCTGACCGCCGCCGTGCTCGACAACGCCGACCTGCGCGGCGCGGACCTGACCGGGGCGCGGATGGACAAGACCTCGTTCCGCGACGCCGAAATCAGCACCACCATCGGCCTGCAGGCGGCATAGAAAAAGGGCGACGCATCGCGCCGCCCTTCTCCCGCTACCCGGGGTAGCTGCCTGTCAGCAAAGGCGGCTTACGCGGCCTTCTTGCTCTTGCCTTCGATCAGCTTCTCGCCGCCGGTGGCGATGGTGATCGTGCGGGGCTTGAGAGCCTCCGGAAGCTCGCGCTTCAGCGATACCGAGAGCAGGCCGTTGTCCAGGGCCGCGTCGGTGACGATCACGTAGTCGGCCAGCTGGAAGCGGCGCTCGAAGTTGCGCTCGGCGAGGCCGCGATGGAGGAACTTGCGGGCGTCGTCGTTGGCCGCCTTGCGGCCGGTGACGGTCAGCAGGTTCTCCTTGACCTCGATGGTCAGCTCATCCGGCCGGAAGCCGGCGACCGCGATCTCGATGCGGTAGGCGTTCTCGTCGGTGCGTTCGATGTTGTAGGGCGGATAGCCCGAGGCGCTGTCCTGGGTCGCGGCCTGGTCGAGCAGGGCGGCCAGACGGTCGAAGCCGACGACAGAGCGGTACAGGGGGGAGAAATCGACAGTGCGCATGTGCGTAACATCCTTCTTGAACAAGCAAGGTTGCGTTGGTTGTGCGGATCGTCGCCGGGCCCGAAGCGCCCGCCTGTGATCCGGAAGGCCCGGGATCCGGCGCCTTCGAAACTTGAGGTGGGCGCCGTCGCTCGCGGTTTCAAGACCCTCCCTTGATCGTCGACCGCTGATCGCTAGGTTGGCCCGGGACAACGATCAGGGAGCAACGGCTATGATGACGCGCAGACTGGCGATCGCCCTTTCCACGGGCCTCCTGCTGGCCGGAGGCGCGGCGATGACCGCCCGGGCCGCCGACGACGCCGCCCTGAAGGCCGCCGTGGCCAGCGCCGATCGCGCGCCCGCCGACGTCGTCCGGGACGGGGCCCGGCATCCGTACGAGACGCTGAAGTTCTGGGGTCTGAAGCCGGGCCTGACGGTGATCGAGGTGTCGCCCGGCGGCGGCTACTGGACCGAGATCCTGGCCCCCTACGCCAAGGCGACCGCCGGGACCTACGTCGCCACCGCCGCCGACCTGGACAATCCGAAGATCTCCGACGGCGCCCGCAAGGGCCGCGCCGACTTTGAGGCGAAGTTCAGCGACGCGGGCAAGTACGGCGCGATTCAGTACGTCGGCTTCGGCCCGGTGTCGGGCCCGCTCGGCGCCGCCGGCTCGGCGGACATCGTCATCACCGCCCGCAACATCCACAACTTCATGTACCAGGGCGACATGCTGACCAAGTCGATGGCCGACTTCTACGCGGTCCTGAAGCCGGGCGGCGTCCTGGCCGTCGAGGAGCACCGGGCTGATCCCCGTCCGGAAGTCCCGGGCGTGACCGACGGCTATGTCTCGGTCGCCACGGTGGTCGCCGCCGCCGAGAAGGCCGGCTTCAAGCTCGAAGCCCAGTCCGAGGTCAACGCCAACCCCAAGGACACCAAGGACCACCCCTTCGGCGTCTGGACCCTGCCGCCGGTGAAGCGCACCGCGCCGGCCGGGCAGCCGGCCGATCCCGCCTTCGACCGGACAAAATATGACGCTATCGGTGAGAGCGACCGGATGACCCTGCGGTTCGTGAAGCCGAAGTAGCGCTTTTGACCTGCGGGGCCGGTCGCTGTAAGCCGTTGGCAGACGGTGCGGGGGCGGCCTTGTCGGAAGAGTTCATGTCATTGGCCGCGCCAGGAGCGTCCCGTCGTCTGTTTCTGGCCGGTGGCATCGGCCTGGCGCTGACCGGCTGCGGCCCCGACAAGGGCGAAAAGGCCGCCGCCCAGCCTCCGAAGGCCAAGGGCGGCCCCGACACCATCGCCGGCGCCCTGGCCGGCGACTGGCGGTCGGCGGCGGACAAGGCGCGGGACGCCTCGCGCCATCCTGTGGAAAGCCTCGCGTTCTGGGGGCTGGCGCCGGGCATGACCGTGGTCGAGTTCTGGCCGGGCGCCGGCTGGTACACGGATATCCTCGCCCCCTATCTGGCCCAGACCAAGGGCAAGCTCTACGCCGCCAACCTGCAGCCGACCGACGAGACGACGACGAAAATCGTCGAAGCCTACAAGGCCCGTCTGGCGGCCAAGCCCAAGCTCTATGGAGAGGTCGCGGTCACCGCCTTTGGACCGACCAGCGGACCGGTCGCGCCCGCCGGGTCCGCCGATCTGGTGCTGTTTCTGCGCAACCTCCACAACTGGATGGCCGCCGGCATCGCGGACAAGGCGTTCAAGGACGCGTTCGCCGCGCTCAAGCCCGGGGGGCTCCTGGGCATCGAGGAACACCGCGCCGCGCCCGGCAAGGTGCAGGATGTGCTGGCCGCCGACGGCTATGTGCAGACCGCCTTCGCCCTGCAGTTGGCGGAAGAAGCCGGCTTCAAGCTGGTCGCGCAGTCGGAGATCAACGCCAATCCCAAGGACACCCGGGATCACCCGTTCGGTGTCTGGACCCTGCCGCCGACACGGCTGTCGGCGCCGCGGGGCCAGCCGCCGCAGCCCGGCTTCGACCACAGCAAGTATGACGCGATCGGCGAGAGCGATCGCATGACGATCAAGCTGGTGAAGCCCAAGTGAGGCTGAGCCGACGGGCGTTTGTCGCAGCCGGTCTGGCCGGCGCGATGCTGCCGACGCTCGCTCTGGCCGCCGCCGCGAAGAAGGCGGTCCCGGCCGGGAAGGCGTTTCCCTTCTACGACCTGTTCCTCGACACACCGCCCGCCGAGCGCAGCCGCTTCACCATGTCCTACTACCTGAAGGTCAACGGCCGGCCCGCGACGACGCCGATTCTGTTGCTGGTCATGCCGAACGGCGCGCGGACGCCGCTCGCGGTGGGCGCCGAGGGGCGGATTGTCCGCATGCCCAACAAGGCCGAGCTCAAGGACGGATTGATCGAGGCGGTAAAGGCCAATGCCGGGGATCGCGTCCAGCTGGCCATGGAACTGGAGCCTGTCGTCCGGCTTGGCGAGACCATCGCCGCCGCGGACCTGCTGGCGGCGCTCGACCAGTGCAACGCCGCGATCCGGAAGCGCGCGGGTCTGATCGGCTTCGCCGTGCCGAAGATGGAGCAGGTGATCTTCGCCGTGACGTCCGCCGGAAACGCCGTCCTGGTCGGGGGCAGGACCGCACCGCTGCCGCTGGTCAAGGGCATGGCCGCCTACAGGCCCGCCGCCCTGCCGGGCGCGCAGGCGCTGACCTTCGCCAGGGCGCCGGCCCGGGCGTTCCTGGCGGGGAAAGCCGGATAGCGCGCCAGCCGCGCGGGCGAGTTTCTGACAATTACTCGCAATAGGCCGCGAAAATGGCGGGGGCGTCATCTTTTTTCGTTGGCCGACCGCAGTTCGCTTGTGCGTTGAGCCCGGCCAAGTTACCAAATTCGTCGCATCGAAAAACGGGAGGCCGCCAATGGCTACGCTGCAAGAAATTACCGACCGCGTGAAGACCGCCGTCGGCGACGACTCCGGTCTGGGCAAGACCATGAAGTTCGACCTCAAGGGCGACGGCTTCATCCACATCGACGGTGGCACGGTCACCAACGAAGACAAGCCCGCTGACCTGACCATGACCATCTCCATGGCCGACCTGCTTGAAATGGGCGCCGGCAAGCTCGACGCCACCATGGCCTTCATGTCCGGCCGCCTGAAGCTGTCCGACATGGGCCTGGCCATGTCGCTGCAGCCGAAGATGTCGGCCCTGTTCGCGAAGATGGCCTAACGGCCTGATGACCGAACAAGCGCCTCTGGTTTCAACCGCCGAGGCGCCCGTTCCGGCCAACGGAACGGCGGAATGGTTCAGCGGCGCGGGGGCGGTTCGCCTCCGCGCCGCTTTGTTTTTGCCCCAGGGCGAGCCGCGCGGCTCGGTGGTCCTGAGCGGCGGCCGCACCGAACCCATCGAGAAATACTACGAGGTCGTCGCCGAGCTTCAGCAGCGGGGCTTCGTCGTGCTGGTCCATGACTGGCGCGGGCAGGGCCTGTCCCACCGCATGCTCGACGATCGGCTCAAGGGGCACGCGAAGGGCTTTCGCGATTTCGTCGAGGACTATCGGGCCCTTCTGGCCCACTTCGAGACCCGGCTGCCCAAACCCTGGATCGCGATCGGCCACTCGATGGGCGGCTGCCTGACCCTGCTGGCGCTTGCCCACGGCGTGGGGCCCTTCAAGGCGGCGCTGCTGTCGGCGCCGATGCTGGGCCTGCTGACCGGCAAGCGGCCCAAGTCGCAGGTGCGGCTGATGGCCTGGTGGAAGGCGCTCACCGAGCCGGAAGCCTACATCCAGAACAACCCGGGCGACCCGCACGGCGAGACGTTCAAGACCAATATCGTCACCCACGACCCGCGCCGCTACGCGCGGAACAGGGCGATCTTCCTGGCCGAGCCCCGGCTGGGCCTCAACGCCGGCACCTGGGGCTGGCTCGACTTCGCGCTGTCGGCCTCGGCCTGGCTCAAGCGCTCGCCCCGCGTCGCGGCCATCGACATCCCGGTGCTGGTTCTGGGCGCGGCGCAGGAGAAGCTGGTCGACAACGGCGACCAGAAGCTGATCACCGCGCGCATCCCCAAGGGCCGCTGGATCGAGATCCCCGGCGCCTATCACGAGCTGCTCCAGGAGACCGACGACATCCGCGCCCTCGTCTGGCGCGAGTTCGACGATCTGGTTGCGGGACTTTAGTGCGCCGCTGAGCGCTTCAGCGTCACCAGCGCTTCCTCCAGGCAGGCCGGGTCGCCGGCGAAGGCGAACTTGCCGCTGTCGGCGCGGGCCGGGCGACCGTACCAGTCGGTGACGACGCCGCCGGCGCCCTGGATCACCGGAATCACCGCCTCGACGTCCCAGGCCTTCAGGCCGGTATCGAGCGCCAGGTCCATCCTGCCCAGCGCCACCATGGCGTAGCCATAGGCGTCCAGGCCCAGCCGGGCCAGGCGCGCGGCGGCGCGGACCTGGGTCCAGGAGCCGAGTTCGGGCCCGGTCAGGATGGCTGGGTCGGTGGTGCAGATGATGGCGTCGGTCAGTTTGGGGCAGGGCCGCACGCGAAGGGCGGTTTCGCCGGCCCGGCTGATCAGGCGCGACCCCGTGGCCGGGCCGCCGATGTAGATTTCTTCGAGATAGGGCTGGCCGATCGAGCCCAGCACCGGCGCGCCGGCGTGGCGCAGGCCGATCAGCGTGGTCCAGAGCGGCAGGCCGGCGATGAAGGCCCGCGTGCCGTCGACGGGGTCCAGCACCCAGACGAACTCGGCGTCGGGGCGGTCCTCGCCATACTCCTCGCCGATCACCCCGTGGTCGGGATAGCGCTGGGCGATCAGCGCGCGGATGGCTCGTTCACCGCCCTTGTCGGCCTCGGTCACCGGATCGAAGCCGCCGGCCAGTTTGTTTTCCAGGCCATGGTCGGCCCGGAACAGCGGCAGGATGGCGCCGGCGGACGCGCGGTTGAGCTCGATCAGGAAGGCGTCGAACTCGGCGAGCTTGTCGGGGGAGAGCGTCATGCGGTGGGGATTACCTCCCACCGCACAATGCAACAACCACGGACCGAACTCAGGCGGCGTCGGTTTCGCCGTTAAGCGACTTGGCCAGGTCCAGCAGGCGGCGGCGCGGACGCTCGCCGAGCTGGTAGTAGGCGCGGATCAGGTCCAGCGTTTCCTTGCGGGCGAACATCTCGCCGCCGTCGTTGCTGTCCTGGTTGGCCAGTTCGCGCCGATCGGCGTCGGACAGGCCGTCGTAGAAGTAGCCGACCGGAACCTCGAGGGCCTCGGACAGCTGCCACAGACGCGAGGCGGAGATGCGGTTGGCGCCGCACTCGTACTTCTGGATCTGCTGAAAGCGAACCCCGACCGTGCCGGCCAGCTGCTGCTGGGTCAGGCCGAGGAGACGGCGACGGCGACGAAGCCGCTTGCCGAGATGAACGTCGATGTCGTTGCCCATGGGCTGACGCCCCCGTGTTGTTGCATCTGACGGCTGTCCCGGAACGAAACAGCCTGATGTGACATCCGCAAGTCGCGCACCAAGCGATCCGGGCCTGTGGATACCCGCGCGTAGGGAGATCATCCGGCGGGCGATTGCCTGTTCGCTCCGCGCGAACCGCGCTAGACCAGCGGCATGGCGAAACCGCCCCCTCCGCCCACCAAGTGGCAAGACGTCATCTGGCGCCTCGAGGCGCTGGCGTTCGACGTGTTCAACGGCCTGTTCCGGCTGCTGCCGCTCGACCTGGCGTCGTGGCTGGGCGGACAGCTGTTCCGGCTGGTCGGGCCGTTCACCAAGACCCATGCGGTGGCCGAGCAGAACCTGATGCTCGCCTTCCCGGAGAAGGACGAGGCCTGGCGTCGGCGCATCCTGGCCGAACAGTGGGAAAGCAACGGCCGCACCGTGGCGGAGTTTCCCAACATGGACCGTATCCTGCCCTCCACCGGGCGGGTGGAGGTGGTGAACGGCGAGCGGCTCGCCGAGATCGCGCGCGGCGGCAAGCCGGTGGTGTTCGTGTCCGGGCACTTCTCGAACTGGGAAGTCATGCCCGCCGCCATCGTCAACGCCGGCGTCCCCTGCGAGATCACCTACCGGGCGGCGAACAACCCCTATGTCGACAAGCGCATCCGCGAGAGCCGCTTCCGCTACGGCGTGCGGCTGTTCGCGCCGAAGGGCGGCGACGGCGCGCGCGAGATGCTGGAAGCCATGGGCAAGGGCGTGTCCGTGGCGCTGATGAACGACCAGAAGTTCAACCGCGGCGGCGTGGCCGCCCCGTTTTTCGGTCACATGGTAATGACCGCACCCGGCCCGACCCGGCTGGCGCTGCGCTTCGGCACGGTGCTGCAGCCGATGACGGTGGAGCGGACGAAAGGCGCGCGCTTCCGCGCCGTGGTCCATGAGCCGATCGTCCTGGAGCGGACCGGGGACCGCACCGCCGACATCGCCGAGGGCGTGCGCCGGATCACCGCCCTGGTCGAGGAACAGATCCGCAAGCGTCCGGGCGAATGGTTCTGGGTGCACCGTCGCTGGGCGAAGGACGCCTATCGCGGCCTGGCGGCGGACGACGACTGACCGCCGCCAGCGGGCCCGCGGAACCCGGTCGCCCCAGGCGCAGGATCAGATGTGGGCGACGCTGCTTTGG
This sequence comes from Caulobacter sp., assembly GCA_031426695.1. GTDB lineage: Bacteria > Pseudomonadota > Alphaproteobacteria > Caulobacterales > Caulobacteraceae > Caulobacter. The sequence goes on from JASJPM010000001.1 coordinate 197,026, forward strand.
GACTGGCTCGTCCCGACATCGTCGATGCCCCGCCGTTGGGGGCCGAAATAGTCCTCGGTCCGGACGAAGGGACGGGGCCGATAGACCACGGCGTTCAGGCGGTCGATGATCGCGCGGGCGGTCACCGGCTTGACGATCAACTCGGTTACGCCGGAATCGCGGGCTTCCTCGACCCTCGGCCTATCGGCGAAGCCGGTCATCATGATGATCGGCAGGAACGGGTTGCGACTGTCGGCGGCGTTGCGCACGAGGCGCGTGAAGTCGACGCCGTCCATGGGCTCCATGCGGAAGTCGATGATGGCGATGTCGGCCGGCCAGGTGCGGAGCGCTTCCAGAGCCTCGGACCCGTCTCGGGCTTCTCGGAGGTTCACGATGCCGACGCCCTTGAGGATCGTCCCGACGATGGCGCGCATATGCTCGTTGTCGTCAACGAGCAGCACCTTCAGTTCGCCGAGCCCTAGGTCCATAGCGTCCTCGTCCCGCCGGGCGGCGTTTTACCGCCCAACGCTCTCGGCCGCCTTGATAGGGGGCGCATGCCTACCGAATGGTTACCCCAGTCCGGGGACCTGGAAGCCGGCGAGCACCGTGGGGTCCAGGTTGCGGTCGCGCCACTTCAGCCGCCAGCACAGGTGCGGGCCGGTCGCCCGGCCGGTCATGCCGACCGCGCCGATCGCCTGACCCCGGACCACCTGCTGGCCGGCGGCGACGTCCAGGCGGGACTGGTGCAGGTAGAAGCTGGTCAGGCCCTGGCCATGGTCGATCATGGTCAGGCCGCCCTCGAAGTGCATCGCCGGCTCAGCCAGGGTCACCAGCCCGTCGCAGGGCGCGCGGATCACCGACCCGGCCCGGGCCGCCAGGTCGGCGCCGTAGTGCGGGCGGTTGGGCTCGCCATTGAGGATCCGCTGGCCGCCGAATCGCGCGCTGACCCGCCAGGTCTCCAGCGGTATGGCGAAGCCGGAGGTGAAAGCGTCGGAATCCCAGCGGCTTTCCAGGGCGGCGGTCTTGAGCGCGCTCTCGCGTCGGATCCGGTCCAGCAGCGCCGGATCGGTGGGCGAGACCTGGTCCTTGGGCAGGCCGCTGATGCGCTGCACGTCGAAGTCGCCGGGAATGATGTCCAGGCGCTGCAGCGCCGGCCCCTCCGGGGTGTCGACGCGGATTTCGCTGGACGCCGGAGCATCCCGGTCGAAGCCGATGAAGAACCATCCGGCCGCCGAGGCCATGGTGACCGGCTGCCCATCGAGGATCACCGGGGCGCGGGGACTGGTCCTGCCGATCGCGAACCCGCCCTGGCGGAGGCGGCCGCTGACCAGCAGCGTGGGCGGCGCGGCGAGCGCGGGCAGGGCGAAGGTCGCGGCCCCCAGGCCCGCCAGCAGGGACCTGCGGTTCAGGACGTCAGGTCCTTCCAGCGCTGCAGGGCCTCGGCCGGTCCGGCGTAGGCCTCCTGGGTCTCGGCGTTCCAGTAGCGCAGCGCCTCGAGCGGAATCTTCACCCCGCTGACGGCGCAGACGACGTGCCGGCCCGGCTTCATGACGGCGTACTCGCCATCCCCGTAGTGCAGGACAGCGAGGTCCCGTCCCATATCGCGATCGAAAGCGTTCATACGCCCAATGTAGCGAACCGGAGGCGGCTAGAACAGGTCACCCTGTCCAGCGGGGGGCGACGAGGTCTTTTTTGGCGCCGGGCGCGGCGGGGCGGCAGGCGACGGCGGGGCTGACGGCGGCGCGCCGTCGATCACCGCCTCGCGGGTGGCGTCCTCGAACATCAGCCGCACGGCCTCGCCCGCGGACAGGTCGCCGCCGCGCGGGATGGTCGAACCGTCGGGCCGGGTCACCAGCACGAAGCCGGGACGCGGCGGCCGCTTGGGGTTCAGCGTCAGGCGAAGCTTGTCGAGGCCGGCCAGGCGCAGGCGGTCGGCCTCCAGCTTGCGCGGCAGGGCGGCGTTGAGGCGAAGGTTCAACTGGTCAAGGCGCGCCGACAGCTGGTCGCGCCGACCCGACAGCAGCGCAGGCCGCAGCGGGGCGGCAATCTGGTCCAGCCGGCGGGCTTGCAGGTCGACGTTGCGGCGCAGGCCCATGGTCAGGTGGCTGGCGGCGTAGTCCAGCCGTTGGCGGGCCATGGCCAGGATGTCGGCGGGCCTCGGCAGGCCGCGCGACAGGGCGCTCAGCCGTTCGCGGCGGTTCTCGATCGCGCGGGCGCCGCACTGGTTCAGGCGGCGGTCGTAGTCGCTGATCAACCCCTTGAGCTCGGCCAGGACCGGCGTGGCCATCTCCGCCGCCGCGGTGGGGGTCGGCGCCCGGCGGTCGGAGACGAAGTCGATCAGGGTGGTGTCGGTCTCGTGCCCGACCGCCGAGATCAACGGGATGGTCCCCTCGGCGACCGCGCGGGCCAGGGCCTCGTCATTGAAGGCCCAGAGGTCCTCCACCGAGCCGCCGCCCCGGGCGACGATCAGGATGTCGGGACGGGGAACGGCGCCGCCCGGCTCCATGGCGTTGAAGCCCCGGATGGCGGCGGCGACCTGCCCGGCGGCGGCGTCGCCCTGGACGACCACCGGCCAGACGACGACGCGGCACGGCCAACGGTCGCGGATGCGGTGCAGGATGTCGCGGATCACCGCGCCGGTCGGGCTGGTGATCACGCCGATGGTGGCGGGCATGGCGGGCAGGCGCTGCTTGCGCTCGGCGGCGAACAGACCCTCGGCGGCCAGCTTCTGTTTGAGGCGTTCGAGCTGGGCCAGCAGGGCGCCGACGCCGGCGGCCTCCATGGTTTCGATGACGATCTGGTAGCGCGACCCGGCGGGGAAGGTGGTGATGCGGCCGGTGACGATCACCTCCAGCCCCTGCTCGGGCCGGACCGAAAGGCCGCGCACGCCGCCCTTCCAGACCACGCCGTCGAGGGCGGCCTTGTCGTCCTTGATGGTCAGGTAGACGTGGCCGCTGGCGTGGTGGGTGACCTTCGATAGTTCGCCCCGCAGCCGCACGAAGCCGTAGGCGTCCTCCAGCGTCCGCTTGAGCGCGAACGCCAGTTCGGAGACGGAATAGGCCTGGGCGTTGGAGGGGGAGTCGCTATCGCTCATGCGTCTCTCTTAGCGGTCATCCCGGCCTCCGCGAAGCGGAGAGCCGGGACCCGGAAGAAGCAGAGCCAGTGGTCCCGGATCGGCCCAGCCTTCGCGGGGACCGTCCGGGATGACAGGTCTAGATGTACCGGCGCAGCGAGCGGGCCAGTTCGGTGGCGCCGCCCTTCTTCTTGCCGGGCTGGGGCTGCTGGTAGGCGACCTGGGCGTGCTCACGGCAGTAGGGGCCGTGCTCGCCGTTGCGGCGGCCGCAGAAGGTGAAGCCGTCCGTCGACGGGTCGCCGATCGGCCACTTGCACATGTGGGCGCCCAGCGTCAGCACCGTGGCGCTGCCGGGCTCCTCGATGCGGTGCACCGGCTGGGGCAGGGTCGGGCCGCTGCTGACGATGACCGGAGCGGGCTGCTCGGCGACCATGCGGCGCGGCGCGGCCGGGGTCGTGGCGACCGGACGGGCCGGACGCGGGGCCTTGAAGGCCGGGCGGGCCGGCTGCGAGGGCGCGGCGCGTCCCGACAGGCCGAGGCGGTGAACCTTGCCGATCACGGCGTTGCGGGTCACCCCGCCCAGCTGCTTGGCGATCTGGCTGGCCGAAAGGCCGTCGAGCCAGAGTTTCTTGAGAGTCGTAACCCGTTCGTCGGTCCAGCCCATGATCAACCCTCATCTGCCTGGGAGCGCCGCGACGCCCCCGCGCCTCGACCCTACATTTTGTGTCCGGACCGCCCTTCGAGCCGTCCTGCTACTAGATATCGTAAACCTTCTGTTAACCGGCACAATAGGCGCCATCTTCTCTGTCCACAGATTCAATATGTAGATTGGCGCCTGCGGACACCGGTTTCCGCCGCCGATTTTCACCGGCGCCTTGCGCGGAAAGCGACGCAGGCGCACCTAGGAGCGATGAAAGACATGGCCGAAAGCGTCGTTCCGCCGCAGCCGCGGGACTATGCCGGGTTCAACTGGACCGGCTTCACCACGCTCTACCTGAAGGAGGTCAACCGCTTCCGGAAGGTCTGGATGCAGACGGTCGCCGCCCCGGTGGTGACGACGCTGCTCTATATGATGGTCTTCGTGGTCGCGGTGCGCGGCGCGGCGCCGCCGGTCGACGGCACGCCCTTCTCGGCCTTCGTGGCCCCCGGCCTGATCATGATGGCCATTCTCAACAACGCCTTCGCCAACTCCTCCTCGAGCCTGCTGCAGGCCAAGATGATGGGGCTGACGCCGGACTTCCTGACCCCGCCGCTGTCGGCGCTGGAGCAGGTGCTGGCCTTCGCGCTCGGCGCGGCCACCCGCGGCGTGGTGGTGGGCCTGGTGACGGCGACCACCATCGCCTTCCTGCCGTTCACCGACCTCTCGGTCAGCCACGTCTGGGCGGTGCTCTACTTCTCGGTCGGAGCCTCGCTGATGCTGGGCCTGGTCGGCATGTTCACCGGGCTGTGGTCGGAGAAGTTCGATCACCTGTCGGCGATCACCAACTTCCTGATCATGCCGATGACCTTCCTGTCCGGCACCTTCTATCTGGTCGACCGGCTGCCCGAGCCGTTCCGCACGGCCAGCCATTTCAACCCGTTCTTCTACCTGATCGACGGCTTCCGCTACGGCTTCATCGGCCATGCGGACGGCAGCCTGCTGACCGGCGTGATCACCGTCCTGGCGCTCAACGTCGTGCTGTTCCTGGCCTGCTGGCGGATGTTCGTGACCGGCTGGCGGCTGAAGACCTAGGGTCGGTTCGAGGGGGCTTTCCGTGAGAATGTTCAAGGCGCTGGCGCTGGCCGGCCTGATGCTCTGCGGCGTCGCCGCGCCCGCCCTGGCTGCGCCGGCCACCGTCGCCGAGGCGGTCGCAGCCTTCGACAAGCGGACCCAGGCCGAGCGGCTCGCGGTGCTCAAGGGCATGCTCGATGCGCGGGGCCTGACCTACGAGGTTCGCCCGTTCACCAGCGGCAAGCCCGGCGCGCCGGAAGGCTACAACGTCGTGGTGATCCTGGCGCTCGGCGGCGAGAAGGACATCCTGCTGACCGCCCACTACGACGCGCTGGTGCTGAAGGACGGGACGCTGGTCAACGGCGTCGTCGACAACGCCGCCTCGGTCGTCGCTCTGCTGCAGGCCGCCGACGCCCTGAAGGGCAGGACCTTCAAGCGCGGCCTGCGCATCGTCTTCTTCGACCAGGAGGAGCGCGGCCTGCTCGGCGCCAAGGCCTATGCCGACAGCCCGGACGGCCAGCGGGTCGGGGCGGTGTTCAATTTCGACATCAACGCCTATGGCGACACGCCCTTCTACGCCGCCGCCACCACGCCGGTGGACGTCCCGCTCGAGGGCGTGGTCAAGGCCGCCTGTCAGTCGGCCGGCGAAGATTGCCGGGGCCTGCAGGCCTATCCGCCGAGCGACCATCTGGCGTTCCGCAAGGCGCTGATCCCCTCGACCTCGTTCAGCTACCTGCCGGCGGCCGAGGTCGACGTCCTGGAGCCGTTCATGGCCCAGATGGCGAAGGGAGAGCGGCCGTCCGGCCCGCCGCCCCGGATCCTGGGCCTGATCCACACGCCGGGGGACACCATGGAGGTCGTCGATCCGGCCACCATCGAGAAGGCGGCGCGGCTGGCCGTGCAGATGGCGCTGGCGGCGGAGGCCGCGCGCTGATCTGACAGCTGCCCGGAGACGACCTTCACAATGCGAGGATCAGGACATATCGCCGACGGGACTGCCCAGGTGGTCGAGGTTGATCCCCCGCCCGGCGCCCTGATTGGCCGCTATGGGTCGCCGGCCGGCTATACCGACTGCTTCGTCGCCGCTTTTCCAGGCCACGTGACCCAGGCGGCCTTCGTCGAGGCCTTCTACACCACCGCCCTGTTCAAGCTGGAGCGCCTGGTCCTGGCGGTGCTGGTTTCACGCCCGTCCACTGACCTCGAGGCGCGGCGGCTGGCAGCCGGGGAGACCGAGAGGTTCGCGGCCTGGACCGTCGAGGCGCGCGAGGTCGACCAGATCCTGCTGTGCGACTTCATGGGATCGACGCGGTCGTGGCTCATGACTGTGGCCGATGGCGCCTCTCCGACGGCGGCGACCAGGCTCTACTTCGGCTCGGCGATCGTCCCCCGCAAGGGCGCGGGCGGTCTTGGCGCCGGCTTCCGCGCGATGGTCCCCCTTCATCGCCTGTACGCCCGCGCACTGCTGCGGTCGGCGGTTCGACGTCTGATGGCAGCCTCGGGGACGGGAGAGGGCGGCATGGTCAACCCCCCGAATTCTTGACATTCCGTCGATCCCCGGTGAGAAGCCTAGGCCTTCCTGTCCCCGCGCAATCGCCGGGGACTTTCTCGCTTTAGGGAGGCATCCTTGAGCACGCCCACCACGATCGCCCCGTCCCCCGACCACATCATGGGCGTCTACAACCGCGCCCCTCTGGCGGTTGAACGCGGCCGAGGCGCGCGCCTGTGGGACACCAAGGGCGATGAGTACCTGGACTGCGTGGCGGGCATCGCCACCAACGGTCTTGGCCACTGTCACCCCCGGCTGGTCGAGGTGCTCAAGGAGCAGGCCGACAAGCTCTGGCACGTCTCCAACATCTTCCGCATCCCCGGCCAGGAGGCCCTGGCGACCCGGCTGACCGACGCGACCTTCGCCGACGTGGTGTTCTTCACCAACTCCGGCACCGAGGCCATCGAGTGCGCGCTGAAGACGGCCCGCAAGTTCCATACGGCCAACGGCAATCCCGAGCGCGTCGAGATCTATGGCTTCGACGGGTCGTTCCACGGCCGCAGCTACGCGGCGATCAACGCCGCCGGCAACCCGGGCTATGTCGAGGGCTTCGGTCCGCGCCTGCCCAACTACAGCCAACTCAAGTGGGGCGACCACGACGCGATCAAGGCGGCCATCGCCAACCCGACGACGGCGGCGATCATCGTCGAGCCGGTGCAGGGCGAGGGCGGCGCGCGCGCCATGCCCGAGCATTGCCTGACCGGCCTGCGGGCGCTGACCCGCGAGCACGGCGTGATCCTGATCTATGACGAGGTGCAGTCGGGCATGGGCCGTACCGGCAAGCTGTTCGCCCACGAATGGGCGGAAGACGCGGCGCCGGACATCATGTGTGTGGCCAAGGCCCTGGGCGGCGGCTTCCCGGTCGGCGCCTGCCTGGCCACGGCCGAGGCGGCCAAGGGCATGACCGTGGGCGTCCACGGCTCGACCTTCGGCGGCAACCCGCTGGCCATGGCCGTGGGCCTCGCCGCCTTCGACGAGATCAGCAAGGAAGAGACTCTGGCCAACGTCCGGGACGTGGCCGGCTACTTCAATCAGCAACTCACGGGCCTGAAGGACCGCTTTCCGGACGTCATCGTCGACGTGCGCGGCAAGGGGTTCCTGATCGGCCTCAAGCTGGTCCCGGTGAACCGCGAGTTCATGAGCATCGCCCGCGACCAGAAGCTTCTGGTGGCCGGCGGCGGCGACAACTGCGTGCGCCTGCTGCCGCCGTTGAATCTGACGATCGAGGAAGCCCGCGAAGCGGTCGAGAAGCTCGAGAAGGCCTGCGAGGTTGTTCGGGCGAAGGCGGCGACATGAAGACCGTCCGGCACTTCATCGACCTCTGGAAGCTTGAGTCGAGCGACCTGCGCGCCATCCTGGATGACGCCAGGACCCGCAAGGCCTCGCGGCGCGGCTGGACCCAGGCCATGGTCGATCATGACCGCCCCGGCGAGGGCCGCACGCTGGCGATGATCTTCGAGAAGAACTCGACCCGCACCCGCTTCAGCTTCGACGCCGCCATCCGCCAGCTGGGCGGGGCGGGCATCATCTCGACCTCGGCCGACATGCAGCTGGGCCGGGGCGAGACGATCGAGGACACGGCCAAGGTGCTGTCGCGCATGGTCGATGCGGTGATGATCCGCGCCAACCGGCACGAGGACGTCGAGCTGTTCGCCCAGAACGCCACCATCCCGGTGATCAACGGGCTGACCGACAAGAGCCACCCCTGCCAGATCATGGCCGACCTGCTGACCTTCGAGGAGCATCGCGGACCGGTGGCGGGCAAGACCATCGCCTGGGTCGGGGACGGCAACAACGTCTGCGCCAGCTTCATTCACGCGGCGCCCAAGCTCGGCTTCAAGCTCAACATCGCCTGCCCGGCGGCCTACCATCCGGACCTCTACGACCTGGCCCGCGCGGCCGAGCAGCAGGGGCGGGTGGAGATGACCGACGATCCCCGCGCCGCCGTGGAGGGGGCCGACTGCGTGGTCACCGACACCTGGGTGTCGATGGGCGACGTCGACGGCGAGGCGCGCCTTGACGCCTTCGAGTCCTACCAGGTCGACGAGGACCTGATGGGCCTGGCCGACAAGGACGCGGTCTTCCTGCACTGTCTGCCGGCGCACCGGGGCGAGGAGGTGACCGACGCGGTCATCGACGGCCCGCGCTCGCTGGTCTGGGACGAGGCGGAAAACCGTATCCACGCCCAGAAGTCGATCCTGGCCTGGTGCTTCGGCAAGATCGGCTAGGGAGCGGCGCGCCATGGCCGGCATGGGCTTCGACAAGGCCGACCGCGCGGACATGGCGCAGCGCCTGCGGCGCTATCTGAAGGACGAGCTGGACGTTGAAGTCGGCGGCATGGACGCCGAGTTCCTGCTCGACTTCGTCACCGAGAAGCTCGGTCCCCGGTTCTATAACCAGGGTCTCCGCGACGCCGCCGTGGCGCTGGCCAAGCGCATGGACGTGTTGACCGAGACGCTGGAAGAGCTGGAACGGCCCGAGCCGCGCGACTAGCGTTTCGCGCTGGATAAAACCAGAACACGCGTTATGGTTGCCGCATGACGCCGTTCGTCTTCGACACCCTCAGCGCCTCCAAACAGCTCCGCGAGGCGGGGATGAGCGAGGGCGTGGCCGAGGCGGTGGTGTCGGTCTTCCAGCACGCAGCGGCGATGCCGGACATCAGCCATCTGGCGACGAAGTCGGACCTTGATGCCCATAGCGCAATGACGAAGTCGGCTCTCGATGCCCAGAGCTCGATGATGAGGGCGGATCTCGATGCCCAAGGCGCAATGATGAAGGCAGATCTCGATGCCCATAGCGCAATGGTGAAGGCAGATCTCGATGCTCAGGGCGCTCTCATCAAGGCGGATATCGACGTGATGAAGGCGGACATCGGAGCCCTCAAGCGCGATATGGCCACGAAGGCGGACCTCGCTGACCTGCGCGCGGAGTTCGGCGCCAAGCTCCTGCAGCAGACGTGGATGATGATCGGCGGTGTTACCGCTCTGGTGACGATGGTGAACGTCACGCTCAAGATCTTCGACTGACGGGCCGCCAGGGTCTGTACTCAATACCGTTCCCCGCGAAGGCGGGAATGAGCGGAGGTGGGGCGAGCCAAGCCTTTGAAATCGCTCAATGGCAATTGAGCCGGGACACTAGCGCGACCCGCCGGTCAGCACCTTCCCTACTTCCCCTCCGCCGCCTTGATGCGCCGTTCGAACTCGGCGCTGATCGACGGGTGGTACGTCGTCTTGCTGGCCTCGAAGTATTTCCGCGCCAGCGGCACGCCCCAGTCCTTGTCCTTCAGCAGGCCGATGTAGAGCGGCCTGACGAACAGGCCGCGACCGACCTCGCCCAGGAACGCCTCCAGCGAGGCCACGCCCGGTTCGTAGCGGTTGGCCACCACCAGTTCCAGCCAGGCCGAGCGGACATAGGCGTTAGTCGAGGCCGACAGGCCGAAGGCGCCGTCCAGCTCATCCATCTGCGCGGTCGTCAGCTTGCGCGGCAGGCCGTCGAGGAAGCGTTTCCACTGCTGGGTCGTCCAGCCCTTGCCGGGGATCGCCGAAGCGGCGTCGCCGGCCAGGAAGGTGGCGCGGGCCTCGTCGACCTTGAGCAGGGCGGGCGAGGGCTTGTGGTACGCGCCCGACGGAATGCCCGGCTGGTAGACCCATTCGTCGAGCTGCAGCTTCGCTTCCAGCGCCGCGTCGCCCCGGACCAGATGCGTGCGCAGGTCCGCCAGGAAGCCGGCCGTGGTCTGGGGCTGGAAGGCGAAGCGGTCGAAATAGCCGCGCAGGTAGGCGTCCCACCGTTCACGGCCGAAGGCGTGCTCCAGCGTGCGCAGGAAGGCCTCGCCCTTGATGTACTCCACGCCGGTGCCGGCGCCGTGCAGGGTGATGACCGACGGATCCTCCGCCGACGCGATGGCGCGCCGCAGTTGGTCCCAGGCGAGGTCGGCCTCGATCTCCGCCCGCTCGGGGCCGTAGAGGGCCTCCATCAGCCGGTTCTCGACGTAGCTGGTGAAGCCCTCGCTCAGCCAGATGTCGTTCCAGGTGGCGTTGGTCACCAGGTTGCCCGACCAGCTGTGCGCCAGCTCGTGCGCGACCAGCCCGACATTGGCCCGGTCGCCGGTGATGAAGGTCGGGGTCAGGAAGGTGAGATTGGTGTTCTCCATCCCGCCGTACGGAAAGGCGGGCGGCAACACGAGCACGTCGTAGCGACCCCAGCGATAGGGGCCGTAGAGCGCCTCGGCGGCCGCGACCATCTTCTCGGTGTCGACCAGCTCGGCGGCCGCGCGGTCCATCATCGAGGGCTCGGTGTAGACCCCCGTGCGCGGGCCCAGCGGCCGGAAGGCGATGTCGCCCACGGCCAGCGCGATCAGATAGGGCGCGGTCGGGTGCTGCATGCGGAAGCGGAAGGCCCGCTTGCCGGGCCCGGCGGGTTCGCCCTCCGGGGTCAGCATCTCGCCGCTCATCACGGCGGTCAGGTCGTCGGGCACGACGATGCGGGCGGTCCAGGTCTGGCGGATGCCGGGGCTATCCTGGGTCGGGATCCAGCTGCGGTTCAGGGTCGCCTGGCCCTGGCTGTAGAGGAAGGGCTTGGCCTTGCCGGCGGTCAGCTCCGGCGGCAGCCACTGCAGGGCGTCGGCCGAGCCGGTGCGGTAGCTGACGATGATCCGGCTGGCGCCGTTCAGCTGCACGGTCAGCGGCGCGCCCTTGTCGCCGTCGGCGGCGCCGAGGGTCCAGGGGAGCTTGCCGCCCTTGGCGTCGGTGACGGAGAGGATGGTCAGGTCCCAGGCGTCGAGCACGATCTCGGTCGCACCCGGCGCGGCCAGCACATCGAGGGCGGCCGTGCCGCTGACGGCCTTCGCGTCGAAGTCCGTGACCAGGTCCAGGTCGACATGGGTCACGCGGGCGACGCGGGGCCGGGCCCAGGTCCGGTCGTCGACCGAGTCCGTCGTCATCAGAATCGGCGCGACGGCGGGCGCCGCGAAGGCCGCCGCGGGCAGGCCGCAGAGCAGGGCGAGGGCGGCGACAAGGCCGCGAATGACAGGCGACATGGTACGATACATTCCGGAAATGCGGGGGCGGTTTTCATGCCCCGAACGCGCACGGCTCGCAACCGGGCGCATGAACCCCTATATGGCCGCCCCATGACCGAGACCCTGAACCTTCCCGCCGATGATCTTGTCGCCGCCTTCCAGATCGAGGGCTGGCCCGTGCGGGGCCGCATCGTGCGCCTGGGCGCGTCGGTGCATGAAATCCTGACCCGCCACGACTATCCGCTGCCCGTCGCCAACCTGCTCGGCGAGGCCTGCGCCCTGGCGGCGCTGGTCGGCTCCAGCCTGAAGTTCGACGGCCGGCTGATCGTCCAGGCCCAGGGCGACGGGCCGGTGGCCTATGTGGTGGTCGACTACGACACCGAGGGCTCGATGCGCGGCTATTGCCGGTTCGACGCCGAGCGGCTGGCGGCGGTGATGACCGAGACCGCCCGACCCGGCGCGCGGGCGCTGCTGGGCAAGGGCGTCTTCATCATGACCATCGACCAGGGGGCGGACATGGACCGCTACCAGGGCGTGACCTCGATCGAGGGCGACACCCTGGCCCTGTGCGCCGAGGAGTATTTCGCCCAGTCCGAACAGACCCCGACCCGCATCCGGCTGGCCGTGGGCCAGGTCGACACCGGCGAGGGACCGCTCTGGCGCGCTGGCGGCCTGCTGATCCAGAACATCGCCGCCGACGCGGCGCGCGGCTCGACCGAGGACGCCTGGACCCGGGCCCAGATCCTGTTCGACACCACCCGCGAGGACGAGCTGCTCGACCCGACCCTGCCGGCCGACACCCTGCTGTGGCGGCTGTTCAATGAGGACGGCGTGCGGGTGTTCGAGCCCCGGCCGCTGAGGGCTTCGTGCCGCTGCACCGAGGAGCGGATCGTCACCGTCCTGGCCAGCTTCACCGACGAGGAACGGATCGAGATGGTCGAGGACGACGGCAAGATCCGGGTGACCTGCGAGTACTGCTCGCGCGTCTACGCGATGACGCCGCCGGCGGTCTGATCAGGCTGCGGGTCGATGTCGTCGGCCAACGCCCTGTAGGCTCGCCAGCTGGCGAGACCGAGCCAGGGGAAGACCACGACCAGCGCCAGGAACCCCGTCGCGGCGGACGCCAGCAGCAGCGCGGTGATGATCACCGCCCACAGCAGCAGCGGGAAGAAGTTAGCGTTGACGGCCCGCACGCTGGTCGCCACCGCCGCGAAGACGTTGGCGTTGCGGTTCAGCAGCATCGGCGCGGACACCACCACCAGGGCGTAGGTGACAAAGGCCAGGGCGCCGCCGGTCAGGGCGCCGATCATCAGCATGCTGTGCCCCTCGCTCGAGCCGACGGCGAAGGCGACCAGCGACTCGACGTCGCGGTGCACGTGGAAGGTCGACAGGCCGTAGACGATCTGGGCGATGCGGCCCCACAGGAAGTAGATCAGCACCAGCAGCAGGCTGAGGTAGGCGACGTCCTGGCGGAAGGCGGAGCGGACGAACAGGATCTGGCCCAGCCGGGGGCGTTCTCCCAGGTCCAGACGGCGGCCGGCCTCGTAGGGGCCCATGGCGAGGATCGGGGCGATGATCACGAACCCCGCCGTCAGGGCCAGCACCCAGAACGCGCCGTTGGTGGCGTAGACGCCGTAGCAGAGCGCGAAGCTCGCGGCCGCGACGGCCAAGCCGTAGAGCAGCAGCGGCGCCGGCGCCTTCATCAGATCCCGCCAGCCCTCGGCCAGCCAGCCGAAGGGCGTCGAAAGGCGGATGGTCCGGATGGCCGGCAGCCCGAGCGTCGTGTCCATGTTTTCCTCCGTCGTCTCTGCGGACGATCTGAAGGTGAGGATGTGACTGAACCGCGCGGCGTGCAACTCTCCGTGCAGGGGGAGAAGTCGCGCCTGTCAGGCGCCCATCCTGAGCCTCGCGGCCGGTGCGGATGTCATGCCATCGGGCTCGAACGCGAGGCTCGACAGGAAGTCGATCAGCATATCGACGAAATCGGCTTCGGTTGTCCTGCCGCGGTTGAGCGCGCCCATCCGGAAGGCCCAGAAACTGTTGATATGCTGCAGGGAGCCGATCACCTCGCCAAGGCGCACGAACGTCGCCGGCGCGTTCAGAAGAAAATCCCTGAATTCCGACGGACGCTCCTCGGCGAGGAATATGTTGTAGGATGAATCGTAGTCGCTGAGCGCCTGAATGATATAGGCGACCGCCCGGCTGATTGAGCTATTGATCCTGTTCCTAGCTTCTCGAATATATTCCGCGTTCTCGGAGCTTCTTGGCGGCGCGGGCACAAAATTGCTTATCTCGACACAGGTCTTCGAGCTCTCGCGCAAGGTGGATGAGCATATCCACTTGTAGTACAGCAGGCCGCGCCAGGCGAAGATTCCGTCGCGATATTGTCCAGCGTCCATTCTGAGCGCTTCGCGCAGCGGCGCAAAGGATGCATCCGGGGTCTCGGCCAGAAGCTTCTGCGTAAAGTCGCTTGCGCCGCGTCCGTCATTGGCCGCCACCAGATTTGTTAGTCCGGCCATCTCCGACTCGACGAACTCGCGCATCCGGATCAGGTCGGCTTCACTGATGTTGAAGTATTCCAGTGCGGGCAGGTAGCCGTTCCGCGCCAGGGTTTCGCGGAGCAGGAACGGGTCCATTGATGGAATGTCGTCGAAGATCTCGAGGAGGGTTTGATCCTGCGAGGTCAGGCGCGAGTTGTCCGAGAAGTGCGTTTCGAGGATGTGCCCGGCGCGCTCCTCTCCGATGAAGAAGGACTGGCCGCCGGCCCTCAGGTCGGATCTGTCCAAGGGTATGATGACCTTCGTCGCGGTGGTTCGTGATGTCGAGAACAGCTCCCGCTCGTGGGGGCGAAGGCGGTGCTTCAGGATGATCGCCTGATTGAGCGCGCGGCTCTTGAACATTGGCCTGTCCTGAAGGGCAGGGTTCCCGGCCTGTCGCCGGTGCACAGAGAGGAGGTTCAGGATACGCGCGGTGGATCCCGAGCGCTCCAGATTGACAAGGCTTCTGTCCGGGGTCGACCTTCTCACCGCGCCGGCGCCGCCGTGATGTCGCTGTCGTCCGGCGAGACGCTTCCGGACCTGAAGGACTCCAGCTTCTGGTGGACGTGATCCACGAAGTCGACGAGGAGCGGTCGGTTCTCCGTCGCCATCCGGGTAAAGCCCTCGCCCCTCAGGACATCCTCGGAAACGATGAACTCCCGGGACCCCAATCTGCTGCAGAAGCCGTTCTCGACCAGCTTGAGAACGTGTCGGCGTGTCGTCTCGTAGGGAAAGCCGGTCAGGTCGGAGATGGCGAGGATCGAGACCGGTCGCCGCAACGTGTCCGGGAAGACGCCTGACACAGCCTCGGGGCTTGGGCTGCGATCGCGGTTCAGGTGACTGGCAGATGCCCTCAGTATCGACATGAACACGATCATCGTCGTGTAATCGTTCATGAAGGTCCTGGACATCATGGATGCTGTATTCAGAAAATGATCGATGGATTGCGCGAGAAGGTACTTCTCCTTGTCGGCATCGTATTGGTCGTTCATGGATTCAACCGTATGTCTCGGCGCGCGGACCCGTCGGCGATGGGTTGGAGGGGCTCACCTCTACACGCATGGCTCTGTCACTAGATCCATAGATGGCGCGCGCGCCGGGGCTTTCAAACACTGAGTCTTGCGATGCTGCCGGGCCGGTAGTCCGCCGCCGCGGCGATGTCGGAGACGGCCCGGACGGGAAGTCGCGACATCACTTCGCCGGTCTTGGCGTTCACGACGGTGAAGGCGTACGCGCCGCTCTGGCGGTCACGATCAATGATCAGCCGCGAGGCTTGGGGCGCGGTGACCGGTTCCGCCCCGGCGGGCGTCGCCGCCGCCGCACCGTCCGGCCGGGCCGGAGCGATATGACCTGGCAGGGCGGCCGGTCCGAGGATTGTCATCATGGCGTTCTACCGTTGCAACACGGCCGAAGCATCGAGTTGTTGCGGTTTCCGATGCGTTAATCGCGGCCCGTTTGGTCAGTGATATTTTACCCGGTACGGGTAATAGCCGCTTACACGAACGTAACGGTAAGTATAAAGTTGGACCCATAATGAGTATTTGAGGACCGAAATTGGCCGGCAGTGAGGTGGGGACTTCGTTTTCCGCATCGCGGGAGTCTAGGTGTGTTCGGAGGCGGCGGCTTGGTCTGATGCGCAGGTGCAGGCGCGGACGCCTTGGTCGTCCCGGGGCGAACCGGCCCTGCGCAGGTCGCTGAACGCCGATCTCAGTTCACCCGCCGCAACGCGCCAGGCAGGTGCAGCGAGAAGGCCGGGATCTCGACGTCGAAGGCCTCGCCGGCGGCGGTGACCATCTGGTAGGTCCCGCGCATGCTGCCGGACGGCGTCGTCAGCGGGCAGCCGGAGTTGTAGCGGAACGCCTCGCGGGGCCCCAGCACCGGCTGTTCGCCGACCACGCCCGGGCCCTGAACCTCCTCGACCCGGTTGCGGGCGTCGGTGATGATCCAGTGGCGCGACATCAGGGTCACCGTCTGGGTCCCGTGGTTCTCGATCTCGACCACGTAGGACCACAGCCACTGGCCCGCCTCGGGCTGCGACTGCTCGGCCATGTAGGCCGGCGCGACCCGCACCAGGATGTCCCGGGTGCGGGCTTCGTACACCGGATTGTCCGGCGTGCCGCGGCGGCGGATGCGGGTCATCAGGCGGCGTCCAGCGCCCGGCAAACGTCGCGGGTCAGGTCCTTCAGGTCCTCCAGCCCGACGGACATCCGTACGAAGCCCTCGGTCAGGCCGATCTCCAGCCGCTTGTCCTCCGGCATGGCCCGGTGCGTCGTCGTCGAGGGGTGGGTGGCCATCGACTTGGCGTCGCCCAGGTTGTTGGAGATGTCGACGATCTCCAGCGCGTCGAGGAACCGCCAGGCGGCCTCGCGCGAGCCCAGGTCGAAGGCCAGCAGGTTGGAAAAGCCGCTCATCTGCTTGCGGGCGATCAGCGCCTGGGGATGGTCCTCGCGGCCGGGATAGCGCACCGACGCGACCTTCGGGCTGTCCGCGATCAGGTCGGCCAGCGCCGCCGCCGTCTCGGTCTGGCGGCGCACCCGCAGGTCCAGCGTCTCCAGCCCCTTGAGCAGCACCCAGGCGTTGAACGGCGACATGGCCGGGCCGGTGTGGCGGATGATGTCGCGATAGGCGTCCTCGAGCAGCTGCTTGTCGCCCAGGATCGCCCCGCCCAGCACCCGGCCCTGGCCGTCGATATGCTTGGTGGCCGAATAGACGACCACGTCGGCGCCCATCGTCAGCGGCTTCTGGAAGATCGGGGTGGCGAAGACGTTGTCGACCACCACCTTCGCCCCGGCGGCGTGGGCGATCTTCGCCACCTCCTCGATGTCGGTGATCTCGAGCAGCGGATTGGCCGGGCTTTCCAGCAGCACGACCTTGGTATTGGGCCGCATCGCCGCCTTCCAGGCGTCCAGATCGGTGGCGTCGACGAAGGTGGTCTCGACCCCGAAGCGCGGCAGGTACTGCGCCACGATCCAGTTGCAGGACCCGAACAGCGCCCGGCCGGCCACCAGATGGTCGCCCGCCTTCAGGAGGCCGGTCAGCGCCACATGCACCGCCGCCATGCCCGAGGCCAGGGCGCGGCAGTATTCCGCCCCCTCCAGCAGCGCCAACCGCTCCTCGAACATCTGGGTCGTGGGGTTGGCGTAGCGCGAATAGACGAAACCCGGGTCCTCGCCGGAGAACCGGCGGTCGGCGGCGCCGGCGCTCTCGTAGGCGAAGCTCTGGGTCAGATAGAGCGCCTCGGAGGTCTCGCCGTGGTTGCTGCGCATCAGCCCGCCGCGGATGAGGCGGGTGGCGGGTTCCCAGCTGTCGGGGTCTTCGGCCATGGCTACGGCTTTCCTGAATGAATGGCCGGCATCAACAGGAAACCGGCCCGCCCGGTCAAGCGGGCTCGCCCGGCGGAATACTGAAAGGCCTTTCAGGGAACTGGAGAGACCTGCAAATCGCCGCGAAAATCCCGACCGATCCGCGCGAGACCGGCGAGATTTCGGCAAGATCGTGCAGATGCCGACGCCGCACTGAGCGCGACCGCGCGAGGGCAGGGTGTCCCGCTTCCCCATCGTCGCGCCAGCCCGCCGGGCGAGACAGGGGGGGGGGCAGATCGGCCGCCGCCGCCGGCCGCCGCGTCCGGCTCCACGCCGCCCGGGCCGCCGTTTCCGCGTCCCGCGCAAGGATTTCGCTGTCCAGGTCGTCGCTCATGGGCGGAGTCTAACCCCGCCCCGCAGGGTGGGGATCAAACCGAGGGCGGCCGGGGTTCGGGAAGGGGCCGAAAGGGGCGAAATGTCTCCATTTGTCTCCAGACTATATGTCTCCGGAGCCTCGAATTGGGGGACCGCTACCGTCGATCGACGGAAGCAGCCCCCTCCTGGATCAGCCCAGGCCTCAGGAGACCTTCGCCGCGCGGGCGGCGCGCAGCGTTCTCGGGCTGTGGCCGGTCCAGCGCTTGAAGGCGCGCGAGAAGGCGGCGGGATCGGAGAAGCCGACCAGGTAGGCGGTCTCGTTCACCGACACCTTCCTGGCCCCCAGATAGTCCAGCGCCATCCGCCGCCGCAGGTCGTCGAGGATCTTCTCGAACGTCGCGCCCTCGGTCTTGAGCCGGCGGAACAGGGTCTGGCGGCTCAGGCCCAGCTCGCCGGCGATGCGGTCCACCCCGGCCTCGCCCGTGTGCAGGATCGGCAGTATCAGGCGCTCGACCCGGGCCCGCAGCGACTTGCTCGCCTCCAGATCCCTCAGCAGGGCGTCGGCGTGGCTGGTCAGGATGCCGAAGGCGAAGCGGGGGGCCGGGGCCAGCTTGAAGGTGAGCCAGCGGTGGTCGAGCAGGGCCGCGTTGCGGGTGCTGTCGAACATGACCGGCACGCGGAAGATCCGGTCGTACTCGGCCGCATGCGGCGGGGCCGGATGGGTGACGTGAACGGCGCGGATGAAGGGCTCGTCGTCGAACTGGCGTGAGCCGACCGTCATCCGGGCGAAGGTCGACTCAGTGAGTTCGGGGAAGGCGTTTGGATCAGCGCGGTTGTCGATCAACCAGAGGCCCTCCGCCGAGGGTTCAAGCGTGAAGCGGGCGCCGTCGACCAGCCCGTCCACCTCGACCACCAGTTGCCCGTAGCGGTTCAGCTGGGCGAAGGCGTGCAGCATCGTCTCGGCGGCGTCGGCGATCAGGCCGACGACCGAGAACTGGCCCATGTCCAGCTCCTCGGCGTAGTGCAGGGCCAGGGCGGTGTCGCCCGTCATCGCCTTGGCCTCGCGCATCAGCGTGACATAGGCGGCGAACGGCACGCGGTTGTCCGGGTCCGTGAGCACGGCCGGGTCGATCCCGGCGCGGTGCAGCAGGACGGCCTCGTCGGCGCCGCGCTTGTCCGCGACCGTGACCAGGCCTCTGGCCAGTCCCGCCGAGACCGTGGGATCAGCCATGGGCCCGCCGTCCCGTGAAACCTGCGATCATGCTTTTGTCGCCTGGCGTCATGTCCATCCGGCCGCGTGTCGATCAGCCTCCAGCCTGAGGGTCCCGGAGCGGAGCGACAAGTGTGAAGTCTGTAACCAGGCCGGGGCGCGCGGCGACCGCGACGCTGACCGGCGCCGCCGGGTTCTGGCTGGCGAGCGCGCTGGCAGGCCAGTGGGCGTTCCTCAGCTACATCGTCGCCTTCTACGGCCCGTCGACCTTCACCGGCAATTTCGCGGCCTGGGCGCGCAACGGGCTTGTCTTCAAGGGCTACGTGGCCGGCGACCTGGCAGGGAACCTGACGTTCGCGACCCACGCCCTGGCGGCGGGGATGATCGCGTTCGGGGGCGCGCTGCAGCTGATCCCGTGGGTGCGGTCGCGGTTTCCACGGTTCCATCGCTGGAACGGGCGGCTCTTCCTCGTCACCGCGGTGGGCCTGAGCCTGTCGGGGTTCTACCTCGTCTGGGTGAGGGGCTCTAACCCGGACCTGCTCGGGCGAATCGCGACGACCACCAACGGGGTGCTGATCCTGTCCTGCGCCGTGATGGCCTGGCGGACGGCGGTGCGGCGGGACTTCGTCGTCCACCGCCGGTGGGCCATGCGCCTGTACCTGGTCTCGAACGCGCAGTGGTTCACGCGCGTGGGGTTCATCCTGTGGATCATGATCAACGGCGGGCCGGTGGCCCTGAAGCCCTTCCACGATGTCTGGCAGTTCGGCTGCTACCTGCTGCCGCTGGCGGTGCTGGAGCTGTACCTGCGGGTCCGCGAGCGCGGCGGCGACCGGGCGCATTTCGCCATGGCCGGGCTGCTGCTGGCGCTGACCCTGCTGATGATCGGCGGCATGGTCGGCTTCAGCCTGTTCTCGCTGCGCATAATAAAGGGAGAGATGGCGTGAGTGGCGAAGCGGCGGCGATCATCGTCCATGTGGCGGCCGGCGGGGTCGCCCTGCTGGCGGGCGCGACGGCGGTGATCGCGCGCAAGGGCGAGCGGGTTCACCGGGTGGCCGGGACGGTCTTCGTCGTGTCGATGCTGGTCATGGCCGGGGTCGGCGGCGCGCTGTCGGTCCTCCACAAGCAGGACCTCAACATCCTGGCCTCGTCGCTGACCATCTACCTGGTCGGAACGGCCTTGCTGGCGGCCCGGCGTAGGGACGGGGAGGGCGGCCGCCTCGAAGTCGTGGGCCTGGCGTGGGTCGCGGCCGTGGTGCTGATGGCCGGCCTCTTCGGCCTGTCGGCAAAAGGGCCGTTCGCGGTCGTCTACTACCTGTTCGGGGCCGTGGCGGCGCTGGCGGCGGCGATGGACCTGCGGGTCATCGCCCGGCGCGGCCTGGCCGGCGCGGACCGTATCGCGCGGCACCTGTGGCGCATGTGCCTGGCGCTGGCCATCGCGGCGGCGGCCTTCTTCCTGGGGCAGGCAGACGAGATGCCGGCCGCCATCCGGGGACCGCACCTGGCCGCGCCGCCCCTGCTGGCGCTGGTCGCGATGGCATTCTGGCTGGTCCGTGTGCGGATCACCGGCCGCCGCAAGGGCCGGGTCGCCGCGAACTAGTTCCATGTCGGGAACCCGACCCGTGTTCCGCGAATTTGTGTGTTAACCTTGACGCTTCGTCAGACGGGGAGGGTTCCATGCCGCTTGCGTTTGTGTTCCGCGTGTTCGCCGCCATCCTGGGGCTACTGGGCCTGCTCAACGTTCTCATCCTGGTGCTGGCCGAACCGATCGCTCGCTACTCGCCGGTCGAGATGCGGGCCATGGGCAGCCTGAGCGAGGCGCTGCTGCTGTTCGGCGTCGGGGCGGGGATCTATCTGCTCGGCATGGGCGCGGGCGTGAAGAAGGCGCACCACTGACCTGACGGCCTGTCCGACCGTCGGCGGAGCCGCAGGGGTCTTGCGGCCCCGATTGCGGCGGCCGTCGGGCGCATGGTAGGCGTTGGGGCAGTGGATTTCGGCCCGGGGACGCCCTGATGATCACCCTTGAGCGCCGTTTTGTCCGCAACGACAGTCTCCTGTCGGCAGAGGTCGATGGCGCCCTGGTGATGATGGACGTCGACTCGGGCAAGTACTTCCATCTCGACCCGGTCGGCTCAAGAATCTGGGCGATGATCGACGGGCCCACCGCGGTGTCCGACGTCTGTGATCGGCTCCTGGGCGCCTACGACGGCGAGCTCGGCCAGATCCAGGCGGATGTCCTGGCCTATTTCGCGCGGCTGGAGGCGGCGGAACTGGTGCGGCGCGCATGACGGTCGGCCCGTCCGCCACGCCGGCGGCGAGGGGCGGGAAGACGCACCGCTACCGTCTGAACGGACTGCTGGTGGACAGCGACAGGGCGTTCCGGTTTCTCGTCGCCGCCGAGGCGGCCGGCGACGCCGACGTGACAATCCGGTTCCGGCCCGTCCGGCGCCCCCGCGCCGCCCGGAACTGGGAGGGCCCGCACCTGTCGCTGCACGCCGACGGCGACGCGTTTCTGGAGGTTCCGGGAGCCGTGACGGCCCTGATCCGCGGGGGGCGCGAGATCACCGTCGAGGCCGCCGACGGCGCGACGGACGCGGTCCTGCACAACTGGGTCTTCGGACAGGCCATCGGCATCCTGTGTCATCAGCGCGGAACGCCCCCGCTGCACGCCTGCGTGGTGGAGATCGGCGACAGCGCCGTGGCGCTGGCCGGTCACAGCGGCAGCGGCAAGTCGACGACGGCCCGGGCGCTGATCGCGCGCGGCCATGGCCTGCTGACCGACGACCAGGCGATCATCGATCCCGGCTCCCTGCTGGTCCAGCCCGGCTGGGCGGCGATCAAGGTCTGGGCGAACACCGCCGCGGTCGCCGGCGACAGGCTCGATCCGGCGCTGCGCGTCCACGCGCACCTGGACAAGTTCCAGTTGCCCCTCGAGGGGGCGTTCCGGCGCACGCCGACGCCGCTGGGGCTGGTGGTCATCCTCAGCAAGGGCGAGCCCGGCGAAGGCCTGCGCGGCGAGAGGGTGGATTGGCAACGGGCGGCCGCTCTGCTGAAGACCTTCGTCTACCGGCATCGCGTCGGCGACGCGCTGGACGGGGGGCAGGCCCAGTTCGCCTGGTCCCTCGCCCTGGCGCGGCGCACGCCCGTGGTCACGCTGCGGCGGCCCGACGACCTGGCCGGGGTGCCCGCCCTCTGTGACTGGATCGAACAGGCCGCCGCCGGCGCCGCGATCGCGTCCGCCCGCCCGGTCAAACCGGTCCGGGGTCGGGCATGAGCACCATCGCGGGTCTATGGAACTGGAGCGGACGGGGCGGGGCCGGCGAAGACCTCGTCCGCATGCAGGCGGCGCTGGCCCCGTTCGGGCGCGACCAGGCGGGCGGTTGGGACGGCGGGGCGATCGCCCTGGGCAGCCGGCTGTCGCGACTGCTGCCCGAGGACGACTACGACCGACAGCCGCTGATCGGCGGCGGCGGCCGGTTCGTGCTCGTGGCGGACCTGCGACTCGACAACCGGCCCGAACTGGCCGCCGCGCTCGGCGTCGAGCCGGCGCGCGCCGCGGGCATGGCCGACGCCGACATGCTGTTGCTGGCCTGGGAGCGCTGGACGCTGGCCACGCCGTCGCGGCTGCTGGGCGACTTCGCCTTCGCCGTCTGGGACCGCGAGCAGCGGGCGCTCCACCTCGTCCGCGACGCACTGGGGGAAAGGCCGATCTTCGTGACCCGCCAGCCCGGCCGGATCGCCTTCGCCAGCCTGTATCCCGGTCTCCATGCGCTGCCCGGGGTCGCCCGGGGCGCCGATCTGGACGCGGTCCGCGCCTATGCCGCCCGCCTGCCGGAACAGGGGACGGGCAGCTTCCACATCGGGATCGACCGGGTCGAGCCCGGAACCCGGCTGACCGTCCATGCCGACGGGCGCGAGACCGTTGACCGCTGGTGGGACTTTCCGGCTCCGGAACGGCTCCGCCTCCGCCGGGAGGACGACTACGCGGACCTCTATCGCGAGACCTTTGATCGTTGCGTCCGCGACCGGCTGCGGGCGCGGGGCCCCGTCGCCAGCCACCTCAGCGCCGGCCTGGACAGTTCGGCGGTGACCGCCACGGCCGCCGCGATTCTCGCCGAGCGCGGCGAGGGGCTGAGCGCCTACACCGCCGTCCCGATGGCCGATGTTCCCCTGCACGTCCCGCCGGGCCGCATCATCGATGAGTCGGCGCTCGCCGCCCTGACGGCCGCCCGCTTCCCCAACATTCGCCACGAGATGGTCGGCCGCGACGGGCGCGCGATCGGCGAGGATCTCCCCGGCATCTACGAGACCCTGAACCAGCCTGTGCGGAACCTCTGCAACTGGACCTGGATCCTCGATATCCAGCGCCGGATGCAGGCCCGGGGGGAGCGGGTGCTGCTGACGGCGACCTACGGCAACGTCACTGTCAGCCCCACGGCCGGGCTGATGCTGCCAGAGCGCCTCGCCACAGGCCATGTCGCGGGGGTGATGGGCGACATCCTGTTTGGCGACCGGAACGGCGCCTCGCGCAAGGGCCACGCCTACGCCGCCATCGGGCCGCTGCTGCCGCGGGCGCTGGACAGCCTCATCCGCCGCGCCGCGGGCCAGTCGTCGCCCGCCCGGCTGCCGTTTTCGCCCCTGTCGGCGGGGGGCTTCGAGGCGATGGTCGCGGCCGAGCGCGGGCGACGGCCGCACGATCCGACCTACTTCGATCCCAATGTGCGCTGGCGGGCGACGGTCCACAGCGTGATGACCCAGATGGACCCCGGGCCCTTCCACAAGATGCATCTGGCGGGGCAGGGCGTGGATCAGCGCGATCCCTGTCGTGACCAGCGGCTGCTGCGGCTGATCCTGGCGATGCCGCCGGAAATCATCGGCTCAGGCGGAGAAACGCGACGGCTGTACCGCCGCGTGTTCGCTCCGCGCGTGCCCGAGACGGTCTATCGCACCCCGACCGTCAAGGGCCTGCAGACCGCCGACTGGTCCTATCGCGTGGCGCGCGGCCGCCGCCAATTGACCGAGGCGATCGAGACGGCGGCCAGGATCGAGCCGATCGCGGAGATGTTCGATGTGCCGGGTCTGCGCGCCGATATCGCCGATGGGCCGGACCACGCCGTGGCGAACGACGCCGGCTATGCGATGCGGCGGCGCTGGCGCTTCCTGCATGGCATAGCCTGTATGGACTTCGCGTCCAGGGCCGGCGCGCCGTGACCCGGCGACCGACGCCCGGAAGCGTCGTCTTCAGCTGCCGGTATTGGAGTCGCCGGCGCCGCCGTTGAAGGCTTCGGTTTCCGACGCGACGTCCACCACCAACAGCTCCGGCGCGGTCCAGGGCTCGCGATCGGCGGACCGCTCGACTGTTTCCCGTGTCTCGTTCATGGTTCTCTCGTCGTCCACTCGCCAGCAAATCGGCCAGAGACCCTGAGGGCGATGGCTTGGTCTTGTCAATAAGGACCGGGTCGGGCAAGCGGCGGCAGGCAGGTTCAGCTTCGCTGCGCCGCCGACAAGCTCGGCATCCCTCCACCCCCGCGTCTTCCATCCGTCACTTGCAATTCCCCCCAAGGGCCATGAGTAATGGCCCGACGATGAATGACGCTCTTTCCGCGGGGATTCTCCCCTGCCAGGCCATCGAGGATCTGATCGCCCAGGGGGCCATCAGCTCGCTCACGCCCTTCGACAAGGACCAGGTCCAGCCGGCCAGTCTCGACCTGAGGCTGGGCGAGCGCGCCTGGCGGGTCCGGGCTTCGTTCCTGCCGCGCCACCGGCGGGTGATGGAGCGGCTGCCCGACGTGGCCATGCATCAGCTCGACCTCAGCCAGGGGGCGGTGTTCGAGCGCGGCTGCGTCTATATCGCCGAGGTCCAGGAGCGACTGGCCCTGCCCAGGGGCGTCGCGGCGCGCGGCAACCCCAAGAGCTCGACCGGCCGGGTCGATGTCTTCGTGCGGCTGCTGACCGACCACGGCGCGGCCTTCGACGACGTGGCCGAGGGCTACACCGGGCCGCTGTATGTCGAGATCGCGCCGCAGACCTTTTCCGTCCTGGCCCGCACCGGCACGCGGCTGAACCAGCTTCGGCTCAAGCGCGGCACGCCGCCCCGGCTGGCCAGCCGTGACGTCGGCGTCGACCTGTCGACCGGCATGGCGGGGTTCCGGGGGCGTCGCCACGCCGGGATCATCGACCTCGACAAGGAGGACGGCCACGATCCGCGCGACTTCTGGGAGCTGCTGGAATCGCCCAAGGGCGAGCTGCTGCTCGATCCCAACGAGTTCTACATCCTGGCCTCCAAGGACGACATCGAGATTCCCGTCGATCAGGCGGCCGAGATGACGCCGATCGATCCGGCGGTGGGGGAGTTCCGCGTCCACTACGCCGGCTTCTTCGACCCCGGCTTCGGGGCCGACGAGACCCACTCCCGAGGCTCCAAGGGCGTGCTCGAGGTGCGCAGCCACGAGACGCCGTTCCTGCTCGAGGACGGCCAGACGGTCGCCCGCCTGGTCTATGAGCCGCTGACCGCGAGGCCGACCCGCCTCTACGGCGAGGACGGCTCCCACTACCTGCGGCAGGGGCTGAAGCTGTCCAAACACTTCCGCGCCTGGAAATAGCCGGGCGGCGACAAGCCTCTCAGACAAAATGTACAGGGTGCTTGACATAATGTCGACGCCTGTGTGACAAGCTCCCTTGTCAAAACGACAAGGAGAGACGACGTGACGACCCAGGCCCGCACTCGCAAACCGCAGAGCTTCGTCAAGCTGCTGGCCATATGCGCCGGCCTTGGACTGGTCGTCGGCGGCGCCGGCGGCCTGGCCGATGGCCTGGGCCTGGAGGTTCCGCCGGTCGCCGTCGCCGTCGCGATCCTGGCCCTCGGCGTCGCCACCCTGTGGCTGAGCGCCCGCTGGTGGGCCGGGGTCGACGAGGCGGTGCGCGAGGCTCACAAGTTCAGCTGGTTCTGGGGCGGGTCGGCGGGGATGGTCGTGGTTCTGGCCGCCGCCCTCGCCCTGCTGCAGGTCGCCCGGGGGACGGTCGAGGGCTTCGGCTTCACGCCCGCCGACGCCGGAGTGTTCGTCGCCGGCGTCGTCTTCACCCTCACCCTGATGCTGGTCGGCTACGGCGTCTGCTGGGCCGGCTGGTGGCTCATCCGCAACCGCTGACAAGCCCCCTCTCGAAGGAGATTTCCGATGGACGGAAAGCCCACCAATCCCGCCCAGAAGCGCTATATCGCCCGCTTCGCCCTCGCCATGACCCTCTATGTCGCCATCATCTTCACCGTCAGCTGGGTCTTCAACCGGTACGAGCCGACCGGCCCTGCCGCCTGGGGCCTGGCCCTGCTGCCGGCCCTGCCGCTGCTGGCGATCATCGCCATCATGGGCCTGTACCTGCGCGAGGAGGGCGACGAGTTCGTCCGCAACATCCTCGTGGAGTCCATGCTCTGGGGCGTCGGGCTGACCCTGGCCATCATGACGGTCTGGGGCTTCCTGGAGATCTACGCCGAGGCGCCCAAGCTGCCGTCCTTCTGGGCCTTCCCGATCTTCTGCTTCGGCATGGGCGTGGCGCAGCCGTTCATCAAGCGCCGCTACCGGTAGGGCGATGCCATGAAGAACCGCCTCAAGGTCCTGCGGGCCGAGCGCGACTGGAGCCAGGCCGATCTGGCCGACAAGCTCGAGGTCTCCCGCCAGACCATCAACGCCCTGGAGACCGGCAAGTACGACCCGTCCCTGCCGCTCGCCTTCCGCATCGCCCGCCTGTTCGGGCAGCCCATCGAAGCCATCTTCGACGACGGCCAGGCCTGAGGCCCGGCCGCCGGTCGACGGGCCTCGACCCTGTCATCCGCCGCGCCATCGACAGACCCGCGCGCGCTCCCTCACTTCTGCCAACGGACCCCCTCCCATGCGTACAGCCTTCCTCGCCTGCCTTGCCCTGATCGCCAGTCTGGCCGGCCTCGCCGCGCCGGCGCTGGCCGCCGAACCGGCCCGCTTCACCGTCGAGGTGCGCGGGCAGGGGCCTGACGTCATCCTGATCCCCGGCCTCGCCTCCTCCCGGGCGGTCTGGGCCGACACCGCCGCCCGGCTCGAGGGTCGCAATCGCGTCCACCTCGTCCAGGTCGGCGGCTTCGCCGGGGAACCGGTCGGGGGCAATGGCGAGGGTCCGGTGGTCGCCCCGCTGGCCGACGAGATCGCCGCCTACATCAAGGCGCAGGGTCTGGAGCGCCCCGCCCTGATCGGCCACTCGATGGGCGGGTTCACCGCCCTGATGATCGCCCAGCGCCACCCCGGCCTGGCCGACCGGATCATGATCGTCGACGCCCTGCCGTTCTTCAGCGTGCTGATGGGACCGGCCACGACCGTCGAGTCGATCACCGCCCGCGCCGCCGGCCTGCGCGACATGCTGATCGGCCAGAGCGACGAAGCCTATGCCGCCGGCCAGGCCCAGAGCATGGCCGGGCTGGTCAAGTCGCCCCAGGGCCGCGTCGATACCCTGGCCTGGTCCAAGGCTTCCGATCGCTCGGTGATGGCGCGGACGATGTACGACGTGATGACCACCGACCTCCGCCCCGGTCTGGCGCAGGTCACCACGCCGGTGACGGTCGTCTACGCCCGGGACGAGGCCATGGGCGTGGGCGCCGGGTTCGTCCAGCCGCTCTACGAAGGCAACTACGCCGCCCTGCCTGACAAGACCCTCGTGGTGGTCGACGGCGCCCTGCATTTTGTCATGCTCGACCAGCCGGACGCCTTCGCCGCCGCCGTCGATCGCTTCCTGAAATAGGCCGTCGCCGCTTCCGCCCGATTTCCGACGTCGAGTTTGCTCAAAAGGACTTCCATGTTCACGCGCCTCAAACGCGGCCTGGCCGCCCTCGCGGTCCTGACCGCCACCACCTTCGCGGCCCTGCCCGCCGCCGCCGACCCCGCCGTCTGGGTCGTCAGGGACGCCGACTCCACCCTCTACCTTCTGGGCACGGTCCATGTGCTGCGGCCCGACACCGTCTGGCGCTCGCCCGCCATCGACAAGGCGCTGGGCGAGGCGGACGAGTTGTGGATCGAGGTCGAGGCGGATGACCCTGCGGCCATGCAGCCGCTGGTCCGCCGCTACGGCCTGGACCCGGCCAACCCGCTGAGCAGCAAGCTCAGCGCCGAGCAGAAGGCTCGGCTGGACGCGGCGGCGGCCGGCATGGGCGCCAGCGGCGCGGCGCTGGAACCCCTGCGGCCGTGGCTGGCGGCCCTGACCCTCAGCATGGGGCCGTTGGTCAAGGCCGGCTACGACCCGGCCAGCGGCGTGGAGTCGAAGCTGAAGGCCGCCGCCCGCGACGCCGGCAAGCCGATCCGCACGCTGGAGACGCTGGAGCAGCAGATCGGCTTCTTCGCCGACTTGCCGCCGACGGTGGAGCTGGCCTTCCTGCTGTCGGCCCTGGACGAGATGGAGACCGGACCGGCCATGCTGGACGCCCTGGTCGCCGCCTGGAGCGCCGGTGACGCGCAGGCCCTGGACGAGCTGATGGTGGCGGACCTGGCCGCCGACTATCCGGAACTCCATGAGGCGCTGCTGGTCCGCCGAAACAAGGACTGGGCGGGGCAAATCCAGACTCTGCTCGCCGGCAACGGCGTGTCGGTGATCGCCGTGGGCGCCGCCCACCTGGTTGGCGAGGACAGCGTGCAGGCGCAACTTGCAGCGCGGGGCATCGCGGCCGAACGCCTGCCGGACTGAACGCCTCGGCAGGCTCTGAAGCGGGGGTCCGGTTCGCGCCGGGCCCCTGTCTCTTGCTACTCGGCGGCGACCTTGGGCCGCAGGTAGATCGACCGCTTGGGCGTGGTCATCACCCGGTGCAGCATCGGCACGAAGGCCTCCATCGGCATCGACTCGTAGTTCGGATCGAACGCCGCCTGGTCGTACAGATGGCAGAACTGGGCCGTGTACTCGAAGTGCGGATGGCCGCGGAACTGCTCGCGCATGTCGCGGTCCAGGCCCAGGTGGTGGAAGAAGTAGTAGCCCTGGAAGATGCCGTGCTGCTGGACCATGAAGTGGTTGGCCTCGGACACGAAGGGGAAGACCATCGCCGCCCCGATGTCGGGGTGATTGCGCGGGCAGAGCACGTCGCCGATGTCGTGCAGCAGCGCGCAGACCACGTACTCCTCGTCCCGGCCATCGCGGAAGGCGCGGGTGGCGGTCTGCAGGCTGTGTTCGAGCCGGTCGACGACGAAGCCGCCGCAGTCGCCCTTCAGCAGGTTCAGGTGGCTGACGATCCGCTCGGGCAGTTCGCGGCCGTACTGGGCCGAGGCGCCGGCGATGATCGCCCAGTCTTCCTGGGTGCTCTCGGTCATGGCGTGGAACTTCGCCCGCGCCTCTTCCCCGTGCTCGCCGTCCGCCATGGTCGCTCTCCCAACGATCGTTTGAAGGAACGTGCGGGAGACCGGGCAGGGCGTCAATCGGCTTGGCAGCTGTCCGCCGGGGCGGCCTTAGCGATTTCTTGAACCCGTTCAGGGCAATGTCACCGCTGTCATGGCCGCAAGGGCGGTCATTTTCGAGTCGGGCGATGAACCCACCATTGACGAGCGGCGCAGCGGCGCGCTCCGGCGAGGCCGGGTCCACGGGGTTTGACAACCGCGATGAGACGATCCGCAGGCTCGAACTCGAGAAGCTCGAGATTCAGGCCCGGCTCGACGTCGCGCTGCACGCCACCCGCCACGACAGCCTGACCGGCCTGCCCAATCGCGCCGGATTCGTCGGCGAGCTGACCGCTCGCATCGCCAACGGCTTCCAGAACCAGACCGTCTTCCTGCTCAATATCGACCGCTTCAAGCTGGTCAACGAGACCCTCGGGCACGAGGCCGGCGACGACCTGATCCGCAAGATCGGCGTGGCGCTGGGGAGCGCCGTCCCCGGCGGCGGCCTGCTGGCGCGGCTGGGCGGCGATGAGTTCGGCATCGTCACCGAATCCCTCACCCAGCAGGGCGTCGCCGAGTTCTGCGGCCGGCTGCTGCGCGTCTGCGCCCAGAGCCGCCGCGTCTATGGACACGAGGTCCAGGTCAGCGCCTGCATCGGCGTCTGTGTGCAGAGGCCCGACCAGGACAACGGCGACCTGCTGCGTCAGGCCGATCTGGCCCTGCGCGCCGCCAAGCGGGAGGGCCGCAACCGCTTTCGCCTGCACGACGCGGAGATCGCCCGTTCGTCGAGCCGCCGGCTGTCGCTTGAGGCCGGGATGGAGCGCGCGCTGCGGGCGGGCGAGTTCGCCATGGCCTACCAGCCGATCGTCGACGCCCGGTCCCGCGAGACCCTCGGCTACGAGGCCTTGGTCCGCTGGACCAGCAGCGCGTTCGGGGTCGTCTCGCCCGCCGACTTCATTCCGGTCGCCGAAGAGACGGGCCTGATCCTGGATCTGGGCGACTGGATCATGCGCCAGGCGATGAAGGACTGCCGCCGCTGGGGCGGGCTCTATGTCTCGATCAACCTCTCGGCGCGGCAGTTCCTCTACCAGAACATCGGCGAGCGCATCCTGCAGTACGCGAAGGACAGCGACCTGCCGCCCGGGCGCATCCAGGTGGAACTGACCGAGACGGCGATCATCGACGACGTCGAGCGGGCGCGCGACAACCTGCGGGTGCTGCGGGCGGCCGGCGTGCGCATCGCGCTGGACGATTTCGGCACCGGCTACTCCAGCCTGACCTACCTGCACCGCTTCGACATCGACTGCATCAAGATCGACAAGTCCTTCGTCGACGCCGTGACCCGCGACCGCCAGGCGGCGATGATCGTCGCCTCGGTGACCAAGCTGGCCCGGACCCTGGGCATGACGGTGGTGGCCGAGGGCGTGGAGAGCGAGCCGCAGCGCGAGGTGCTGCTGGCCGCCGGCTGCGACTACCTGCAGGGCTTCCACTTCGGCCGCCCGGTGCCGCCCGGCGAGGTCGGCGGCGGGCGCACGAACGCCTGACCCGCCTTGAGGCGATCGCTCCGACCCGCTATGACGCCCCTCGCGCGGCCGTAGTTCAGAGGTAGAACGTCAGCTTCCCAAGCTGAATGTCGGGGGTTCGATTCCCCCCGGCCGCTCCATCATTTCAATCACTTAGAGTCCCGACAGTTGACCGGTTCCGGTCATTTGGGCGTTGTTCGGGAGTTTCCGTTCCGGTCTCGTTCAGGCGGATGCGCTCGGCCATTCTCGTTATGACCCCGTCCTGTTCCACGTAGCGGGCGACGATGCGGCCGACCCGGTCCTTGCTCCACCCCATGATCTCGGCGGTGTCCTCCAGGCTGACGCCGGCGAGGCGTCGACCATTTGGTGCGTCAGACCGTCAGCGGTCCATGCGTTGCCGCGACTGTTGGTCAGGACAACGTCAGTGGGCCCGCGTCGGCCGATCTCCTCCAGCAGGGCGCGGGTGACCGTTTCTCTCAGCCCTGGGACGCCGCTCTGCTTGCGGTGGCGGGCATGGATGTGCCGTGAGGTGGAACTCCCGCTGCTAGGATACTGCTGTACGCGCTGGCGCTGTCCTTGATCGCAGCGATGGGCGGGCGACCGCCCCCTGGCGAGGCTCGATAGACCTAACTCCATCCTCCGTCTGAGTTCCGAGGCTTTGCAGGATTGGGCAGTGGGGGCGATGATCGCCCTGGCAGGCGTCGACCAGCAGGTTGAGCGTATGCACCATCTCCTGAAGAGCCTTGATCTTCCCCTCCAGAGCGTCGACGTGGCCCTGGGCCAGGCGTTTGACCTCGGAGCTTTGCCGGGTTTCGTCACGCCACAGTCCAAGCAGATCGCTGATCTCGGCGATCGAAAAGCCGAGATCGCGTGCGCGGCGCACAAAACGCAGCAAATGGACGTCGGTGTCCGAATAGTCCCGGTAGCCCGAAGACTTGCGGTCCGCCGCCGGAATGAGGCCGGTCTGTTCGTAGTAGCGGATCATCTTGGCCGAAACGCCAGATGCTTTTGAAGCTCGCCCAATGTTCATCGGCTTTTCCCTTGAGTGGTGCGGCAGCCGACCCGCATATGGGGTCGATCGCCGCGGCTTGTCAGTTGGCGACCTTGAATGCGCGTAACCGCAGGGCATTGCCGAGCACGAACACGCTCGACAGGGCCATGGCCCCCGCGGCGAACACCGGCGACAGCAGGATGCCGTAGGCTGGATAGAGAAGGCCTGCCGCGACCGGGACCAGGGCCGTGTTGTAAGCGAACGCCCAGAACAGATTCTGCCGGATGTTGCCGATCGTCGCCTTCGACAGAGCGATCGCGTTGGGTACGCCTTGCAGGCTGCCCGACATCAGGACCACGTCCGCCGCTTCGATTGCGATGTCCGTACCCGTGCCGATGGCGAGACCCACATCCGCCTCCGCCAGCGCCGGAGCATCGTTGATGCCGTCGCCGACGTAGGCGACCTTCCCGTACCGGGCCCTGAGGCGGCGAACCGCATCGACCTTGCCGTCCGGCAGCACTTCGGCCACCACCTCGTCGATTCCCAGCCGCGCGGCTATGGCCCTGGCCGTGCGGGCATTGTCGCCGGTGATCATCGCGACCTTGAGGCCAAGAACGTGCAGGGCCTTGATCGCCGCGGGCGTGGTGTCTTTGATCGGGTCGGCCACGGCGATGATCGCCGCGAGCTTGCCGTCGATGGCGGCATAGAGTGGCGACTTGCCCTCATCGCCCAGACGTTCGGCGACCCTGGAGAACGCCGCCACATCATAGCCGAGTTCGACCATGTAGCGGTCTGCGCCGATCTCAACGCGCCTACCGTCGGCCCTGGCGGTGACGCCAAAGCCTGTAACCGATTCGAAGCCCGAAGCGGCCGGCAGCGAGATACCTTCGGTGGCGGCCGCTTCCACGATGGCGCCGGCAATCGGGTGTTCCGACCTGGCCTCGACAGCGGCGACAAGGCTCAGGACGGTCGATCGATGGAAGCCAGCGGCCAGTTCCAGATCCGTCAGGGCCGGCTTGCCCTCGGTCAGGGTCCCGGTCTTGTCGAGGGCCACGACCCTGGCATCCTTCAGCAGCTGCAATGCTTCGCCCTTGCGGAAGAGCACGCCCAGTTCGGCGCCGCGGCCGGTGCCCACCATGATCGAGGTCGGCGTTGCCAGACCCATGGCGCAGGGGCAGGCGATGATCAGGACGGCGACGGCATTGACCAGCGCGAAGGTGAGCGCGGGTGACGGGCCGAAGTAGAGCCAGACCGCGAATGTCAGCGCCGCGACCGCGAACACCGCCGGTACGAACCACATCGTGACCTTGTCGACCAGCGCCTGGATTGGCAGCTTGGAGCCTTGGGCCTCTTCGACCATGCGGATGATCTGCGACAGCACGGTATTGCCGCCGACCGCCGTCGCGCGGAACGTGAACGCACCCTTCTGGTTGACTGTCCCGCCGACGACCTCGCTGCCCGGCGACTTTGAGACCGGGATCGGCTCCCCGGTGATCATCGACTCGTCAACATAGCTGGCGCCTTCGACAACCTCGCCATCCACAGGCAGACGCTCGCCGGGTCGAACCTCGACGACATCGCCGGAAACGACCGAGCCGATCGGCAGGTCGATCGTCTTGCCGTCCCGGAGGACGCGCGCCGTCCTGGCCTGAAGCCCGGCCAGACGCTTGATCGCTTCGGAGGTGCGGCCCTTGGCGCGGGCCTCGAGCAGACGGCCGAGCAGGATCAGCGTGACGATGACCGCAGCGGCTTCAAAATAGACGTTGATTGTTCCGGGCGGGAGGACACCGGGAGCAAAGGCCGCGACCAGCGAGTACCCGTAGGCGGCAAGTGAACCGACGGCCACGAGCGAGTTCATGTCGGGGGCGAGCCGCCAGAGCGCGGGGAACCCCTTCCTGTAGAAGCGAATGCCCGGAATGAAGAGCACGAGCGTCGTCAGTGCGAACTGGATGTACCAGCTCCACTGCATTCCGATCGTCGATTCAATGAGCCCGTGCACGCCCGGAATGAGGTGCGATCCCATCTCCAGGAGAAAGACCGGCGCGGTGAGCGCGGCTGCGAGGGTGAAGTCACGCGACAGTTCCCGCCGCTCGGCCTCCTTCTTCTCGGCTCGCTCGGCGGTCTCGCCCTCGGCCCCGCGGCCGCCGGCCGCGCCGATCAGTTTCGCTGCGTAGCCGGCGTCCTTGATCGCCGCGATCAGGGTCGCCGCATCGACGCTTCCTCGGATCGTGGCGCGCTCTGTCGCCAGATTGACGACCGCTTCCGTCACGCCGGCAATCGCCTTCAGCGCGCGCTCGATGCGACCGACACAGGATGCGCAGGTCATCCCCTCGATCGACAGCTCTGTGGAGCCTGCCGCTCCGGCGGGCGCCGCCGGCACGGAATAGCCGACGTTCTCGACGGCTTCGACGAGCTTTGCGCGGGCGACGGCTGATCTCGTCGTGATGGTCGCACGCTCTGTCGCCAGGTTGACCGATACGGCCTCAACGCCTGCGACGGCCCTAAGGGCTCTTTCGATACGACCGACGCAGGACGCGCAGGTCATGCCCTCGATGGGTAGCGATACTGTGTCAGAGAAGCCTGTCGCTCGAACGGGGGCATTCATAGCCGCCTCCTTGTTTTCGTTCCGAATTTCAAGTTCGGACCGAGGCTGCGGCTTCCAACCGTGGGAAGGTCAACGTCAATTTTTTCATCTCGCGGCGCTTGACCTTGCCAGTGTTGGAAACCCCAGCTTGAGCGACATGAGACCCAACCAAGGAGACTTCTCATGGACCTCAGAATTGAGAACATGACCTGCGGCGGCTGCGCCAGGTCCGTGACCAGGGCGATCCAGTCCGTTGATCCCGATGCCAGGATCGAGACCGATCCCGCGGCGCGCACCGTCAAGGTCGAGACCACAGCCTCCTCGGCTGCCGTTTGCCAGGTTCTCGAAGCAGCCGGTTATCCGGCGACCGGGAACTGAACAGGGGCGATGTCATGAGCAGGCGCACCGCGATCTTCATCGTGGGCGCTCGCCATCAGTGCGGCCCGGGCCGGGCTCGTTAAGGACAGTCGGAACGACCGCTTGTCGGCCATTTCGAGGGGTGCGGCCCGGCGCTGCGTATCTACCTTCAGCCGCGCACACGACGTGAAAATTGAATGCAGGAGCAGTTCATGAAGACCAAGCTGATGATCGCCGCCGTCGCCGCGATCCTGTCCACCACCGCTGTCACGATGCCGGCGATGGCCCATTCCGGCGAAGATCACGCCCCGGTTCCGCAGGCCGCCGAAGGTCAGGGCATCATCAAGGCCATCGACGCCAAGGCGGGGACGATCACCATCGCCCACGGCCCGATGCCGGCCTTGAAGTGGCCGCCCATGACCATGAAGTTCAAGGTCGAGAGCGCCGCGGTGCTCAACGGCGTGACCGTCGGCAAGAAGGTGCACTTCGTGCTCAAGAACGTCGGCGGAAAGCCCGTCGTGACCCAGATTCACGTCATGTGATCCCCGAGGGGTGCGCGGCGACGCGCGCCCGTTCGGCGTTCGAGGAGGGGCGCGTGGTGACTGTTCAAGCTATGAAGGCAGGCCTGTTCGTCCTTGTCGTGGCGATGACCGTTTCGGTCGCGCCGCTCCATGCGGCGGCGTCTGTGAGCGCACCCGCGGAAGCGGTCGCCGCCGCCGCGGCGGCAAGCGATAGCGCGCCAGCGTCGGAGGACATGCCGGTCACCGAGATGGCGTGGCCGACCGAAGGCGCCATGCAGATGTCGCATGAGACGCCGAAGACGCTTCAGGGGCGGCTGCTCGCCTGGCTCGGCATGTGGCACCCTGCCGTCATTCACTTTCCGATCGCGCTAGTGCTGACCGCCGGATTTCTGGAGGCCGCCGCGGCGCTGCGCCGTCAGCCGCTCTATGCCGCCAGCAACAAGCTTCTCCTCGGCATCGCGACGCTCGGCGCCTTCGCGGCCGCGCCGCTCGGCTGGGCGAGCGCGGGCATGCCGGCGGCCGACGACGAAAGCGCGCTGGCGATCCATCGTTGGCTGGGCACAGCCTTGCCCGTCCTGATCCTCGCGCTCTGGTGGCTCAAACGCCCGGCTGAACAGGCGGCGCGCCGGCTGGGTGGGAGAGGCTATGAAGCCGCCCTCGCCCTCACGGTCATGCTTATCCTCATCCAGGCCTATTTCGGCGCCGAGGTCACCCACGGCGCGGGTCATTTCAAGTTCTGATCGGTTGTCGCCCGTGAGGGCGCGCGGCCGGCGTGCGTACGAAAAGACGCTTCCTGATGCACTTTCACTTCGGCCGAGCGGACCGAAGGACCGAGGTTCCGAATGACTGATCTGGCCCGTCGAAGACTACTCCTGAACTCAGGCCTGCTGGGGGCCGGCCTCGCCGTGACGAGTCTGTTCCCGGCCTGGGCGCGAAGCGGCGCCACGGGTTTGGTGCGCGACCTCCCGTCGCTCGCCGGTCCCGACATCGCGCTGCGGATCGGTCACACGCAATGGCCGGTCGACGGGCGCCGGGGGCACGCCGTCACCATCAACGGGACGGTGCCTGGCCCGCTCATTCGCCTGAAGGAAGGCCAGATCGCCCGCATCGCGGTGACCAACGATCTGCACGAGGACACCTCGATCCACTGGCACGGGCTGATCCTGCCCTTCCACATGGATGGTGTGCCGGGTGTGAGCTTCCCCGGCATCAAGCCGGGCGAGACGTTCGTCTACGAGTTCCCGGTCGTCCAGGCGGGCACCTACTGGTACCACAGCCACTCCGGGCTGCAGGAGCAGGAGGGCCACTACGGCCCGATCATCATCGAGCCGAAGGATGCCGACCCCGTGGCCTTCGACAGGGAGTACGTGGTGGTGCTCTCGGACTTTGCATTCATGCACCCGCACGAGATCTTCAAGAAGCTGAAGGCGCAGGCGGGGGTCTTCAACACCCAGAAGCAGACCGTCGCCGGCCTGCTCGCCGGGAAGGATCAGCCGCTCAAGGACCGGGTCGAGTGGGGCGCGATGCGGATGGACCCGACGGACGTCTCGGACGTGACCGGTTCGGTCTACACCTTCCTGATCAACGGCCATGGTCCGGACGACAACTGGACGGCGTTGTTCAATCCGGGCGAGCGGGTCCGGCTGCGCTTCATCAACGCGGCGGCGATGACCATCTTCAACGTCCGCATTCCGGGCCTGTCGATGAAGGTCGTCCAGGCGGACGGCCTGAATGTGAAGCCGGTGGATGTGGAGGAATTCCAGATCTCGGTCGCCGAGACCTACGACGTCGTCGTGCAGCCGACCGAAGACAAGGCCTTCACACTGGTCGCCGAGGCCGTCGACCGCTCCGGGATGGGCCGGGCCACGCTCGCGCCCCGCCCGGGCATGACGGCCGTGGTCCCGCCCCTGCGGGACCGCCCGCTCGGGACCATGAAGGACATGGGAATGGACATGTCCATGCACGGTCCGATGGCCGGCATGGAGGGCATGGACCACGGGCCAGACGGCGGCATGCAGATGGATATGTCCGGCATGGACATGTCGATGCGCAACCCCGAGAACGCACCCCAGGTGAAGATGGGGCCTGGCGTCCAGACCATTTCACCCATGCCGATGGATCGCACCGGCGAGCCGGGTCAGGGCCTCGAAGACGTCGGTCACAAGGTGCTGGTCTACACGGACCTGGAAGCCCTCGACCCCAACCCTGATACGCGCACACCCTCGCGCGCGCTCGAGCTGCACCTGACCGGCAACATGGAGCGCTTCATGTGGTCGTTCGACGGGGAGAAATTCTCGGAGGTGACCGAGCCGATCCCGTTCCGCCTGAACGAACGGGTGCGTGTGACGCTGGTGAACGACTCGATGATGGCCCACCCGATCCATCTTCATGGACACTTCTTCGAGCTGCTCACCGGGCCCAAGGGCCGACATCCAAGGAAGCATACGGTGAACGTCGCCCCCGGTGGCAAGGTCACCTTCGACCTCACCGCGGATGCGCCGGGCGACTGGGCGTTTCACTGCCACATGCTCTATCACATGCACGCGGGCATGTTCCGCGTGGTGAGCGTACGCCCGATGACGGAGGCGGCCCGATGAGACGCGCCGCCTGTCTGACCGCTCTGGGCCTGCTGTTCGCGACGCCGGCCTTCGCGCAGCATCACCCGCACCATCCGACGCCGGCGCAGCCCACGCCTGAGCACGCAGCGGCTCCCGCTCCCGCACCCGCCTCGACGCCGGAGAGCCTGCCGGAAGACGACGCGGTGCCCGCGATGAACTGGCCGACGGAACTGCCGCCCGGGGACGCCCCGACGGGAGACATGGACGGCATGTCGGGCATGGAAGGCATGGACCACAGCGCGCACGGTGTGACCGACGAGGACGTCGGCAGCGAGCCGCCGCCGCCGGCCCCGACCGATCATCCGGCTGACGCCATCTTTGGCGAGGCCGCGATGCAGCCCTCGCGTGACCAGCTCCAGGTCGAGCATGGCGGCTCCAGCACCTGGATGGTGCTCATCGATCAGGCCGAGTGGCGCGCGCGGGACGGAGAGGACGGTTTCGCCTGGAGCGGCGAGGCCTGGTTCGGGGGCGACGGCAACCGCCTGGTGGTGAAGTCGGAAGGCGAGGGCTCTGACGGCGATCTCGAAGAGGCCGAAGTGCAGCTGCTCTATTCGCGGGCGATCTCGGCCTACTTCGATCTGCAGGCGGGCCTGCGGCAGGACCTTCAGGGTGGCCCGAAGCGGACGTACGTGACGGTCGGCGTCGAAGGTCTCGCGCCCTACTGGTTCGAGACGGAGGGCGCGCTGTTCGTCTCGAACGAAGGCGAAGCGTTCGCCCGCCTCGAGGGCAGCTACGATCTGCGCCTGACACAGCGGCTGATCTTGCAGCCGAGCGCGGAAGTGAACCTCTCCGCCCGGGACATCCCGGAACTCGAACTCGGCTCGGGCGTGACCGACCTCGAACTCGGCCTGCGGCTTCGCTACCAGGTGACCCGCGAGTTCTCGCCCTACGTCGGCGTCACCTTTGGTCGAAAGTTCGGCGGGACCGCGGACTATGCGAAGGCGGCCGGCGAGGACGACACCGAGACCAGCTTCGTGATCGGGGTGCGCACATGGTTCTAGCGACGCGAAGGGTCTTCCTCGCCTTGCCCGCCGGGCTTCTGCTCGCGTCTTGCAGGCCTGCGAGCGCGGCATCGCCGGAGATGACAGTCTACAAGGATCCAAGCTGTGGGTGCTGCACAGGGTGGGTTGGGCATCTCAGCAAGGCGGGTTTCACCGTCACCGTCGTGGCGAGCGCCGACCGCACGGCCTTGCAGTCACGCTATGGCCTGCCGTCCGAAGCCGGCTCCTGCCACACCGGCGTCATCGGCCCCTACCTCATCGAAGGTCACGTACCGGCCGAGGACATCAAGCGGCTGCTTCGGGAAGCGCCAGAGGCAAGCGGTCTCGCCGTCCCGGGCATGCCGATCGGTTCGCCCGGCATGGAAATGCCGGACGGGTCGCGCGAGCCCTACGACGTCCTGCTCATAATGAAAGACGGCACGACCACCGTTTTTGCCCGCCACGCCTAAACCCTAGGCGTCCCCAAGCGACAAGGCGGCGGAAAGCGCTTTGCGCGCGCGGTAGACCCTCACCTCAACCGCCTTGGCGCTCAGGCCGAGGAGCCTGCCGGCGTCATCCTGCGACAGGCCTTCGAGCGCGGTGAGGATCAACGGCTCCTTGAGCCCGGCCGGCAGGTTGGCGATCGCGCGATCAAGACGCGACAGCTGCTCCAGATCGGAGACATTCGTTTCAGGCGAAGGCTCATCCGTGGCCAGGTTCTGGCCGGTCCAGCTGTCGAGGCCCTCGTTGCGCGTGAGCCAACGGCGCACCGTCCTGCGTCGCGACCAGTCCCGGCACTTGTTGAGCGCGATTCGGCGCAGCCAGGCCGGGAAAGAACGCGTCCGGTCGTAGCGCTTCAGCGCCCCCCAGGCGGCGGTGAAGGTTTCCTGCAGAAGGTCGTATGCCTCATCCGCATCGCCCGTGTAGCGGCGAATGAAGCGGTACAGCCCGTCCTTGTGGCGGTGCATCAGCCACGAGAAGGCGCGCTCGTCGCCCGCGACCGCGCTGGCGGCAAGCTCAGAATCCTGCGGCTCGGAAGCCGGGCTCAACGTCCCTCTTCGGTAAGCGCCGAGGTGATTTCGGCGTCGAACGTCTTCGCCTGCTGCGGCGTGAGGACAGCCCGCATGTCGAAGACATGCCCGATCGTAGCCTTCTGCAGCGCGCCCATGGCCATATGCAGATGGTCGATGGCCGCGTTCAGCTCAGGCGAGTCCTTTTCGCCCTTCCGGATGGCGGTCGCCAGCTCGCGATTGGCGGCGCGAACCTCATTCTCCAGGCGCCCGCGCTCCGCAGCATAGGTCTTCTCGATCGCGTCCAGTCGGCGCGATTGGTCGGGCGTGAGGTCCAGGTTTTCGTGGACCATGTCGTGCAGCGACGGACCCTGGGCGTGGTGGGTCACGACATAGCGGGCGCAGAGCCACGCCCCGCCGCCGGCCGCGACCACGACGAGCGCTATCGTGATGAGGAGGTTACGGAGACCGGGTGTCATCCCCGTCCCTCCAGAAGTTCTGAGGGCGCGAGCGTGGTCGTGGTCAAGGCGACTGCCGGCTGCTCCGTGCGCAGGAGGGCGGTGGCTTCAGCCCCCCCGAACGCGATGCCCGTCACCAGCGCGAACGATGCGGCCAGCATCTGCCCTTTGCGCCACCGACTCTCCAGCATGGTATCGGCGCGCGCCGCCCGGATGCGACTCCACACACTGTCTTCCAGACCATCCAGCACCGGCTCGCCGGTAGAGGCGCGTAGTGAGCGCAGTGATTGTTCCAGCGTATCCATGAAGCGGCGCACCTCCCGCACCACCCCGATTATACGCATCAAAGCGCGCAATCCCTCACACGCGCGAGGAAATGACCTGCTCGACGCGTAGGTCACGAAGACTGCGCCGTGCATCGCAGGGATCTTTGCAGGAGCGCCATGAGTTCGTCGGCCTTGGCGCGCTGCTCCACCACGTCGACCGTGGCGACGGCCGCGCCAGCTCAGTGATCGATGTGCTTGCGCATCCTGAAGGCGCGGACGCTTTCCCGCGCCGTCATGCGCAATATCCGGCAGAGTCTGGTGTTCGCCTTCATCTACAGTGTCGGCGGCGTCCCCATCGTGGCAGGGGTCCTCTACCCGGTCTTCGGCCTGCTGCCGTCGCCTGCCATCGCGGCGGCGGCCATGGCGCTCTCCTCGGTCAGTGTCATTGGCAACGCGCTGAGGCTGACGGCGGTTCGCCTGCAGGACCGGCGCGCGGGCCTCTCTCATGAGGGATGCCCGCGCGAGCGCCGTATAGTCTCTGGAGGGCTACTGCCGATCACGCCCTCTGCTCGGGGGCGCGCATGTATCCGACTGACATCCGGCCGTTGACGTCCTTGCGGATCGCGGCCGCCTTGTGGGTGCTGGTCTATCATTTCCGCGACCATCTGGGCCTTGACGTTGATCGGCTGGGCTTCGTCGCCAAGGGTTACCTGGGCGTCGATCTCTTTTTCATCCTCTCAGGCTTCATCCTCAGCCACGTCTACCTTGGCCGCGTCGAGGAGAAGCGCTTCAACTACGGCTCCTTCCTCTGGGCGCGTCTGTCGCGGGTCTATCCCGTCCACCTGGTGACGCTGGCGGCCACTATCGTCATCTGGCTGGGGGCCATGAAGATCGGCGCCCGCTTCGATCCTGTCGCCTTCGACCCGAGGGTGTTGCCCCAGCATCTCCTGATGATCCACGCTTGGGGTTCGACGCCGTCGGTCCAGTGGAACTTCCCCTCCTGGTCGATCTCGGCGGAGTGGTTCGCCTATCTGATTTTCCCGATCGCTGCGGCGTGCGTACTGGCGCTGCGCCGCATCGCCTGGCTCGCGGTCGCGCTCTCACTTGGCCTGTTCTTCGTCATGTTCTGGAGCGTGGAGTCTAGCGGCCTGCCACTCTCGGAAGTAACGCGGCTCGGCTTCATCCGCATCGTCCCGGCCTTCCTGTTCGGCGCTTCGCTGTGCCAGCTGGGGCGCGCCACAACCCTGCCCCGCATCGTGTCCTTGATCGGCGCGGGCCTCGCCACGCTCTGGATCGCGGTCGGCGCCAGCCTGCACTGGAGCGACGCCGCGATCTGGCCGGCTTTCGGGCTGCTGATCTTCTCGCTGGCCGAGGCCTCGAAGACGAACGCGCGCGGCCTAATTGGCGCAACCGCGCTCGTCTATCTCGGGGAGATCTCCTACTCGGTTTACATGACGCATCTGCCGGTCGACATCGCCTACTTCCACGCCCTGGACCGGATCGCGCCGAACCTTGCAGGTGCGGCAGCGTGGGCGGCCTGGATCGGCGTCTTTGCGGTGACCCTGATCGCCTCCATCGTCACCTACCACCTGGTCGAACGTCCCGCGCGCAACTGGATGCGCGCGCACGATCCCTTCTTGCGCAGGCCGCCCATCGAGCCGAAACATGAGCCGGTGATCTGATGCGCAGGCCCAGCCGCCTTCCTGTCCGCATGAAGTACCGGTCGCTCAGCGGCTTCCTCATGCGCCTCCTGCTTGGGATCGTCAGCGTGGCGGTGTTGTTTGCCGCGCCGCTCTGTGTGGCCCAGGCGCAGAGTGCGGCGTGTGAGGCGATGGTGATGGCGCCCATGCAAGGTGGCGATCATCACGAGCCGGGCGCGCCTCCACCGAATCCCGATTGCGCGATTGGCTGCCGGCTCGCGCCGCAGGTGGCGCCGCAGATCACGGCGCCGGTGCGCGTCGCCTACGAGATCTACTTCGAAACTGTGCTGGGAACGCTGGACGGCATCGAGGTCGATCCTGCCGTGCCTCCTCCCCGATGGGCGGCCTGAGAACAAGGACCATCCATCAATTCAACAAGGATTATCGCTATGAAACGTATCGTTCTCACCGCCACCCTGCTGCTGCTTGGCTCCGCCGGCGCAGCGTTCGCGGCCTCGCCGGACATGGTCATCCAGGCCGTCTCCAGCTGCTGCGAGGCCCTGGCGGCCTGCTGCGGCGGCGGATCGCCCTGCTGCCCGTAAGGGCTAGCGAGCGCTAGCTAAGGGACGCCCGCGCTAGCAACGGCGCGGGCGTCTTTTGCTTTTCCTCAGGCAGCGACGGACCGATCCGTCCAAGCAAACGCTCTACATCTTCCTGTTGGGTTGCGGGATGTACTGGCCGCGAACCACACCGGTAAGTAGGCCAGCGGCGCGAGCGCCGCGATTTAGTGGCCCTCGGGGGGCGGCCGCCGCGGATGTCGGCTTCTGAAGGTTCAAAACGCCGATCGGCAGCTTATAGCTCTGCTGAACCGGAACGGAACGCCTGCCGTGGTGTTTGCGACAGATCAAGGATGCAGGGACCGGTCGGTGGATACTGCGCTGATCGGATCAGCCTGGTCCAGAAAGCCAAATGCCATGCCCATGTCATTCAAGCCCCTGTTGCTTGTCGCCGCCCTCGGGTTGGCCACCTCGGCCTATGCGGCTGAACAGCCCGCGCCGCCCCATGTTCACGACTCCGCGCCCGATCAGGCGGCCCCTCCGGCCGCTAAGGGCGGCATGATGGCCATGGATGGGATGATGGGCATGGGGCCGATGCATTGCATGGGCCTGTCGGAGCAGCACCTGTCAGGTGTGAAGGCAAAGCTCAATCTCACGGACAGGCAGCTCAAGGCATGGGACGCCTTCACGGCGGCGACGAAAGCCGCTGCGCACCCCATGCCGGCCGGCATGCCCATGATGAGGCCCATGAAGCCTGACGCTACGCCCGGCATGATGACTGGTGACGGCATGATGGCGACGATGATGTCCAAGCCGCTCCCGGATCGTCTGGCGCATCATGAGACGATGATGAAGGCGCACCTGAAGGCGCTCCACAAGGTTCGGGCGGCCGTCTCCGGTCTCTACCGCGTCCTGACCCCCGAGCAGCGAGTCATGGCCGACAAGAGCCTTTGCGGCGGCATGGCGCACTAAATCGTCCGCCGTGTCTCAGCCAATTGGAGCCGCCATGAGCTACTATTTCTCGAAGATGCTCGACGGGCCTTTCGATGATGTCGTCGTCAAGGTGAAGGCCGCACTCGCCCGCGAGGGCTTCGGCGTCATCAGTGAGATCGACATCCGTCAGACGCTCAAGTCCAAGATCGGCGTCGAATTCCGCCCCTATGTCATTCTCGGCGCCTGCAATCCCGCCTTGGCCCATGAGGCTTTGCTGCTGGAGGACAAGGTCGGCCTCATGTTGCCCTGCAATGTCATCGTTCAGGAAGCCGACGACAGCCTGATAGAGGTCGCCGCGATCGATCCGGCAGCGTCGATGCAGTCCATCGACAATCAGGCGCTCAAGGCGCAGGCCGCCCTTGTCGGCGAAAAACTGCAAGCGGCCTTGGAACTGCTTTAGCCTGGATAGGGCGTAACTGCGTATCTTCCCGAGCCTGGAGGCGCCGCGCACTCCCCAAGGTCCGCCGGCCGACGAGGCGGGCGGGCTCAGACCACGCGCTTAACCTCGGTGTAGGCGCCGGTGGTCTGTAGCGTGATGGTCACCGGGGCGCCGGTCCGGTTGCGCCAGAACCAGCCGTGACTGCCGGTGAAGGCGGCGACGAGTTCACCTTCCTCGCGCTTGGACGAGCCCTTTCCGTAGCCGTGGTAGGGCGTCCCGGGCCGGTCAGCGTGGACGTCGAAATTGACGCGTCCGCCGCTGCTGGCCCAGACGTAGCTGACCTTGGCGCCCTGCTCCATCACCAGCTTGATCTCGGCTCCCTGGTCGGGCGCCAGGGTGATGACGGTCTCGTCGGTGCGGTCGCCGGCCGCCAACGCGACCTCAGGCGCGGCGGTGGTCGGGGCTGCGGTCGTCGCGGCCGGTGGCGTTGAGGCAGGCGAAGCGCCCGCTTCGGCCTCGGCTTCCTGCGCCAGCTGCA
Organism: Caulobacter sp.; assembly: GCA_031426695.1. Taxonomy (GTDB): domain Bacteria; phylum Pseudomonadota; class Alphaproteobacteria; order Caulobacterales; family Caulobacteraceae; genus Caulobacter. The sequence continues at coordinate 241,561 of JASJPM010000001.1, forward strand.
TCTTGATCCGGCCCATCTCGGTCAGGCCGAGCAGCGAGCCGACCCGGGTCGGGTCGACGCCGTACTCGGCGGGCAGGACGACGGTGACGAGAAGGGCGGACGCGACGACCATGGCGATGCCGGTCGACTTCAGCAGCCTGCCGGTGGAAGGCAGCTCGGAGGGGGCGGGCTTGTTGGCGTTGTACATGGATCAGGTCTCCGGTCAGGCGATGAAGAAGCCGACGAGCTGATAGCCCGCCAGGATGAAGCCAAGGGTCATCAGGACGACGTTGGCGCCGTAGGCATGCCGCCAGAAGCCGGGTGTCTTCCGCCAGAACCCCATGACGATGAGGATCGCGCCGAGCGCCAGGAGCTGGCCGATCTCGACTCCGATATTGAAGGCGATCAGGTTGCCGATCAGGCCGTCGGGCGAGAGCTGGAAGTCCTGCAGCTTGGTGGCCAGACCGAACCCGTGGAACAGGCCGAAGATCAGGGTCGCGGCCTTGGTCGAAGGCTGGACGCCCAACCAGCGCTGCCAGGCGCCCATGTTGTCGAGCGCCTTGTAGACGACCGACAGGCCGATGATGGCGTCGACCAGATAGCTGGAGACGCTGATGTCCGTCAGCACGCCCAGCAGCAGGGTCGAGGAGTGACCGACCGCGAACAGGGTCACATAGATGCCGATGTCCTTCATCCGGTAGAGGAAGAAGATCACGCCCAGCAGGAACAGCAGATGGTCGTAGCCGGTGATCATGTGCTTGGCCCCCAGGTAGAGGAACGGCCAGAACAGGAAGCCCGAGGTCTCCTGGATGTAGCCCTTGTCTCCGTCGGCGACGCCGTGGGCGAAGGCGGCGGTCAGCAGGCCGTTTAGAAGCAGGATGAGCAGGCCCAGCAGGAAGACGCCGGCGGGCGTCCTCGGCCAGGCGGCCCATCGAGGGGTCGCGGCGGTCATGCGTTGCTCCGGGGGAAAGACAGGCGGGACAGCCAGCCCGGTCGCGCCCCATCCGGGTTTGGCGAACGGCCGTGGACGAGGCTGTAGAGGGCGGGCAGCACCAGCAGGGTCAGGATGGTCGAGGAGATGATCCCGCCGATGACGACGGTCGCCAGCGGGCGCTGGACCTCGGCGCCGGCGCCCACGTTCAACGCCATCGGCACAAAGCCCAGGCTGGCGACCAGGGCGGTCATCAGCACGGGCCGCAGCCGGGTCAGGGCGCCCTCGCGGATCGCCTCGCCAAGCGGTTTGCCCTCGGCGATGAGGGTGCGGATGAAGCTGACCATGACGACGCCGTTCAACACCGCGACGCCGGAGAGAGCGATGAATCCAACCGCCGCCGAGATGGACAGCGGCAGGCCGCGCATCGCCAGGGCCGCCACGCCGCCGGTCAGGGCCAGCGGAACGCCGGAGAAGACGATGGCCGAGTCCTTCACCGACCGGAACAGCGCGAACAGCAGGCCGAAGATCAGCAGCAGCACCACCGGCACAACCAGTTGCAGCCGCTTGGCGGCCGAGATCAGCTGCTCGAACGTGCCGCCGTAGCTGATCCAGTAGCCGGCCGGGACCTCGACCTCTGCCCCGACCTTGTCCTGGACCTCCGCGATGAAGGAGCCGAGGTCGCGCCCGCGCACATTGGCCGTGACCACTACCCGGCGCTTGCCGTCCTCGCGGCTGATCTGATTGGGACCCGTTTCGACCGCGATGGTCGCGATCTCCTCCAGCGGCACGAAGGCTGTGCCGCCGGAACCGGGCACGGGAATGCGCAGCCGGCCGATGGCGTCGGTGTCCTGCCGCAGGGTCTCGGGCAGACGGACCACCACGTCGAAGCGGCGATCGCCCTCGAACACCTGGCCGGCCACCACGCCGCCGATCGAGGCCGAGACGACCTGCTGGACGTCGTCCATGCTGATGCCGAGCCGCGAGAGGGCCGCCCGGTCGGGCTTGATCAGGAGCACGGGCAGGCCCGTGACCTGTTCGACGGACACGTCCTCCGCGCCCTCGACGCCGCCGATCACCGCCTCGACGGCGTTGCCGACCTCAAGGAGCTGATCAAGGTCGTCGCCGAACACCTTGATCGCAACATCCGCCCGCACGCCGGAGAGCAGCTCGTTGAACCGCATCTGGATCGGCTGGGTGAACTCGTAGTTGTTGCCGGGTATCTCGGCGACGGCCGCCTGCATCTCCGCCAGGAGTTCGTCCCTTGGCTTGCGAGGGTTCGGCCAGTCCTTCCGCTCCTTCAGCATGATGAAGGTGTCGGCGACCGACGGCGGCATGGGATCGGTGGCGATCTCCGCCGTGCCGATCTTGGCCACCACCCGTTCGACCTCCGGGAACCGGGCGATGCGCCGCTCCAGCGCCGTCTGCATCTGCACCGCTTGGCTAAGGGATGTGCCGGGGATGCGCAGCGCGTGCAGCGCGATGTCGCCTTCATCCAGGTTCGGGATGAACTCCGACCCCATCCGGCTGGCGCCGAGGCCGGCGATGGCGACCAGCGCCACCGCCATGGCGACGAAGGCCACGCGCATCCGCAGCGCCAGGTCCAGCGCCGGCTGGTAGATGCGCCGCGCGCCGCGCATAACGAAGCTTTCCTTCTCTTCGACCTTGCCGGTGACGAACATCGCCACGGCGGCCGGGACGAAGGCCAGGGACAACACCAGCGCGAAGGTCAGGGCCATGACGACCGTGATCGCCATCGGGTGGAACATCTTCCCCTCGACCCCGGTGAGGGCGAAGATCGGCACATAGACCAGGGTGATGATCAGCACCCCGAACAGCGATGGCCGGATGACCTCGCCGGAGGCCGAGGCCGCCAGGGCGAACCGCTCATCGCGACTGAGCAGACGGCCCAACCGGTGCTGCGCTTCGCCGAAGCGGCGCAGGCAGTTCTCGACGATGATGACGGCGCCATCGACGATCAGCCCGAAGTCCAGCGCCCCCAGGCTCATCAGATTGCCGGAGACCCCGGTGCGCACCATGCCGGTGATGGTCATCAGCATGGTGACGGGAATGACGGCCGCCGTGATCAGCGCGGCCCGGATGTTTCCCAGCAGCAGGAACAGCACGACTATGACCAGCAGGGCGCCTTCGACCAGGTTGGTCTCGACGGTCCGGATCGCCCGGTCGACGAGGTCTGTGCGATCATAGACGGGCACGGCCTTCACCCCGGCGGGCAGCGCCTTGGCGGCCTCGTCCAGCCGGGCGGCGACCGCCCGGGCGACGGTGCGGCTGTTCTCGCCGACCAGCATGAACACCGTGCCGAGCACGACCTCGCGGCCGTCTTCGGTGGCGGCGCCGGTGCGCAGTTCCTCGCCCATGACCAGATCGGCCACGTCGGCGACCCGCACGGGAACGCCATTGCGGCTGGACACGATGATGGAGCCGAGATCCTCCAGGCTCTCGGCCTGACCGGGAACCCGCACGAGGTACTGTTCGCCGTAGCGTTCGACGTAGCCGGCGCCGACATTGGCGTTGTTGCGGTTCAGGGCCTCGACCACCTCGGCCATGGTCACGCCGTAGGCGACCAGACGGTCGGGCCAGGGGGTGACATGATACTGCCGCTCGAAGCCGCCGATGGTGTTGACCTCGGTGACGCCCGGCGTGTTGCGCAGCTGCGGCCGGATCACCCAGTCCTGCAACGTCCGCAGGTCTTCGGGCGTGTAGAGCTCGCCATCGGGACGCCGCGCGCCGCGATCCGCCTCGACTGTGTACATGAAGATTTCGCCCAGGCCCGTGGCGATGGGACCGAGTTCGGGCGTCAGGCCGTCGGGAAGCTGGCCGCGCGCGGCCTGCAGCCGCTCGTTGACGAGCTGGCGCGCGAAGTAGATGTCGGTTCCGTCCTCGAAGACGACCGTCACCTGGCTGAGGCCATAGCGCGAGACCGAGCGGGTGTATTGCAGGCCCGGCACGCCCGCGATGGCGGTTTCCACCGGAAAGGTGATGCGCTGCTCTGACTCCAGCGGCGAAAAGCCTGGAGCCTCGGTGTTGATCTGGACCTGGACGTTGGTGATGTCGGGCGTGGCGTCGATGGGCAGGCGCTGGAAACTCCAGACACCGACCGCGCAGGCCAGGACGACGAGCGCCATGACGATCCAGCGAAAGCGGATCGACAGCGCGATGATGCGTTCGAGCATGGTGATCAGCGCCCCTAGTGGTCGTGGCTCGCGCCGGACTTCTCGACGTCCGCGCGGATCAGGAAGGCGCCGTCCACGACATATTCCGTGCCCGGGTCGATGCCGCTCAGGACCTCCGTCCACTCCGGCGTGCGCCGGCCCAGCTCAAGCATCCGGACCTCGTAGGTCGTGCCGAAACGGGCGTAGACGACGGTGAAGTCGCGGAACGGCTGAAGCGCCCTGGTGCGGACGGCGAGGGCGGCCGGAGTCGACCCCACCTGCACCTCACCCGACACGCCGAGGCCGGGGCGCCAGATGCCGCCCTGGTAGGGCAGATCGACGTGGGCGATCAGGACCTGGCTGGTCAGGTCGGCGGACGGCAACACCGCCTCGACCCGGCCCGTGTAGGTGTAGTCACCCGCCAGACTCTTGACGGCGATCGGCTGGCCCGCGCGGACCCGTTCGGCGTCGCGAGGGTAGAGCAGGAACTCGGCGTGCAGCCGGGTGGGATCGCCGATCATGAGCATGGGCGTTCCGCCGCCGGTGATCGAACCGACGTTGACGTTCTTGGCCACGATCATTCCCGAGATCGGCGCGGTGACCGGATAGGTCTGGAGGCTTTCGCTGGACTCCACACGGGCGATGACCTGGCCGCGAGACACGCGGGTTCCAAGCTCCACGTTCAGGCTCATGACCCGACCGGGATAGCGGGCGTGGACCTCGGCCTGGCCCTCGGGGGTGATCTCAACCCGACCGGTCAGCGACAGGCTCTCGCCAAGCGTCGCAGGCCCGACCCGCTCGACCGTGACGCCCCCGGCCTTGGCGGCGTCGGCCGAGATGATCGTCCGGCCCTCGTAGGAGGCATAGGCCCAGCGATGTTGCTTGCCGGCATGGGCGGCAGTCACCGTGACGTCGAAGGAATGCGGCTCCGCCACCACACCCGGACCGGTGAGGTAGTCGTTCTCCGGCGCGAAGGTGAAGCGGTCCGTTTTCGGACCTGTCCGCCCCAGGGTGATGGTCGCCCGCACCTGGCGGGGATCGACCGGCTTGTCCCTGGCGTAGGCATAGAGGCGGAACAGCGGCGCGGGCCCCTCTTCGTAGATCGTGACCTCCAGCGCGAAGTCACCGTCCCTCAGCATCCGGCCGCGATGCGGGCCGCGCTCGTATTCCCCCGGGGCCAGGCCTTTGGCTTGCTCGTCGCTGCTGTCCGGGGCGCAGGCCGATACGCCGGCCGCCAGGGCCAGCAGGGATGCGGCGATCATGCGCCGCGAGGGATTCTGACGGTTAATGGGCGGGCCTCCAGGCCGAGCAGGGCTGCGTGGGCGCCGGTCAACCTGTCGAGGCGGGCGCGGTCGATATGGAATTGCTTGAGGACGGCCACCCTGCGCGCCTTGGTCGACAGCAGGGCGGTCTGGGCGGTGATGACGTCGTTGTAGGTGAAGCCGCCGCGCGCGAAGCCCTCGCGAACCTGGACGACGGCGCGTTCGGCCTCTGGCAGGATGTCCTCGGCGATGCGGCGAACCTCCAGCGCCCGCGAGGCGAGCAGCACCTGCAGCCGCGCGATCTCGCGCTCGCGCTCCTGCTTCATCGCCGCCATGTCGGCCTCGGCGGCGACGCCCTCAAGCCGGGCCCGCTCGATGGCGCCCTCGTTGCGGTCATAGCGGCCAAGCGGGATGGAGCCCCCGACCACCAGGCCCAGTTCAGGTCCGTCCCAGAACTGGCGAACACCGACGCTCAGCGTCGCGTCCGGCGTGGCCCGGGCCTGTTCGAGGCCGATCCGGGCGCGGGCGATGTCCCGCTGCGCCGCCGGAACGGCAAGGTCGATAGTGGCGGCCGGGCCAGCCGCGTCGCGGGACCGGGCGGTGTCTTCGAAGTCGGCCGGATCGAGCGAGAAGTCGGAGCCTCCGACCCAGAAGCGTCCGAGCGAGGCGCGCGCGAGGCGGGCAGCGATCCCGGCCTGCTCGAACTCGATCTCCGCCTGGGCAAGCTCGGCTCTCGCCCGGGCGCCCGCGAAGAGCGGGTCGCGGGCCATGTCGACGCGGCGCTGCACCTCGATCTGGAAGCGCCTCGCCAGCTCGACACGTTCGCGGGCGATCCGCAATTCGGCGTCGGCGGCGAGGGCCTCGGCCCAGGCGCGCTGCGCCTGCTCCAGCCGGTCCAGCCGCCGGATGACCGCTTCCGCCTGGGCCAGGGCGGCCTCGCCGCGCGCCAGGGCCACGCGCGCGGGGCGATCACCACCCCGTTCGAACCGCTGCTCATAGGCCAGCGTCGACTCGGTCCGGGACAGGATGCCGCTGCCGCCAAGCGTCGGCAGGTTCTCGACGGTCAGGCCGAGGCTGGGGTTGGGGCGCACGTCGGCCTGACGGACGGCGGCGTCGCCGGCCCGCGTGCGAGCCTCCATGCCCGCCAGTCCCGGATCCACCTCGGCGGCGCGGGCCAGCGCGCGGTCCAGGGACAGCACGGGCGCGCCTGCGGAGCCGGCCGACTCCTGAGCCACGGCGGTTTGAGGCGGCAAGGCCGCCAGTGAGAGCGCCAGGGCCGAAACGGCCCCCAGACGCGCCCACGATCCGGCGGAGCCGGCTATCGGGGTCTTCAAGGGTATCTCCGGGAAACGGGTTGCGCGCAGCCGATAGGCCGCGTCGGTTCAGACGACCGTGCGCATCCGTTTGGGAGGGTGTTCTGGCCCGTCGCCGGCAAGGCTCGACAGGGCGGGATCAGGTCCGAGCCGCCAGAGCAGAGCGGTCGGCGACAGAGCCGCCGTCAGCATCCGGCCAGCGTCCGGCATGGCGGCGGGCACTTCGCCGCCGGCATGGTGATGGTGGCTGACCGGACGAGGACCATCGGCGTCCTGATCAATGTCGGCGTCCGGGGCTTCCTCGGGCGCCAGGTGCACATGAGCGAGGTGATGACCGCCAGGCCCGTGATGATCGTCATCCGCCCCAGACAGGGCCACCGCCGGCCAGTCCGCCGCGTGGGCGATGGCGTGCTGGCCCTGCGAAACGCCATGCAGGTTCATCGCCGCCAGCAGCGCGACGCACAGACCGATGCAGAGATGGCGAAACAGTTGCGGCAACGAGGGGCTCCGACCGCTGGTGTAGCTTTCAGTGCGGCGGTCCGCAATGCCGTGGGTGGGCAGGGAGCGGGCGCATAGTCCCCCGAGGGTTCGCCCGTTGATGGTAGGGCCTCAAGAACCGTGAGAAGCGGGACGCGCGTGCGACGATGATGTCCGCTTCTGGCGCGCAGATGACACGCGCAGACTGGAAGTCCGGCGCCAGTAGCTTCCAATTATCGTTTGAAGAAACGCGCACAAGTCATTGAATTTCGTAATGTGTGAAGGGCGTCATTTGGGCGCTGAGCTACTGAGTTCATTCGAACAACGTCAGCTTCCCAAGCTGAATGTCGGGGGTTCGATTCCCCCCGGCCGCTCCATTTTTCCTGCACAGACGCGACCTATAAGCCCCGGTGGCGACCAGATCCGGGGAGGTCTTCGTGCTGGCCAGGCTGCTGGACATCCGCCGCTACGCCGCCGCGCTGCTGACCCTGGTCGCGGCGCTGCTGGCGCAGGCGGCGTCGAACGTGACGTGGTGGAGCCCGGTCTGCGACATGGCCGCCGACGGCGGCGGCGTCTACGCGACGGGCTTTCCCTTTCCCGCCGCCCGGCCGACGGTGATGTCGCTGGAGTTCGCCTGGATGCCGCACGTCCAGGCGCTGAACCTGATCGTGCTGGCGGCGGTGCTGTATCCGCTGATCGCCTTCCTGCATGGCAAGATCACCGGCTGGCTGCCGTCGACGCGCTGGCCGCTGGCCTGGATCGCCCTGTCGCTGGCGCTGATGGTCGGCGGGGTGACGGCGCTGATGACCGCCGAGCTCGGCCGTCCGACCCCGTCGATCGCGGCCGAGGGCTATGAGCACTACTGGGACTTCCGGCCGGCGGCGCTGGTGGTCGGGCGAGGCGCGCGGCCCTGCCGGGGCTGAGCGTCAGGCCGCGACTTCGACGAAGCCCTCGGTCAGCAGGCGGCCGTCCGGGGCCGTCAGGCGGAAGGGGGTGGCCGCGCCGACCGCTTCCCCGGTCGCCAGCAGCATATCCTCGCCTGCCCAGGCCGGGGAGCGGAACCGCGCGGCCAGGCGGGTGATCCGCGATCCCGCCGGCGCGGCGCGCAGGCCGGCCAAGGCCCACAGCGCCGTACCGTGGATCAGGATGTCGGGCAGGCCGGCGGCCAGGGCGACGGCGCGCTCGGTATGGATCGGGTTCCAGATCTCGGCGCACTCCGAATAGAGGTGCGGAAAGCCGCGCGGGGTGGCGATCAGGACCGGGTCGCCGGGCGCCGGTGTGAACGTCGGCCAGGCCTCCTCGTCGTCGGCCGCGGTCTGCGCGCCTTCGACGGCCACGCCGCGCAGCACGCTGACCGAGGTGGAGATCGCGACCAGGTCGGCGCCGACGCGGCTCTCATAGACCGTCACAGCTACGGCGCCGGCTCGGCTGCTCCGTACACTGACCAGTCGCCCGGTGACGCTCAGTGTCTCGCCGGCCAGCACCGGCCGCAGGAAGGTCGTGTCCTGCGCCGCGTGAACGCCGCGCCGGGCCTCGTCCGCCGACAGGGTCTGGGCCGGATCGGCGCGGGACTGCAGGGCCAGCACCCACTCGGGCGCCACCACCTGCATCGGCAGCATCTCCAGCGGGCTCGCCGCATCGTCCAGGCCCGCGGCGTCCTCCGGCGCCAGCACCGCCCGGAAGGCCAGCGCCCTGCGCGGCGTCACCGCCCAGTCCAGCGGACCCCACGGCGTTCCCACGAGGGCGGCGTTGAACGGCATCAGGCCTCTCCGGTTCGGCGGCGGCGGACGGCGGAAAGGTCGCGCGACAGCCTGATCCACAGCAGCACGAAGCCGGTGATTACTATGCCCAGCGCCAGCAGGGCGGCAATGATGAGCAGCGGATGGTTGAAGTTGTCGCCGTCCTTGAAGTCCAGGATGTGGAGCCGCCAGAAGAAGTCATAGAACCGCCAGACGCCCGAGCGCCGCGACACGACCTCGGCGGTTTCCGGCGACAGGTAGAAGGTCGTCTTTTCGGCGTCGTCGAAGTCCACCCGCCACAGCGGGCCGCGCTTGCCGGTCTCGGCCGGCGCGGTCGGCAGCAGGCGAACGGAGACGGGCTCGCCCTCGCCCTGGTAGGCCCCGGCCGCGAAGGCCCGCGCCTGCTCCGTCGTCAGGGCCCGCAACGGCATGCCCGTCGTGGCGGCCACCGTGACCGGCGGCGTCTCTCCGCCCGCCTTGAAGGTCCAGACCGGTCCGCGCGGGGTGCCGCGCAGCTGGGCCTCGACCGGCGTCACGCCGGCGTGGTGGGCGGCCTCGGCGGCGCCCAGCACCTTGTCCATCGGCAGCGGCGCGGGCTTCACCTCGGCGACATGGTGCTCGCTGCGCACCGTCTCGATCGGCAGGACGGTCATGACCACGCCGCCGGCCACCCAGAACAGGACCTGGATTCCGACCACCAGCCCGACCCATTTGTGGATCTGTGTCGACAGGCGCAGCAGGTTCATCACGCGGCCCGCAAGCTGGTGATGACCTCGCCGACCCAGGCCTTGAGGTTGTCCTTCAGATCCAGCGGCGTGGCGCCATGGCGGACCAGCACCAGGTCCAGGTCCGGAACCACCACCGTGTACTGACCGTCATAGCCGTTGGCCGAGAAGCTGCCCGGCCCGCCGACGCCCAGCCACCAGTGGGCGCCGTAGGGGGCGGCGGGATCGTCCTTCGACGACGTGCGGGTGCGGGCGTAGTCGACCCACCCCTCGGGCAGCAGTCGCGCGCCGTCCCAGACGCCGTCCCGCAGGTACAGCAGCCCGAACCGCGCGAAGTCCCGCGCCGAGCAGAAGCAGAAGGACGAGCCGATGAAGGTCCCCGCCGCGTCGAACTTGGGCAGGGGCGAGGCCATGCCCAGCGGCTTAAACAGCCGCTCACGCATGAAGGCCTCGAACCCGGCGGCGTCGGTCCCCAGCGCCCGGGACAGCGCGCGGGCGACGATGTTGGTCGTGCCGCTGGCGTAGCTCATCACCGCGCCAGGCGGATGCGCCAGCGGCTGGGCGGCGGCGTAGGCGGCGGTGTCGTCCTTGCCCGCGCCGTAGAGCATCTCGATGACGTCGGAGACGTGGCCCGGCACATAGTCCTCGACGAACTTCAGCCCGCTCGACATGCGCAGCAGCTGGTCGGTGGTGATGGCGGCGCGGGGGTCATCGGGCGCCTGGCGCCACTCGGGGACGTCGGCCGGGGCGTGGATGTCCAGCCTGCCGTCGCCGACCAGGAGACCGGCCAGCGCCTGCGTCATGCTCTTGGCCTTGGACCAGGACGGGAAGGTGCTGTCGGCGGAGAGACCCTCGCCGTAGCGCTCGTAGACGATCCGCCCGCCCTGGACGATCAGCACGACGTCGGTGCGGCCGAGGCGTGGCGCGGCGTCCGGCGAGAAGGCCGCGTCGAGCGTGGCGGTGATGTCGGCGGGCAGCGCCGCGCCGGCGGACCACTCGGCGGTCGGCCAGGGCGCGTCGGAAGGCTGGGCGGGGAGGGGCGGCAGGGTCATGGGGGGAGATTGGAGTGGCTGATCGCAGTTGTCATCCTCCCCGGAGCGCAGCGAGGGGGAGGTAGCCTCGCGGAGCGAGGTCGGAGGGGCGGCGCCGGGGTGTCAGGATTGGGCGCTGTGCACGGCGGCTGATCGGCCCGCGCGGCGCTACCCCTCCACCATGCTCCGCATGGTCCCCCTCCCCACGATGTGGGGAGGACTGTACAGTTCACCCCCACACCCCAAGGAGCACCCCCATGGCCCACGCCCACATCGCCAGCAGCGGACCCGCCTGGGCGACCGCCGTCACCATGGGGGCCCATGGCCTGATGTCCGACGAGCCCGCGGCGCTGGGCGGGGCGGATGCGGGGCCGGCGCCCTATGACCTGCTGCTCGCCAGCCTGGGGTCCTGCACCGCGATCACCCTGCGGATGTACGCGGCGCGCAAGGACTGGCCGCTGGAGGAGGTGACGATGGACCTGTCGCACCACCAGGAGGACGGCCGCTCGAAGATCACGCGGAAGATCTGGCTTGAGGGCGACCTCGATGACGAGCAGCGGGCGCGGCTGGCCGATATCGCCGAGCGGACGCCGGTGACCTTGACGCTGAAGAACGCCGCCGACATCACCACGCAGTTGCAGCCCTAGAGAGCCTCCCATGTCTGGACGAATTTTCGCGATCACCGGAGGCTTCGGCGTGCTGGGCCAGGCGGTGTGCGCCGCGGCGCTGGCGGCGGGGGCGAAGGTGGCCCTGATCGACGCGGCCGCCGCGCGGCAGGGCGCGCCGGAGGGGGCGATCGCGCTGGGCGGCGTCGACCTGACCAACGCGGCGGCGGCGGCCGAGGCCTTTGTCGAGATCGCCGACCGGCTGGGCGGGCTGGACGTGCTGGTCAACGTGGCCGGCGGCTTTGTCTGGCAGACCCTGGCCGATGGCGACCCCGACCAGTGGGAGCGGATGTTCCGGCTCAACACCGTGACCTGCGCCACCGCCTCGCGGGCGGCCTTGCCGTACCTGCTCAAGAGCAAGGCCGGGCGGATCGTCAACGTCGGGGCGGGCGGGGCGGTGAAGGCCGGGGCCGGCATGGGCGCCTACGCCGCGTCCAAGGCCGGGGTGCACCGCCTGACCGAAAGTCTGGCCGAGGAGCTGAAGGGCAAGATCACCGTCAACGCCGTCCTGCCCTCGATCATCGACACCCCAACCAACCGCGCCGACATGCCGGACGCCGACCCATCCGTATGGGTGACGCCCGACGAGGTCGCCCAGGCGATCCTGTGGCTGGGCTCGGCCGCGGCCAGCGGCGTGACCGGCGCGCTGCTGCCGGTGAGCGGTCGCGTCTGACCCCCCTATTTCGGGATGACCGCACCGGCTGGAGGTTGTAAGCCCGCGCGACGATGTCGGACTCCCACCACGCCCCCCGAATCTCCGAGATCCTCGCCGGCATAGCGTCGACGAAGCGCAAGACCGTGTCCCTGCGCGACGTGCTCGAGGCGTTCGGCGACCGGGCGTTCGGGGCGCTGATGTTCGTGTTCGCCGCGCCGGTGGCGCTGCCGATGCCGCCCGGCGTCTCGGCCATTCTTGGCGCGCCGCTGCTGTTCATCACCTCGCAGCTGATGATCGGCCGCCGCACCCTGTGGCTGCCCAAGGTGCTGGCCGACCGCACCATGACGCGAGGCGACTTCGCCGGGCTGGTCGAGAAGCTGACGCCCTACCTGACATGGCTGGAACGGCGGCTGAAGCCCCGGTTTACGTTCCTCTACAACCGCTGGCTGGACGGGGTGACGGGCCTGATCTGCCTGGCCCTGGCCCTTATCGTTTTCCTGCCGATCCCGGGAGCCAACATGCTGCCGGCCCTGGCCATCGCCGCCTTCGGGCTGGGCATCGCCGAGCGCGACGGCCTGCTGGGGCTGTTCGGCGGCGTGGTGACGGCGATCAGCCTGGCGTTGCTGGCGCTGCTGTCAGGCGCGATGATCGCCGCGGCGGCGACCTTTGTGCGGGTGCTGGTCGCCACGATCGAGCGGGCCTGGCCGTTCTAGGCCCTGCGTCCTTCGACACGGCCCTGCGGGCCTGCTCAGGATGACTGGGTAGGAAGGCAAAACCCCATAGTCATGCTGAGCAGCGCTCAGCGAGCGCGTGTCGAAGCACGCAAGGCGGTCAGGCCACCTCGTAGTCCTCGAGCGCCGGCTGCTTCATCAGCTTGATGTAGGTCTTGGTGTCGCCGGACCAGTTGTTGGTGATCTTGCCGCTCTGCGTCTTGTACCAGCTGGAGCAGGAGCCGGCCCAGGCGGTGCCGGCCAGGTCCTGCTGCAGTTGGGCGTTGAAGCGGGCGTGGGCCTGCGGCTTGACCGCCAGCGCCTTCGCCCCGCGCGCCTTCAGCGCCTTGAGGGCCTCGACCATGTAGGCGACCTGCGCCTCGATCATCACGATGATCGAGTTGTGGCCCAGGTTGGTGTTGGGCCCGTAGAGCAGGAAGAGGTTGGGGAAACCCGCCACCGTCACGCCCAGATAGGCCTCGGCGCCGTCCTTCCAGGCCTCGTTGATCGTCAGGCCGTTCTGGCCGGTGATCCTGACCGGCGAGATGAAGTCGGTGGTGATGAAGCCGGTGCCGAAGATCAGCACGTCGCAGGCATGCTCGGCCCCATCTCCGGTGCGCACGCCGGCCGGGGTGATTTCCTTCACCGCCTCCGTCACGACCTCGACGTTGGGCTTCACCAGCGTCTGGTAGTAGTCGTCCGAGACCAGGATCCGCTTGCAGCCGATCGGATAGTCCGGCGTCAGCTTCGCCTTGAGCACGGGATCGGTGATCGTGTCGTCCAGGTACTTCAGCGCCAGCGCCTTGAAGTTCTCGGCCGACTTGGTGCCGGTTCTGAAGGCCTGGAACCGCAGGTCCATCATCTTCCAGGTGAACCAGCGCAGCGCGCGGTCGGCGGCCGGCACGGTGCGGAACAGCCACTTGGCGAACGGGCTGAACGGCTTGTCCAGGCGCGGCACGATGTAGTTGGGCGAGCGCTGGAAGATGACGACCTTGCCGGCCGACTTGGCGATCTCCGGGATATACTGGATGGCGCTGGCCCCGGCGCCGATGCAGCCGACGGTCTTGCCCGTCAGGTCGACGTCGTGGCGCCAGCCGGCCGAGTGCCAGCTGTCGCCCTTGAAGGTTTCCCGGCCCGGAATGCCGGCGTAGCCCGGCTTGTTCAGCTGGCCGAGGCCCGAGACCAGCACCGGCGCGCTCAGCACCTCGCCACCCTTTACCGTCACCCGCCACAGGCTTGCCGTCGCATCCCAGTCGGCCGCCTCGACCTCGGTGTTGAAGCGGAACAGGTCCATCACGCCGAACTGGCGGGCCACCCGTTCCATGTAGTCGCGGATCTCCGGCTGGGGCGAGTAGGCTCGACTCCAGTCCGGATTGAGCGCGAAGGACAGCGAATAGAGCCGCGAGGGCACGTCGCAGCAGGCGCCGGGGTAGGTGTTCTCCCGCCAGGTGCCGCCGATGCGGTCGGCCTTCTCCAGCACGACCAGCCGGGAAAAGCCCGCCTCCTTCAGCTTGATGGCGGCCGTCAGCCCGCCGAAACCCGCGCCGATGACGATGGCGTCCAGATCGCCGCTCATGCCTGTCGCTTCCCTTATGTGTTTCACGAACTATTGCGCAGCCCGGGGGGCGCGAAAAGCCTGACGCTGGGTCAGCCCGCTTGCTGTCCCGGCGCGGCGGGTGTTCGATCAGCCTGACGCCCCGGCTCTCGCGGCGTCCTCAAACGGAAAGACGCGGCGGGGCCGCGGTCTCGCCGCCGATGCAACGGTGGGAGAACGCGCATGACTGTCAGGAAATCGGGCGCGGTTCGGGCGATCGCTCTGGTCGGCCCGAACGGCGCCGGTAAAACGACCCTCTTCGAGGCCCTGCTGCACGCCGCCGGCGCGACCGAGCGCCAGGGCGTCGTCGGTCAGAACGGCTGTGTCGGGGACGCCTCGCCCGAGGCGAAGGCCGCCGGTCAGAGCGTGGAGATGAACCTCGCCGGCTTCACCTTCATGGGCGACCGCTACGCGCTGATCGACACGCCCGGGTCGGTGGAGTTCCGCGCCGACGGCGACCATGCGCTGCCCGCCGTCGACCTGGCGGTGGTGGTCATCGACCCCGATCCGGACAAGGCGATCCTGGTCCAGCCCTGGCTGCACGAACTGGAGCGGCTGGGCGTGCCGCGCATCCTCTTCGTCAACAAGATCGACCAGGCCCGGGGCCACGTCGACGAGCTGCTGAAGGCGCTGGCGGCGGTCAGCGCCGCGCCTCTGGTCGCGCGGCAACTGCCGATCTGGAAGGACGACCATGTCGCCGGCTTCATCGACCTGGCGCTGGAACGGGCCTTCGTCTACCGCGCCGGCCAGCCGTCCGAGCCGGTCGGCATGCCCGAGGACCTGCGGGATGAGGAAGCCGCCGCCCGCTTCCACATGCTCGAACAGATGGCCGATTTCGACGACGCGCTGATGGAGCTGCTGCTCGGCGACGAGACGCCCAGCCAGGACACCGTCTTCGCCGACATCGTGGCCGAGACGCGCGCCGCCCAGATCACCCCGGTGTTCTTCGGCGCCGCCTCGACGCGGAACGGCGTGGGCCGGCTGCTGAAGTCGCTGCGCCACGATGCGCCGGAGCCCGAGGCGGCGGCGGCGCGGCTGGGAGCGGAAAAGCCCGGCGCCTTTGTGCTCAAGACCAGCCATGCCGGTCAGGCCGGCAAGATGACCTGGGCGCGGGTGTTCGGCGCGGCCCTGTCGGACGGCGCCGAGCTGATGCTGCCCGGCGGCGAGAAGAACCGGGTCAGCGGCCTGTTCCAGGTCATGGGTCAGGCGACGAAAAAGCTGGCGTCGGCCGAGGTCGGCGACGTCATCGCGCTCGGCAAGATGGAGGGCGCCCGGGCCGGCGATCTGCTGGCCGTCGGCGCCGCCGCGACCTCCAGGGCAGCCCCGGCGCCGCGCGCGCCGGTGTTCGAGCTGGCGGTCGCGACGAAGGACCGCAAGGACGACGTCCGGCTGTCGGGCGCCCTGCAGAAGCTGCTGGAAGAGGATCGTGGCCTGTCGCTGGTCCAGGATGCGGCGCTGCACGAGATGCGGCTGTGCGGCCAGGGCGAGGGACACCTACGCGTGGCGCTTGAGCGGCTGAAGCGCCGCTACCAGGTGGAGGTCACGACCCACACGCCGGCGACGCCTTACCGGGAGAGCATCCGCAAGGCCGTCACCCAGCGCGGCCGGCACAAGAAGCAGACCGGCGGCCACGGCCAGTTCGGCGACGTGCTGCTGGAGATTCGGCCGCTGGCGCGCGGGGAGGGCTTCCAGTTCATCGACAGGATCACCGGCGGCGTCGTGCCGCGTCAGTGGATTCCGGCGGTGGAGCAGGGCGTGCGCGACGCCATGGAAAAGGGACCGCTGGGCTTTCCAGTGGTCGACGTCGCCGTGACCCTGACCGACGGCTCCTGGCACCCGGTCGACAGTTCGGAAATGGCCTTCCGCACCGCCGGCCGGATCGGCATGAGCGAAGGCTTGGCCCAGGCCTCGCCGATCCTGCTGGAGCCGGTCGAGAAGCTGGTCATCCACGCGCCCAGCGCCTCGACCGCGCGGATCACCTCATCGATCGCCAACCGGCGCGGCCAGATCCTCGGCTTCGACGCCCGCGACGGCTGGCCCGGCTGGGACAGCATCGAGGTCTACATGCCGCATGATGAGCGCCAGGACTTCATCATGGACCTGCGCTCGATGACCCAGGGCCTGGGGTCGTTCGAAGCGGCCTTCGACCACATGGTCGAACTCACCGGTCGCAAGGCCGACGAAGCGACCCAGAAGGGCCGGAGCGCCGCCTGACAGGACGGGTGCGGGCCGGCGGGACTCCATGCCCCGTCGGCCCGCCGTCAGGCCCGCGACTTGCCGAACGGGTCGGGCAGCAGACGCTCGTACGTGCGGCGCACGGCGTCGTAGCATTCACAGGCCGTGGCCTCGAGGCCGGGCCGGTCCAGGATGTCGACCACGCCGCGGCGGTAGCGGATCAGGCCCTTGGTCTGCAAAGCGCCGGCCACCGCCGTCACCGTCGTGCGCTGGACGCCTAGCATGTCGGCCAGGAACTCCTGGGTCAGCGAGACGGTGTCGCCGTCGATCCTGTCCCGGCACGACAGCAGCCAGCGGCAGAACCGCGCCTCGACCGCGTGCAACGCGTTGCAGGCGACCGACTGGATGGCGTGGCCGAACAGCGCGTCGTTGTGGCGGTCGATCAGGTTGGCCAGCGCGGGCGCGTGCCGGACAGCCTCGGCCAGGGCGGTCGCGGACATGCGCGAGGCGCGACCCGGGACCTGAACAATGGCGCGCGACATCGACTGGCGCGGCGCGATGGCCGCCATCAGCCCGAAGGCCCCCTCGCGACCGATGGTGGCGGACTCTATGGCCGCGCCGTTCTCCATCAACGTCATCAGCGAGATGACGCAGTCATGCGGAAAATATACGGTCTCGATGGGGTCGCCCGGGTCACAGATTATCCGCCCCTTCTCCATCTCGATGAGGGTGAGCTGGGGCGACAGACGCGCGAAATCGGCCGGCGTCAGGGAGGCGAGAAGTCTGTTCTTCAACGGCAATGGACTCGTCATATGAATCAGAACGCCGTTGGCTGACGACGGTTCAAACTATAGGCGTCCGTCGTGAAGCTCTGTCGCTTAGTCGACATAATCGAGACGCAGAGCCGCCGAAATGAAACGATCGGCGGTTTGTCAAACAGGTCTCGCTTTTACATGCTGGCCCAATTCAATCTGTCGGAATGCCGACATTATAACAACTGCCGGGGACTAAAGCGGCAATGAAGCGGGAGTAGAAGGTGATGAAATACAGACGCTTGGGCCGCACAGGCCTCTATGTTTCCGAGATTTGCCTGGGCGCGATGACCTTCGCCAGCGAGGCGACCGGCATGTGGGGCGCCATCGGCGCCGTCGACCAGCAGGGCGTGGATGAGATGATTGGTCGCGCCCTGGCGAGCGGGGTCAATTTCATCGACACCGCCGATGTGTATTCCGCCGGACAGTCGGAACAGATGGTCGGCGCCGCGCTGCGCAACCTCGGGGTCAAGCGCTCGGACGTGGTGATCGCCACCAAGTGCTTTGGCGAAATGGGCAGCGGGCCGAACGACAAGGGCGCCTCGCGCGGGCATATCATGGACGCGGTCAGGGCCAGCCTCGACCGCATGCAGCTCGATTACATCGACCTCTACCAGATCCACGCCAATGACCCGGTCACCCCGGTCGAGGAGACCCTGCGGGCGCTGGATGACCTGGTGAGCCAGGGTCTGGTGCGCTACGTCGGCTGCTCCAACTGGCCGGCCTGGAAGATGATGAAGGCGCACGGCATCGCCGACGCCCGCGGCTATGCGCGTTTCGAGACGGTGCAGTCCTACTACTCCATCGCCGGCCGGGATCTGGAACGCGACATCGTGCCGATGCTGCAGGACCAGCAGATGGGGCTGATGGTCTGGTCGCCGATGGCCGGCGGTCTGCTGTCCGGCAAATTCACCCGCGACGGCGCCGGGCCCAATGGGGCGCGACGGGTCAGCTTCGACTTTCCGCCGGTCAATCGCGACCGGGCCTGGGACTGTGTCGACGCCATGAAGGTGATCGCCGACGCCCGGGGCGTGTCGGTGGCCCGCATCGCGCTGGCCTATGTGCTGGCCAAGCCGTTCGTCACCACGGTGATCATCGGCGCCAAGACGGTGGAGCAGCTGGACGACAACCTCGCCGCCGCCGACATCGAGCTGACCGCTGACGAGATGGCCGCGCTCGATGCGGCGAGCGCCCTGCCGCCGGAGTATCCGGGCTGGATGCTCGAGCGCCAGGGCGGCCGTCGTGAGCCGGCGCCGTTCCGGAAGAAGTAAACTCCACGGTCATCCCGGCTCCCCGCTACGCTCCGGGCGGGATGACCGTCAGTTCAGGTCCAGCCGCCGCGAGCCGCCCACGTCCGGGGTCTGGCCGGTGAGGTTGGCCTTTGCGACCTCGAAGGCGAACTTGATCGGACCGCCCTCGCTGATCCAGACCTGGGCGTCGGCGACGTCCAGGCAGAGCATGGTCAGGTGCGGATCGGCCTTGCCTTCCGGGTACCAGGCCGCGACGACCGGGTTCCAGTACTTCTCGACCCGGGCCGCATCGACCTGGAGCGTCAGTTCGCCGCCCACGCAGGCCTGAAACGTCTGGCCATCCTGGACGATCATCATTGCGCTCTTGCCCTCCTCGATCGAGCGGGCGAGGTCGGTGTCGGAGCGGGTGAAGAACCAGATCAGACCTTCTTCCGGCTCGCAGAAGGCGGTCATCGGCTGGAAGTGCCGCATCGGATGAACGTGGGCGCCCAGCATGACGGTGCGACCGTGATGGCTGATCTCGTCCCACAGACGCTTTTCGACCGCGGCGTGGTCGTTGATGTCGGTGCTCATGAAACTCTCCCTTGCAACTGAGTTGCAAGGAGAACCGACGCGGGTGGGGGAGGTTCCGGTCAGACCCCGTATCGCTCCCGGAACGCGGCCATCGCCGCGGTCGCCTCGGCCGTGAAGGTCTCCAGCACCGCCGCCTCGTTGGGGCCGTTGGTGAAGATGAAGAAGTCGTCGGCCTCGACCTGCTCGACGATCCGCTCGCCCGCGGCCGCGCCCGGCAGGTTGCGCGACATCGGGACCTCGCCCTCGACCTTCAGGGCGCGCGCGCCGCCGAAGCTGTCATGGCGGTTGCGGAAGCTGTTCCAGATGTCTGTGGCGACCGGCCCCGGGCAGACGACGCCGGCCGAGACATTGGTCCCCGCGAAGTCGCGGCGCATGCACAGGCTGTAGCCCATGACCGCGTGCTTGGCGCTGGTGTAGGCGGCCGAGATGCCGCCCGTGACGCTGTCGGGCAGGCCCAGGGCATGCTCGGAGGCGGTGTTGACGATCCGGCAGGGCAGGCCGCTGGCCAGCATGGCCGGGGCGAAGGTCCTGACGCCGAGATAGACGCCCTCGACATTGACCTTGAACACCCAGTCCCAGGTCTGGCGCGAGACGCCGTGGGCGGTGCCCGGCGCGCCGACGCCGGCGTTGTTGAACAGCAGCTGCACCGGCTGGTCCCAATGGCCGGCCGCGACCTGCGCGAGGTTGGCCCAGCTGGCCTCCTCGATCACGTCGAGGAAGACGCCGGTCGCCTCAAGACCTTCGTCGCGGAGTCGCTCGGCGGCCACCAGCGCCCGCTCGGCCTCGATGTCGGCGATGACCACCTTGGCGCCCCTGCGGGCCAGGGCGGCGGCGATGCCGAAGCCGATGCCGGAGGCGCCGCCGGTGACAACCGCGACCGTGCCCGCGACGTTCATCCTAGAAGCCCGAGACGGTGGCGAAGCGGTCGCGGTGATAGCCGGCGCCGCCGAACAGCTGCTCGGTGACGCGGGCGCGCTTGAGGAACAGGCCGGCGTCGTGGACGTCGGTCATGCCGATGCCGCCGTGCATCTGGACCATCTCGTTGGTGACCAGATGGGCCAGTTCGCTGGCCTTGCACTTGGCCAGCGACGCGGCGGCGCGGTTGTCGGTCGATCCGGCGTCGATGCCTTCCAGAGCCGCCTCGATGCAGGAGCGGGTGGTCTCCAGGTCGGTGAACATCTTGGCGGCGCGGTGCTGCAGCGACTGGAAGGTGCCGATCACCTGGCCGAACTGGGTGCGGGTCTTCAGGTAGTCCAGCGTGATCTCGAAGGCCTGCAGCGCGCTGCCCAGCATCTCGGCCGACAGGCCGATGCGGGCGCGGTCGAGCACCGGCTCCAGCACGTCCCAGCCCTTGTCGACGGCGCCCAGCACCTCGCCGGCCGCGCCGGAGAAGGTGATCTCGGCCGCGCCGCGGCTGTCGGCCAGGGCCAGGTGCTTGCGGCTGACGCCGGCGGCCTTGGGGTCGACGAGGAACAGGGTGATCCCCGCCGTCTCGCCGGGCTTGCCGCTTGTGCGGGCCGCGACGATCAGCAGGTCGGCGGCGTCGCCGTCGATGACAAAGGTCTTCTTGCCGGTCAGGGCGTAGCCGTCGCCGCTCTTCTCGGCCTTCAACGCGATGCGCTCCGGCGCGTGGTGGGCGGCCTCGTCGACGGCCAGGGCGGTGACGACCGCGCCCTCGGCGATCTTCGGCAGCCACTCCGCCTTCTGGGCGTCGCTGCCGCCCAGGGTCAGGGCGCTGGCGCCGATCAGGGCGGTGGACAGCAGCGGCGAGGCGGTCAGGGTGCGGCCGGTCTCCTCGAGGATCAGGCCCAGGCTCAGGTAGCCGAAGGCGCTGCCGCCGAAGTCTTCCGGCACGATCACGCCGGCCCAGCCCATCTGGCCCATCTCGGCCCAGGCGGCGGCGTCGAAGGGCGCGCCCGAGCCGCTGTCGCGCAGCGCGCGCAGCTTGCTGACGGGGGAGGTCTCCTGCGCCCAGCTCTTGGCGGCGTCGCGGAGCATGGTCTGTTCTTCGTTCAGGACGGCCATCAGGCGTGTTCCCCAAAAGTGTTTTGAGTTGTGTGATGTTGGGCCCAGCTGAGGGCCTGTTCCAGACGGTCGTTGCCCCAGAAGAGCTCGCCGTCGGCGGTGATGAAACTGGGGGAGCCGAACACGCCGCGCGCGGTGGCCTGTTCGACATGGTCCTTGAGGCGGGCCTTCACGGCCGGGCCGTTGGCGGCTTCCAGCACGGCTAGGGGCGCGGCGCCGACCTCGGCGATCAGCGGCTCCAGGACTTCAGCTTTGGAGATGTCCTGGTCGGCGACGAAGTTGGCCTCATAGACCTTGCGAGTGAAGGCCGGCGTCCAGCCGTCCTCCAGCCCGGCGATGGCCACGCGGGCCGCCAGCAGGCCGTTGCGCGGGAACTGGCTGGGATGGACCAGAGGCAGGCCCTGCTCCTCGCAGACCCGCTCCATGTCCCGCCACATGTACTTGCCCTTCACGGGGACAACGTTGAACGGGCTGTCGGTCATCCCCTGCTGGCTATGCAGCAGCGGGCCGAGCAGGAACGGACGCCAGGCGACCTCCACGCCCGCCGCGTCCGCCAGCGCCTCTATGCGCATGGCGGCGGGGTAGGAGTAGGTCGAGGCGAACTCGTACCAGAACTCGATCATGACCCTGCGCTCCGGCGGCGGCTACTGGTGGTCCAGCAGGCCCAGGACGCGCTTGGCGACGACGTTGAGGTTGATCTCGCTGGTGCCGCCCTCGATCGAGTTGGCCTTGGCCCGCAGCATGGAGCGCAGGGCGCCAATCTCGCCGGGCTGGAAGCTTTCGCCTTCCCAGCCCAGGCCCTGCAGGCCGAGCGCCTCGACGGTCAGTTCGGTGCGATCCTGGTTCAGCTTGGCGGCCGCGTACTTGATGATCGAGGTCGCGGCGCTGGGGCCCTTGCTGGCCTTGCCCTCGGCCTCGGCCCGGCGGACGGTCAGCTGGAAGGCGGCCGAGTCCATCTTGTGGGTGCTGATGCGGGCGCGCAGGTCGGCGTCGGCGATCCGGCCGGCCTCGTCCACGCCGACATGCTCCTTGGCCGCGTCGACCACGTCGATGCCCGCGCCGCCGCCGAAGCCGCCGGCCGAGATGTTCTGGCGCTCGTACTGCAACAGGCGCTTGGCGATTTCCCAGCCGCCGTTCAGCTTGCCGACCATCTGGTCCTTGGGGACCTTCACGTCGGTGAAGAAGGTTTCGCAGAAGGGCGAGGAGCCGCTGATCAGCTTGATCGGCCGGGTCACGACGCCCTCGCTGGTCATGTCGAACAGCACGAAGCTGATGCCCTCGTGCTTCTTGGCGGTGTCGGTGCGCACCAGGCAGAAGATCCAGTCGGCCTGGTCGGCGTAGCTGGTCCAGACCTTTTGGCCGTTGATCAGGAAGTGGTCGCCCTTGTCCTCGCATTTGGTCTGCAGGCCGGCGAGGTCGGAGCCGGCGCCCGGCTCGCTGTAGCCCTGGCACCAGCGGATCTCGCCCTTGACGATGCCGGGCAGGAACTTCTGCTTCTGCTCCTCGGTGGCGTACTCCAGCAGCACCGGGCCGAGCATCCAGACGCCGAAGCTCATCAGGGCCGGGCGGGCCTTGATGCGGCGCAGCTCGCTCTCGAGGACCTTGTTCTGCTCGCGAGTCAGGCCGCCGCCGCCGTATTCCTTGGGCCACATCGGCGCGGTCCAGCCCTTGGCCGCCATGCGGTCGAGCCAGAGCTTGGCGTCCTTGTTGGTCGGATTGAACCGGCGGCCGCCCCAGGGCGCCTCGGTCTCGTCATCCATCGGCGCGTTCAGCGATGGCGGATAGTTGGCCGCCAGCCAGTCGCGCACCTCGGTGCGGAAGGTCTCCAGCTCGGTCGCGCCGAAATCCGCCATGACGTTCTCCCGTCGATTTGTCTGTTGCGGCGCACCTTAGCGCGCGCGCCCGGCGGAGCAAGCGCGTTCAAACGCCTGTTCGACTCCTCTTCACGCTCGCCCGGCGGCCGGACGCGCTATATTGGCGTTCGTCAGGTGCGGGATTCGAATGCAGGTCTTTAGGGAATTGAGGCCAGCGCTCGTCGGCGCCGCCCCCACGGTGGGCGCGATCGCCGCGCTGTCCGCGGGCGCGATGCTGGTCGCTTCCGGCGCCACGCCATCGGATCCCTCGCGTGTGCTCGAACTGCTGCGCTTCGCGCCGCAGCTGCTGATCGAGACCAGCCACTTCCTGTCCTCCATCCTCGGCCTGGTGCTGATCCTGCTGGCCTTCGGCCTGCGCGCCCGGCTGGACGCCGCCTGGAACGCGACGCTGGTGGTCATCCTGCTGGCCGCGCTGCTGGCCCCGTTCAAGGGGTTCAACTGGGAGGAGGCGGTGGTCCTGCTGGCCTGTTTCCTGGTGCTTCTGCCGCTGCACGGCGGCTTCCCCAGGCAGGCGCGACTGTCGCGGATGGAGGTGACGCCCGGCTGGCTGATCTCGGCGGCGGCGGTGCTGGGCGGGGCGGTGCTGCTGGGCATGTGGTCCTTCCAGCACGCCGACTACGCCGACATGCCGGTCTGGCGGGTGATCGCCGACCAGGACCTGGAGCGGGCGATCCGTTCGTCGGTCGGCGCGGCGCTAGCCCTGCTGGGCTTTGGCCTGTGGCGGCTGTTCGCCATGCCGGCCACCCCCAAGGTCGCCGGCGACACCGACCCGGACTTCCATCGCGTCCGCGCCATCCTGGGCAAGGCGGAATGGTCGCAGCCGGATTCCAATCTGGCCCTGCTGGGCGACAAGCGGTTCCTGTTCTCGCCGTCGGGCGAGACCTTCCTGATGTTCGGCGTCCGGGGCCGCTCCTGGATCGCCATGGACGGTCCCGTCGGTCGCACCGACGAGCGGATGGAGCTGCTGTGGCGGTTCCGCGAGCTCGCCGACGCCCACGCCGCGCGGCCTTCGCTCTACGGCATCGGTCCCGAGGACCTGCCCGACGCGGTCGAACTCGGATTCTCGATCCAGAAGATCGGCGAGGCCGCCGCCGTGCCGCTGGACGGGTTCTCGCTGGCCGGCCGTCGGCGCGAGGTGCTGCGCCGCAACTGGCGCAAGGCGGGGGAGGGCGGCGCCAGCTTCGAGGTTGTCCCCCCGGAGGGCGTTCCGCCCCTGATGGATGAGCTGAAGGCCATTTCCGACGAGTGGCTGTCGCATCATTCAGGCGCGGAGAAGAGCTTCTCGCTGGGCGGGTTCGTCCCGCGCTATGTCGCCGAGTTCCCGATGGCGCTGGTCCGCTCGGGCGGCGCGATCGTCGCCTTCGCCTCGCTGTGGCCGACGGCGACGCGCAAGTCCTTCTCCATGGACCTGATGCGTTATGGCGAGGCCGCGCCCAAGAACGTCATGGACTACCTGTTCGTGGAGCTCCTCGAATGGGGGCGAGAGCAGGGCTACGTGGCCTTCGACTTCGGCGCCGCGCCGCTGGCCGGGCTGGAGGACAGGCCGCTGGCTCCGATCATGTCGCGGGTCGGGCGGCTGCTCTTCGAGCGCGGCGAGGAAATCTACAATTTCCGCGGCGTTCGTCGCTACAAGGACAAGTACGATCCGGTCTGGCAGCCGCGCTACGTGGCCGCGCCGCACCGCTGGCAGATTCCGATGGTCATGGCCGATGTCGGCCTGCTGTCCTCCGGCGGCATGGCCGGGCTGACCCGCCGCCGCCCAAAGCCTGACAATGGCGGCTCAGCGGCCCGTGCTGAATCCCAGCAGGTTCACGACATGCACCAGCATGAACACCGTCCCGGCTGACGAGAACACCATCACGCCACGCCAGGGGACCATCCGTACGCCCCGCATCAGGTCGGGGGGCTGGGCGCCGCGCCAGCCGGCGAATACGGCGAGACCCAGCAGGGCGGCGGTCACGGCGAGCGAAATCGGCAGCGTCATGGGGGCCAGATGGCGGCCCGGCGCCGGGACTGCAAGCGTCATCCACAGCAAATCGTCGCAAGCCCAAGATTTGGGGTTAACCTCGCGTTTACACACAAGGGGTGGGTGGTTAGCGTTCACTCTGGAGTGCCGGAGGTGCGATTCGAATGACGTCGGGGGCGCCCTGGAGCGTGAAGGGTATCGACCCCAAAGCGCGTGAGATCGCCAAGGATCTCGCGCGCCGCTCCGGAATGACGCTCGGCGAATGGCTGAACCGGATGATCGTCGAGGGCGACCCCATCGCCGGCGCGGACTACGCCCCGGAGCGGGCGTTCGACCCGCCCGAAGAGCCCATCGTCATCGACACCTCCCGTCCGCAATCCGGCCCCCGTTACGAGATCCCCGGCCATCCGGCCGACGAGGTCGGCCGGGTCGCCGAGGCGATGGAGCGGCTCAGCCAGCGGATCGAGGCCGCCGAGCAGCGCTCGACCCTGGCGATCACGGGCATCGACCAGTCGGTGCGCGGGGCCCTGGCCCGGCTGGAGACCTCCGAACGCGAACAGGTGTCCGTCGCCGCCCGGTTCGAGGGCGCGGTCGACGAAATCCGCACCGATTCCGCCCGCGTCGCCGACCGCCTTCGCCGCCTGGAGCAGGAGTCCGCGGGCCCGCGCTCGGCCGAGGCCCTGCGCTCGCTGGAAGGCATGCTCGGCAAGGTCGCCGGCCAGATGTACGACGGCGAGGCCCGCACGCGGGAGACGCTGGCGACCGTCGAGGCCCGCGTCGCCGAACTCGAGAAGTCCGACCCGTCCAACCTCGTTGAAGCCGTGGCCGCGCGGGTGGCCGAGCGTCTGGAGGCGGCGGAGGCCCGCACCACCGATGCCCTGCGCGACCTGGGCTCCTCGTTCGTCGCTCTCGACCGGCGTCTGAAGGCGGTCGAGACCAGCGGCGGTGGGGCCGATCGCCTTGAGGCGCTGGCCGTCGATCTGACCGCCCGCATGGAGGCGACCCGCGCCGAGCTGGCCGAGAAGCTGGCGGCGTCGGCCGAGTCCCGCTTCGACCGCATGGATCGCCGCCTTTCGGAGATGACCCAGCATGTCGCCACCGCCGAGACGCGGTCGGCCCAGGCGATCGAACGGGTAGGCCGGGAGATGGTCAGCATGGCCGACAACCTCAGCCGCAAGGTGCAGATCGTCGAGAACCGCGGCGCCGATGCGCTCGAACAGGTCGGGGGCGAGGTGGCGCGCATCGCCGCTGCTGTCGAGCAGAAGCTCAGCCGCGCCGACACAGCGCAGGCCCAGGCGCTGGAAAAGTTGGGTGTCGAGATCGCCCGGATCACCGAGCGCCTCGCCGAACGCATCGCAAACTCGGAGCGTCGCGGCGCCCTGGCCATCGACGAAGTCGGCGAACAGGTGGCCCGGGTCACCGAGCGCATCAGTCAGCGCCAGGAACGCACCGCCACCGACCTGGCCGAACGCATCCGCCAGAGCGAGGAGCGCACCGCCCGCCTGCTCGACGAGGCGCGCGAGAAGATCGACGCCAGCCTGAGCGGCTCGCACCGCCGCCTCGCCGAACAGATGGCGCCCGCGGTCGCGCCGGCCGCCGCCGCCCCGCGTCAGCCCGATCCGGTCCGCCAGGCGTTCAGCGACCCCTTCGCCACCGACCCGTTCGAAACCTCGACCCGGGCGATCCCCGAAGACGCCTTCGCCCCGCAGGTCTTCTCCCGCCCGCCGGCCGAGTCCGCGCCCGGCGAGCCGGCGCCCTTCCCGGCGGCGGAACGGGGGACGCCGTCCTTCTCGCAGGAAGACTTCGATGCGGCCGACGAGTTCGTCGCCATCAGCGACGAGCCGGAGATCCCGGACGCGCCCGAAATCTCGCCGCCGCCGTCGATCGATCCGTTCGAGGTGGACCCCGCGCCGGCCGCGCCGCGCTCGACCCGCGATGTGATCGAGCAGGCCCGGATGGCCGCGCGCGCCGCCGCTGGCGGGGCGCCGTCGTCCGCCGCGCCGGCCGAGGATCGCCGCGGATTGTTCGGGGCCCGCGACCGCAAGCCGAAGAAGCGGGCCGGCTCGGCCCTGATGTCGGCCGTGCTGATCGCCACCAGCGTCACCACGGTCTCCGCTCTGGGCGTCGGCGGCCTGATGTACTCCGGCGTCATCGGCGGGGGCGGCACGAGCCCGAGGGTCGAGAGCAGCCGCCGGATCGCCGACGCCGATGCGAAGGGCGAGATCAAGGGCGCCGAGGCCGATACCACGCCGATGATCGCCATGGCGGTCAGCCCGGCCGGCCCGGGACAGACGACCACCCCGCCGCTGGCCGGCGCGACGGCCCTGACCGGCGACACGGCCGAAAGCGCCGCGACGCTCTATGCCGAAGCCCAGCGCCTGATCGAGGCGAAGGACCCCGCCGGCCTCGACCGCCTGCGCCGCGCCGCCAACATGGGCTTCGCCGCCGCTCAGTTCGATCTGTCCAAGGCCTACATGAGCGGCGGGCTGGGCGTGAAGAAGGACGAGGCGGAGTCCCGCCGCTGGACCGAGCGCGCCGCCCAGGCCGGCGACTCCCGCGCCATGCACAACCT
Source organism: Caulobacter sp. (assembly GCA_031426695.1). Lineage (GTDB taxonomy): Bacteria > Pseudomonadota > Alphaproteobacteria > Caulobacterales > Caulobacteraceae > Caulobacter. The sequence goes on from JASJPM010000001.1 coordinate 269,062, forward strand.
GGGTCTGGCCTACTTCCACGGCAGCGGCGGCCCGATGAACAAGACCACGGCCGCGCAGTGGTTCCGCCGCGCCGCCGACCTGGGCATGGGCGACAGCCAGTACAACCTGGCCAGCCTGTACGAGCAGGGCTACGGCGTCAGCCAGAACCCGGCCGAGGCCTACAAGTGGTACCTGATCGCCGCCCGCAGCGGTGACGCGGAGGCCCGCTCCGCCGCCGACCGGCTGAAGGGCGATCTGTCGCCTGAAGCCCGCTCCGCCGCCGAGCGCTCCGCCGCCGGCTTCCGCGCCGCGACGCCCAATCCGTCGGTCCGGCCCGTGGCCGCCGCCGCGTCGCCGACGGGCGGCCTGGCGTCCGCTCAGAAGGCGCTGTCGATGCTCGGCTACTACCGGGGCCCGCAGGACGGGGCGCAGTCGGCCGCCCTGAAGGGCGCCATTCAGGCCTTCCAGCGCGACAAGGGCCTGCGGACGACGGGCGTCCTGGACGGCGAGACCGCCGCGAAGCTGGCTATCTATTCGCGCTAGGCCCGGCGTCCGGGGCGACCGGGTGCGGCGTATTTGCGCTTCGCCCTTGGGCGACCCCGGTTGTATGGTCACCGATCGGTCGCGTTCGCGCTGGCCGCGGACCGGCGGCCGCAGGGCGTTTCCAGGGAGCTAGCGGGCATGAGGCAGGCCATCGCGCGAGCGCCGGCGTCCGCCTGGACGATGGGGCTGATCAGCCTGATCCCCTTCTATCTGTTCGCGGGGCTCTATTGTTACGGCCCGCCGCCGGTGCGCGGCCAGGCCTTCCTGGGCCTGCTCGGCTGGTCGACCGCCATGCTCAGCTACCTGGGCGGGGTCCGCGCCGGCCTGGAGATCGACAGCCACCACCAGCCGCGCCTGTGGAGCGTCGCCCTGGCGATGCTCTCGCCCGTGGCGGCGCTGGGCCTGCTGTTCGGCGCGGTGACCGGCGCCCTGTCGCCGGTTCAGCAGATCAGCGGCTTCATGTTCGCCTTCCTGCTGATGTGGATCTGGGACAACCGGGCCGGCGACGGTCCCGCCTGGCGTCCCCGCTACCGCACCTTCATCACCGCCGGCGCCGCGGTGGCCCTGGCGTTCGCGCTGGAACAGGCGATGAGCATGTAGGGCGTCGGGGACAGTTTAAGGCAGCCCTGCAGGGACACCTTAAACTGTCCCCGCTTCAATCCCCGACCAAACTCTTCCACCCGATCGCATGCACCCGGTCCGTGCCGAGCGCCGCCGCCATCGGCCGGCCGGCGAACAGCGGCGCGAAGGCGGCGTCCTTCACATTCAGTCCGCCCGCATAGGCCCCGAAGGCCGGAACCACGATCCGCGAGCCGTCGGTGACGAAGCAGCGCCGCCGCACCCGCCCGCCGCGCCCGGCGATGCGCGCCGCCGGGTGCAGGTGGCCGGCCACCTCTCCCGGCTGGACGCCCGATTGCGGTTCATGGCGCAGGATCAGGGTCTGCAGCATCATCTCGTCGATGATTTCGCCGGGCAGGGCGCGTGGCCCGTCGGCGTCGTGGTTGCCGACCACCCAGACCAGCGTCCGGCCGCTGGCCAGCGCCGCCAGCCGCGCCGCGTCGTCCGGCGCCAGCCGATCCTCGGCGCGCCCGTCGTGGAAGCTGTCGCCCAGGAAGACCAGCAGCCGCGGCGCGCAGGCGGCCACCTCGCGCTCCAGCCGGGCCAGGGTCTCGCGGGTGTCGTAGGGCGGCAGCAGCTGCCCGCGCACGGCGTAGGCCGAGCCCTTCTCGAAATGAAGGTCGGCGACCAGCAGGGCGTCCTCGGCCGGCACATGCAGCGCGCCGGAGGCCTTGAGCACGACCTCGGTGCCGTTGACGGCCATGGCGACGCCGCCGCAGGAAGCAGTGGCGAAGCGGTAGCGCTGTGCGTCCTTCGACACGGGCGCATTCGCGCCCTGCTCAGGATGACTAGTTGGTTGGGCCTTTACCGACACAGTCATGCTGAGCAGCCCTGTGAAACAGGGCGTGTCGAAGCACTCAGGGCCCCAAACAACCTCAAGACATCGCCTCCGCGATCAGGTCCTCGGCCGCTTCGGCCAGCATCATGTCGGCCGCCCCGCCCGGGGCGCGCTCGCGGCCGATCTCCATGAACATCGGTACGGCGAAGGGCGACAGGTGGTTCAGGGCGGAATGGCGGATCTTGCCCTTCACCCGCGCCAACAGGCGGCCGACCCGGGCCACGTCGATGACCATGCTCGCCGCGTCGGCGCGCGCGCACTTCAGCAGCAGGTGATCCGGCTGGTGCCGGCGAAGCACGTCGTAGATCAGGTCGGTGGAAAAGGTCACCTGCCGCCCCGACTTCTCCGCCCCCGGCATCCGCCGCTCGATCAGGCCGCTGATCAGGGCGCAGGCCTTGAAGGACCGCTTCATCATGAAGCTCTCGTCCATCCAGGCTTCCAGATCGTCGCCCAGCATGTCCTCGTCGAACAGGTCGGCGAGGTCGACCCCGTCCATCGGCTTCAGCGCCCAGATGGCCATCGCATAGTCGTTGCAGACAAAGCCCAGCGGCCCGATGCCCAGCCGGTCCAGCCGCCGGGTCAGCAGCATGGCCAGGGTGGTGTGCGCGTGGCGGCCGTCGAACGGGTAGACGATCAGGAAGTGGCGCTTCCCGTGCGGGAAGGTCTCCAGCAGCATCTCGTCCGGGGCCGGGATGACCGAACGGTCCCGCTGCGCCTCCAGCCATTCGCGCACGTCGGTCGGCAGCACGGTCCAGGCGCTCTCGTCGGACATCATCCGCCGGACCTTGGCGGCCAGGAAGGTGGAGATGGCGAACTTGCTGCCGCCCCAGCTGGGCATCTTGGGATTGGCGCCCGGCGCCGGGCTGACCAGCACATCGACGCCGGTCACGCCCACCAGCCGCCAGACCTGGCCGGCGAAGATGAAGGTGTCGCCGGGATCGAGCACTTCCAGATAGCCTTCCTCGACCTCGCCGATCTTGCGGCCGCCCTTGCCGCCGCGCATGGCGATGCGGACATTCAGCGTCGCCGGCGAGACGATGGCCCCGACGTTCATCCGGTGCCTGCGCACGGTGTCGGCGTTGCGGGCGCTCCACAGCCCGTCCGGCCCCTTCACGATCCGCCGGAAGCGGTCGTAGGTCTTCAGCGCATAGCCGCCGGTGGACACGAAATCGACGACGGCCTCGTAGTCCTCCCAGGCCAGGTCCCGGTAGGGACCGGCGGTGCGGACCTCGTCGTAGAGGGCAACAAGGTCGAAGGGCTCGCTGCAGGCGCAGCCCATGACGTGCTGGGCCAGCACGTCCAGCGCCCCGGTGCGCGGCGCCTCGCTGTCCAGGCTGTTCTCGGCGATGGCCTCGATCGCGGCCTGGCACTCGAGCATCTCAAAGCGGTTGGCCGGCACGAAGATGGCCTTCGACGGCTCGTCCAGCCTGTGGTTGGCCCGGCCGATCCGCTGGACCATCCGCGCCGCGCCCTTGGGCGCCGCCAGCTGGATGACCAGATCGACGTCGCCCCAGTCGATGCCCAGGTCGAGGGTGGAGGTGCAGACCACCGCCTTCAGCTCGCCCCGCGCCATGGCCGCCTCGACTCGCCGGCGCTGCTCGGCCGCCAGGCTGCCGTGGTGCAGAGCGATGGGCAGGCTGTCGTCGTTCAGCTTCCACAGCTCCTGGAACGCGAACTCGGCCTGGAAGCGGGTGTTGACGAAGACCAGGGTCGTGCGGTGCCGCTTGATGATCTGGTAGACCTCGGCCATCGCGTGCTCGGCCGTGTGGCCGGCCCAGGGCACGCGGCCCTCGGAGACCAGGGTCTCCACCACCGGGCGAGGCCCCGGCGGGCCGAGGACGAGGTCTACGTCCCCGTCGCGCAGGCCCATCCAGTCCCGGATCAGGTCCGGATCATCCACCGTCGCCGACAGCCCGACCCGCCGCAGGTTCGGGGCCAGGGTCTGCAGCCGCGCCAGGTCCAGAGCCAGCAGGTCGCCGCGCTTGGTCGGCCACAGGGTGTGGATCTCGTCCAGCACCACGCAGCGCAGGTCCTCGAACAGCCCCCGCGCGCCCTCCCAGGCGCAGAGAAGGGCCAGCTGCTCGGGCGTGGTCAGCAGGATGTCCGGCGGCCGCACCTTCTGGCGCTGCTTGCGGGAAACGCCGGTGTCGCCGGTGCGGCTCTCGGCGACGATATCCAGGCCCATCTCCCGGATCGGCGTCATCAGGTTGCGCTCGACATCGACGGCCAGGGCCTTCAGCGGCGAGATGTAGAGGGTGTGGATGCCGCGCGGGCCATTGGCCGGGGCGCGCTCCGCAAGCTCGATCAGGCTGGGCAGGAAGCCGGCCAGGGTCTTGCCGCCGCCGGTCGGGGCGATCAGCAGCGCGTGACGCCCTTCGCGCGCCTTGCCGACCATCGCCAGCTGATGCTCCCGCGCCGCCCAGCCGCGGGAGGCGAACCAGTCGGCGAAGCGGGGGGGGAGGGGGGAAACAGGCGCGGCACCGTCCATGCTTTTGCTATAGCGTGTTCCCGTTCTGTTTCCAGCCGCCCGTCCGATGTCTATCGGACCAGTGGGCGCGCCGGGTTGCCGACTACCGTGACGCCCGGCGGCACGTCGTTGGTGACAACCGAACCCATGCCGACCACCGCGCCCTTGCCGATAACGAGGGGCTTGTCGGGCGAGCCCTGCTTCAGCAACGCGCCGGTTCCAATGTAGGCTCCGTCTTCGATAACCACGTTGCCGTTGCAGCAGACCCGCGGCGCAAAGGTGACGAAATCGCCGACCACGCAGTCATGGGCGACGTAGCTGTAGAGATTGCAGTGGAAGTGGCGGCCGATCCGGGCGTTGGAAGTGAACAGAGTGAAGTCGCACAGGATGGCGCCTTCCCCGACCGTGATGTCGTCATGCGCTCGGTGGCTGATGCTGCGGACGGTGGCGAAGCTTAGTCCGTCCCGCTCGAAGCGCGCGACCAGGCCTTGGCGCAACGCCGGATCGCCCACGGCGACGACCACCGGCATCGGGTCGGCGAGGAGCTCCGCATAGGCGAGTACCCGCCGGCCGTTTACCGCGTCGCCACCCAGATCGGTGACGAAGAATACTTGGCCGCCGCTGATGCGTTCCATTGCTTCTTGGGCGATCGGCGCAACTTCACGACCGAATCCGCCCGCGCCAAAGATGGCTACTCGCATCGCGTCCCCCGCAATATTCGTGGGGTCAATAAGCGGCGATTTCGGCGCAAGGGCAATGTCAAAGTTGTCCGACCGCCGGCGGGCGCTGGCTAGCGATTGGCCATCGTTCCCGTTCCGTTTCGACGCGAGTCCGGCTATCCCGTCAGGGTGACCGACCTTCCCGCGCCTGCCCTTGATCTCCCGACCGCCCTCGTCGTCCTGCCCGGCGGGAAGAGCGGCGCGGCCGACGCCGCTGCGGCGCGGGAGCTGCGGCCGCCCTACGCCCGCGAGCTGATCCAGGAAGCGCCCGTGCTGGTGGCCCACGCCTCCATGACCGCCCGGCGGCTGGGACTGAACGCGCCGGGCCGGTCGCGACGGATCCTCGATGCGCTGGAGCTCTACGCCTTCGTACGGCCGGCGAAGTTCACGGCCCCCTCGGCGGTCGGGCTGGCGCTGGCGCTGGGCCTGCCCGAGCCGCGCGGCGTGGCGGCCCAGGCGCAGGCGCTGCGCGAGGCCTGCCGCATCCTGCTGGCCGAGCTGGCCGCCACCCCCTGGCCCTCCCGCGAGGAGGCGCTGGTGCTGGCCGAGACGCTGGATCGCGGCGGCTGGTCCTGGGGCTCGGCGGTCATCGGCGCCCTACGCAGCCAGCCGATCAAACACAGTCCGCGCGGCTCGGGCCTGGAGGTCTGGAGCCGCATCCCCGAGTGGGAGGATCAGGCCCCGCCGGGCGAGCCGGGCAGCAAGCCCATCGACCCGGAGGCCGCCGGCCGCCGGCTGGACGAACTGCTGCAGAAGGCCGGTCTGGACGAGGCCCGCGCCTCGCAGAAGGTCTATGCGGCCGAGACGGCCTGGGCCTTCCAGCCGCGCGAGCGCGAAGGCGAGCCGCGCATGATGCTGGCCGAGGCCGGCACGGGCGTGGGCAAGACCATGGGCTATCTGGCGCCCGCCTCGCTGTGGGCCGAGACCAACGGTCCGGCGGTCTGGGTCTCGACCTACACCCGGGCGCTGCAGCGCCAGATCGAGCGCGAGAGCGCCGGCATCTTCCCCGACCCGGCGGTGCGGGCCCGCAAGGTCGTGGTGCGAAAAGGTCGCGAGAACTACCTGTGTTTGCTGAACTTTCAGGAGTCCGTTAACGCCGCGCAGCTGGGCAACGGCGACCTGGTTGGCCTGGGCCTGACCGCCCGCTGGGTGCGGGCCAGCCGCGACGGCGACATGACCGGCGGCGACTTCCCGGCCTGGCTGCCGAGCCTGTTCGCGGTGCCGCCGGCCCTCCAAGCCAGCGCCGGCAATCTGGTCGACCGGCGCGGCGAATGCGTCCACGCCGGCTGCGTGCATTATCGCGCGTGCTTCATCGAAAAGGCCGTGCGCGGCTCCAAGCGGGCCGACATCGTCATCGCCAACCATGCGTTGGTGATGAGTCAGGCCGCCTTCGACGGGGCCCGCACCGCGCGGGGGCTGAAGGGCGACAACGAGACCACGAGCCTTCGCCGCATCGTCTTCGACGAAGGCCACCACCTGTTCGACGCCGCCGACAGCGCCTTCTCGGCCGCGCTTTCGGGCGCGGAGTCGGCGGAGCTGCGCCGCTGGATCCGCGGACCCGAGGGCCGGGGCCGCCGGGGCCGGGGGCTGGAGGCGCGGCTGATGGAGATCGTCGGCGACCGCGAGGCGGCCCGCGACGCGCTGCAGGACGCCGTCCACGCCGCCGCCGCCCTGCCGGGCGAGGGCTGGTCGGGCCGCATCGCCCCGCCCGACGGCCAGGTGAACCCCATCGGCCCGATCGAGGCCTTCCTCGTCGCCGTCATCGAGCAGCTGCGCGCCCGCGCCGCGCCCGGCGATCAGGGCCTGGAGGCCGCCGCCCGCCCGGCCACCGATCTGGTGCGCGACACCGCCGCCCTGGCCGCCGCCGCCCTGGCCCGGGTCGAGGCGCCGCTGCTGGCCCTGGCCCGCCACCTGGAAGACCTGCTCGACGAGGAGACCGACGAGCTGCCGACCTCGGATCGCGCCCGTATCGAAGGGGCCTTGAGGGGGCTCGATCGGCGCGCCCGCATGACCCTGCCCGGCTGGCGCTCGATGCTGAAGGCCATCGAGGAGGACGCCGAGGACGACCCTGACTTCGTCGACTGGTTCGACGCCACCTTCCTGTACGGCCGCGTCGTCGACGCCGCCTGCCGCCGCCACTGGGTCGACCCGACCGAGCCGCTGACCGCCGCCGTCATCGCGCCGGCCCATGGCATCCTGGTCACCAGCGCCACCTTGGCCGACAGCACGCTGGACGACCCCTTCGCCCTGGCCGAGATGCGCACCGGCGCCGCCCGGCTGCCGGACCGGCCGCAGACCCTGCGCCTGCTCTCGCCGTTCGACTACGCCGCCAACACCCGCGCCTTCGTCGTCACCGACGTGGGCAAGGACGACCCGCGCCAGGTCGCCGCCGCCATGCGCGAGCTGTTCCTCGCCGCCGGGGGCGGGGGTCTTGGCCTGTTCACCGCCATCCGCCGCCTCAAGGCCGTGCACGAGCGCATCGCCGCCCCGCTGGCCGACAAGGGCCTGGCCCTCTACGCCCAGCACGTCGACCCGCTGGAGGTCGGCGCCCTGGTCGACATCTTCCGCGCCGAGGAGGACAGCTGCCTGCTCGGCACCGACGCCGTCCGCGACGGCGTCGACGTGCCCGGGCGCTCCCTGCGCCTGCTGGTCTTCGACCGCATGCCCTGGCCCAGGCCCGACATCCTCCACAAGGCCCGCCGCCAGCGCTTCGGCGGCAAGGGCTACGACGACGCCATCGCCCGCGCGCGGCTGGCCCAGGCGTTCGGTCGCCTGATCCGCCGGGCCGACGACAAGGGCGTCTTCGTGATGCTCGACGCGGCGGCCCCGACCCGGCTGTTCAGCGGTTTGCCCGAGGGGGTGGAGCTGCAGCGCGTCGGGCTGGTCGAGGCGATCGAGGCGACGGCTGAGTTTCTCAGCGGGACAGACACCAAAGGTGTCTGTCCCTAGAGACCGCCCTCAAACCGACTCCGTCCCGTCGCACGATCGCAATGTCCGGGGCGTAGACCGCTGCGGACGGCGGGGGCGCTTTTCAGTGACGGAGTCGACCCATGAGCCTGCCCCAGCCTCGCCCCGACCTTGCTGTCGATGACGCCGCCTCGCCGTCCCAGGCCGTCTGCGCCCGGGCGGAGGTGCAGCGCGTGCGCTGGCTGACGGGGCTGAGCCAGGATGCCTTCGCCCGCGTCTTCGCCATCGACGCCGACGCCCTGCGCGACGTCGAAGCCGGGCGGACGCGACCGGACGCCACGCTGAAGGCCTATCTGCGGACCATCGCCCGCGATCCGGGCGGGGTCAGCCGGGCGGTCTCGCCGACCAACTGACCGCCTACTCGCGGAACCAGGCCACCTGCACGCCCGTCGCCAGCAGCACGCCGTTCGCCGTCCACAGGCTGACGTCCTGGTCGGCGAAGTTGTCGTGGAAGATCTTGGCGTCCGCCACGCCCAGGATCGGCGCCGGACCGTTGGCCGCCAGCACCTCGCCCGAGGCATGGAAGTAGGTGGTCAGGGTCACCGTGCCCATCGGCTGGCGTGTGCCGCGCACCTGGATGATCCGCACGAAGAAGGCGTCGCTGAGCGCGGCCAGCGACAGGAAGTCGAGCGGCCGCGCCGGCAGGTCGTCGAGCCAGAGAACCGAGCGGGCGCTGCGCGGCTCGACCGGTGGTTCCTCGCCCCAGGCGGGCGCGCCCTCGATGAAGCGGAAATTGTAGCGCTGCAGCCAGCCGCCGCGGCCGGCCATGTCGAGCGGGGGGACCGCCTGCGCTGGCGGAACCGTCGGCATGACGCCCGGCCGGTGGGTCCAGGTTTCGCGGCGGCGGGCGCAGACGATGCTGGCGCTGGCGGCGACCTTGCCGTTCTGGACCAGCTCCACGGCCCAGTGCTGGGTGGTCTTGCCGGCCCGCACCTCGCGCCAGCTGACGTCGAACGGGCCGTCGGCGATCGGCGCGCAGAAGTTCACCGTCAGGGCCAGCGGGTCGCCGAGGCAGGCCTCGTCCTCTAGCACCGCCCGCAGCAGCGTCGCCGCCGTCGCCCCGCCGAACGGGCCGGCCATGTTGGCGTAGTGCGGACTGGTCGATCCCGAAGCGCGGCGCTCGCCGGTCGGCGTCAGGGCGGTGGTCTCGTCGAGCGGGTGAAGGGCGATCATGGGCGGCGTCTCCGGACGAACACGAGGCCCTGAGGGCCTCCGTCGCGGCTATTCCCTACCTGCGACGCAGCATGGCGCAAGGTCCGTATTGAAAAAAGACCCGCCTCCCTCGCGGAAGACGGGTCTTTCGGGCCGTCGCTTGCGCTCCGGCGTTCGGAACCTGCCTTCGGTCCACCGGACCGAAGGCTCGCCTCGCGGCGACCGGTTCCTCACCCCTTCACGCACACCACCTGCCGAAGGATGTGGACGATATCCACCAGGTCGGCCTGGGCGGCCATGACCGCGTCGATGTCCTTGTAGGCCATCGGCGTTTCGTCGATCACGTCCGCGTCCTTCCGGCACTCGACGCCGGCGGTGGCCTCGATGTGGTCGGCCAGGCTGAACCGGCGCTTGGCTTCGTTCCGGCTCATCGCCCGACCGGCGCCGTGCGAGCAGGTGCAGAAGCTGTCGGCGTTGCCCTTGCCGCGCACGATGAACGACCGGGCGCCCATCGAACCGGGGATGATCCCCAGGTCGCCGTCGCCGGCCCGCACCGCGCCCTTGCGGGTCACGTAGACCTTCTTGCCGAAGTGATGCTCGGTGGTGACGTAGTTGTGGTGGCAGTTCACCGCCTCCTGCGTCGTCACCAGGTCCGGGAACCAGGCGCGCAGCACGCCCAGCACCTGGTCCATCATCACTTCACGGTTCGCCCGCGCGTACTTCTGGGCCCAGCTGACCGCCCGGATGTAGTCGACGAAGCCGTCGCTGCCTTCCGGGAAGTAGGCCAGGTCCTGGTCCGGCAGGTTGATGAACCACCGCCGCATGTCGTGCTTGGCCCGTTCGACGAAGTGCGTGCCGAACCGGTTGCCCACGCCCCGCGAGCCCGAGTGCAGCATCACCCAGACATCGCCCGCCTCGTCGAGGCAGAGCTCGATGAAGTGGTTGCCGGTGCCCAGCGTGCCCAGGTGGCCATAGCCGCGCGGGTGCGCGGCCTTCGGCGACCGGGCCACGATGTCGTCATAGCCGTCCTTCAGCTCGGCCCACTTCGCCGCAGCGATGGCCGGCGGCTCCGAGGCCCAGGCGCCCTTGTCGTTGCGCCCGCCGTTGTCGGTCCGGCCGTGCGGCACGGCGGCCTCGATGGCCGAGCGGATGCCCGCCAGGGTGTCCGGCAGATGTTCGGCCCGGATCGAGGTGCGCACGGCCATCATGCCGCAGCCGATATCCACGCCCACGGCGGCCGGGATGATCGCGCCGATGGTCGGGATCACCGAGCCCACGGTCGCGCCCATGCCCCAGTGCACGTCGGGCATGACGGCGATGTGGCTGTGGATGAAGGGCAGGGCCGCGACGTTGCGCAGTTGCTTCATCGCCGACTCCTCGATCGGCACGCCCTTCGTCCAGGCCTTGATCGGCGCACCGCCGCTTTCGATGTGTGCGAACCCGCTCATGGGGTTCTCCTTTTCACGCTTTCGTTTTTCTTCCAGCCGCCCCTCCTGGCGTCACGGTCGAAAGCGTCCTCGCAGATACGAAGAACCCCTCCGGCCGGGCCAGGAGGGGTTCGTTCGTACAGTCCTTGAGGTGTCAGCCCCGGATCACGAACCCTCTCCCGCGCACACGCGCATGCCCTTCGTCTCGACCTGGCGATCGAGCCGATTGGCGGCGGTGCAAAAGAGTGGGGCTTTGTGGGCCATGGTCCTCGTCCTCAAGGGGGCGGGCGGATAACACGGGTACTTCTCCCGTGACAAGCGCTGTCGTCACCGCGTCGCGCGCCTGTTGCGCCGCTGTCGCACTCTCCCGCTAGCGACTGCCCGTCGGCGTTCGCTCCCGTGTGCGCCGAGTCCGCTGGACCCCCGGCCTTATCAGCCTAGGTTTTCCGCCGACGAAGAAGCAGACTTCTGGAGGGCGGATCCATGATCCGGGCTGCCGTGCTGTCGACGTTGCTGCTGCTGTCCCTCGCCGGCCCGGCGGGCGCGTCGGCGCTGCCCGAGGGGGTCGACCGGTCGCTGAAGGCCGGGCTGCCGTGGATCTCCGTCACTCTCGATCCGGACGGTGAGTCGGCCCGGATCCATGCCGCCATCGACATTCCCGCCCCGGCCGAACGCATCTGGAAGGCGATGACCGACTGCCGCTTCGCGGCGCGGCTGGTGACCAGCGTCACCCGCTGCCGGGTCCTGCAGCAGGGCGCCGGCTGGGACATCCGCGAGCATGTCACCAAGGGCAACCTGTTCCTGCCGACCCTGCGCAACGTCTTCCGCTCCGACTACGAGCCCTACAGGCGCATCCGCTTCAAGCGGGTCGACGGCGACCTGAAGACCATGGAAGGGCAGTGGGGCCTGGCCGCCTTCAACGAAGGCCGCTGGACGCGCGTAACCTACGAGAACCGCCTGTCGGCGAAGATCCTCGCCCCGCCCATGGCCGTGCGGGCCGGCCTGCGCAAGGACACCCCCAAGGTGCTGGTGAACCTGCGCGACGTCGCGGCCGGCGGGGAGTAGGGCGGCGGCGAAGCCGTGCGGGGTTCGCGACGCGCTTCGCGCTCCTCACCCTGACGAGCTTTGTAGGCCGCCCACCAACCTTCGTCATCCTGAGGAGCGGCCCCCGGGTTCGACCACCGGTCGACCCGAGGATAAACTAGGGCCGCGTCGCGAAGGACGCACCGCGTCAGTGCTTCCCGCGATCCCGGCCGAAGTTCGGCTCGGCGCTTTCCTGGCCCAGCGCGATGACGCCCCGGCGGATGGCGCGGGTGCGGGTGAACAGGTCGTGCAGCTTGTCGGCCTCGCCCCAGCGGATGGCGCGGCTCAGGGCCTGCAGGTCCTCGGTGAAGCGGCCCAGCACCTCCAGCACCGCGTCCTTGTTGGCCACGAAGATGTCGCGCCACATGGTCGGGTCGCTGGCGGCGATGCGGGTGAAGTCGCGGAAGCCGCCGGCGCTGTACTTCATCACCTCGCCCTCGGTGACGCCTTCCAGGTCCGAGGCCGTGCCGACGATGTTGTAGGCGATCAGGTGGGGCAGGTGGCTGGTGATGGCCAGCACCAGGTCGTGGTGCTGGACGTCCATCAGCTCGACCTGCGCGCCGCAGGCCCGCCAGAAAGTCGACAGCTTCGCTACCGCCTCGGCGTAGGCGGCGTCCTCGCGCGCGGCGTCCGGCGTCAGGATCACCCAGCGGCCGTCGAACAGCTCGGCGAAGCCGGCGTCGGGGCCGGAGTGCTCGGTGCCGGCGATCGGGTGACCGGGGATGACGAAGACATTGTCCGGCGCCGTGGCGGCCATGGCGTCGGCCACGGTGCCCTTGACCGAGCCGACGTCGGTGACGGTGGCGCCGGGGCTCAGAGCCGTGGCGGCGGCGGCCATGGCCTCGCCGATGGCCAGCACGGGCGTGGCGAAGACCACCAGGTCGCAGCCGGCCACGCCGTCGGCGATGTCGCCGGTCACCCGGTCGGCCAGGCCCAGCTCGGCGATGCGGGCGCGATGCGCTTCGGAGGCGTCGACGGCGACGATCTCACCGACCACGCCTTTCTCGCGGGCGATCCGGGCCAGCGAGGAGCCGATCAGGCCAAAGCCCACCACGGCCATGCGGTTGTAAACCTGCCCGGGCATGGTCAGCGGCCCATGAAGTCGGCGAGCAGGTCGACCACGGCGCGGTTGTGCTCTTCCAGGCCGATGGTGATGCGCACATGGTCGGGCAGGCCGTAGTTGCCCACCCCCCGCACCAGATAGCCGCGCGAGGCGAGGAAGGCCTCGGCCTCCACGGCGGTCTTGCCGGGCGTCTTGGGGAACCCGACCAGCACGAAGTTGGCCGCCGAGGGCGCGACGTTCAGGCCAAGGCCGCCCAGCTGCTGGGTCAGCCACGGCCGCCAGATCTCGATCAGGTCGATGGAGCGCTGCTTGAAGTCGTCGTCCCCGAGCGCGGCGACGGCGGCCAACTGGGCCGGGATGTTGACGTTGAACGGCAGGCGGATGCGGTCGACGGCCTGGGTCATCTCCAGCGGCAGATAGCCCCAGCCGACGCGCAGGGCGGCCAGGCCATAGATCTTGGAGAAGGTGCGGGTGACCACGACGTTGCGCTCGTGCCGGGCCAGGTCGAAGTCCTCGGTGGTGGCGGCGCCGGTCTGGAACTCGGCGTAGGCGCCGTCCAGCACCAGCACCACCGACGGCGGCAGCGCCTCGTGCAGGCGGCGGATCTCGCTGAACGGGATCCAGGTGCCGGTCGGGTTGGCCGGGTTGGCGACGAACACCAGCCGCGTGCGCTCGTCGACCTGCTCAAGGAGGGCGTCGACGTCGACGTGCAGGTCCTTCTCCGGCGCGTTGCGGATCTCCGCCCCGCAGGCCCGGGCCCCGATGGCCCAGGCGGCGAAGCCGTGCTCGGGCTGGACCATGTTGTCGCCGGGCTCCAGGAAGGTCTGGCACAGCAGCTGGAACACCTCGTCCGAGCCGCAGCCGAACAGCAGGCGTTCCGGCTCCAGGTCGTACTTCGCCGCGATCGCCTCGCGCACGATGCTGGTCCGGGGGTCGGGGTAGAGGGCCAGCTTGCCGATTGCGCCGGCGAAGGCCTCCTGCGCCTTGGGCGAGCTGCCGAGGATGTTCTCGTTGGCGGACAGCTTGATCGGGTTCTCGACGCCCTCGGCCTTGGCCTTGCCAGGCTTGTAGGGCTCGATCTCGACGATGCCGGGCTTGGGAACGGGCCGGTCGGCCCTGAAGCGGTCGATGCTCTGGTCGGTCATGTGTGGAAGTCCGGATGCTGGAACCGGGCTTCTACACGGCGCCGGTTCAAAGGTCGAAGGGTTCGGGGGCCGCGCCGATGACGCCATTCAGCTGCCCGGGCGCGCGGAGCAGCCTGGCGTCGTGGTGCTGATAATAGCCGGCGAGGGCGTAGAGGGTCAGGCCGCCGTGCTGGACCAGCGGGGCGGCGGCGACGCCGTCGCGGCTCAGGGCCTCGACGGTCTTGCCGATGTCGGCGGCGTCGGTGACCCACAGGGTCTGGTCGGCGCCGGTCGGCGCGATCTCGACCTGGGCCACGGCCACGGCGGAGGTCGGTCCCCAGACGGTCAGGCAGGGCAGGGTGGCGAACACCCGCAGCGTCGGCTCGGCCAGCAGCCGGCCCCACCAGCTGGAATCGGGCGTCAGGGCCAGAACGGCGACGCCGCCGGGCGTCCGGGCCGCGGCCAGGGCGTCCTCGGGCCTGGCGGCCAGCGCCAGCTTCGGCGCGGCGCCGAAGCGCAGGCGGGTCAGCTCGACGGCGCGGCTCTCCAGCTTGCCGCCCCAGACCGAGAGGTGGAACGGGCCCTGCTGGCTGAGGCTGTCGGCCATGATCTCGCGCCAGATGCGCACGACCAGGGCGTTGGAGGCGGCCGGGTCCTTGGCGGCGAGGATCTTGCGGACGATCTGCGCCTCGCGGGCCGGGCGCAGTCCGAACTTGCCGCCGTCGCCGGCCGCCTGCTTGGCCTGCGCCACGGCCTTGGCCAGGGAGGCCCGCTCGCCGACCAGCCGCAGCAACTCGGCGTCCACGGCGTCAATGCGCGCGCGAACGGCGTCGAGACTCAGCGGTGCGGACGGGGCGTCCTTGCCCATTTTCATCCCTTCAGACGAGACGGGGGACGTATTTCATCCCGCCGGAGAGGGCAATACCCGACGCGCCACGCAAGAATATTGCGCCGGGTCAGTACAGCCGCGGCGACGGTCCCAGCGGCAGCGGGCCGATGCGTGCCTCGCCGTCCGACAGGTCCACATCGCCCGAAAAGGCCGGGGTGCCGTCATCGGCGCCGCTGAGCGTCGCCTCCAGCCTGCCCTGCAGGCGTCCGTCGAGGCCGACGGTCAGCGGTCCGCCCTTGCCCGACAGCACGGCCTCGCCGCCCCGCACCTCGGCGGCCCGCACGGTGATGGCGCCGCCGGCGTCGCGCCAATCGCGCACGGCGTCCGGCCAGTCGCGGCCCCGGAAGGCGCTCATCTTCGACAGGGTCAGGTCCCACATCATCGAGGCCGGCTTGCCCTGCACGATGCGGGCGGGCAGGCCTTGGAGCCGTAGCCGCGCGCCCTCGACCCTGAACAGCACGCCGCCCTGGTCCTGGGGCCCGGCCCGCAGGTGCAGTTCAAGCTTGCTGGCCGATTCCACCGGATAGGGCTTGCCGCCGGGCGCGGTCTCGAAGGTCACGTCGACGCCCTCAACCGACAGCCGCGGCGGATGCTCCTCGAAACTGCCCAGGCTGGCCCGCAGCGCCCGGGCGCGGACGGTGACCGGCCCGCCGTCCGGCCGCGTCAGGGTGACGCCGTCCGGCGCGACCATGACCCAGTGATCCAGCCGGTAGACATAGGCTTCGGACTTGAGCACCGGCGCGGCGATCGCCCAGCCGGACGGCTCGGCGATCCGCGCGCCGTCCAGGTGGACATTGAGACGGAAGGGGAAGCCGGTGATCGTCCTCTGCCGCCAGACGAGGTCGTAGCCCTGCTCGCGAAGCTGCTCGACCGAGGCGTCCATCCGGCGCACCGCCTCGCCCCTGAGCCAGAACCAGCCGCCGCTCCAGCCGACCACCACCAGCAGGGCTAGAAGCCAGGGCAGGAAAAGTCCGCGCCGGCGGGGTTTGCGGGCGCTCTCTCGTTCGGGCAGGGTCATGGAAGAAACGGCTCCTGGGACTGGCGGAACGAATGGACGGCTGTGAGGCGGCGCAAGACCGCTGGGTGTTCGGATACGGATCGCTGATGTGGCGGCCCGGGTTCCCGTTTGTAGAACGCCGGCGCGCGCTTCTCCACGGTCGCCGGCGCGCATTCTGCATCTATTCGGTGCACCATCGCGGCGCCCCGGAGCGACCGGGACTGGTGCTGGGCCTGGCGCCGGGCGGCTCCACCCGCGGCGTCGCCTATCGGGTGGCGGCGGACGCCTGGGACGAGGTCTATGCCTACCTGCGCGAACGCGAGCAGCCGACGGAGACCTATTTCGAGGCCTGGCGGCGGGTGAAGGTCGAAGGAAGCGGCGAGGTCGCCTCCCTGGTCTTCCTGTCGGACACCGACCATCCGCAGTGGGCGGGGGACCTGACGCTGGATCAGCAGGCGGATCTGATCGCCGGCGCCAGGGGGCTGTCGGGGCGCAACATCGACTACCTCGGCGATCTGGTCCGCCACCTGCACGAGGATCAGGTCCGCGACGCCTGCATGGAGCGGCTGCTGGTCATGGTCGAGGCCCGGGAGGTGATGGCCGCCGCCGGCGCCTGACGGCCGGCCCGGGAGGCGGCCGGACCCCGCGAAACCGGCGTTCGTCGAGGTCGACTTTTCGAACTTGTTAACCAGACAATGCGAGTCGGGAGTGTCGCGTCGTGACGTCACGGCGCCTCATGATTCCGGGGGTGGGTTTCCATGGCGTTCGGCTTTCTGGGAGGCGATCGGCAAAAGGCGGCCAGGGACGCGGATCGACTCCGCGAGCTGGACGCCCAGGCGACGGCGATGGATCGCGCCCAGGCCATCATCGAGTTCAACCTCGACGGCACCGTGATCCGCGCCAACAGCAACTTCCTGGCCACCGTCGGCTATTCGCTCGGCGAGATCGAAGGGCGTCATCACAGCCTGTTCTGCGCGCCCGACCATGTGGCGAGCCAAGAGTACCGCGACCTCTGGAAGGGCCTCAACAACGGCGAGTTCCAGGTCGGAAAGTACGCCCGCGTCGGCAAGGGCGGCCGTCCGATCTGGCTGCGCGCCTCCTACATGCCGATCTCCGACGCGACCGGCCGGCCCTACAAGGTCGTCAAGTTCGCCCAGGACGTCACCGAGGACCAACTCGAGCGCCAACAGAGCGAAGAGACCAGCCGCCGGAACGAAGCCGAGCAGACCGCCGTCGTTTCGACCCTGGCCGACAGCTTGGGGCGCCTGGCCCGCGGTGACCTGAACGCCCGCATCGACGCCAGCTTCCCGGGCGCCTACGTCAAGCTCAAGGAAGACTTCAACGCGGCGGTGAGCAGCCTGAAGTCGGCGATGGGCTCGATCAGCGACTCCACGACCGCCATCCACGCCGGCTCCGGCGAGATCGCCAATGCCGCCGACGACCTGTCCAAGCGCACCGAGCAGCAGGCCGCCCGTCTCGAGGAGACCGCCGCCGCCCTCGACCAGATCACCGCCACGGTGAAGCGCTCCGCCGAGGGCGCCCGCCAGGCCGCCACGGTCGTCACCGGCGCCCGCCAGGACGCCGAGCATTCCGGCGAAGTCGTCCGCCAGGCCATCTCGGCCATGGGCGAGATCGAAACCTCGTCCAACGAAATCAGCCAGATCATCGGCGTCATCGACGAGATCGCCTTCCAGACCAACCTTCTGGCGCTTAACGCCGGGGTCGAGGCGGCGCGCGCCGGCGACGCGGGACGCGGCTTCGCGGTCGTGGCGTCCGAGGTCCGGGCCCTGGCCCAGCGCTCGGCCCAGGCCGCCAAGGAGATCAAGACCCTGATCTCGGCGTCCTCCAGCCAGGTCGGCAAGGGCGTCCAGCTGGTCGGCCAGACCGGCCAGGCCCTGTCGGCCATCGTCGGCAAGGTCGGCGAGATCCACGATCTGGTCGGCGAGATCAGCGCCTCGGCGCAAGAGCAGGCCACGGCGCTGGGCGACGTGAACAGCGCCGTCAACCAGATGGACCAGATGACCCAGCAGAACGCGGCCATGGTCGAGCAGACCACCGCCGCCGCCCGCTCGCTGCGCGGCGAGGCCGGCCAGCTGACGACGCTCGTCAACCGCTTCGAGGTCGATCGTCAGGCCGGCCGCGCGACCGCCTGGCAGGATCAGGCCCCGCCGCCGCCCCGCCAGGAAGCGCCGCGTCCGGCCCCCGCGCCCGCCCGGTCCGAACCGGCCCGCTTCGAGGCGCCGCCGCCGCGCCGCCCGCCGCCCGTGCTGGACGAGAACCCGGTGCATGCCGCCCGCAGTCGCCTGCAGGCCTTCGCCCGGGGCGGCGCCCGCCCGGCGCCGGCCGACGACTGGGAAGAATTCTAGCCGGATCGCGTTCGCCAGCAGATCAACGGGCCGCGTCCTCGACGCGGCCCGTCCTCGTTCTGAACCCTTCGCCGGCGCGGGATCGCATTTGGAACCCGTTAACCATGACGCCGCACAGTCACAGCCTGGGGCGGTGCCGGCGGCGCGGTCCTGACAATCACGGATGACCGGGAAGAGATCTGAGGTCCGCATGAGCGATCACACCGACCACAGCACCGCGACTCTGGAGCTGATCTCCTTCGAGATCGGCGATCAGGAGTTCTGCATCGACATCCGCACCGTGCGCGAGATCCGGGGCTGGACAGCGGCGACGCCGCTGCCCCAGGCGCCCGACTACATCCGGGGCGTCATCAACCTGCGCGGCTCGATCATGCCGGTGATCGACCTGAGGGCCCGGCTTGGACTGGGACTGACCGAGCCGTCGTCGCGTCACGTGATCGTGGTGGTGCAGGAGAGCGACCGGTCCGCCGGCCTGCTGGTCGACGGGGTCCAGGAGACCTTCACCATCGACGCCTCGCTGCCGCAGGATCCGCCCGATCTGGGCGACGACCCCGAGCGACGCTTTGTCGACGCGATCATTCCCATCGACGGCCGCATGATGAGCCGGCTGGTGGTGGACCGGCTCATGCCGATGGCCGAGACCTCACGCCGGGCGGCCTGAGACCTTCCCGGCGCTTTCCGCGATCAGGGCGTTGGAGGCGGTCTCCAGCCGGCTTTCCAGCTCGCGCATGAATTCGCCGCGCTTGAGGCCCGCCGGAATGGCCGGCAGGAACTCGAAGATGATCTTGCCCGGGTAGCGCTTGAAGCCGTGGGCCGGCCAGTGGCAGCCGGTGTTCAGCGCCAGCGGCACCACCGGCATCTCCAGCTCGCGATAGAGGGCGGCGATGCCGGGCTTGTAATCGGGGGCGTCGCCCGGCGACTTGCGGGTGCCTTCCGGGAAGATGATCAGCTGGCGCGCTTCGGTGAAGCGGTCCTTGGCGTCGCGGACCAGCTTGCGCAGCGCGGTCGCATGGGCGCTGCGATCAACGACGATCATGTTGGCCTTGCTGGCGTACCAGCCGACGAAGGGCAGCCAGCTGAGCTCCTTCTTGAGCACGAAACAGGCCGACGGCATGACGGTGAAGCAACCGAAGATGTCGAAGAAAGCGTGGTGCTTGCCGGCCACCAGGGCGGCCCCCTTGGGCAGGTTCTCCAGGCCGCGCACCTCGAACCGGATGCCGGCGATCACCCTCAGCAGCACCGCCACGCCCTTGCCATAGAGGGTGAGGGCCGCCGACACCCCGGCGCGCGGGCCGAGCAGCAGCGGCGCCATCAGCAGGGCGACGATCGTGGAGTAGAGGTAGAAGGCGACCGTGAAGAGCAGTGAACGGAGCCAGATCAAGAGGACTTTTCCTTGGGTTGCGCCGCCGGAGGCTCATCGCGCGGCCCCAGCGCCAGGAAGCTCTCCCGGGCCAGAATCGCCAGGTACTTGGAGTACTCGACGATCAGTCGCCGCGCATCACCGCCCTTGCGCCACCAGCGCTCGACATCGACCAGGCCGGTGGCGACGGGGTACTCGACCAGCGTCGCCTCGGGCATCGCCGCCCGGATCTCCAGGATCGAGCGGGGCATGTGGTAGTCGGAGGTGACCACGATCAGGCGGGTAAAGCCCTTGCCGCGCGCCCACTCGGCGATCTCGCCGGCGTTGCCGACGGTGTCGGCGGCCGTGTAGCCCAGGTCCACGCAGCAGTCATAGATCGGCTTCACCGCCCGGCTGACCGCCAGAATGTCGTCGCGGCTGGCCTCGCGGTTGACGCCGGAGATCAGCAGGCGCTTGCCCTTGCCGCGCTCGAGCAGGCGGGCGGCTGCCTCCAGGCGAAGGTCGGAGGCGCCGGTCAGGGCGACCACGGCGTCGGCGACGGGCGGCTCGGCCGGCGGGACCGAACGCTCGATGCGCTGGGCGAAGGCCACAAGGCCGACCACCCAGATCAACAGGACGACGAACAGGGCCGCCAGCGTCCTCACGCCATCTCTCCGATCAGCCCGCGTGCGGCGACGCGGGCGGCGACCGCGGCGACCAGCGCGGCGAGAACCGGCGTGGGCGCCACGGCCAACAGATCCAGCCAGGCGACCGGCAGGACCGGGGTCAGCCCCTGTCCTCCTCCGGCGAGTCTGGCCAGCGCGCCGATACTGGCCGCGCCGGCGGCGCCGAACAAGCCCGCGACCGCCGCCACGCGAGCAAACCGGCTCTGGAACAGCTTGACGACGAAATTCGCCTGCGCGCCGGACAGGTGCAGCACCTCGATGGTTTCGCGGTGGGCGGCCATGGCCGCGCGGGTCGCGAATCCGATCGCCGCCGCCGCCGCCGAGGCGATCAGCAGGAAGACGCCCAGCGCCGCCCAGCGGGCGATCCCGGCCGCCCGCTCGATGTCGGCGATCCACAGGCTGTGGTCGTCGACCGTCGCGTCCACGCCGGCCGCCTTGAGGGCCTTGTCCAGGGCGATGGCGGTGGCCGGCGCCTTCGGATCGAGGTCGACCGTCACCAGTCGCGGGATGGGCAGGTCGTCGAGCAGCGCCTCGCGGCCGAGCCAGGGCTCCAGCAGGGCCTCGGCCCGCGCCTTCTCCAGCGCCCTGGCCTCGGTGACGCCCTTGACCCCGGAAAGCGCTTCGGCGGCGCGGCCGGCGGCGGAGTCGGGGGTCTCGGACCCGCTGGCGCGGACCACGACCGTGGCCGAGCCGGTGAGCTGGCCGGTCCAGCCGCGCGCCGCGCGGTCGGCTGCCAGGCCCCCTATGGCGGTCAGGCAGGCCAGGAAGCACAGCACCGCGACCACGAAGACCAGGGCCCCGTCGCGCGGGTCCTTGCGCGGCAGCAGCGGCGCGGGCTTCCAGCGGCGGGGGTCGAAGATGTCGCTCATCCGGCCCGCTCCCCGACGCCGCGCCCGAACATGCGCAGCCGGCCGCGATCCAGGTGCAGCACCGGCTGGCCGGAACGGGCGACCAGGTCCTCGTCGTGGCTGGCGATCAGCACCGTGGTGCCCAGGCGATTGAGCTCGACGAACAGCTTGAGAATGCGGATGGCGTGGGCGTCGTCGACATTGCCGGTCGGCTCGTCGGCCAGCAGGATGTCGGGACGATTGACCACGGCCCGGGCGATGGCCAGCCGCTGTTTCTCGCCGCCGGACAGGGTCGGGGGCAGGGCGTGCATGCGGTCCTTCAGCCCCACCCAGGCCAGCAGTTCGGCGACGTCGGCGCGATAGGACTCGGGCTTTCCGCCGGCGATGCGCAGCGGCAGGGCGACGTTGTCGAAGGCCGACAGATGCTCCAGCAGCCGGAACTCCTGGAACACCACCCCGATGCGGCGGCGCAGGAACGGCCGATCGGATGCGTGCACGGCGTCGACATCGCGGCCGAACAGTTCAATGGTCCCCCGAGAGGGACGTTCGGCGAGATAGATCAGCTTCAGCAGGCTGCTCTTGCCGGCGCCCGAAGCGCCGGTGAGGAAATGAAAACTGCCCGCGGCCAGCTCGAACGAGACGTCCTTCAGGACCTCCGGCGCACGCCCGTAGCGCATGCCTACGCCGTCGAAGCGCAACACGGGTCCGGCGACCGCGTCGCCCTCGAATACGGCGTTCTGGTTTCTGGACATGGGAGCCGAAATCGGCGACCTCGGGAAGAGGAGCGGGGAGCGTCCGATTCGCCGGCATGATACTGACCTGTCCCGAGTGCGCTACCCGATATTTCGTACCTGACGACAAGGTCGGTGCGGGCGGACGGACCGTGCGCTGTTCAGCCTGCGGAAACCGCTGGACCGCGGAAGGCCAGGCCGACCTCGAGCTGTTCGTCGATCCCGAGGCCGGGGCGCTCGCCAAGGACGCCGACACGGTCGAGGAGACCCCGGTCAGCGACCTGCCCGGCGATGAACTGCCCAAGGTCTTCCGCCAGAAAGCCACCAACGAGCGCCGCGTGCGCGAGGCCGCCACCGTCGGCGTGGTCTGGGCCGGCATGGCCGTGGCCGTGATGGCCCTGGCGCTGGGCGGCATCGTCTTCCGCGGCTCGGTCGTCGAGATGTGGCCGCGCACCGCCAGCGCCTTCGCCGCCGTCGGCCTGGACGTCAATCGCGTCGGGCTGGAGATCGAGGAGGTCGCCGCCGAGGCCGCGCTGCAGGATGGTCATGCCGCCCTGGCGGTGTCGGGCGTGATGCGCAATGTCGAGGATCATCCGGTCACCGCGCCGCCGCTGCGGATCAGCCTGCTCAACAAGGCCGGCAAGGTGGTGGCGGTGAAGCTGGCCAGCCCGGCCGATCCCCTGATCCCGCCCGGAGAAACCCGCCACTTCGCGCTGGCCATGCTGGACCCGCCGACCACCGCGGCGACGCTGGAGGTCAGCTTCGACCTGACCAAGGGCGCGAAGGGCGAGACGTCGAAGCACCCGGCGCCGAAGGGCGAGACCCAGCGCGTCACCCTGCGCGGAGAGGTCGGGGCCGAGGCGCCGCCGCCCGCCGAGGCGCCGACGGTGCTGGACGCCACCCCGATCGTCGAGGATGCCGCCCACGCCCCGGCGGAGGGCCATTGATGAGCGAGCCGCAGCCGACGGTCCTGCTGTCCGAGCAGGAGGTCGCCGCCCGCGTCGCCGCCGTGGCCGAACAGATCGCCCCCCGCATCGACGATGAGACGGTGATGGTCTGCCTGCTGACCGGCGGCATCTGGTTTGCCGCCGACCTGACGCGGGCCCTGGCCCGGCTCGGCCGCCTGACCCGCTTCGATGCGCTGTGGCTGTCCTCCTACCGCGACGAGCGCCACAGCTACGGCCGCTGCGAGGTCCGCGCCGACCTGCAGCGCCCGGTGCTGGGCCGCAAGGCGCTGATCGTCGACGACGTGTTCGACACCGGCCTGTCGCTCAGCGAGGCCGCCCGGCTGGTCCGCGACGCCGGGGCCAGCGAGGTGCTCACCGCCGTCTTCGCCAGCAAGCCCTGGCCGACCGAGCGCGCCATCCAGCCCGACTTCGTCGCCTGGGAGGCGCCGCCGAGGTTCTTGGTCGGCTACGGCATGGACGTGGCCGGCGGCATGCGCGGCATCCCGTACGTCGGGGCGATGGACTGAGGTTCAGCCCTCCCACCCGAACACGTCTTCCACGCCGACGCCGAAAACGCGGGATATCCTGAACGCCGCCTCCAGCGACGGCGAGTACTTGCCGGCCTCGATGGCGACGATGGTCTGTCGGGTCATGCCGATGGCGTCGGCCAGGGCCTGCTGGGTCATCTCGCCATGATCGAAGCGCAGGCGGCGGATCTGGTTGCGGATGGGGGGCGGGGAGGCCACCTCACAGGCCTCCGCGACGGAAGAGAGTGATCTGCGTCGCCCACCGCGCCAACTCGGCCAGGACAACCAGCAGAAGCACGGCATTGAAAATCCAATGTCCGGGCTCGGCGAGCGAGATGCCGGTCAATGCGCGCTGGGCCAACAAAGCGACCGCCGCCGCCATGACGATCAAGGTGATTGCGGCGCGATAGGCGATCTGGGCGGAACGCATCTCGATCATGCGCTCTCGCTCGTCGGCCTCAGCCAGTTCACGTTTGGGCGCCCGCCACTGGAGCCAGGCGATCGGCAACACGCTCAGGAAGGTGCAGGCGATGCCAACTTGGGTGAACAGGTCAGCCTGTGAGCCGCCCGAGGCGAGTGTTCGCCCCAGCATGACGAAGTAGAATCCCCAGACCAGCAGCCATGTGACGAAGCCGGCCCACCCGACCTTCTCGCGGTACGACACCTCAAAAGCTCCAGCGATAGCCGGCGACGATCCTGCCGGCGCGCAGGGTCTCGGCGAGCACCATGGCCGCCAGGATGCCGTTGGCCATCACCAGCGGGCTGGCGCCGGTCATCCACAGGGCGGACACCAGGAACAGCAGGCCGCCGAGCAGGTAGTAGCCGATGCGGGCGGCTTTCAGGTCGATCAGCCGCTCGCGCTCGTCCATCGGTGCGTCGGCGGCCTTGCCCGAGACGATCGCCAGGACGATGGCCAGCACGATCTGGACGATCAGCAGGATGATCACCGTGCTCACGAAGAGACCGACGGCGCCTGGCTCCAGCGATCCGTCCCGCAGGTCGGGCCACAGCTCCCAGAAGTAGAGGCCCCAGACCACGGGGGTGACGATGAGCGAAATCCAGGCGCTGCGTTCGCGGAAGGGCATGTCGGCTTCTCCGATGACATGTCTCGTGTGTTGGTCAGTATGTAAAAAATATCAGACATCGTGTCCATTATTATTTTCATTGGTCGGGCAAGCTGCTGACGCCACGTCATACTTGTCCCACTCCCGCGCGGGCTGACAGGCTGCCTTCCGGACCGGCGAAGACCGGCAGGGAGCAAGCGGCCATGGCCTACGAAACCATCCTCACCTCGCTGGACGACGGCGTCCTGACCCTGACCCTCAACCGGCCGGAGGCGCTGAACGCCTACACCGCGACCATGGGCGCCGAGCTGGCCGACGCCTTTGTCCAGGCCGACGCTGACGACGCGGTGCGGGTGATCATCGTAACCGGGGCCGGGCGCGGCTTCTGCGCCGGGGCGGACATGTCGGCCGGGGCGGACGCGTTCGGCGGCGAGGGCGCCAGGCTGTTCGGCGCCGGGCGGCCGAAGACCGGCGCGCCCAAGGGCGGTTTCACCGAGGCCATCTACACCTGCCGCAAGCCGTCGATCGCCGCGATCAACGGCGGCGCGGTCGGGGTCGGGATCACCATGACCCTGCCGATGGACATCCGCATCGCCTCGACGAAGGCCAAGATCGGCTTCGTCTTCGCGCGCCGGGGCCTGGCGCCGGAGGCCGGGGCGGCGTCGTTCCTGCCGCGCATCGTCGGGCTGCCGCAGGCGCTGCGCTGGTGCTACTCGGGCCGGGTGTTTCAGGCCGACGAGGCGCTGGCCGGCGGGCTGGTCAGCGAGGTGGTCGAGCCCGAGGATCTGTTGCCTCGCGCCATGGAAATCGCCCGCGAGATCGCCGACGAGACCTCCGCCATCTCCATCGCCGTCACCCGCGCCCTGCTGTGGCGCTTCTCGGACGAGGCCGATCCGCTGAAGGTGCTGGGCGTCGACGGCCCGCTGGCCATGGCAATGGGCGGCACGGCCGACGTGAAGGAGGGGGTGGCGGCCTTCCTGGAGAAGCGCAAGCCGAACTTCCCGGGGAAGGTCTCGACGGACATGCCGGGCGTCTATCCGTGGTGGGAGTGATCGTTTAGGTTGAGACGAATCCTTGGGGAGAGGGAGCGCGATGAAGCCGATCCGGAACGGCCTTGCGGGTCTGCTGCGCTTCTCAGGGCGCGATCGTCGGGCCACATTCTGGCTGTACGCCCTTGCGGTCGTGGGCGTCTGCATGGTCCTCGGAAACGCCCTGCTCGCGCCGATCATGCTGGATGCCTTTGCCGGCGCGGAACACATCGCGATCGATCACGCGGCGTCGCCGCCCGTCGAGCCGCCTGGCGAAGATATGATCATGGTGGTCGAAGGCGGCGTTCCGGGACTGCCGGACTTCAGGCTGTTCTTCCTGGTGACGATCCTGACCGCGGTCGCCACGGTAGCTCTCCTGGCAGCGGCGGTGAGCCGTAGACTCCACGACAGCGGGCGATCGGGCCTTTGGGGTTTGATGCCGCTGCCGTTTCTGACTGCGAGTCTCATCGGCTTTCCGATCATGATGTCGGGTTTCGTCTCGCCTGCCGGCCCGGAC
This sequence comes from Caulobacter sp., assembly GCA_031426695.1. Lineage (GTDB taxonomy): Bacteria > Pseudomonadota > Alphaproteobacteria > Caulobacterales > Caulobacteraceae > Caulobacter. Next base: position 294,982 of record JASJPM010000001.1, read on the forward strand.
TTCAGTCTCTTCGGCCTGCTGTTCGTGAGCAACCTCGCCTACATGACAACCTTGGCCGTGCTGATCGTGCTGCTGAGCTTGCGCGGCACCGTGGGGCCCAACCGGTTCGGCGAGGAACCGCCGGAATAGTTCAAGCTCGCTACCGCCAGTCCCCGACCACTTCGTCCGCCAGCATCTCATCGTAGGTCGGGCGCTTGCGGATGACCGCGAACCGGTCGCCGTCGACCAGCACCTCGGGGACCAGCGGGCGGCTGTTGTACTCGCTGGCCATGGCCGCGCCGTAGGCGCCGGCGCTCATGAAGGCCACCAGGCCGCCCGGTCCCATCGGCGGCAGCAGCCGCTCGCGGGTGAAGGTGTCGCCCGTCTCGCAGACCGGCCCGACGACATCGAGCGGCACGGGCGCGGCGTCGGTCTCCCGAACCGGCCGGATGTCGTGGAAGGAGTCGTACATGGCCGGCCGGATCAGGTCGTTCATCGCCGCGTCGAGGACCAGGAACTTCCGGCCTTCGGGCCGCTCGTGCAGATGGATCACCGAGGCCACCAGCACGCCGGCGTTGGCGGCGATGACCCGGCCCGGCTCGAAGGCCAGGCGGATGCCCTCCAGCCCCTCGACCACCTTCGCCACCATAGCGGCGTACTCGGCGGGGGCCGGCGGGTCGGGCTGGTTGAAGTAGGGCACGCCCAGGCCCCCGCCCAAGTCGAGCCGCTCGACCGTCAGCCCCTCGGCCCGCAGGCTCTCGACCAGGCCGCGCATCTTGCGGAAGGCGGCCTCGAACGGGGCCAGGTCGGTGATCTGGCTGCCGATGTGGCAGGCGACGCCCAGCGGGTTCAGGTGCGGGTGGTTGGAAGCGTTGGCGTAGAGCCGCGCCGCCTCGGCGAAGGAGACGCCGAACTTGTTCTCCGCCTTGCCGGTGGCGATCTTGGCGTGGCCGCCGGCGGCGACGTCGGGGTTCACGCGGAACACGATCGGCGCGCGGAGCTGAAGCTCCTCGGCGACCGCGGCGATCAGCTTCAGTTCCGGCTCGGACTCGACGTTGATCTCCGAGACGCCGGCCCTCAGCGCGAAGGCGATCTCGCCCCGGGTCTTTCCGACGCCCGAGAAGACGATCCGTTCACCCGGGATGCCGGCGGCCAGCGCCCGGCGGATTTCGCCCTCCGACACCGTGTCGGCGCCGGCGCCCAGGTCGCCGAGGATCTTCAGGACCGAGACGTTGCTGTTGGCCTTGACCGCATAGGCGACCAGCGGGTCGATGACCCCGGCCAGGATCAGGGCGTCGCGGAAGACGGTGTAGTGCCGCTCGAACGTGGCGCGGGAATAGACATAGACCGGCGTGCCGACCTCGTCCGCGATCCGGGACAGGGGGACGTTCTCGCAATGGAGCTCGCCGCCCCGGACCTCGAAGTGGTTCACGCTGCTCTCAAGTCTGGTCTAGCGGGGGTCGGAACCCGGACCCGCGAAGGGATCGGACGGACCGCCGCCGATCGGCGACTCCCGCGTGTTGCCGCGGCTGGTGGCCGGGTCGGCCAGTTCCTCGTCCGAACGCGGGTCGGAGGCCTGATTGCCGCGGCCGGCCAGGGCGCGGCGCTCGGCCTCGAAGGCGGCGCGCTTGGCCGGGTCCTCGGGACGCTCCAGATCGCCGAGCGAGCCGCAGCCGGCCAGGGCGACGCCCGCCAGCACCAGCGACAGCGGAATGAGACGGGAAGCCTTCATCGCAGGGAGTCCTTCCAACGCGCGACCTGGGCCCGAACCTGATCGGGCGCCGTTCCGCCCCAGCTTACGCGGCTTGCGGCCGAAGCGGCAGGGGTCAGAACCTTGAAAACGTCCTCGCCGATGCCCTGGTTGAGCGCCTGCAACTCGGCCAGCGGCAGGTCGGCCAGATCGACGCCCAGCTGCTCGGCCCGCTTCACCGCCGCGCCGGTGACGTGGTGGGCGTCGCGGAACGGCAGGTCCAGCTCACGCACCAGCCAGTCGGCCAGGTCCGTGGCGGTCGAGAAGCCGGCCCCGGCTGCGGCGGCCATGCGGGCGGTGTTGGGCTCCATGTCCCGGACCATGCCGGTCATGGCCAGCAGGGCCAGCTCCAGCGCGTCGAAGGCCTCGAACGTCGGGACCTTGTCCTCCTGCATATCCTTGGAATAGGCCAGCGGCAGGCCCTTCATGACCACGGTCAGGGTGGTCAGCGAGCCCAGGATGCGTCCGACCTTGGCCCGGATCAGCTCGGCGGCGTCGGGGTTCTTCTTCTGCGGCATGATCGAGCTGCCGGTGGTGAAGGCGTCGCTCAGCCGGATGAAGCCGAACTGCGGCGTCATCCACAGCACGATCTCCTCGGCCAGCCGCGAGAGGTGGGTGGCGCAGATCGTCGCCGCCGACAGGGCCTCCAGCGCGAAGTCGCGGGAGGAGACGCTGTCCAGGGAGTTGGCCGTGGGGCGGTCAAACCCCAGCGCCTTGGCCGTCATCTCGCGGTCGATGGGGAAGGGGCTGCCGGCCAGGGCGGCGGCGCCCAGCGGGCATTCGTTCATGCGGTTGCGGGCGTCGCGGAAGCGGCCGGCGTCGCGGCCGAACATCTCGACATAGGCCATCAGGTGGTGGCCGAAGGTCACCGGCTGGGCCGGCTGAAGGTGGGTGAAGCCCGGCATCAGGGCGTCGGCGTGGGCCTCCGCCTTCTCCAGCAACGCGGCGATCAGGTCGTTGATCTGGGCCGCCGACCGCTCGGTCGCCTCGCGCACCCAGAGGCGGAAGTCGAGGGCGACCTGGTCGTTGCGCGACCGGGCCGTGTGCAGGCGGCCGGCCACCGGGCCGATCAGCTCGCGCAGCCGGGCCTCCACATTCATGTGGATGTCCTCGAACTCCTCGCGGAACGGGAAGGACCCAGCCGTGATCTCGCCGTGGATGGCGTCCAGTCCGCGCTGGATTTGCGCCTCATCCTCGCTAGATATGACCCCGGCCTTCGCCAGCATGGCGGCGTGGGCCTTCGAGCCGGCGATGTCCTGCGCCCAGAGGCGCTTGTCGAAGCCGATCGAGACGTTGATCGCCTGCATCAGATCGCTGGGGCGCGCCGAGAACCGTCCGCCCCACATGGCCTGGCCCTCTCCGGAGGGCTTGGTCGTCTCGGAGGGTTTGTCAGTCATATGAGCGAAGTCCAGCCGGCCAAACCCGGGCCCGACCTGTTGAAATGGGCCATCCGGGGCCTCGCCCTGATCGGCGCGGCGGCGGTTCTATACGTCATCGCCGCCAGTTCGTTCAAACCCAAGGAGTCGGCCGATCTGCGCGATCTGAAGCGCGGCGAGCTGGCCAAGCTCGAGGTGTCGATCCCCGGCCGCGCGGCGCCGGCCCAGACCTTCCTGGGTCCGGACGGCAGATCAGTCTCCGTCGCCGACTTCAAGGGCAAGGTTCTGGTGGTGAACCTGTGGGCCACCTGGTGCGGCCCCTGCAAGATCGAGATGCCGACCCTGGCGGCGCTGCAGGCCGCCTACCAGACCCAGCCGCTGGTCGTGGCGCCGGTGAGCGTCGACCGCGAGGAGGACCTGAACCTGGCCGTCGCCTTCATCGGCAAGAACAGCCCGCTGAAGCTCTACCGCGACCCGGGCTACAAGCTGGCGTTCGGGCTGGAGCCCCGTGCGGCGGGCTTTCCGACCACCATTATCTACGACAAGACCGGCGTCGAACGCGCCCGCCTGGCCGGCGACGCCGACTGGAACGGCAAAGAAGCGCGCGAGCTGATCGAGCGGCTGCTGGCGGAATGACGCCTGCGGAGCTTGTCGCCCTCGAAAACGTCTCCGCCCGGGCCTGGCCGGCGCTGCATACGGTCCGGGTCGGCGGCTGGCGGCTGAACGCGTCGACGGGGCACACGGGCAGGGCCAACACCTGCTGGGCGCTGGAGGCGCCGGACCGGCCGCTGGACGAAGCGCTGGCCTGGGTCGAGTCCTGGTACGCTGGCTTTGGCCTGCCGCCGAAGTTCAAGACCGTCGACGGCGTGCCCCATCCGGGCGACATCGAGGCCTTCCTGCGCGAGAACGGCTTCTCGCCCAACACCGAGACGAAGGTGATGACCGGCCCCGTCGGCGGCGACAATGACGGCGTGCTGCTGGAGGACTCGCCCGGCGAGGTGTTCCAGAGCGTGCTGTTCGAGACGCTCTACCGCGACATGGCCGACGCGCAGGAGCGGCTGGCCACCCTGTGCCGCATCGCCCAGCCGGTCCGGTTCGCGCGCATCGAGGCGGATGGTCGGGCCGTGGCGGTGGGGGCGGTGGCCGTGGACGGCGACTGGGCCGGGGTCTCGGTGATGCGGACCTCGCCGGACTACCGCCGGCAGGGGCTGGCGGGACGGATCGTGTCTGCGCTGCTGGACGTCGCGGCCAGTGAGGGCGCGACGCGCAGCTACCTGCAGGTCGAGGTCAAGAACGAGTCCGCCGTGGCGCTCTACGAGAGGCTCGGCTTCACGACGGCGTATCAGTACCGCTACTGGGCCCGCTGAACCGCCGAGCGCTGGGCGATCACCACGCCGGCCAGCGTCAGCACGCCGCCCAGCATCTGCACCCCCGTCAGCGCCTCGCGGAACAGGAACCAGGCGACGATGGCCGCGACGACCGGCTGGGCCAGCACGACCACCGAGGCGATCGAGGCCGGCAGCCGGCCGAGCGCCCAGGCGATGGACCCCTGGCCGGCCACATGGGCGATGGCCAGTCCGATACAGGCCCACCAGCCGCCCATCGAGCCCGGCAGGATCGGCTCGCCCATCGCCAGCGCCACGATCAGCATCACCGGGGCGGTCGCCAGGCTGGACCAGAACATCGCCCGCGACGCGCCTTCGCCCTGACGGGCCCGGCGCATGGCGATGAAGTACAGAGCGTACCAGGCGGCCGTCGTCAGCGAGAGGATGTCGCCCAGCAGGGGCGCAGACGACTGCCCCTTCGCCGCGCCGGCGGCCATGGTCCAGGCGCCGGCCAGGGCCAGGGTCAGCCCAACCATGAAGATCCGGCCGGGGCGTTCTCGGAACAGGAACCAGGCCACCGCCGTCACCACCACCGGCGACAGATTGGCCAGCACCGTGGCGTTGGCCACCGAGGTGTAGCGGATGCCATAGTGCCAGAAGGCCAGGTCGCCGGCGAAGAAGAGGCCGGCCAGCAGGCTGGCCGTAGAGGGCCTCAGCCCCAGGCCCCGCCCGTCGCGCAGCATCATCGGCAACAGGATCGGCAACGACAGCGCCATCCGCCAGAAGCCGGCCGCCGCCGGCCCCGTGTCGGCCAGTCGCACAAGGTTCGGCACGAACCCGATGGCGCAGGCCCCGACGATCAGGGCGATGAAAGGCAGGGCGCGGTGGCCGCTCGCGGGCGAGGCGGCCTCGCTCATCCCGGGAAGCCGAGCTCGGCTCTGAGGGCCTGGGCGGTGACCCCGGAGGCGCGAATCTCGCGCAGGGTCTGGGCCTTGTCGCGCTTGGCGAAGCGACGGCCCTCCGCGTCGGTCAGCAGCGGGTGGTGGCGGTAGGCTGGCGTGGGAAGCCCCAGCAGCGCCTGCAGCAGGCGCTGGGGATGGGTGGCCTCGAACAGGTCGTTGCCCCGGATGACGTGGGTGATCTTCTGTTTGGCGTCATCGATCACCACCGCCAGGTGATAGGCGACGCCGACGTCCTTGCGGGCCAGCACCACGTCGCCGGCCAGTTCGGGGCGGGCGACGATGCGGCCGCGCTCGCCCCTGGGGCCCTCGCCGTACTCGCGGAAGCTCAGCTTCTGGAAGGCGCCGACCGCCTCGCGCGCCTCGTCGAGCGACAGCCGCCAGGCGAAGGGGCGTCCCTCCGAGAGGAAGCGGTCTTCCTCGTTGGGATGCAGCGGCCCGCCGCGGAACGCCTCGACCGGTCCATGCGGGGCGCTGACGGCGGCTTCGGCGATGTCCTTGCGGGTGCGGAAGCAGCGGTAGACGAGGTTGCGGGCGCGCAGCGACTCAATCGCCGCCTCGTAGTCGGCCAAATGCTCCGACTGCCGACGTACCGGCTCTTCCCACTTGAGGCCGAGCCAGGCCAGGTCCTCCAGCAGCGCGGCCTCGTACTCGGGCTTGCACCGCGTGGCGTCGATGTCCTCGATGCGGAGGATAAAGCGCCCGTTCACGGCCCGGGCGGCCTCAAAAGCGGTCAGCGCCGAGAAGGCGTGGCCACGATGGAGGTATCCCGTGGGGGAGGGGGCGAAACGGGTAACGAAGGAGGCGCTCACCGGCCCTCTGTAGACCGGTGAGCGCGCTATTGCATCAGCGTCGGCGCATCAGTTGTTGGCGGGAGCCTCGGAGATGTCCTCAAGGATCGAGCCGGCCTTGCGTGACGAGGCCTCCTGGGCGACGTCGCCCAGCGAGACGATGCCGGTCAGGCGGTCGCCGCCGTCGACGATCAGGATCCGGCGCACCTGCTTATCGGTCATCTGGAAGATGACGTCGGCGATGGAGGCGTCGTCGCGGCAGGTCTGGACCTCGGTGGTCATGACCTCATCGACGCGGGTGTCGAAGCTGCGCTGTTCGCCGACCACCCGCAGGACGATGTCCCGGTCGGTGATGATGCCCAGGATGCGGCCGTCCTCAACGACGGGGATGGCCCCGGTGTCGATGTCGTTCATACGGCGCGCCACTTCGGCGACGGTGTCGGAGGGTTTGGCGACCTGCGGGTTGGCGGTCATCACTTCAGAGATCTGCATGGGGGCTTGCCTTCGGGTTGCGGGTCACCCGACCTAACGGCCCGCGTCCGCAGCCGTTCCCCGTCGATCAGTCCCGGCTCAGCCGGCTGGGCTGGAACATGCCCAGATGGCCCAGCACGCCGCGGAGAAAGGCTTCCTCCCCGCCGAGGCCGGCCTTCAGGCCTTCGAACTGCTTGAAGGTGCTCATTTCGGCCAGGCCGTGGGCGGCGCACCAGGCGGCGATTGTCGCCAGCTCGATATCGACGATCGGCACGTCCGGCCCCGCCACCTTGCGGAAGGTCTCGCGCACCAGGCAGTAGGCGCTGTCCTCGTTGTCCTGCATGCCCTCGGGCAGTTCGTCCTTGTCGCGCGAGCAGTCGTACATGACGCGATAGAGCGCCGGATGCTGCTGCGAGAACTGCACATAGGAGACGCCGATCTCGGTCATCAGCGAGCCGAGGTCGGCGGCCCGCTGTTTGGCGCCGGTCATGGAGTCGCCGAGCATGTCCCAGCCGACGTGGGCGACGGCGTCGAGCAGTTCGCCCTTGTCCTTGAAGTGGTGATAGGGCGCTGCAGGACTGACGCCCGCCTCCCGCGCCACAGCGCGCAGCGACAGGGCCGTGGGGCCTTCGCCCTCAAGGATCCGGCGAGCGGCCTCGACCAGCGCCCGGCGGAGATCGCCGTGGTGGTAGGGCCGGGTTTCGACGACTGCAGCTTCTCTCATGACGGTCACTCTAAAACTGAATCCGAACGACGTAAAGATTGATCTTGACGCCGTTCAGATAGGTGCTATCTAAGCATCGTCCAGATCGGACAGCCCCTCCTCCCCGAGGGGACATAACGGGGGGCCCGGCGAACGGGTCCAAAACTCAAAGGATGTGTGTCATGTCGGTTTCCAAGCTCGTCGCCTTCGAACGCTTCTTCGACCGTTCCGCCGCGGTCTTCCTGCTGGTCCTGGGCGCGGCCCTGACCGGCGCCGTCGCGTTCGTCGGCGCCTAGATCCAGTTTCCAGCTCGATCCATCCGCCTGCCCCGTTGACGGGCAGGCGGCCAGGCTGAGACTTCGGGGCGCTTCGGCGCCCCTTTTGTTATTCCGCTCCACTCCCGTACGGTCGCATCCCTCGCAGTTGCGCAGGGGGAGTTCGTGTCGACCTTCAGAATCCGTGGCCTTCTGCTGGCCGCCCTGTTGCCGTTCACATCCATGGCCTCCGCGGCGCCCGCGCAGCCGCCGGTCCCGGCGGTCGCCGCGAGCCACGCCCGCGCCTATGTCGCCGCGGTGAACGCGGTTGGCGGCGACGCGGTGGAGGTCTTCCACAAGGCCCACTCCACGCCCGAGATCGTCGAAGCCATCCCGCTGACGGTCGTCGCCGACTTCTTCGCCCACCAGCGCCGCACCCTGGGCGGGGTGGATCTGCTTGAGGTCCGCATGAGCGGCCCCGACACCGCCGTGGCGCTGCTGCGCACCCGCCGCTACGGCGCGCTGCAGGCCGTGACCTTCAATCTTGATCGCGCGCAGGGCTTCAAGGTGATCGAGTTCGATCCCGGCCCGGCCCCGGACTGGGCCCCGGTCGACGGACCGGCGCTTTCGCCCGCGGACATCGGCGCCCGGGCCCGGGTCTTCGCCGATCGGGGATGCGCCGCCGAGGCCTTCTCCGGCGCCTGGCTGATCGCCAAGGGGCGCGACGTCCTGGCCGAGGGCGCCTGCGGGCAGGCCAACCGACGCTACGACGCCCCCAACCGTGTCGACACCCGGATCAATCTCGGCTCGATCAACAAGATGTTCACGGCCGTGGCGGTGATGCAGCTGGTCGACCTGGGCCGTCTCTCGCTGGACGACACCCTGGATCGCCACATCGACGACAGCTGGCTGCCGGCGGCGGTCAGCCGCAGGATCACGATCCGGCAGCTTCTCACCCACACCAGCGGCCTGGGCAGCTTTCTCAACGCGGAGTTCGCGAAAAGCTCGCCGGTCCGATTCCGCGCCCTCGCCGACTACAAGCCATTGGTCAGGGGGGAGACCCCGGCGTTCGAGCCCGGCGCCGGCTATCTGTACAGCAACACCGGCATGCTGCTGCTGGGCGTGGTGATCGAGAAGGCTTCGGGGCAGGACTACTTCGACTACGTGCGCGAACACATCTTTCGGCCGCTCGGCATGAACGACACCGACAGCTGGCCGCTCGAGGAGCCGGCGCCGAATGTCGCGATGGGGTATTTCCGCGCGCTCGACGGGGAGCCGGGCTGGCGCGAAAACACCCAGCGCTATCTCTATCGCGGCGGTCCGGCCGGCGCCGGCTACTCGACGGTCGGCGACCTGCATCGCTTCGCGCTCGGCCTGCTGGAGAACCGGCTGATCTCGCCGGCCTCGCGGGAATGGCTCTGGACCCGCAACGCGCCGAACGAGTACGGCGGCGGCTTCATGATCACGGCGACCCAGGCCGGGATGAACGTGGGCCACGAGGGTTTCTATCTCGGCGTCAGCACCCAGCTCGAGATCTATGTCGACAAGGGCTACGTCGTTGCGATCCTCGGCAACCAGGACTGGGCGGCGCCGGGCCTGGGCGATGCGTTCCGTGGTCTCATCGCCGCCGGGCCGTGACCAACGACGATGCCTCGCGGCTTTGACGTCTCCGTCTTGGTGCTGTCGCCAATCCGGGTCTATCCTCCGAGTCGCGCTCGGAGATGGTGGCGATCCCCGATGAGGCGCGGGAAGCGAGGCAGGTCTTCAGGTCGGTCGCGTACTTGAACTCACAACGTCTCCGGGAGGCGTCCGATGCAGGTGCTTAAGGCGCCGCCGTCGGGCTGGCCGGCCCTCGTGCTCAACGCGGACTATCGCCCGCTGAGCTATTACCCGCTGTCCCTCTGGCCCTGGCAGGAGGTGATCAAGGCGGTGTTCCTCGATCGCGTCGAGGTCGTGTCGACCTATGACAAGATGATCCACAGCCCCTCGTTCGAGATGCGGCTGCCCAGCGTGGTCTCGCTGAAATCCTACGTCTCCCAGGACCGGCCGCCGGCGTTCACGCGGTTCAACCTGTTCCTGCGGGATGGCTTCGCTTGCCAGTATTGCGGCGCGGGCAACGATCTGACCTTCGACCACGTCATCCCGCGCTCGCGCGGCGGCCGCACGACCTGGGAAAACATCGTCACCGCCTGCGCGCCCTGCAATCTCGCCAAGGGCGGCCGTACGCCGCGCGAGGCGCACATGCAGCCGCACCGCGATCCGCGCCGGCCGTCCATGCACGAGCTGCAGGACCACGGCCGTCGCTTCCCGCCCGGCTTCCTGCACGAGAGCTGGCTCGACTACCTGTACTGGGACATCGAGCTGGAGGCCTGACGGGTCAGGCCAGCCAGAAGGTCAGCACCATCAGCACCAGGCTGGCGCTCACCCCGGCAAGGCAGGCGAGGGCCTGGGGATCGCGGCGCGGCGCCGCGGTTCGGGTGTTCTCGGGCGGATTCATGGACGGTCTCCCCTCGTCGTGACCCACCAAAACGGGACCCACGCCGGAGTGTTCCGCCCGTTCAAAACTTGTCCCCGGAATAACGGCGATCAGTCTGCGCTCACCGGATGTCAACGATCCGGCGCTAGAGAGGACGGCATGAACGCCTCAACGTCCCTAAAGCCCCTCGAACGTCGTCGCGGCCAGCGCAGCCGCGCCCTGCTGGCCGGCAAGGTCGCCAACCAGGACGCGACCCAGACGCTGGATTGCGTGATCCGCAATCTCAGCGCCAACGGGGCGATGATCGAGACGCCGACGCCGCACCTCGTCCCGGCCGAGCTGCATCTTGTGCAGATCAAGGAAGGCATCGTCTGGGACGCCGAGGTCATCTGGCGTCGCGGCAATCGGGTCGGCGTGAAACTGCACGCCCGTCATGACCTGCGCGAGACGACCGAGAAGCAGCTGCGCGCGCTGCGGGCGATCTGGAGCCAGATGGCCCTGCGTTGACGCCAGTTCAGGCGACGGTCGGCGGCGCCTCGGGGTCGGTCGCCGGGGCGACGTCGGGCTCGGTCGGCAGGTCAGGGTCCGTCGCCGGCGGAGTCGGGTCGAAGGCCGGGGCCGGATCGGTGTCGGGAAACTCGTCTGGATTGGACATCGGGGACTCCTTCCCCAGTCCAACCGCCGACGCCCGCCGAGGTTCCTAGATCTTCTCGCTGATCCGGATCGCCGCCTTGCAGCCGGCCTGGATGACGGCCGCCAGCAAGGGATAGGCCGGCGCCTCGCGGGAGCCTTCCTCGATGGCGATATCGCGGTGCGCCAGCTCCTCGTCGCGGAACTGCGACAGCTCGGCGGCCAGCTCCGGATCCCGGTCAGCCAGTTCGGCGATCTGGGCGGCGTAGTGTTCCTCGATCACCGTCTCGACGGCCTCGGTGCAGGCGTGGGCCGCCTTGTCGCCCATCAGGGCGGTGCCCGCGCCGAGCATGAAGCCGGCGGCCCGCCACAGCGGGGCCATGAGGGTGGGGCGGACGCGGTGCTGGTTCAGCAGTGCGTCGAAGCGGGCCAGGTGAACGGCCTCGTGCCCCTCCATCTCCTTCAGCTGGGCGGTGGCGCGCTCAAATCCGCGGGCCTTGCCGAGCACCGCCTGCTGTCCACGGTAGATGTGCACGGCGCCCAGTTCGCCGGCGTGATCGACGCGCAGGATCTCGGCCAGGCGCGCCTTGACCGCGCCGCGGCCCGGCCGGGAGGGGACAGCGACGCTCATGTGTAGGCCTTTCGGGTCGCCAGGGCGCTCATTGCGGCCAGCGCCAGCGAGATGAGGACGTTCCAGCCGGCCATCGACAGGCCGAAGAGGCTCCAGAGCGCCTTGTCGCAGGACGGCGGCGCGATGCGCTCCTCGCCGTTGAGGGCGGCCATCATGTCCGCGGCGCTGACGGCCCCCCCGCCGGCGCAGACCGAGGGGCCGGGCCACCAGCCCCACTCCGCCCCGGCGTGCCAGGTGGCGACGCCGGCGCCGACCAGGAAGACCAGGCCGAGCGCGGCGTTGAAGAGGCGCTTCAGGTTGGCGCCGGGTCCGGTGCGCACGACGATCATCCCGACCAGGGCGATGGTCATGGCGACCCAGTAGACCTCGCGCTGCTTGAGGCAGAGATAGCAGGGGGGCAGGCCGCCGATCCGCTCGAAGCCGTGGGCGATGGCAAGCATCAGCGCCGACGACAGGAGGGCCGTCAGCCGCCAGCGGGTCAGGACTGCGTCGAGAAGTCGGGTCATGGCCTCATTCTGGCGAATTGCGCGGCGACGTCCATGGGGATCACCCGCCAAACAGCGCGCCGAACCAGTCCAGGACCGCCTGGCCGCCGACCTTGTCGAACAGGCTGACCGCCCAGGTGGCCCCGAAGGCGAGTCCGAAGGCCACGACCGCCAGCGCCGTGATCCAGCCCAGGGCGACCGCCTCGCCGACGAGGACGAACAGGCCGTCGCGCTGGATCAGTCCGGCGGCCATCAAAGCCAGGCCCAGCGAAGGAACCGAGTTGGTCATCGGCAGGATGATGGTCAGGGTCGCCAGAATCATCATCACCGCCGCCAGCCGCTCGCCGACGCCGGAGGCGAGCAGCCGCAGGCGCGGCTTCGACAGGCGCTCGACCCAACGCATCCGCTTGTCGGCGAAATCGGCCATTCGGCCGAGCCACTCCTTGGAAATCCGGCGGCGCAGCCAGCTGGCCGGAAGCCAGGGTTCGTGGCGGCCCAGCAGCATCTGGCCGGCGAACAGGATGATGGGAATGCCGACGATCTGCGGCACGCCGTAAAGCGCCGGCACCAGGCACGGAATGGCCAGGATCAGGATCACGATCCCGAATGCGCGCTCATCCAGACGGTCCAGAATCTCGCCGATCGACAGTCCGTCCGGTCCGGCGTCGCGCGACATCATGGCGACGAGGTTCACGAAGCTGCGATCCGGGTCGTCGCGGTAGTGTTCCGGCTGGGTCATGGGCGCCTTTTAGGGACTGCGCCTGCGCCGGTCGAGCCTTGTCACAGGGCGTATATAGTTTCATATGATACCAGACTGAATCCTGCCCAGACCGCCGCCAAACCGCCGGAGCCCGCCATGAACGCCCAACCCAAAGCCGATCTCTTTGACAACCCGCTCGGCACCGACGGCTTCGAGTTTGTCGAGTTCACCTCGCCCGAGCCGGAGGCGCTGAAGGCGCTCTTCGAGTCGATGGGCTTCACCGCCGTGTCGAAGCATCGCTCCAAGAACGTGCTGCGCTTCCGCCAGGGTGACATCAACTTCATCCTGAACATGGAGCCGGAGGGCCAGCCGGCGCAGTTCCGCGAGGTCCATGGCCCGTCCGCCAACGCCATGGCCTTCCGCGTCCGCGACGCCGCCAAGGCGTTCAAGCTTGCCGTCGAACGGGGCGCCAAGCCGGTCACCGGACCCGTCGGTCCGATGGAGCTGAACATCCCGGCGATCGAGGGCATCGGCGGCGCCAACCTCTATCTGGTCGACCGCTATGGCGCGCAGGAGATCTATGACGTCGACTTCCAGCCGATCCCGGGCGCGGAAGCGGCCGAGGCGGCCAACAGCGTCGGCCTGACCTATCTCGACCACCTGACCCACAACGTCCAGCGCGGCGGCATGGCCCGGTGGGCCGACTTCTATGAGCGCATCTTCAACTTCCGCGAAATCCGCTACTTCGACATCGAGGGCAAGGTCACGGGCCTGTTCTCCAAGGCGATGACCAGTCCGGACGGCAAGATCCGCATCCCGCTGAACGAGAGCCAGGACGAGCAGTCGCAGATCGAGGAGTTCCTGCGCGACTACAAGGGCGAGGGCATCCAGCACCTGGCCTTCGGCACGGACGACATCTTCAAGACCGTTGAGACCCTGCGGGCGCGCGGCGTGAAGTTCCAGACCACGCCCGACAGCTACTACGACCTGCTCGACGCCCGCGTGGTCGGTCACGGCGAGGACACCGCCCGGCTGAGAGCCCAGCACATCCTGCTCGACGGCGCGCCGACCGAGGGCCAGGGCCTGCTGCTGCAGATCTTCACCGAGAACCAGGTCGGGCCGATCTTCTTCGAAATCATCCAGCGCAAGGGCAACGAGGGCTTCGGCGAGGGCAACTTCAAGGCGCTGTTCGAGTCCATCGAACTCGACCAGATCCGCCGCGGCGTGGTGAAGGCGGACTAGGCCGAGATCAACTCCAGGCGGCGCTCGATGCGTTCGAGGCGAATGTCGAAGTGGTCCAGACGGCGGTTCATGGCCGCTTGGCCTTCTTCAAGCAGACTGACGCGCACCTTGATGTTGAGCACGTCCTCCTTGAGGTTGGAGATATCGTCGCTCATTCGGTTCAGCTGGGACTGAATCCGCTGAAGCATCGGGACGACGATGTCGGTCACCTCTGACATGGCGTGAACATAGGGCGAACATGGCGAGAGCGCAAGTGAAATCACTCGGCTTGGTTGTGGCGGTCATGGCGGCGCTCCTCGCGACGCCAGCCTTGGCCAGACCCAAATGGGCCCTGGTCATCCACGGCGGCGCGGGCGTCATCGAGCGCAAGGACTTGACCCCCGAGACCGAGGCCGCCTATCGCGCGGCCATGGTCCGGGCGGCCGCCACCGGGACCGCCGTGCTCGACAAGGGTGGCACGGCCATGGACGCCATCGAGGCGGTGATCCGCGACCTCGAGGATGACCCCTTGTTCAACGCCGGCCGCGGCGCGGTCTTCACCGCCGAGGGCCGCAACGAGCTCGACGCCGCCGTCATGGACGGCAAGACCCTCATGGCCGGCTCGGTCGCCGGCGTCACCCGCACCCGTCACCCGATCAGCCTGGCCCGCGCGGTGATGGAACAGTCCCGCCATGTGATGATGATCGGCGCGGGCGCCGACGCCTTCGCCGCCTCGGTCGGCCTTGAGCAGGTCGATCCGTCGTACTTCTTCACCGAGCGACGCTGGCAGGGTCTGGTCAAGGCGCTGGGTGACCAGGGCCTCCCGGTTCCGCCCCGTCCGGCCGGAGCGCCGTCGCCGCAGGCCTTCCAGCCGATCCCCGACGACCGCAAGTTCGGCACCGTCGGCGTCGTGGCGCTGGACAGCGCCGGCAACGTCGCGGCCGGAACCTCGACCGGGGGCATGACCGCCAAGCGCTGGGGACGGGTCGGCGACGCGCCGATCATCGGGGCCGGCACCTACGCCTCCAACCAGTCCTGCGCCGTGTCGGCGACCGGCTCGGGCGAGTACTTCATCCGCCTGACGGTGGCCCGCGAGGTCTGCGCCCTGGTGCAGTACAAGGGCCTGACCCTGCAGCAGGCAGCCGACGAAGTGATCCAGGATCGCCTGACCGCCATCGGCGGCGACGGCGGCGTCATCGCCATCGCGCCGGACGGCCAGATCGCCTGGAGCTTCAACACCTCGGGCATGTATCGCGCCCGCGCCGCCGAAGGCCAGCCGACGGTGGTCTCCATCTACAAGGACGAGCAGTAGCCATGGCCAACCGAAACTGGATCCCCGTCCGTGGCGCGCAGGGGCTGCACAGCCGGCAGGCGCACGCCGACCTGCCCGAGGGGACCTATGAGCGGGAGATGTCCAAGGAGGGCTTCTTCGGCCCGGCCGCCTTCCTCTATCACCGCCGCCCGCCGACCGGCTGGACCAGCTTCGAGGGGCCGCTGCGCCCGCGCGCCTTTGACCTGAATGGCCTGAACGAGGCCGCGCCTTCGCCCTGGGACGCGCCGGTGGTGCTGCACAACGCCGCCTGCGAGATGCGGTTCTGGAAGCTGTCGGCCCCGATGCCGGCCCTGGCCCGCAACGCCGATGGCGACCAGCTGCTGTTCGTGCACGAAGGCGAGGGCGACCTCTTCTGCGACTTCGGCCGCATGCCTTACGTCGCCGGCGACTACCTCTACCTGCCGCGCGGCACGATGTGGCGGCTGAGCCCGTCGGCGCCGACGGCGATCCTGACCATCCAGGCGACCAACGGCCACTTCACCTTGCCGGACAAGGGTCTGCTCGGCCCGCACGCCCTGTTCGACCCGGCGATGATGGACACGCCGGTGATGGATGAAGCCTTCCGCGCCCACCAGGCGCAGGATGGCGAGACGGCCGTGCACATCAAGAAGCGCGGCCAGGTCTCGGTGGCCACCTATCCCTGGAACCCGCTGGACGCCGTCGGCTGGCACGGCGAGCTGGCCCCGGCGCGGATCAATGTGAAGGACTTCCGGCCGCTGAACAGCCACCGCTACCACCTGCCGCCCAGCGTCCACACCACCTTCCTGGCCGACCGGTTCGTGGTCTGCACCTTCGCGCCCAGGCCGTTCGAGACCGATCCGGGCGCGATCAAGATCCCGTTCTTCCACAACAACGACGACTACGACGAGGTGCTGTTCTATCACGCCGGGGACTTCTTCAGCCGCGACGGGATCGACGCCGGGATGATGACCTTCCACCCCTCGGGCTTCACCCACGGGCCGCACCCCAAGGCGCTGAAGAACATGCTGGTCCAGACCAAGGCGGCCACCGACGAGTATGCTGTCATGATCGATACCCGCGATCCGCTTGAAGTGGGCGAGGGCGCAGCGGCGGTCGAGAACGCCGCCTATGTCGACAGCTGGAAGGCGCGGGGATGAGTATCATCGACCCCGATCTCCTCGCCATGGCCGAGGATGAACTCTCCCGCGCCGTGACCCTGTCCTGGCGCGACGCGTCGAAGGTCACGCCGTGGGGCGATACCTTCGACGGAATTTCGCCTGGCGGGCGAAATGTGCAGGTTGAACGCAACTACCTCTGGTCCGATGGCGAAGGCGGGGACATTCTCGTCGAGATAGCGGTGTTTGGCGGCCCCTCGCGCTACGACGCGGGCGCGAAGGTCAGCCAGACCATCCGCAAGGGCGGCTAGAACGGCGGCCTGGTCGAGGGGGTAAGGGTATGGTCGATCATAGCGAATTTCCGTGGGGGCCCGAGGCCGTGCCGGGCATGTTGACGCCGCTGGGCGTCTTCGGCTGGATCATCGCCGGCGTGCTGGCGCTGTTGCTGATCGGCGCCCTGCGGGGCGGCGGGCGGCGGGGCAAGGGCGACGAGGCCCAGTTGTCCGAGACCTATACCTACATCCTGACGGCGGCCCGCTACGCGGTGCGGCAGGACGAGTTCGGAGTCCTGCGCGGCGCCGATGTCCTGCGGCGCGTGATCCGCAGCCATCTCGGCGGCGTCCTGCTGGCCGGCGGCGGCCTTGGCAAACAGCTGAAGAAGCTGGGCGAGGGCATGGGCGAGAAGGACGAGAAGAAGGACGAGAAAAAGAAGAAGGACGATCACGGCCACGGTGGTCACGGCGGCCACGGCAAGCACGAGGCCCATCCCGTCGCGGCCGAACATTCGGCCGGCGCGACCACCACGGTGGCCGAGACGGTTCACGGCCACAGCATCACCCTCAACATCGGCGGCGAGAAGCCTGGCCACGGCGGCCACGACGACGGCCACGGCCATGACGACCACGGCGATGATGAGAAGCCCCCGACCCTCGAGGAACAGCTCCAGCTTGCCCGCAAGGCGGTGCGGGAGTTCGAGGCCTGGTGGAGCGACAAGCCGGCCCGGATGGCCGAGCTGCGCGCCGCCCACGACGATCTGACCTCCCCCAAGAAACCCGACCCGGCGCTCGCCGCCCTCTTTGAAGAGAAAAAAACGCACTGATGAAGCTAGCGTCCCTCAAGGGCGGCCGTGACGGCCGCCTCGTCGTCGTCTCCTCCGACCTGGCGTGGTTCACGCCCGCCGACGCCATCGCCCCCACCCTGCAGGCGGCGCTCGACGACTGGGACCGGTGCGAACCGTTGCTGCGCGGGCTGGCCGAAAGCCTCGATCACGGCGCAGTGCCACGCGAACGCTTCCACGAGCATGACGCCCACTCGCCGCTGCCCCGCGCCTTTCAGTGGGCCGACGGCTCGGCTTACGTGAACCACGTGGCCCTGGTGCGGAAGGCGCGCGCCGCCGATATGCCGGACAGCTTCTGGACCGATCCCCTGATGTATCAGGGCGGCTCCGACGGGTTCCTGGCGCCGCGCGATCCGATTCCGCTGAAGGACGAGGCCTGGGGCTGCGACCTGGAGGGCGAGGTCGCGGTGATCACCGGCGACGTGCCGCTGGGCGCCAGCCGCGAGGAGGGCCTGGCCGCCGTGCGGCTGGTCATGCTGGTCAACGATGTCTCGCTGCGCAACCTGATCCCGGGCGAACTGGCCAAGAACTTCGGCTTCTTCCAGTCCAAACCGGCCAGCGCCTTCTCGCCGGTCGCTGTGACGCCGGACTCGCTGGGCGATCGCTGGAAGGACGGCAAGCTGCACGGCGCGCTGGAGGTCGAGCTGAACGGCAAGCCGTTCGGCGAGGCCGACGCGGGGACCGACATGACCTTCGACTTCGGGACCCTGATCGCCCATGCGGCGAAGACCCGCGCCCTGTCGGCCGGGACCATCATCGGCTCGGGCACGGTGTCCAACCGCGACGCCGACGGCGGCCCGGGCAAACCCATCGACCAGGGCGGCCTGGGCTACAGCTGCATCGCCGAGGTGCGCACGGTGGAGACGCTGCTCGCCGGAGAGGCGAAAACGCCCTTCCTGCGTCACGGCGACAAGGTCCGCATTGAGATGCGCGACGCGAAACGTCACTCCATCTTCGGGGCCATCGAGCAGGAGGTCGTGGTCCCCGGCAAATGACCAGGAGACCCAAGGGCATGGCCTCGAACGTGACGCCGCTGCCGGCCCGGGACGGCGGCAAGGCCGACGGGCTGGCGCTCGACGACTACCTGCCGTTCCGGCTGTCGGTGGCGTCGAACGGCGTGTCGCGGCTGATCGCCCGGGCTTACGAGGACCGCTTCGGCCTGTCGATCCCGCAGTGGCGGTTGATGGCGGTGCTGGCCGAGGGACCACTGTCGCCCCAGGCCATCGTCGCCCGCACGGCCATGGACAAGGTCACGGTCAGCCGGGCCGCGCAGGGCATGTTCACGCGCCATCTGGTGGCCCGCACGGCCAGCGAGTCGGACGGCCGCTCCCATACCCTGGCGCTGACTGAGACCGGTCGCCGCCTGCACGCCGAGATCGCGCCGCTCGCCCTGGCCTACGAGGCGGCCCTGCTGGCCGGCCTGGCGCCGGCGGAGGTCGCCCAGCTCAAGCGGCTGCTACAGCGACTGGAGGGCGCGGCGGCGCGGCTGTCGGGCGAGGGGTAGGGTTCCTCTCCCCGTTTCAAACTCACCGTCATGGCCCGGACGAGCCGGGCCATGACGTGGGAAAGGGAAGGTTGGCGTCGTCGCGCCCCTTAACCGAAAACGCCGTCCCAACCCGTTCCCGCCAACGCCCGATCCACCAGCCCCCGATCGCTGCCCCCGAGCGCCGCGTACTCCTCGCGCAGCCAGCCCAGGCATTTGGCCTGGTAGGCGAACGGCTGCTGGCTCCAGGGCTTGCCGTCGATCGTGGTCTCGACGCTGTCGGCGCCGCGCGCCACAGCCGCCGCGTTGGCCAGCAGCAACGGCGCATAGACCCGCCCGGTCTCCGTGAGGATCGCCAGCAGCGTCGAGGGCAGGGCCGCCGGGTCGAACCAGCCGTCCTCGGCGACCTCGATCCCGCCCAGGTCGTCGGTGGTCCAGACCCAGGCGTAGACGCGCGGCGCCCGCTTCTCGGTCAGGGTGGAGGGCGTCGGGTCCATGTGGGCCAGCTGGGTCAGCTGGCCGAAGACGCCGAAGTCGCCGGCGCCGGGGCGGTCGCCGAGCAGAAACCGGTGCTGCTTCAGATGGGTCTCCAGCAGGTCGACGAAGCGGACATAGCTGTCCTCGATCACCGGCCCGGTGACCGCGTTCGAGCCAACATAGCGAAGCCGGCTGATCTGCCGCTCTGAGAAGGCCTTGCCCATCGCCGCCAGGGTCTCGTCGCCCAGCGGGACCGGGCCGCAGGACGGCAGCACGCCGGCGGCGTGGTCGATGTCCTGCCGGTAGGCCCAGCGGTAGTGGAACATCGCCTTGGTCAGCCACTCGTCGCCGTAGTCCTCGATCAGCGAGTCGAGGAAGGCCAGCGCCGGCGAGGACGGCCGGATGGATCGCCCCTCGTAGGCGCCCTCGAAGCGCCGGATCAGCGGGGTGGAGTCGGTGACGGCCTGCAGGGCGCCGTCCGCGTCCTTCAGGAAGAAGGTCGGCAGCAGCCGGACCTTCGACTTCGGCCAGTCGGCCGGCTCGCGCCCGTTGTAGATGTAGCGGTAGGGGATCCGACGGTAGCGCAGCACGGCCACCATCTTGCGAGTGTAGGGCGAGCCGGGCGCGCCGATCAGCGGGAGGGCATCCATCAAGGGCTCCTGGAGCGGAAGGCCCCGGCGGCCGAGCGCGCCGGGATAAGTTGACATAGCCTATGTCAATACATCGCGGCAGGACAATCCCCTTCGAGCCACAGGCTCCGCGTTGACCTTGGCCGGCGCATGACTAGATTGCCGCCCTCGCTCCCCGGCCCGCCGGGGAACCGCGCCGTGCGGGTGTGGTGGAATGGTAGACGCGGGGGTCTCAAAAACCCCTTCCGAGAGGAGTGTCGGTTCGAGTCCGACCACCCGCACCAAACGTCGGCCTCAGCGCCGCAGCGGCAGCATCGCCCGCAGCTTCGGGTCGCGCAGCCACAGGCCGAGCCACATCCAGACGCCCAGGTAGACGCCGAACAGGATGTGGCTGAACAGCGGCTGCTCGGCCCTAAGGTTGGTGGCGATGGCGCCGCCGATCAGGCCGGTGGTCAGCACCATGCCCAGCACCGAGGTGCGCGGGATGGCGTAGAGCACCAGGCAGACCAGCTCGATCACCCCGATCAGCCTGTCGTAGTGCAGCGGCCAGCCGAGGCCGGTCATGATCTCCCGCACGATCGGGTGGTCGATCAGCTTGATGACCATGTTGGGCGCAAGGAACAGGATCGCCGACCCGCTCATGACGCGGCCGGTCCAGGTCATCCATTTGCGCTGTTCGAGTTCCATCGTCGTGTCCCCCTGGTTCAAGGCGCGGTCCGTTCGCCGCCGCCCGACGCCCCAAGGACGTCCGGCGGCCGCGCGAACCGACAGAGCAGGGGGCCTGTCTTCAGGTCCGGCGTCGAGACGCCGCCGCCGCCGTCAGATCGGACAGCTGGCCACTTCCAGCTGCAGCATGGCCAGCACCCGGCCAAAGCCAATGTACTGGCCGGCCATCATCGCCAGCTCCAGGAACTCGGCGTCGCTGAAGTGGCGGCGCATGTTGGCCACGTCGTCGTCGCCGATGTTGTGGTGGTCGACGGCCATCTTCTCGGCGAAGTGGATCGCGGCCCGCTCGCGCGGCGTGAACTCGGCGGCGTCGGCGTCATCGACCCCGGCGGCCGCCTCGCTCTCGCTGACCACTTCGGGCGCCATGCGCACGGTCTTGCACAGTACGCAGCCGTTGAGGGTAGCGATCCGCAGACGGATCAACTCCTTGAGCCGCGGCTCCAGCTGACCCGCGCCGCCGGTGTGCCAGGGGTAGTAGAAGCCCTGGTAGGCCTCGACCAGGTCCGGCGCCGGCCCGAAGGCGCGGGCGAAGTGGCGGCCCAGCCAGTTGTCCTCCGGCGTCGCGTCGTGGATCGCCTTCAGGTAGGGCGGCAGAGCCTCGGGTTCGACAAGCGGCATGCGGGACATGGGCGTCTCCTTGCGGTCAGGCTCAGCCGGCTTCGGCCAGGGTCGGGAAGTCGGTGTAGCCGCGGGCGCCGCCGCCATAGTAGGCCTGCCGGGGCGCATCGATAATCTCGGCGTTGGCGCGCAGCCGCTCGACCAGGTCCGGGTTGCCGATGAAGGCGCGGCCGAAGGCGACCATGTCGACCTTGCCCGCGTCCCGCGCGGCGATGGCCAGGTCGCGGTCGTAGAGGTTGTTGCCGATCAGCACGCCCTTGAAGAGATTGCGCAGCTTGTGGGTGTCGAACGACGGCTCCGCCTCTCTGGAGATGCCGGTGTCGCCCTCGACCATGTCCAGCCAGCCGACGCCCAGCCGGTTCAGCTGCTCGACGACATGGGTGAACAGCGGCTCGGGATCGCTGTCCCAGGCGTTGTAGGCGTGGCCGATGGGGGCCAGCCGGATGGCGGTGCGCTCACCGCCCCAGACGGCGATGATCGCCTCCAGCGTCTCGACCAGCAGCCGGGCTCGGTTCTCGATCGAGCCGCCGTAGGCGTCGGTCCGCTGGTTGGTCATGTCGCGCAGGAAGGCGTCGATCAGGTAGCTGTGGGCGGCGTGCAGCTCGACGCCGTCGAAGCCGGCCGCCTTGGCCCGCACCGCGGCCTGGCGGAACTGGTCGACGATGGTCGGGATCTCTTCCAGCGTCAGTGCGCGGGCCTCTTCGTAGTCGGCGAAGCCCGACTCCACGAACATCTGGCCCGGCTGCTTCATCGCCGTCGGCGCGACCGGCGGCTTGCCGTCGAGGTCGAGCGAGGAGTGGCTGAGGCGCCCGGCGTGCCACAGCTGGCTGAAGATCAGGCCGCCCTTCTCGTGAACCGCGTCGGTGACCTGCTTCCAGCCTTCGATCTGGTCGTCGCTCCACAGGCCCGGGCAGTAGGCGCCGCCGCGCCCGACCGGCGCCACGGCCGTGGCCTCGGTGATCAGCAGGCCGGCCGAGGCCCGCTGGGCGTAGTAGGTCGCCTGCAGCTCGCCGACCTTGCCCGCCATGTCCGCCCGCGTCCGCGTCAGCGGCGACAGCGCGATGCGGTTCTGCAGCGTCAGGCCATTGGCCTCGAAGGGATCGAACAGGTCGGTCATGGCGCGCTTCCCGGAGTTTTATTGTTGGCGGGGAGGGTGACGCGGCTTACGGCGGGACAGGCAAGCGGGATTTTGTGCCCCCCAACCCATCATCTTTACCCGGAGAGATGATGTGCACCGGCGCCGGCAACGCTGCCTTCCCGCGCCAAGACCGGACATATTGATCGTCCGAGACGGGTGGATTGTGGACACCCCGCACTTCCTAGAGAGTGGAGTGTCTGAACACTCCCTCTCGGCTCGGAACCTGCCAATGCGACTCTATGCCGGTGCTGCGGCCCTGATTCTCTGGTGCGACTTCTCTGGCCCGGCGTTCGCGCAGTCATATCAACGCGAAGGGAGTTGGGGCGTTGAGGCCCATGATGCCTTCTGTTCAGCCCTCCGCTACGATGAAGTAGTTGCAAGCGCGATTTTCCTCGTGGCCAAACCAGGCGGACAAGTAACAATCGGTCTGTTGAATGACGAGTGGTCGACCGTGTCAGGTCAAAGATATCCTGGACTGGATCTTTTCTTTCGCGGACGCGGCGGTCGATTTATTCCTAACTTGACCTCGACAGGCATTGAGGCCGACGGCTTGCGAGGGCATCAGTTTGTTCTGGGTGACACGTTGCTCGACAGTCTTTCGACGGCCTCCTTCGTCAAAGTGCTTGGAAGAGATCAGCCGCCAGAAGCGGAGATCAACGTGGCGGGGGTGGCGCCAACGATCGCCGACTTGCGACAGTGTCTTGCAGAGATGACGTCCAAATAGGGAGCCGGTTCTGGGAAGCCTTCCGCCAGAGGTCGGCAAAGGTCTGCAAGCGGTCGGAGGCTGAAATCGGCGTCCGGCCACAAGCCGGGATCCTGGGCACGAGGCCCAGGATGACGACGGCCTTCCTTCTTCGGACCTACTTCAAATTCCCGCAGAACCGCTGGATCCGCCCGCACGCATCCTCCAGCACGTCCTCGCTCGTCGCGTAGCTGATGCGGAAGAAGGGCGAGAGGCCGAAGGCCGCGCCGTGGACCACGGCCACGCCCTCGGTCTCCAGCAGCTCGACCGCGAAGTCCTCGTCGGTCTTGATGACCTTGCCGCTGGGCGCGGTCTTGCCGATCAGGCCCTCGACCGACGGGTAGACGTAGAAGGCGCCTTCCGGGGTGGGGCAGTGGATGCCGCTGGCCTGGTTCAACATTGAGACCACCAGGTCGCGGCGCTTCTGGAACAGCTTCGCGTTGGGCTTGATGAAGTCCTGCGTGCCGTTCAGCGCCTCGACCGCCGCCCATTGCGAGATGGACGAGGGGTTGGAGGTCGTCTGGCTGATCATCTTGGCCATGGCCTTGATCAGCGGTTCCGGCCCGCCGGCGTAGCCGATGCGCCAGCCGGTCATGGCGTAGGCCTTGGAGACCCCGTTCATGGTCAGGGTGCGGTCGTAGAGCTTCGGCTCGACCTGGGCGATGGTCACGAACTCGAAGTCGTCGAACACCAGGTGCTCGTACATGTCGTCGGTCAGCACCCAGACGTGCGGGTGCTTGAGCAGCACGTCGGCGATCGCCTGCAGTTCTTCGCGCGTGTAGGCCGCGCCGGACGGGTTGGACGGGCTGTTGAGGATCAGCCACTTGGTCTTCGGCGTGATCGCCGCTTCGAGGTCGGCGGCGGCCAGCTTGAAGCCGTTCTCGGCCGTGGTCGTCACGGGCACGGGCGTGCCGCCGGCCAGCAGGACCATGTCGGGATAGGACACCCAGTAGGGCGCGGGGATCACCACCTCGTCGCCCGGGTTCACCGTCGCGACCAGGGCGTTGTAGATCACCGGCTTGCCGCCCGGCGCGATGTGAATCTGGCTCGGCTTGTAGTCCAGGCCGTTCTCACGCTTGAACTTGGCGCAGATGGCGACCTTCAGCTCCGGCATTCCATCCGGGTCCGTATATTTCGTCTTGCCGGCCCGGATGGCGGCGATGGCCGCGTCCTTGATGTTGTCGGGGGTGTCAAAGTCCGGCTCGCCTGCGCTGAGGGCGATCACGTTCTTGCCTTCCGCTTTCAGCGCCCGCGCCTTGGCGCTGATGGCGATGGTTGCGGACGGTGCGATGCGACGCAGGGCGTCGGACTCTAGCGACATGGGGCTCCCCGGACTGTCTGTCTTGTTCGGATTGCCGGGGGTCTTACGCGCGACTCTGTTGCAGCGCAACGAAGCGGACGCGTCGAAGGGGTCGGGAGGTCTGTCGCTGAAGTTATGGGGGCGGGGACATGTACCGTCTTCGGTCCATGTCCCCATCGGCCAAGCTGCAGGGGACACGTACCGCTGCGCGGAACATGTCCCCGCAAGGCCCCCGCATCGCTTGACCCGCCCGCCGCTATGCGCGAGGCCTTGGCGACCATGAAGCGCGTCATCGAATTCATCACCAACATGGACGCCCGGGCCTGGCGCACGGTGGCGGTCTCGTTCCTGCTGTTCGGCGGGGTGGGGGTGGTCTTCCTGTTCGCCGCGCCTCTGCTGGGCGTGAACGGCGAGGCGGCGGTCGAGGGCTGGCTCGGCGCCGCCCACGGAATCTGGGCGCTGCCGGTCGCGGTCAGCGCCTTCGCCATCCTGGCCTTCATCGGCGTGCCGCAGTTCGTGCTGATCGCCGCCGCGGTGGTGGCGTTCGGGCCGTGGACCGGGCTGGCCTACAGCTGGATCGGCACCATGGTGTCGTCCTCGATCGGCTTCTGGCTGGGCCGGCTGTTCGGCGGACGCCTGATCAAGGACGTGGCCAGCCAGGGCGTCGCGCGGTTCATGAAGCTGATCGGCCGCAACGGCTTTATGGCCAGCCTGATCGTGCGACTGGTGCCGGCCGCGCCCTTCATCGTCGTCAACATGGCGGCCGGCGTGGCGCCGATGAAATTCCGCCACTTCCTGGCCGGCACCGCCATCGGCATCATTCCGAAGATCGCCCTCACGGCTTTCGCCGGGAGCTCGGTGTTCCAGCTGTTTCAAACCATCGGGGAGGGCGGCGGGGATAGCACTCCGCATGTGGTCCTGCTCATCCTGGCCGCCGTTATCTGGGTCGGCGGCGCCTGGGTGGCCCGCAAGTGGCTGCGCAATCGCGAGGACGCCGCCGAGCGCGAGGACGCCGAGGGGCGTTCCTGACGAGCAACTGTACCCCGGGTGACAGTTTGCCTGCGTCGCGCCGGTAACATCGGACGCAACGAGATCAAGATCCGGGGGAAACCATGCGCCGACCGTTCGCCGTGATGCTGGCCGCTATGATGCTGGCCGGGCCTGCCGCCGCCGCCGAGGCGCCGTCCCCGGCAACGCTCAAGGCCCAGAAGGCGCTGAAGGACACGCTGCCCTTCGCCGACCGCCAGGACTATGACTTCGCCACCCGCGGCTTTGTCGGCACGCGGGCCGATCCGGTCATTCGCCGCGCCGACGGCGGCGTCGCCTGGGACCTGACCGCCTGGGACTTCATCACCGGCGACGCGCCCGGCACGGTCAACCCGAGCCTCTGGCGGCAGGCCGAACTGCTGCGCAAGAACGGCCTGTTCCAGGTGTCCGACACCATCTGGCAGGTGCGCGGCTTCGACATCTCCAACGCCACCTTCATCAAGGGCGAGACCGGCTGGATCGTCATTGATCCCCTGACCACCGCCGAGACGGCCGCCGCCGCCCTGGCGCTGGTCAACGAGAAGCTGGGCGCGCGGCCGGTCGTGGCCGTCATCTACACCCACAGCCACACCGACCACTTCGGCGGTGTGAAGGGCATGGTCAGCCAGGCCGACGTCGACGCCGGCAAGGTCCAGATCATCGCGCCGCACGGCTTCCTCGAGGAGGCGGTCAGCGAGAATGTCATCGCCGGCGCAGCCATGAGCCGACGGGCCACCTACCAGTTCGGTTACAACCTGGCTCCCGGGCCCGAGGGCCAGATCAGCTCGGGCATCGGCCAGGCGATCTCCAAGGGCACGATGACCCTGATCCCGCCGACGAAGAGCATCGAGCGCACCGGCGAGACCCTGGTCATCGACGGCGTGCGGATCGAGTTCCAGATGACGCCGGGCACGGAAGCGCCGGCGGAGATGAACCTCTACTTCCCCGACTGGCGGGTCCTGTGCATGGCCGAAAACGCCAACGCGACCATGCACAACGTGCTGACGCCGCGCGGGGCGCTGGTTCGGGACGCCCGCACCTGGGCCGGCTACCTCGGCGAGTCCCTGCGCCTCTACGGCGCACGGACGGACGTCATGTTCACCAGCCACGGCTGGCCGCGCTTTGGCGGCGAGGTCGTGCGAGCCTACCTGGCCGACCACCGCGACGCCTACAAATACCTGCACGACCAGACGGTGCGGCTGATGAACCAGGGCTATACCGGCGCGGAGATCGCCAACCGCATCGCCCTCCCGCCGGCCCTGGCGCGGCAGTGGTTCAACCGCGGCTACTACGGCTCGATGAGCTTCAACAGCCGGGCGGTCTATCAGCGCTACATGGGCTGGTACGACGCCAACCCCGTGAACCTGGCCGTGCTCGACCCCGCCGACCAGGCCGGCCGCTATGTCGTCGCCATGGGCGGGGCAGCAAAGGTGAAGGCGCTGGCGCAGGCGGCGCATGACGCCGGCGAATACAGCTGGGCCGCGACGCTGCTGAACAACGTGGTGCTCGACAACCCGAAGGACGCCGAGGCCAGCCAGGCCCTGGCACGCACCTACGAACAGCTGGCCTGGCAGGCCGAGAGCTCCCTGTGGCGCAACATGTACCTGTCCGGCGCCGTGGAACTGCGCGCCGGCGGTCCCACGCCTTCCCCGGTGTCGGGCTCGCCCGACATCATCACCAACCTGCCCAGTCCAATGATCTTCGACCTGCTGGCCGTGCGCCTGGATCCGGAGAAGGCGGGCAATGCGAAGCTGCGGGTCATCTTCGCCTTCCCCGAGCGCAGGGAGCGTTTCCTGGTCCAGGTCCGCAACGGCGTCCTGACCGCTGAAGCGGCTGCCGAAGGCGAGAAGGCGGACGCGACCCTGACGCTGCCCCGGCCGCTGCTGATGCAGTCGCTGCTGACCGGCGCGCCCCTGGCGGCGAAGGTGATGAGCGGCGAGGCGAAGGTCGAGGGCAACCCGCTGGCGCTGCAGCGGCTGACGGGCTGGTTCGACCGCCCGTCGCCGGACTTCCCGATCGTCACACGCCCGAAGTAGGCTGTTCCCGGACATAAACTTGCGCAGAGCGTCCAATGGGCACGCTCCGGCGCAAGACCCTTGCGCGATTCCACCGGATTCTGTATCCACGTCGCATGCAACGCGTGCAAACCAGCCTGCGTCTTCTTCTTACCCCGGGGCTTAGCAGCCCCTGGGCGACCGCTTAGTCGCGCGCTGTCGCGACCGGGTGCTCAGGGGCCTTGTTCTAACCACCTGATCCCCTGGACCGCGACGAAAGCAACATTCCAATGACCTCCGTATCCGACGCCGGCCGCGTCATCGTATTCGACACCACCATGCGTGACGGCGAGCAATCGCCCGGCGCCTCGATGAGCCACGACGAGAAGCTGGAACTGGCCAAGATCCTCGAGGAGATGGGGGTCGACGTCATCGAGGCCGGCTTCCCGATCGCCTCCAACGGCGACTTCGAGGCCGTCAAGGCGATCTCTCAGATTGTCACCGAAAGCACCATCTGCGGCCTGGCCCGCGCCGCCGCCGCCGACATCGACCGCTGCGCCGAGGCCATCAAGCCGGCCAAGCGCGGCCGCATCCACACCTTCATCTCCACCAGCCCCGTCCACATGAAGTGGAAGCTGCAGATGGAGCCGGACGCGGTGCTGGAGGCGGTGATCGCCTCGGTCAGCCGGGCCCGCAACCACACCGACGACGTCGAATGGTCGGCCGAGGACGCCACCCGCACCGAGCGGGAATTCCTGTACCGCTGCGTCGAGGCGGCGATCCGCGCCGGGGCGACGACGATCAACCTGCCCGACACCGTCGGCTACAGCTACCCGGAAGAATACGCCAACCTGTTCCGCGACGTGATCGCCAAGGTGCCCGGCGCCGACAATGTCGTGTTCTCGGCCCACTGCCACAACGACCTGGGTCTGGCGGTCGCCAACTCGCTGGCCGCCGTGCAGGGCGGGGCGCGCCAGGTCGAGTGCGCGGTCAACGGCATCGGCGAGCGGGCGGGCAACGCGGCGCTGGAAGAGATCGTCATGGCCCTGAAGGTCCGCGGCGAGGATCTGGGCTTCGGCACCGGCGTCGAGCCGATGCACATCACCCGCGCCAGCCGCTACGTCTCTGCCATCACCGGCTTTCCCGTGCAGTTCAACAAGGCGATCGTCGGCAAGAACGCCTTCGCCCATGAGAGCGGCATCCACCAGGACGGCATGCTCAAGAACGCCGAGACCTACGAGATCATGCGGCCCGAGGACGTGGGGCAGGGCGCGACCAACCTGGTCATGGGCAAGCACTCCGGCCGCCACGCTTTCCGCGAGAAGCTGAAGGCCCTGGGCTACGAGCTGGGGCAGAACGCGCTGAACGAGGCCTTCATCCGGTTCAAGGAGCTGGCCGACAAGAAGAAGCACGTCTTCGACGATGACATCATCGCCCTGGTCGACGACGCCCTGGCCCGCGGCTCCGAGCGGATCCGCGTCGTCCACCTGCGCGTCATCGCCGGGACCGAAGGGCAGTCGGCGGAGCTGACGCTGGACGTCGACGGCGTCGAGAAGCGCGCCGAAGCCAGCGGCGACGGCCCGGTCGACGCGGTGTTCAACGCCATCCACGAGATCGTGCCGCACCAGGCGGCCCTGCGCCTGTTCCAGGTGCACGCGGTCACCGAAGGCACCGACGCCCAGGCCCAGGTCTCCGTGCGGCTGGAAGAGGACGGCCGCATCGCCACCGGCGCCGCCGCCGACACCGACACCCTGACCGCCAGCGCCAAGGCCTACGTCAACGCGCTCAACAACCTCTTCTCCCGCAAGGAGAAGGGCCGGCCCGAAACGGCCATCGCGAGCGGGTTCTAGACTCAGGGACAGACACCGCGAGGTGTCTGTCCCGAGTCCGCGACATCAGCCCGCATGATCTGGATCCCCGCCACCGTCCTCGCCGCGGCCTTCCAGGTGGCGCGCAACGCCGCCCAGCGCAGCCTGATGACCGGGGCCGGGCCGTGGGGGGCGACGCTGGTGCGCTTCCTGTTCGGCCTGCCGTTCAGCCTGGTGTTCGTGGCCGTGGCGTTGCTGTTCCTGCCGGTCGATCCGGTGGTGTCGCCGGCCTACCTGGCCTGGTGCGCGCTGGGCGGGCTGATGCAACTGGGCGCGACGGCCGCCCTGCTGACCGCCATGCAGCGGTCCAGCTTCGCGCTGGGCACCGCCTTCCAGCAAAGCGGCCTGCCGTTCGCGGCCATCCTGGGCCTGGTCGTGTTCGGCGATCCGCTGGCGCTCCACGCCTGGCTGGGCATCGCCATGGCCACCGCGGGCCTCGTCGCCCTGTCCTGGCCCAGGCGGGGACAGGACGCCCGCGACTGGACGGCCGCCGCCCTGGGCACGCTGTCGGGGTTCTGCTTCGCGATCTCGGCCAACGCCTTCCGGCAGGCCTCGATTGGTCTGGATGCGGACCATCCGATTCCCGCCGCCCTGATCACCGTCGCCGTGGTGCAGGCGATGCAGTCCGTCGCGCTCACAACCTGGCTGGCGATTCGCGACAAGGCGTCGCTGGCGGCGGCGGTTCGCTCCTGGCGGATGTCGATGGGCGCGGGCTTCTTCGGCGCGGCCGCCTCGGCGGGGTGGTTCATCGCCCTGGCCCTTGCCCCAGCAGGACTTGTGAGGGCGGTGGGGGTAGTCGAGATGCCCCTGGCGGCCCTGGCTGGACGTCGACTTTTCGCCGAACGGGTGACCCTGCCGCAGTGGATCGCGGGCGGGGTGACGGCCCTGGGAGTCGCCCTCGCGGCGCTTGGTTGAAAGCGGGTCTTAATAGACCTTGAATTCAACACGTTCGCGGTGCAAACGGCGTGACATCAGCATGTTCAGCCGTCTCGGCGACGCTGCGCCCGGGGGGCGCGCTCGCGGCGTGGCGCCGGGCTTGCGGTACCTTGCCTCGCCAGTCCCAAAACGCTCCTAGACCTCAAGGCCCTGAATGTTCGGTTCTCTCTTCGGCGCCATCTCGAACGACATCGCCATCGACCTCGGCACGGCCAACACCCTCATCTATATGAAGGGCAAGGGCATCGTGCTGAACGAGCCGAGCGTTGTGGCGCTGCGCAATGTCGGCGGCCGCAAGGTGGTTCACGCCGTCGGCATAGAGGCCAAGCAGATGCTGGGCCGCACGCCGGGCCACATGGAAGCCATCCGCCCGATGCGCGACGGGGTCATCGCCGACTTCGAAGTCGCCGAGGAGATGATCAAGTACTTCATCCGCAAGGTTCACAACCGCAAGGGCTTCGTGAACCCCAAGGTGATCGTGTGCGTGCCGTCCGGCGCCACCGCCGTTGAGCGCCGCGCCATCAACGACAGCTGCCTGAACGCCTCGGCCCGCCGCGTGGGCCTGATTGACGAGCCGATGGCCGCCGCGATCGGCGCCGGCCTGCCGATCCATGAGCCGACCGGCTCGATGGTCGTCGACATCGGCGGCGGCACCACCGAGGTGGCCGTTCTGTCCCTTTCCGGGATTGTCTACAGCCGCTCGGTCCGGGTCGGCGGCGACAAGATGGACGAGGCGATCATCAGCTACATGCGCCGGCACCATAACCTGCTGATCGGCGAGACCACCGCCGAGCGCATCAAGAAGGAAATCGGCACCGCCCGCGCCCCGGCCGACGGCGAAGGCCTGTCCATCGACGTCAAGGGCCGCGACCTGATGCAGGGCGTTCCTCGCGAGGTCCGGATCAGCGAAAAGCAGGCCGCCGACGCCCTGCACGAGCCGGTCAGCCAGATTGTCGAGGCCGTGAAGGTCGCGCTTGAGGCCACGCCGCCTGAACTGGCGTCGGATATCGCCGACAAGGGCATCATGCTCACCGGCGGCGGCGCGCTGCTGCGCGGCCTGGACGCCGAGATCCGCGATCACACCGGCCTGCCGGTCACGGTCGCCGATGACCCGCTGTCCTGCGTGGCGCTCGGCTGTGGCAAGGTTCTTGAACACCCCAAATGGATGAAGGGTGTCCTCGAAAGCACCCTCGCTTAAACTTCGGCAGAACAGGGTCAGGCGCTCGGGGGCGTCTTGACGGAGGTACGGGGTGCCGCTTCGGCAGGATCCGTTCGGTGAACTCAAGGTCCCGCTGACCTGGACGGCGGCGGTGGCCCTGATCGTCGCTGTCATCGCGGGCGGCGCGATGCTGCTCAGCGACCGTCGCGAGACGTTCCAGACCGAGGCGTACGGCGCCGCCCGGCAGGCCGTGGACACGGTCGCCGCGCCGGTCGGCGGCGTCGTCGCCAAGCCGGGCGAATGGACCGGCGACATCATGGGATGGCTGGGCAGCTACGCCTTCACCGCCGGCGAGAACCGGCGTCTGAAGCGGGAGCTGGTTCTGCTTCAGCGACAGGCCGACGAGGCCGTCCGGCTCAAGGACGAGAACGAGCGCCTGCGCGCCGTCCTGGGCATCCGCACCGATCCGCCGATCGACATGGTCACCGCCCGGGTGGTCTCCGATTCCCGCGGGCCGCTGGCCAACTACCGGCTGGCGAACGCCGGCTCGGAGTCGGGCGTCATGGTCGGCTTCCCGGTGCTCAGCGAGCGCGGCCTGATCGGCCGGGTCGTCGGCGTCGCGCGCGGGGCCAGCAAGGTGCTTCTGCTGACCGACGCGGCGTCCAAGACGCCGGTGATGATCGACCGCACCAACGCCCGGGCGATCCTGACCGGGGACGGCGGACCCAACCCCAGGCTTGAGTATCTGCGCGGTCGCGAGCCGATCCGCGCCGGCGACCGGGTGCTGACCAGTGGCGACGGCGGCGTGCTTCCGCGAGGGCTGCCCATCGGCCGCGTCGTCAAGGGGCTCGACGGTCGATGGCGGGTGGCGCTCGACGCCGACTCGGGCGCCATCGACTGGGTCCGGATCATGAAGTTCCGCGACTATGCCCAGCTCGTTGATCGCAAGGCGCTGGAGCAGACCTACCTCCCGCCGGTGATCACCGAAAATCCGGACGACCGGATCATCAGGACGCCGACACCGACGCCCAAGCCCACGCCCACGCCCACGCCCAAACCCGCGGCGCCGGCCGTCACCTCGGCTCCCGCGACGCCGCCGCGTCCCGCACCGGTCCCGACGGCCCGTCCGGCCGCCCCGACCGCCGCCCCGCCCGGAGGCGGACGATGAGCTTCTCAGCCGCGCGGCCGCTCGACCCGTGGCGCTGGATCGGCGTGCCAGCCCTGCTTTGCGTGGGGTTCACCATTCTGTTCGCCTCGCCGATCCGGGTGTGGGGCCTGCAGCTGCCCGAGCCGGTGTTTCCGCTGGTCTGCGCCTTCGGCTGGGCGGTGATCCGCCCGTCGATCATCGCGCCTTTCACCCTGCTGCTGCTGGGATGCTTCCTCGACCTGTTCTGGGGCGGGGCGCTGGGGCTGTGGGGCGTCTCGCTGCTGGTCGCCTACGCCGGCACCCTGTTCATGCGCAGCATGATGACCGGGCAGAGCCGCCCGATGATGTGGGCCTGGTACGCGGGCGTCTGCGCCTCGGCGCTGGCCACCGGCTACCTCATCACCATGCTGGACGTGCGGGCCGCGCCCAGCCTGATCGCCGTGTTCTGGCAGTTCCTGGCGACCAGCCTGCTGTATCCGTTCGCCCATCGCCTGATCGACCGCTTCGACGACGCCGACGTGAGGTTCCGTTGAGCGAGCCGACGATCTTCTTCACCGAGGTCAATGAACGGCAGGGCGCCTTCACCCGGCGCGCCTTCCTGCTCGGCGGCCTCACCGGCCTGGGCCTGGCGGCGCTGGGCGGGCGGCTGGTCCACCTGCAGGTGCTCGAGGCCCGCCGCTACCAGAAGCTCGCTCAGTCCAACCAGTTCAACTTCCGCCTGGTGCCGCCCCCTCGCGGCCTGATCCTCGACCGCAGCGGCGTCACCCTGGCGTCGAACCGCCCCAACTTCCGCCTGCTGGTCTCGCGCGAGACCGATACGGACGTGGAGGGCATCGTCGACAGTCTGGCCCAGTTGGTGCCCATCGACGAAAAGCGTCGCGAACGCCTGATCCGCGACATCAAGCGGGCGCCGCGCAAGTCGCCGGTCCAGGTCATGGAAGACATGAGCTGGGAAGAGTTCTCCCGCATCAACGTCCGGGCGCCGGAGCTGCCAGGCGTGACCGCCGACATGGGCGAGGTGCGGGTCTATCCGTTCGGCGGCGCCTTCGCCCACGTCATCGGCTATGTGGCGCGCGTCAACGACCGCGACATCAAGGCGGTGACCGACAAGGGCCTGACGATCGACCCGCTGCTCTACAATCCGGGCTTCCGGATCGGACGCCAGGGCGTGGAGAAGGCCTTCGACATCGAACTGCGCGGCAAGCCGGGTGCGCAGAAGCAGGAGGTCGACGCCCAGGGCAGGGTGGTCCGCAACGACCCCGAAGGCGACATTCCACCCACGCCGGGCAAGGAAATCCGCCTCACCCTCGACTCCGACATCCAGCAGCGCGCGCTGGAAGTGATGGGCGAGGAGAGCGGCGCCATCGTGCTGATCGACTGCCGCACCGGCGACCTGCTGTGCATGGCCTCGGCGCCGAGCTTCGACGCCAACCGGTTCGTGAAAGGTCTGTCGGGGCCTGAGTACAAGGCGCTGGCCGAGTACGAGCGCAAGCCGCTGCTCGACAAGGCGATGAGCGGCACCTATCCGCCGGGTTCGACCTTCAAGCCGATGGTCGCCATGGCGGCGCTGGAGGCCGGCGTCGACCCTGAGACGCGGGTCAACTGTTCGGGCGGCTGGTACTTCGGCAACCGCACCTGGCGCTGCTGGGGCCGGCACGGCTCGCAGAACATGCACGAGGCCATCAAGAACTCCTGCGACATCTACTTCTACCAGACGGCGCTGAAGGTCGGCCCCGACGGCATCGCCAAGGCCGCGCAGGCCTTCGGCTTCGGTCAGACCTTCGACATCGGCATTCCCGGCCAGAAGAAGGGCATCGTCGGCTCGCGGGAGTGGAAGCGGAAGGCCAATCGCAATCCGGCCAACCGCACCTGGTTCCCCGGCGATACGGTCAACTACGGCATCGGCCAGGGCCTGATCGCCGTGAACCCGCTGCAGCTGGCGGTGATGACGGCGCGGCTGGCCAACGGGCGCAAGGCGCTCAGTCCGCGCCTGATCAAGTCCGTGGGCGGCGTGGAGCGGCCGCGCGGCGACGCGGCCCCCGACCTTCCCTACTCCCAGGAGTTCATGGAGTATGTGCGGGGCGGCATGATCGCGGTGGCCAACGACCAGTCCGGCACCGCCTACCGCCAGAGCCAGCTCGGACTGGGCGACATCCGCATGGCCGGCAAGACCGGCACGGCGCAGGTGCGGGTCTTCCGCGAGGGTGAGTCCCGCAAGAGCGCCGGCTTCCGCTGGGGTCTGCGCGACCACAACTGGTACATCGCCTTCGCCCCGATCGACGCGCCGCGCTACGCCATCTCGGTGCTGATCGAGCACGGCGGTCTGGGCGGCGGCACCGCCGCGGCGCCCCGGGCGCGCGAGGTCATGCGCATGGCGCTGCTCAAGGACCCCGAGATCCGCGCGCGCATCGAACAGCCGCTGCCGATGCCCGAACTGGACCCCGCCGCGCCGGTCGAGGGCGCGGCGCCCGAGCCGGCCATCGAGGGCGGTCCGCCGCCGCCGCCTCCGCCGTCTCCCGCCCCGAAGGCCGCCCAATGACCGCCAGCGCCCTGACCCGTCCCGGTGAACGCGACCGGCTGATCATCAAGTTCGCCGAGATCGACTGGACCTTCTGCCTGGTGCTCTGCCTGATCGCCGGCGCGGGCGCGCTGATCATGTTCTCGGCGGCCGACCTGTCGTGGACGCCGTGGGCGGCGCCGCACCTGATCCGGTTCGCCATGTTCTTCGTGCTGATGATCATCCTGGCCATGTGTCCGCTGACGCTGTGGTTCCAGGTGGCCTATCCGGTCTACATCGTCGCCTTGGTCCTGCTGCTGGGCGTCGAGTTCTTCGGCGATGTCTCGAAAGGCGCGCAGCGCTGGCTGCAGATCGGTCCGCTGCGGTTCCAGCCGTCCGAGATCATGAAGGTCGGCGTGGTGCTGGCCCTGGCGCGGTTCTACCACGGCATGTCCGCCGACAGCGCCCGCGCCAGCTGGTGGCTGCTGGTCCCGGCCGCTCTGATCGGGATGCCGACCCTGCTGGTCGCGCACCAGCCGGACCTTGGCACATCGCTGCTGATCCTGTTCACCGGCGTGGCGATCATGATCCTGGCCGGTCTGTCGTGGAAGTTCATCGCCGCCGGGATCGGGGCCGTCGCGGTGGCCGCGCCGGTGATGTATTTCTTCGTTCTGCACGAGTACCAGCGCGCTCGGGTCGATGTGCTGTTCAACCCCGAGGCCGATCCGTCGGGGTCGGGCTATCACATCCTGCAGTCCAAGATCGCGCTGGGCGCCGGCGGGCTGATGGGCAAGGGCTTCGGTCTGGGCAGCCAGAGCCAGCTGAACTTTCTGCCCGAGAAACATACCGACTTCATCTTCGCGGCCCTGGCTGAGGAGTTCGGGTTCGCCGGCTGCTTCTCGATCCTGTTCCTCTACGGGGCGGTGATCTTCATGGCCCTGCGCATCGCCGCGATCAGCCACAGCCACTTCGGCCGGCTGGCCACGGCGGGGGTGACGGCGACCTTCGCGCTGTACGTGCTGATCAATGGCGCGATGGTCATGGGCCTGGCGCCGGTCGTGGGCGTGCCCATGCCGCTGCTCAGCTACGGCGGCACGGTCATGCTGACCGTGATGATCGGCTTTGGCCTAGTGCAGTCGGTGCGGGTCCACCGCTACTCCGAAGTCACCGCCGGCCGCGGCGCCCTGCTGTAGCGCGACGGAACGCCCCTTTCCTTCGGCCAGGATTGCCGCATCTACTGCGGCACCCCCTCTGACCGGCGACGAGGTTTCCGATGTGCGATGATGACATTCACCCTGGCCTGATCGTCGACCCGACCGTCTCCAGGCGTGGCTTCGGTCTGCTCGGTCTGGCCGCTGTCGGCGTGGCCGGCGCCGCCCGGGCCGGCGTGTCCGTCGTCGAGCAGGACGTGGAGATCACGACGCCGGACGGTGTCGCCGACGCGGCGCTCTACTATCCCGAGGGCAAGGGCGCGTGGCCGGCGGTCCTGATCTGGCCGGACGTGGTCAGCCTGCGCCCGGCCTTCCGGGAGATGGGCCGGCGGCTGGCGGGCGAGGGCTATGTCGTGCTCGTGCCGAACCTCTACTACCGCGTCCGTAAGGCGCCGGTGGTCGATGGCGCGTTCAACTTCGCCAATCCCGAGGACCGGGCCAAACTGGCGCCGATGCGCGCCAGCGTGACGCCCGAGGGCACGGATCGCGACGCCGTCGCCTACCTGGCTTTCCTCGACGCGCTGAAGCAGACCGACACCACCCGGCGGGCCGGCGTGCAGGGCTACTGCATGGGCGGTCCGCTCTCGTTCCGAACCGCCGCGGCGGTCAGCGGCCGGATCGGCGCGGTGGGCAGCTTCCACGGCGGGGGGCTCTGGACCGACCAGCCGACGAGCCCGCACCTGCTGCTGACGAAGACGACGGCCGAGTTCCTCGTCGCGGTGGCCGACAACGACGACAGGCAGGACCCGACGAT
This sequence comes from Caulobacter sp., assembly GCA_031426695.1. GTDB lineage: Bacteria > Pseudomonadota > Alphaproteobacteria > Caulobacterales > Caulobacteraceae > Caulobacter. The sequence goes on from JASJPM010000001.1 coordinate 331,964, forward strand.
CAAGGACAGGCTGAAGGCCGCCATGGACGCCGCCGGACGCTCCTCGGTGATCGAGGTCTATCCGGCCGGGCACGGCTGGTGCGTCCGGGGCAGCGCCGTCTACGACGAGGTCCAGGCTGAACGCGCCTGGGCCGCCCTGCTGGCGATGTACAGGCGCGCGCTGGTCTAGGTTCTAGGCCGCCCGCTTCTCGATGCCGTGGGCGATGAGGTCAGTGATCTCGTCGGCGATGCGCATGGGCGACAACGGATAGTTCTCCGGCAGCCATTTGGGCAGCCACAGGAAGATGCCGGCGGCGACCTCGCCCATGAAGGTGCTGTCGCCGGGGCGACAGGAGCCGTCGGCTATTCCCTGGCGCAGGTTGCGGGTCGAGGCTATGCGCAACCGCTTCGACGCCCGGCTGATGCGCTCCAGCTCCTCGGCGGGCAACGACAGGCGGCCCGGCTGCAGCATCAGCGGCGACAGCGGCCCTGCCTGGGCCTGGACGTTGAGGTGCAGGGACATCAACGCCCGTTCCAGGCCGGTTCGACCGGTTGCCACCGAGGTGTCCATGATCAGGTCGTACAGTTCGAAGGCCCGCCTGTAGCAGCGCACCACCAGATCGGCCTTGTCGTCGAAGTAGTGATAGACCGCGCCCTTGGTCGCGCCGACGCTGGCGCTGATCTCGTCAAGGGACACGCCGTCGATGCCGCGCCTGTTGAACAGCCGTGAGGCCGCCGCGATCAGCTGGCCGATCTTGATCTCGTTGGTCTGCTTGCGGTCGAAGGCGTTGTAGGGGCGGGCGACCAGGACCTCGACGTCGATCGCGCAGCGGGTCTCGGCGAGCGGGTCGGCGCTGAAGCCGCCGAGGAAAAGGTCGCTGATCGCCGCCGATGCGCGGCGTCGCGCCTTGCGATCGTCGCGGTGATCCAGCCAGCCCGCTGACAGCCGGGTCCAGGAGATCAGGCCGGTCAGGGACTGGGCGGCGATCTCGGTTTCGCAGGGGCGGAACGCGCCCTCGGTGATCCCCTCGGTGAGCAGCCTCTGAAGCGCCGAGACGTTGCGCGCCTGATGCTCCTGGATCAATCGGCGCTGTGGCTCGGGCAGGTAGTCGATGTCGGTCAGCACCGCCTGCTCGGGCTGGTCGAAGTCGAGCTCGGCTTCGACGAAGCGGCGGATCCGGTCGGACGGGTCCGTCCCCTGGTCATAGGCCGTGGCGAGGTTGTCGGCGGTCGCCTCGCAGGCCCGCAGATAGCAGCGGAACACCAGGTCGGCCCGGTCGGCGACATAGTAGTAGAGGGCGTTGCGCGACAGCCCGACCTGCTCGGCGATGTCGTTCAGCACGATGGCGCCGGCGCCCTGGGCGTTGATCCGGCGTGCGGCCTCGTCGAGCAGCAGGTCGCGCCGGGCCGCCCGCTTGCGCGCGGGCTTCGCCCGCGAGGCCTGCCTCTTGAGGCCCGCTGCCGTCGATTCGTCCGTCATCGGCTCCCTTGTCGCCGCTTTCCAGGCCCGGCGCACTCGACAATACATATCGCAAACATACGCAAATGTCGAAAAACTTGACGGGCCGATCTCGGCGTGTCGTTATCTCGCCAAACTTAAGCGTCGAAAAACTGGCAACCGAGAGGTCAGCCAGAGGACCATCAGGGAGAGCCGGGGACATGACTTCACATTCAAAACACACGCGTGGCCGCAGGGCCTGGCTGGCCGGCGGGGCCGGATTGGCGGCGCTGCTGATCGCGAGCGCGGCGCAGGCGGCCGAGGACACGGCGCCGACCGAGATCGAGGCCGTCACCGTTACGGCCCAGAAGCGGGCTCAGGACACCCTGGACGTCGGCGTCAACGTCGCGGTCGTCTCCGGCGAGGCGCTGGAGGCCGGCCGGGTGACCCAGGTCACGGATCTGGCGAACTTCACGCCCAACGTCGAGATCAAGGAGAACATGCCCGGCATCCTGCCGGTGGTGACCATCCGCGGCGTGGGGCTGAACGACTTCAGCGCCACCAACAATCCCAGCGCCGGGGTCTATGTCGACGAGGTCTATCTCAGCTCGCTGGCGCTGATGAACTTCGACCTGTTCGACATGGAGCGGATGGAGGCGCTCAAGGGGCCTCAGGGTACGCTCTACGGCCGCAACTCCACCGCCGGCGCGATCAAATCGTCACGGCCAAACCGACCTTCGGCGGCGTCGAGGGGCGGATCTCCGGCGGCCTCGGCAACTACGAGACGGCCGAGCTGGACGGCATGATCAACCTGCCGGTCTCGGACAGCTTCGCGCTGCGCTTCAGCGGCAAGGCCGTGCAGCAGGACGAGGGCTTCTTCTTCAACCGCGCCACCAATCGCGACTTCGGACGGCGCGACGTCCTGATCGGCCGGGCCCAGGCGCGCTGGGCGCCGACCGAGGACCTGGACATCGTGCTCAAGCTGGAGGCCCAGCGGGTGCGGTCCGAGGTCGGGGCGCCGGAGTTCTTCGGTCTCACGCCGCCTCCGGGTTCGCCGGCCAGTCTCGTCTGCCCGGGCTCGGCCGGGTGCATGGACTTCCTCGGCTACAACGACACGGACGGCGATCCGTTCAAGGGCGAGTACTCGGTCGATCCGACCTACGACGTCGACCAGCGCGCGGCGACGCTGCGCATCGAGAAGGACTTCGGCTGGGCGACCCTGACCTCGGTCACCGGCTATCTCGACTTCCAGCGGACCTGGGGCGCCGACACCGACGCCGGGCCGTTCCGGCAGACGGACTTCATCGAACACGACGACATCGACCAGGTCTCGCAGGAGCTGCGGCTGGCCGGCGCGACCGAGCGCAGCGACTGGCTGGTCGGCGCCTTCGTTTCCCGCGACCGGGTCGAGATGACCTACGACGGCGACCTTCAGGACCTGTTCAACACCACGACCCTGACCTTCTCCAACCAGACCTCGAAGTCGGCGGCCGTGTTCGGCAACGTGGAGTACGACGTCGCGCCCGATGTCAGCCTGATCGCCGGCCTGCGCTACACCTGGGAAGAGAAGGACAACGTCGGGGGCGACTACGACCTGGTCCCCAACTGCCCGGCCAGCTTCCTGACGCTGACGCCCTGCGGCTCGCCGCCGGTGCTGATGGCCAGCGTCGACGAAACCATCAGCGACACCAACTGGTCCTGGAAACTGGGCCTGAACTGGAAGCCCGACCCCCTGACCCTGGTCTACGCCAGCGTCAGCCAGGGCGTGAAGAGCGGCGGCTTCTTCTCCGGCGTGGCCACCAACTCCGGACAGCTTCAGCCCTATGATCCCGAGACGCTGGTCGCCTGGGAAGCCGGCATGAAGCAACGCCTGCCCGTCGCCGGCCTCTCCTGGTCGGGCAGCCTGTTCTACTACGACTACTCCGACGTCCAGACCTTCATCCGCGACACCTCCGGCGGCCTGCCGATTCAGCGCCTGGGCAATGTCGATGAGGCCACGATCTACGGGCTCGACTTCGACGCCCTGTGGTCGCCGCCGTCGCTTCCGGGCCTTGATGTGACCGTGGGTCTGGGCCTGCTGAAGACTGAACTCGGATCGTTCGACTCCTCCGGCGGCGCCGTGCCCAAGGGCAACGACATGCCGGACGCGCCGGAGGTCAGCTTCAACCTGGCCACGGCCTACACCTTCGCGATAGGCGACAGCCTCGAGGGGCGGCTGCAGATCGACGGCCAGTATGCCGGCGACATGTTCAAGGACGCGCTCAACGATCCGCTGATCGCGACGGAGGCCTACTGGGTCTGGAACGGCCGGGCGAGCCTGTTCTCCGGCTCGGACTGGGAAGTGGCGGTCTGGGGCAAGAACCTGGCCGACGAGGAATACGTCACCCAGGGCGTCAACAACCTGGCCCTCGGCGTGGGCTTCCGCGTCTACGGCGCGCCGCGCACCTTCGGCGTCAGCTTCACAAAGAGATTCCAGTGAGCCCGCACATCCACGGCAATGCGGCGGCGGCCTTCGAGGCCGTCGCTGGTGAGTTCGCGCGTAATTTCGCCGAGCGGGGCGATGTCGGGGCCTCCCTAGCCATCGTCCAGAACGGCGAACTGGTCGTCGACCTGTGGGGCGGCAGCCTGGACGGGGCGGCGAGCCGGCCCTGGACACGCGACGCGGTGGTCAACGTCTGGTCCACCACCAAGGGCGTGACGGCGCTCTGCTTCGCCATGCTGGTCGACCGGGGCCTCGTCGACTACGAGCAGCCGGTCGCCCGCTGGTGGTCAGCGTTCGCGGCGGAAGGGAAGGGCGAGATCACCATCGCCCAGCTGCTGTCGCACCAGGCGGGCCTGTGCAGCTTCAGCGAGCCGGCCGTGGTCGAGGACTACTATGACCAGCCGACCGCCGCGGCCCGGCTGGCGGCCCAGGCGCCGTTCTGGCCGCCCGGCTCGCGGTCCGGTTACCACGCCATCAGCATCGGAACCCTGGCCAACGAACTGTTCCGCCGCATCGAGGGCCGCAGCCTGGGCCGCTTCATCGCCGAGGAGCTGGCCGGCCCCTTCGGCCTCGACCTGACGCTGGGCCTGCCGGTCTCGCAGGAGCATCGCCGAGCCGAGATGCTGGCGCCGCCGGAGCTGGCCACCTCGAACATGACGACCGACCTCAATCCGTCGCAGAGGGCCGCCTACCTCAATCCGGTGATGGAGCCGCTGGTCCCCAACACCGCCGCCTGGCGCGCCTGCGAGATCCCGTCGGCCAACGGCTTTTCCAACGCCCGCTCGCTGGCCCGGCTGTTCGGGGCGGTGGCGGGAGACGGCAGGCTGGACGGCCGCCACATCGTCGGTCCCGAGGCGCTGGCCCGGGCCACGACGCTGCGGATCGAGGGCGTCGACGAAGTGCTGGGCGTTCCCGCGCGCTGGGGGGCAGGCTTCCTGCTCAACACCGACGGCCTTTATGGCCCGGAGCCGAAGGCCTATGGCCACTCCGGCTGGGGCGGCTCGTTCGTGATGGTCGACCCGGTGCGCCGCACCGCGATTGCTTACACCATGAACCGGATGGGCACGGACCTCGTGGGCGATCCCCGCGATGTGGCGCTGATCGCTGCGGCCTATGAGGGGCTGAAGTAGCTCCGAGTTGTCATCCCGGACGGCCGCAGGCCGATCCGGAACCCCGTGAGGCCGCGCGCCGCCATCTGGGTCCCGGCTCTTCCCCCGGCTTTCGCCGGGGTTCGGCTGGGATAACAGGATTGCTCTAAGCCGCCGCCACGCCCATCGCGCCGCGACGGATCGGCAGGCTGAAGCTGACCGTGGTGCCCTCGCCGGGCGCGCTGTGCATCTCCAGGGCGCCTTCGTGCAGTTCGATCAGCGCCTTGGTCAGGGCCAGGCCCAGGCCCGTGCCCTGGGTGGTCTTGCTGTGCTGGCTCTCGACCTGCTCGAAGGGCTGGGCCAGGCGCGCCAGGTCTTCCTTGCTGATGCCGATGCCGGTGTCCTGCACCGAAACCCGCACGCGCTCGCCAAGGCCGTCGTTGCGCACCTCGGCGCGGACGGTGACCCGGCCGCCCTTGGGCGTGAACTTGATGGCGTTGCTGAGCAGGTTGAGCAGCACCTGCTTGACCGCCCGGTAGTCGGCCTCGATCTCCGGCAGGAACGGGAAGTCGACCGCCAGCTCCAGTCCGGCCGCCTCGGCGCGGTTGCGCACCAGCCGCACGGCGTCCTCGGTGACGTCCTCCAGGCTCATCGGCTCGAACTTGAGGTTCATCTTGCCGGCCTCGATCTTGGACATGTCGAGGATGTCGTTGATCAGCGCCAGCAGGTGCTGGCCGCTGTTGTGGATGTCCTGAGCGTACTCCTTGTAGCGGGGATCGCCCATCGGCCCGTACATCTCGGCGATCATGATCTCTGAGAAGCCGTTGACCGCGTTGAGCGGCGTGCGCAGCTCGTGGGACATGTTGGCCAGGAACTCGGACTTTGACTTGTTCGCCGCCTCGGCGCGGACCTTCTCGGTCTCGTACTTGCGGGCCAGCTCGGCCAGCTGCTCCTGGCTGCGCTCCAGTCCGGCCACGGCGTGCTGAAGCTGTTCCTCGTTCAGGCGCCGGGCTTCTTCCTGGGCCTTGATGGCGCTGATATCGGCGGCGGTCATGACCAGCCCGCCCTCGGCGGTGCGGCGTTCGGAAATCTGGATCCAGCGCCCGTCGTTCAGCTCGGCCTCGCGGATGCCGCGATGGCCGTCCGGCCCGACAACCTCCTGCTTGATGGCCAGCTGGACGAAGCGGTTCAC
>JASJPM010000002.1:0-262488 GCA_031426695.1 Caulobacter sp.
AAATATCACGATTACGACAGCGAAATCAGCGACTTACTTGGAGAATGTGGGTTGACGCCTTCGCGGTTCAGAATGGTCGTGGCCGCCGTCAGGATGGCTTCCTTCTTGGCGGCGTAGCGGGCTGTGGCGGCAGGCGTGCTCACGCGGCAGGGTCTCCGGCGAATACGGCCTTCAGGTCGGACTTCATGATTTTCCCGTTGGCGTTGCGCGGCAGGGTGTCATGCCAGAACGCGACGCGTACCGGAACCTTGAAAGCGGCCAGACGGTCGGCGACGAAGGCGCGGAGCTCCTGTTCGGTGGCGTGGGCGCCGGGCTTGAGCGTGACGACGGCGCCCGGCTCCTCGCCCAGCGTCCGGTGAGGAATGCCGATCAGCGCCGCGTCCATCACCGCCGGGTGGTCGTAGAGGACGTTCTCGACCTCGATACAGTAGATGTTCTCGCCGCCGCGGATCAGCATGTCCTTGGCCCGGTCGATGATGAAGCAGAAGCCGTCCTCGTCCAGGCGCGCCAGGTCGCCGGTCTTCACCCAGCCGTCGATGAAGGTCTGGGCCGTGGCTTCCGGCTTGTTCCAGTAGCCTCTCACCACCATCGGCCCCCTGGCCCACAGTTCGCCAACCTCGCCGACCGGCAGTTCGCGGTGGGGCGCCTCGACGGTCATGATCTTCATCTCGCCGACCGCCGGCGCCGGGCCGCAGCTGTCGGGGCGATGGACGTAGTCGTCGGAATTGTTGTTGGTGAAGGTGGCGCTGGTCTCGGTCATGCCCCAGCCGTTGCCGGCCGAGGCTTTGGGCCAGACTTCCTTGATCCGCCGCACCAGCTCCGGGGCCGAGGGCGCGCCGCCGTAGGAGATGCCGTCGATCGAGCTGAGGTCGAAGTCGGCGCGTTGCGGATGCTCGATCAGTTGCCAGGCGATGGTCGGCACGCCGCCGGTGTTGGTCACCCGCTCGCGCTCGATCAGCCGCATGCCCTCCAGCGCGTCCCACTTGCGCATCAGCACCAGCTTGCCGCCGTTGTTGAGGGCGGGGCCCAGAGTCGCTGAGCAGCCGGTGACGTGGAACATCGGCACGACCAGCAGGGTCACCCGCTGCGGGGCGTTCGGGTCGGGCGCGGGCGGCGTTTCCCCCCGACGCAGGAACGGCCGGGCCAGGGCGGCGCCGGTCGTCAGGACGTTGGTGGTCATCGTCCGGTGCGTGCCCAGCGCGCCCTTCGGCTTTCCGGTGGTGCCGGAGGTGTAGAAGATCGTCGCGTCGTCGTCGGGCGCGATCGGCGTCGTCGGCAGTGGCCGGTCGGGCAGGTCGGCCCAGCTGTTCGGCGGCCCGATCACCGACTCCAGACGGCGTACGCGCGGGTCGTCGTACGGATCGTCCTCGCGGCAGACATAGACGCCTTCCAGGTCCGGACAGTCCTTCAGATGCTCGGCGATCCGTTCAAGCCGCTCGGGGTCGGCGATGACGATCCGGGCGCCGGAATCGGTCAGGCCGTAGTGCAGCTCCTGGCCGGTCCACCAGGCGTTCAGCGGCGTGACGAGGGCGCCCAGGCTGACGGCGGCGAAGAAGGCCACCGGCCATTCCGGCAGGTTACGCATGATCAGCGCCACCCGGTCGCCCTTGCCGATCCCGTCGGCGGCCAGCCGCTCGGCCAGGGCGGCCACGGCCCGGTGGAAGGCCTCGAACGTCACCCGCTCGTCCTCGTGGACGATGAACTCCCGGTCCGGAAAGGCCCGGCCGTTGGTCACCATGTCGCGCAGCGTCGGCGGGGCGTTCTTCCACACCCTCGTCGGGACGCCCCGGATGACGAGGTCTTCGGTTTCGAACCGGGAGCCGGGCGCGGTCAGGATCGCGTGCGCCTCGTCGATGGTCATGGCTGGCCAGGAGGTCACGCGGCCTCCCCGTGCGGTCGGGTATCCAACCCGTCGAGCTTCTCTTGAAACCCGGCGTCGGTCTCGAAATCCCAGGCCATGTCTCACCCCCCGTTCCGCACTCTGGCGGCGCGCCCCGCTTCGCAGGTCGGGTATCGGCCCCCCGCCCGCTTGCCCTCCGATTTAAGGGGGCGGCAGGCTCAGATGCAATCGGTTCGAAGGCCTAGTATGCAAATTCAGGCCGCGGCCACGTCCTCGTCCGGGTCGGCCAGGGCGGCGGCGATGCGGGCGACCAGGACACTGGGCGAGAGCGGCTTGGACACCACCCCGTTCATGCCGGCGGCGATGTAGGCGTCGGTCTGGTGCTGCAGCGCATTGGCGGTCATGGCCAGGATCGGCGTGGCCGAGGCCGGCGCCGGCATGGCGCGGATCAGGCGCGTGGCCTCCACGCCGTCCATCACCGGCATCTGGACGTCCATGAAGATCAGGTCGAACGGCGCCCGGGCGACCGCGTCCACGCCCATCCGCCCATCCTCCGCGGTCTCGACCTCCGCTCCCAGCTGCTCCAGGAGGCGGCTGGCGATCAGGCGGTTGGTCGGGTTGTCCTCGACGACCAGCACCCGCAGGCCCTCGAGCAGGGCGCCGCCGTCGCCCTCCTCGGCCCTGGGCGCCTGGGAGTGCGGGGCGGCGATCTCGGCGGTGAACACCGAGCCGACGCCGGGTTGGCTGCGCATCGCGATCTCGCCGCCGAGCAACTCCGCCAGTCGCTGACTGATGGCCAGGCCAAGTCCCGACCCGCCGAAGCGGCGCGTCGTCGAACCATCCGCCTGGTGGAAGCGCTGGAAGAGCGAGGTCTGGGCGTCTTCGGAGATGCCGACTCCCGTGTCCATCACCTCGAACCGCAGGGCCGGCGCCTCGTTTCGCCAGCAGGCGCTCAGCCGGACGTCGACGCCGCCCATCTGGGTGAACTTCACGGCGTTGCCGATGAGGTTGAACAGGATCTGGCGCAGGCGCACCGGATCGATCGCACGCCAGCCCAGGTCATCGTCGGCCTCGATGCGCAGCCACAGGCCGGCGGCCGTCGCCTGGGGCCGCAGCAGGTCGGTGACGCTGCGCAGGACCGCGGCCGGGTCGACCGGCTCGGGCGACAGTTCCAGGCGACCCGCCTCGATCTTGGAGAAGTCGATGACGTCGTTGAGCAATTCGGCCAGCATGTGGCCGCAGCCGACCGCCTCGTCGAGCAGGCGCCGGCCGTCGGTGCTGAGCGCCTCGCTCTTGAGCAGATGCAGAACTCCCAGCACGCCGTTCATCGGGGTGCGAATCTCGTGGCTCATGTTGGCCAGGAACTGGGCCTTGGCCTCCGCCGCGGCGAGGGCGGCGTCGCGGGCCTCGGCCACCTCGGTGACGTCCTGGGTCATGCCGAGGACCTGCCAGGCGCCGGACGCGTCCTGGCGCAGGCCGCGCCAGGCGGACCGGAAGCTGGCCCACTGACCTTCGCCGATGGAATGCCTGTACTCGACCATCACCGGCTCGCCGGTCATGATCGAACGTGAGAAGGCGCGGGTCATGCGCGCCTTGTCCTCGGGATGGATCTCGGCGTTCATCTCCTCGATGGACATCGTCCGGTTGCCGACCACGCCCAGGCCGCCCGGTCGGGACAGGTCAGGGTCGACGATGTAGCGGGCCGCTTCCGGATCGAAGCGCCAGAACATGATGCCGCTGGTCTCGCGCAGCAGCTCATTGACGCGGGAGGCGTCGTCGGCGTCCTCCCGACGCTTGTATTCTTCCGAGACGTCCTCGAGCACGACGACGGTGGCGTCGCTGAGCGCTTTCTTGGCGCGGGAGCGGACCCAGATGGCGTGGCCATCACGATGCATGACCCGGTGTTCGCCACGGGCATGACCCTCGGTCCGCAGGGCGCCGACTATGCCGCGAACGACGTGGTGGTCGGCTGGATGGACGAAATCCTCGATCCGGCGGCCGAGCGTTTCCTCGATCGACCAGCCGGTCAGCTCCGGCCAGGCCGGATTGATGCGCGTGATCTGGCCGCCGCGCAGCAGGGCGAACACGTCCACCGAGTTCTGGAAGAACCAACGCGCGGCCTCGATATCCAGCTCGGAGGGCGCTTCGATTTTGGGCGCCTCTGTCATTTCCATCCCTTACCTGCCGGAAGCATGGCCTCAACGAGGTAAAGTTTGGGTTGCGACATACCGCCGGTTCGATAAGTGGGGCGTCACGTCGCAGTGGAGCTGATCATGACCAAACCCGAGAGCATCGGCCTGTCGTCCGAACGCCTGGCCCGGATTCCGGCCTTCCTCGACGAGCGCTACATCAAGACGGGCAAGCTGCCCTGCGCCCAGGTGCAGGTCTGGCGGCGCGGCAAGCTGGCGGTGGACGAGGTCCTGGGCCTGGCCGACCGCGAGCGGAAGCGCCCGCTGGAGAAGGACGCCATCTTCCGCATCTACTCGATGACCAAGCCGGTGACCTCGGTGGCCTTCATGATGCTGGTCGAGCAGGGTCTGGTGGCGCTGGACGATCCGGTGGCCAAGTTCATCCCGGAGTGGGCGAACCTGGGCGTGTTCGCGGCCGGCACGGACTCCGGCTGGGCGACGACGCCGCCGGCCCGGCCGATGCTGATGATCGACCTGCTGCGCCACACCAGCGGCCTGACCTACGGCTTCCAGATGCAGGGCAACATCGATGCCGCCTACCGCAAGCTGAAGGTGGCCGAAGACCTGCGCCTGGGCACGTTGCAGGAGTTCATCGACAAGCTGGCCAAGCTGCCGCTGGTGTTCTCGCCGGGCGAGGCCTGGAACTACTCGGTCAGCACCGACGTGCTCGGCTACCTGGTCGAGACGATCAGCGGCATGCCGTTCGAGGCCTATCTGGAGCAGAACATCTTCCAGCCGCTGGGCATGGTCGACACCGCCTTCACGGTGCCGGCCGAGAAGAAGCACCGGCTGACTGCCTGCTATGCCGCCGGCGTGCTGGGGTCCAAGGCGGTGAAGGCCGGACCGCCGCCGCTGCAGGACGATCCGGAGAAGAGCCCCTACCTGACCCCCACCGACTTCCCGTCGGGCGGCGGCGGGCTGACCAGCACCATGGCCGACTACATGCGGTTCGCCCGCATGCTGCTGAACGGCGGCGAGCTGGACGGGGCCCGGCTGCTCAGCCCCAAGACGCTGCAGCTGATGACCGCCAACCACCTGCCCGGCGGCAAGGACCTGACGCAGATGTCCAAGTCCCTGTTCAGCGAGGCGACCTACGCCGGCGTCGGCTTCGGCCTCGGCTTCGGCGTCACCGTCGACCCCGCCGCCACCATGATCCCCGGCAGCAAGGGCGACTTCTTCTGGGGCGGCGCGGCCAGCACCTTCTTCTGGGTCGACCCGGTCGAGGACCTGACCGTGGTCTTCATGACCCAGCTGCTGCCCTCGTCTGCCTATCCGGTCCGGCGGGAGCTGCGCACCCTGGTCTATTCGGCCTTCACTGAATCTGCGTAGCGCCGTCCTCCGCCGCCTCGTTGCGGGCCGCGATGAACCGGATGGTTTCCTCGTGGCTCTCGCGGGTGATGTTGTAGGCCTGCAGGATCGCCACCGAGATGAGGTACAGCGCCATCATCGAGGGCATGTAGACCAGGGCCAGGTTGTTGATCGTCTCCTGCGGGACCTCCGACGGCTTGGCCCCGACCGGGAAGTCGATCAGCACCAGGATGGCGCCGGCGACCATGACGCCGACGCCGCTGACGGCCTTCTGGATCAGGCTGGTGAAGGCGAAGAACAGGCCCTCATTGCGGCGGCCGGTGCGCTTCTCGCTGTACTCGACCACGTCCGACAGCATGGCGGTGATCAGGATGGAGGCGGTGATGCCGAGCATCCCGCGGATCAGGCCGTCGAGGAACAGCCAGCCGACGACCTGCGGGATCTGGGTGCCGGGGATCAGCACGCCGTTGTCGGGGAACAGGCCCAGCAGGCGCAGCAGCAGCGGCAGGAAGCCGACCAGCACCGAGGCCAGCAGCAGCAGGCCGCCGGCCGCCTTCTTGCCCGAACGCTTGGTCATGAACGGCGCCGCGAACAGCGCGAAGGCGGCGGCGAAGTAGCTGTCGATCTGCAGCACGCCCGTCCAGAACGGATTGAGCTCCCAGAAGTAGGTGGTGAAGTAGAAGGCCAGCGAGAAGCCGACCCCGACGGCGACGGAGGCCACCAGTCCCACGCCGGTGATGGCCAGGAACGGCCGGATGTTGAGGGTGGTGAACACCTCCTTGAGGATCACCTTGGGCGAGCGCTCCTCGCGCTTGGCTTGCTGGGGCATCCAGGGGATGAACCGGTGCGTGCCGGCGGCCGAGATGATGATCGACAGGAACATCAGCACGGCGGCGATGTAGCCGTACTCCGTATAGGCCTGCGGGTTCAGCTGGCCGACCGGATACTCCGGCGTGGCGCGCATCAGGAACCAGAACATGGCGATGGTCAGGGTCAGGCCGCCCCACCAGGCGAAGAAGTAGCGCCAGCCCAGGATCGCCGAGCGCTCGTTGTAGTCCTGGGTCAGCTCCGCCGCCATCGACGAGGAGGGGATCTCGTACAGGGTGATGAAGGTGCGCACGATGACGGCGACCACGACCAGGTACCAGAACAGCGACGTCTGATCCCAGCCCGTCGGCGGGTTCCACAGCAGCAGGAACGACAGCGCCACCGGCAGGGCCGAGGCGTACATGAACGGGTGCCGCCGGCCCCATTTGCTGCGGAAATTGTCGCTGACATGGCCGATGACCGGATCGATCAGGCAGTCGATCAGCATGGCGGTCATCACCGCCGCCGACACCAGCCCGGCGGGCAGGCCGACGACCTGGTTGTAGAACAGCAGCAGGAAGACGCGGAAACCGTTGTCCTTGATGCCGAAGGCGATGGATCCGAAGCCGTAGAGCGCCTTGGTGGCCAGGCCGATCCGGGGGCGCTCCCCCAGGGCGGTCAGGCCCGATATCGCGCTTCCGGGCGCCACGGCTTCGGTCATTCAGTCTCCTCCGGTATCCCGTGCGGTCTGACGCCGCCTATTGGATTCGAAACTGAGGTACGGCCGGGGTTGGTGTCAATCGCCTGACGCAGCGGCAGCGTCACTTGCCGCGCCGCGCCGCCGAAATCGCCGCCTAGCAGTCGCCGACCCGCTCGGCGACGACGCGCATCTTCATCGGATTGGGCGCGCCGGGCGCCGCCGGCGACATCCGCATCTCGGTCTCCACCGTGTAGCGCTTCGAGAAATCGCCCGAGGCGGTCATGTCCATGGTCGTGGTGATGCCTTCGGAGGCGCAGACCGCGTGGGTGGTCACCCGGCCGCCGGAAACCTTGGTCTCCATCTGCGAGCAGTTGTCCTGGCGCCGCGCGCCGGTCGCCCAGGCGTCGTCCTTCAGGTCGTCGGCGGTCAAACAGGCCTCGACAGCGGGCATGGCGCCGGCCGGCATGCCGTCCATCGTCGTGGTCATCTTCCACTTGCCGGGCGTGGGCTTCATCGCGGCCCCCGCCGAGGCCGAGGCCGAGGCCGAAGCCTCCGCCGCCGGCGCCGTGTCCTCGGCCTTCTTCGAACAGGCGCCCAGCGCCAGGGCCAGCACGGCGGCGCAGCCGGCCGCAAGGAGGGTCGCACGCGTCATGGAAGGTCTCCCCGATGTGAGGCCGCCAGCTTGGCGCGCGCCGCGCCGCCGGGCAAGCCGTCCGCGCCCTTGCCAGCGCCCGCCGTCCGGTATCTCCTCGCGCCATGCCGATGGAGCTAGTCCAGACCTGGGTCCTGCCGGCGCTGCTGGGGCTGGGCCTGGCGGCGGCGGCGGGGCTGCGCGCCTTCCTGCCGCTGCTCCTGCTGGCGCTGGCCGCCAAGTTCCAGCTGTTCGGCGTCGACCTCAACGAGCGCGCCGCCTGGCTCGGCAGCGACGTGGCCGTCATCACCCTGGCCATCGCCACGGCGGTGGAGCTGGCCGCCGACAAGGTCCCCTTCCTCGACCACGCCCTGTCGGCGCTGGGCACGATCACCCGCCCGGTCGCCGCCGTGATCGCGGCGGGCAGCGTCTTCGCCGGGGTCGACCCGATGATCGCCGCCGTGGCCGGGGTGATCATCGGCGCCCCCACGGCGCTGGCCTTCCACGCCGCCCAGAGCGGCACGCGGGTGGCCAGCACGGCGACCACCGGGGGCCTGGCCAACCCGCTGGTCTCGATCGTCGAGGACATCCTGGCCTTCGCCACCGTCCTCCTCGCCCTCGCCGCCCCGCTGCTGGTGCCGCTGGCCCTGCTGGCGCTGCTGTGGCTGATCTGGCGGCTGGTGAAGGCCGTGCGGCGGCGGGTGAAAGTAGGGACACACACCACTTTCCCCGGATGATGCGGATGCCGCGGGCCGGAAAGTGGTGTGTGTCCCTACTTTCACCCCCCTACAGCGGGATGTCGTTCCACCAGCCGCCCTCGCGGCGCAGGGCGTCGACGTAGGTCTCCGCCACCCAGGCCGGGCAGCCGCGGCGCGCCTTCAGCGCCTTCATCGCCGCCCGCTCCCGGGCCGCCTCGGCGGCGGGATCGGCGACGCCGTCGGTCGGGTAGCGGCGCGTGCGGCGCAGGTCCGCGTCGGCGAGGTAGCCGAAGTCGCCGAACGCCGGCGGCTCGACCAGGCGCGAGGCCTTGAAGCCGGGGTCCGGATAGAGGGCCTCGCCCCGGGCTCGCGCCGCCGCGCGCCGCGCGGCGTCCGCCGCCTTGAACTCCTCCAGCCAGGCGTCGATGTCGGCCTTCAGGGCCATCCGGCGCTGGTAGTCTTCCTCGTCGGTCATGCGGTTCCTCTTCCCGCCGGGTGGCGGACACGCGTTCTCGGTCCCCCGGGCCGGCGGCCCGGAAGGTCGGGGAGGGTGCGGAGCGCCCGGGCGACGCCCGGCGTAAGGGTAGTGAAGGCCGTTTCGACGCCGTCGAAGCGCTCCACGCGGTCGTTTTCCCGCAGGCCCGGGACGCGCGGAGCTGTTCGCCCCTTTTTCCCGGATCCTCCCCGTCCGGCCTCTCCGGACGGCTCGAACTGCTGCCCACGGACGGGCGGACGTGCTTGAACCAGCGCACGCCCGGAACGGAGGCTTACGTCCCCTCCGCCTGATCCCGCTCGACCACATCCCCGACGTCGCGAAGCGCTGGATCCCGCGCCCTCCCCGTCGACGGGGACCTGTTGAGAATACGGGCGGCGGGAGCGGTGGGGGATGGATTGCTGTTTGTCCCCCCATTGGCCGTGTTCCCGGTGGAGGCCGGTGCCCATGCGGGCAAGGGCTCGGGGCCTGTTGTGGATCCCGGCGCTGACCGGAAAGGCGGGGGATAGAGCGGGCGCCAGCGATTGTTCGACGCCCCCTTTCCGTCATGGCCCGACTTGTTCGGGCCACCCATGAACACGAGCATTCGGAAGGGAGGCGCCGATAGCGCCCCGGATACCCCCCTTGCGCACCACGCATGGGTGGCCCGAACAAGTCGGGCCATGACGGAGGGGGGGGAGCGCCGGGGCGGTGCGCCGGACGGGGACATGTACCGCCTTCGGTACGCGTCCCCAGCAGCTTCAAGCGGCGGGGGACACGCACTGAAGTGCATGTCCCCGAGCGGGGCCTGCCGCGCCCCTTCCTTGAGGAAGGGACCTCTCCTTCAATCTCCTGCAGGCCAGCGTGCCGGACGGTCCAGGTCCGTCAAGGACGGGCTGCAGGCCCGCCGCGACGCGGCCGCGCGGAGCGCGGTGTTGGCGGACTGACCTGGACCGCCCGGCGACCGTCTCGGCAAGAGATGAAGGGGGTGAACTTCGGCATTGAAGATGCAATCAAAAGCTGAATATCCTCAACGATAGATCCATATAGGCGAGTCCGGCGCAAGCCCCTTGCGCACTCGCGTCGGGCGCATAAATATACGCATGGAGAAGGCGCGGATGCCGATCCCGGAAACGTCACGCGCCAAGGTCGTGAGGCGGCTCGAACGCGAGGGCTGGATCAATGAGGGCGGTGGCAAGCACGACATCTTCCGGCATCCGGCGCGCGGCCTCGTCTTCGCCCTGCCGCGTCATAGGACCCTGTCGCCCGGGATCGCCCGCGACCTGGCCCGGGTCGCCGGCTGGTAGATTATGCGCGAGGAGAGATGTTCAATGACCCGCTATGTCGCCCTGGTCGATGGCAAGCCCGGCGCGTTCGGCGTGGTCATACCCGACTGCACCGGCTGCTACGGCATGGGCGACACCATCGAGGAGGCGCTCGATAACGCCGCCGAGGGGCTGCGCGACTGGATGGAGGCCATCGAGGCCCAGGGCGGCGCCGCGCCGGTTCCCCGCCCGATGGACGCCGTGCGCGCCGAGGCGGAGGCCGATCCCGATACGGGCGATGTGATCTACGCGACCGTGCCGCTGATCCGCGACCTTGGCCGACCGGTGAAGGCCAACCTGTCGCTGGACTCCGGCATCCTCGCCGCCATCGACGCCACCGCGCGACGGCTTGGGGTCACACGGTCGGCGATGGTGGAGCTGCTGGCCAAGCGGGGCCTGCCGGCGTTCGGGTAGAGGGCAGAAGGGGTCGTATCTCCCACTTGGCGTTACCTGCTCGCCCAGAGCAGCAGGTCAATTTTCTTGGGGGGCTTGATCACCTCAATGTTTGGCAGATGTCCAAAAGCCGCGTCGAAACGCTCGGTCCACTCGTGTCCTCGCGGCGAGGCGACCCCGGCGGAGAGCACTCGGCTGATCTCATCGTAGAGTTCGTGAATGTTCGCTCGATAGCCCTTCTCTGAACTCAACGGCACTCGACGCCCGATATTCTTTGCAACGATGCTGTCGATTACCGGAGCCATACCATTTGCTGTGGCAACGAGCTTGCTGGCGAAGGACGCTTCCCAACGCCCAGTCAACTCGAAGAGCTTGTCGAGGACGCGGAGGAAGTCCGATGAGGTAGGTGGCGAGGCTGACAGAGCAGCGCTTTCGTTCTCAAGAAGCCCAAAGAACCGATCCTGCCAGCTTGGACCGCGTCTCACCCGATAGAACGCGTTGAACTGACGGCGGGCGTCGGCCTTTCGAAACTGTGTCGGGTCCATCCCCAACACCTGCAAGCGGATGTACCGCTCGACTGGATTTCTCGTGGTTTGAAGCGCCTTCAAGGCGTGTTCTTGGTTGATCCCTTCAATCATCGGTCCCCCCCCTACAGCCGCCCCTTCCGAAACCGCTCCTGCGCCTCCGCCCGGGCCGCCTTCCGCTCACGCTTCGGCACGGACGCGTCCGCGGTCTCCCCCTCCGCCGTCAGCAGGTCGTTGGCGAACTCCAGGTCGAGCATCTTCAGGCGCTTGATCTCGTCCCGCAGCCTCGCGGCGGTCTCGAACTCCAGGTTGCCGGCGGCTTCGCGCATCTTGCCTTCGAGGTCGCGCAGCGTGGCCTGGAAGTTGGAGCCCATGAACGGCCGGGCGTCCTCGGCGACGCCGACGTCGATGGTGACGCGGTCCTTCTCGTAGGGGCTGGCCAGGATGTCCTTGATGCGGCTTTTGACGCTCTCGGGCGTGATGCCGTGTTCGGTGTTGTAGGCCACCTGCTTCTCGCGCCGGCGGCTGGTCTCGGCCATGGCCCGTTCCATGCTGCCGGTGATGCTGTCGGCGTAGAGGATGACCTTGCCGTCGACGTTGCGGGCGGCGCGGCCGATGGTCTGGATCAGGGAGGTTTCGCTGCGCAGGAAGCCCTCCTTGTCGGCGTCGAGGATGGCGACCAGACCGCACTCGGGGATGTCCAGGCCCTCCCTGAGGAGGTTGATCCCCACCAGGATGTCGAAGGCGCCCAGGCGCAGGTCGCGGATGATCTCGATCCGCTCCAGGGTGTCGACGTCGCTGTGCATGTAGCGCACGCGCAGGCCCTGCTCGTGCATGAACTCGGTCAGGTCCTCGGCCATCTTCTTGGTGAGGACGGTGACCAGGGTGCGGTAGCCCCGCAGCGCGCAGTCGCGGGCCTCGGCGATGACGTCGTCGACCTGGCTGGCGCCGCCCTTCGCCACCGGGCGCACCTCGACCGGCGGGTCGATCAGGCCGGTGGGGCGGATGACCTGTTCGGCGAAGACGCCGCCGGCCTTCTCCATCTCCCAGGGGCCGGGGGTGGCGCTGACGTGCACCGTCTGCGGGCGCATGGCCTCCCACTCCTCGAACTTGAGCGGGCGGTTGTCCATGGCGCTGGGCAGGCGGAAGCCGTACTCGGCCAGGGTCCATTTGCGGCGGTAGTCGCCGCGGTACATGGCCCCGATCTGCGGGATGGTCTGGTGGCTCTCGTCGGCGAACAACAGGGCGTTGTCGGGGATGTATTCGAAGAAGGTCGGCGGCGGCTCGCCCGGCCGGCGGCCGGTCAGGTAGCGGCTGTAGTTCTCGATGCCGGCGCAGCTGCCGGTGGTCTCCATCATCTCGATGTCGAAGCGGGTGCGCTGCTCCAGCCGCTGGGCCTCCAGCAGCTTGCCGTTGGCGACCAGCCAGTCGAGGCGGTCCTTCAGCTCGTCCTTGATGTGGGTGATGGCCTGGCGCAGCGTCGGGCGCGGCGTGACGTAGTGGCTGTTGGCGTAGATCTTCACCTCGGCCAGGTCCTGGGTCTTCTTGCCCGTGAGGGGGTCGAACTCCGCGATGGCCTCGATCTCGTCGCCGAACATCTGGATGCGCCAGGCGCGGTCTTCGTAGTGGGCGGGGAAGATCTCGATGGTGTCGCCGCGCTTGCGGAAGGTGCCGCGCTCGAAGGCGGCCTCGTTGCGCTTGTACTGCTGGGCGACCAGGTCGGCGGCGACCTGGCGGTCGTCGACCTTCTGGCCGACCTCCAGCGAGAAGGTCATGGCCGTGTAGGTCTCCACCGAGCCGATGCCGTAGATGCAGCTGACCGAGGCGACGACGATGACGTCGTCCCGCTCCAGGATCGAGCGGGTGGCCGCGTGGCGCATGCGGTCGATCTGCTCGTTGCGGCTGGAGTCCTTCTCGATGAAGGTGTCGGTCCGGGGCACATAGGCCTCCGGCTGGTAGTAGTCGTAGTAGCTGACGAAATACTCGACCGCGTTGTCGGGGAAGAAGCTTTTGAACTCGCTGTAGAGCTGGGCGGCCAGGGTCTTGTTGGGGGCGAGGATCAGGGCCGGGCGCTGCGTCGCCTCGATGATCTTGGCCATGGTGAAGGTCTTGCCCGAGCCGGTGACGCCCAGCAGCACCTGGTCGTGCTCGCGCTCGGCGATGCCGGCGACGAGGTCGCGGATGGCCGTGGGCTGGTCGCCGGCCGGCTCGTAGTCGCTGACCAGCCGGAACGGGATGCCGCCCTGCGACTTGGCCGGCCGCGCGGGCCGGTGCGGCGCCCACATCGGCGGGGTGTGCGCGTTCGCCAGGTCATGGATGTAGGCGGCGGAGACGTCCTCGACGCCTGCCGGTCTCTCTGGGGAACGGGCCATGAACGCAAAGGTAGGCGCGGGGCGGGGCGAAGGCTAGGGGGCCTGCTGACAGGCGATGGCAGGAGCGGCGCGCGCGCCTCAGCGCAGGCGCGGGGCGGAGACGCCGGTGAAGGCGCCGGCGGCGTGCGGCGGGGCGGCGGCGATCCGGCCCTCCCGGGCCCCGGCGTCGTCCAGCAGGCCGCCGACTGCGAACGCCAGGGCGGCGATCGTCAGGGCCAGGGCGGCGGCCAGCGACAGGCGATGGGGCGGGAGCGTTCTCACGGCGAGGCACCATCGCGCTATTTTGTGACAGAACAAGGTTCTCTCACCAAATCGGGCCGCGACCGAATCGCGCAGGGGCGCCGGGACGCCGGCTATTGAACCCGCGCCGCCGACGCCCATTATGTGGCGATGACCCAAGCCCTGCATGTCGTCTGTCCGCACTGTGACGGAGTGAACCGCCTGCCCGAGGCGCGGCTGGCCGACGATCCCAAGTGCGGCCAGTGCAAGAAGTCGCTGTTCACCGGCGAGCCGGTGGCGCTGAGCGAGGCGCGGTTCGCGAAGCACGCAGCGCGCAGCGACATCCCGCTGGTCGTGGACTTCTGGGCCGCCTGGTGCGGGCCCTGCCAGGCCTTCGCCCCGACCTTCAAGGCCGCCGCCGCGCGGCATGAGCCTCGCGCCCGCTTCATCAAGATCGACGTCGACGCCGCCCAGGGCCTGTCGCGCCAGTACAACGTCTCCAGCATCCCGACCCTGGCGGTGTTCAAGGGCGGCCAGATCGCCGACCGCGTGGCCGGCGCCCTGCCGGGCCAGCAGCTGGACGCCTGGCTGTCGTCGCGGCTCTAGGGCGTCCGGCGCCCCCCTTCGGGTGATGCGGCCTCCGATCGGACGGGCGACGCTGTCCCGGTTTCGAGGGGAGCTTCGTCCATGCACCGTGCCGCCGCCGCCGCCCTGCTGGTCCTCATCGCCACGCCGGCCCGGGCCGAGGTGGTGTGCGAGGCCGTCTACAGGATCATGGGCGCGGGAAACGAAACCCCGCGCTTCGCCTCGCTCTATGGCGAGGTGAAGGACTACGAGGCGGTCGGCAGCGTGCGCATCGGCGGACTGCAGGACTGCACGGTTTCGACGCTGAGCTTCTCGCCGATCTACATGTGCTCGAGCCGCGCGCCCCTGCCGGCCGACGCGGCCGTGAAGATCAAGGCCGAGCTCGACAAGCGGCTGACCGCCTGCCTCGGCATGGAGGGCGAGCCGAACCGCGACTCCACCGGCCCGGTGCAGACGATGTGGAGGGTGCGGCTGCCGGGCGTGAACCCGAAGGTCAGCACCCGCATCCGCGACGGCCACGTCGACCTGCTGGTGCGGGTCGATCCGAAGCGGTGAGGGGGGGGCACAGGCGCTCTGCGTCCTTCGCGACGCGGCTGCGCCGCTCCTCAGGATGACGAAGGTGAGTGGGCTCTACTGAGTTCGTCATCCTGAGGAGCGAGCTCTCGGGCGAGCGTCGCGAAGGACGCACCACGCTCCCCCCGCCTCCCTTCCCCATCCGAGTCCGAAAACCGCGAGACTCCGCCGCCCGCCCCGCCGATGATCGGCCCATGGACATCGCCCCCATCGATCTGGACCAGGACGCCTGCTACCGCGCGGTGCTGACCCGCGACGCGCGGTGGGACGGGCGGATTTTCGGCTGTGTGAAGACCACGGGGATCTACTGCCGGCCGGTCTGTCCGGCGCGGACGCCGAAGCGCGAGAACATGACCTTCCATCCGTCCGCCGCCGCCTGCGAGGAGGCCGGCTACCGCGCCTGCCTGCGCTGCCGGCCGGAGACGGCGCCGGACATGGGCGCCTGGCGGGGCAGCTCCAACACCGTGTCGCGGGCCCTGGCGCTGATCGAGCAGGGGGCGCTGGATGCGGGGGACGTCGAGGCGCTGGCCGGCCGGCTGGGCGTCGGCGAGCGCCAGCTGCGGCGGCTGTTTCGCCAGCATCTGGGCGCCTCGCCGGTCGGGGTGGCCCAGACGCGGCGGGTGCTGCTGGCCAAGCAGCTGATCCATGAGACCGACCTGTCGATGGCCCAGGTGGCGCTGGCCGCCGGGTTCGGCAGCGTGCGGCGCTTCAACGAGACCTTCCAGCGGCTCTACGACCGCCCGCCGCTGGCGCTGCGCCGGAGAACGGCGGCGCGGGCCGGCGAGCAGGGGGCGGTGACCCTGATGCTGCGCTACCGGCCGCCCTACGACTGGGAGGGCATGATCGGCTTTCTGGCGGCGCGGGCCATCCCGGGCGTCGAGGTGGTGACGGCGGATCGCTACGCCCGCACCATCGCGCTGGACGGGGCGATGGGCGTGGTGGCGGTCAGCCGCGCCGCCGGCGACCGGCTGGCGGTGACGGTGCGGTTTCCGAAGCTGACCGCCCTGCCGTCGATCCTGTCGCGGGTGCGGCGGGTGTTCGACCTGACCGCCGATCCGCAGACCATCGCGGCCCATCTGTCGGCTGATCCCGACCTGGCCCGGATGGTCGCCGCCCGGCCTGGCCTGCGGGCGCCGGGGGCCTGGGACGGGCTGGAACTGGGCGTGCGCGCCATCCTGGGCCAGCAGATCACCGTGCCGGCGGCGGTGAAGCTGGCCGGCCGGCTGACCGCCGAGTACGGCGAGGCGCTGCCGGCGGAGTGGGCGCAGGAGGGGCTGACCCACGCCTTTCCGTCGGCCGACCGGCTGGCGGGCGCCGATATCGCCGCGCACGGCCTGATGCCCGGCGCCCGGGCCCGGGCGATCAGCGGCCTGGCCGCCGCCGTCGCCGCCGACCCGAACCTGTTCGGTCCCCGGGCCAGTCTCGAGGAGGCGGTCGCCGCCCTGCGCGCCCTGCCGGGCATCGGCGAATGGACGGCGCAGTACATCGCCATGCGCCAGCTGCGCGAGCCGGACGCCTTTCCCGCCGCCGACGTCGGGCTGATGCGGGCGCTGGCCGACGCCGACGGGGTGCGGCCGACGCCGGCCCAGCTGCTGGCCCGGGCCGAGGCCTGGCGACCCTGGCGCGCCTACGCCGCCCTGCACCTGTGGGCGTCCGACCCGCAGGCGCCGGCGCCCGCGAAGGTGAAGGTGAAGGACAAGGCCGATGCCCGGGTCGCCGCCTGACCGTCCCCGGCGGCTGGTCCGCAGCCTGCTGGCTTCGCCGATCGCGCCGCTGCAGCTGTTCACCGACGAGGAGGGCGTCGTGCGGGTGCTCGACTTCGACACCGACAGTCCGCGCACGGCCCGGCTGATGAGCCGCTGGTACGGCGGCTTGCCGGTCGAGGCGGGGGCGCCGCCGGCGGATGTTCGCCGGGAGATGGACGCCTATTTCGCCGGCGACCTGACGGCGCTGGCCCGGGTGCGCTGGACCGTGGTCGGCACCGACTTCCAGAAGACGGTCTGGCGGGCGCTGCTCGACATCCCGGCCGGGACCACCACCACCTACGGCGCCCTGGCCGCGCGGATCGGTCGGCCGGCGGCGGTGCGGGCCGTGGGCCTGGCCAACGGCGCCAACCCGGTCGGGGTGGTCATCCCCTGCCACCGGGTGATCGGCGCGAACGGCGGGCTGACCGGCTACGGCGGCGGGCTGGAGCGCAAGCGCTGGCTGCTGACGCATGAGCGGGGTGGGTGAGGCCGCCGGCGCCCGGCGTGCTTCGACACGCGGTCTGCGACCGCTGCTCAGCATGACTATGGTGGGTAGCCTTTTTTCTCAGTCATCCTGAGCAGCCGCGAAGCGGCGTGTCGAAGGACGCACCGCGCCCGAGCCACCCGCCCCAAAATCGAACAGTCCGCGAACACGGCTGTTCGCGTGCGGCGCGACCGCCTTTTCGAGCGGTCCGATTGCCTCGACAATTCAAGGCTTGACGTTCAGGCTCAATCGAACAAAACCGGAACCCTATTGGTTTAAGAATGGTTAACGGAGCCTCCGCCGCCATGCCGAAGATCGACCTCGAAGCCATGCCGCTGCGCACCGGCAGCGGCTATCCGCCGCCGCTGAACGAGCCCTGCAAACACCGCTCGGCGCGGATGCTCGCGCAGGGGATGGGGCTGACGCTGGTGGGGATCAACCTGATGACCCTGCCGCCCGGCCAGTGGTCGTCGCAGCGCCACTGGCACGACGACGAGGACGAGTTCGTCTGGGTTGTGTCGGGCGAGGTGGTGCTGGTCGAGGACGAGGGCGAGACCGTGCTGCGGGCCGGCGACTGCGCGGCCTGGAAGGCGGGGGTGGCCAACGGCCACTGCCTGCAGAACCGCTCGGGCGCCGACGCCGTGCTGCTGCAGGTCGGCAATCCCACGAACGAGGCGACCGAGACGGTCGACTATCCCGACCTGGACATGATCATCCGGCCGGGCGGCGCGGGCTATCTGCACCGGGACGGGACGCCCTACTGAAGCAAGCCTCTAGTATTCGCCCCAGTAGGATCCCGCCAGAGGCAGGGTGAGAGCCCGGCCGACCGGTTCCAGCGCCTGGCGGACGTCGGGGCGGGCGAGGACGGCCTGTTTGCGACGCTCCATCTCCTTCTGACGGGCGGTCATCACCGGGGGCGGCAGCACGACGCGGAAGGCCGAGATGGCTCCGTCCCGGCGCTTGGGCGACGCCAGGCGTCGAATGTAGGCGGCGGCGGCCTCATCCTGCCGGTCAAGGCAGAGCAGCGCCTGGGTCAGCGCCGCCTCGTTGTCGTCCTCCCGCGCGGTCATGCCCTCCAGCTGTCGTTTCGCGGCGGCGGGATCCAGGACGGCGTTGGCGCAGACGCGGATGGCGTCGGCCCACATGACGCCATAGGGCGAGGCGCCGCCCTTGATGTTGTCGACCGAGGCCAGAGCTTCTTTCGGGCGCTCGAGGTCGAGCAGGGTCTGCCCCCAGTTGATCGCCTGGCTGACCGAAGGGCCGCCGTTCTCGCCGACCGTTACGGAAGCCTTGAAGGCTGTCTCGGCCTCGGCGTAGCGGCCGACGTCGCCCAGCGCATAGCCGAGCTCGTTGAGCACCCAGTTGGCCTGCTTGTCGCCGTCGGTGAAGGCCTCGCCGGCCAGCATCCGCATCTGCAGGCCCTCGCCGAGCGCGATGGCCTCGTCATAGCGCTGCAACTGACGCAGCAGGCTCTGAATTCTCAGCACATGGACGAGGGCCTTGGGCTCGGCGGCCGCGGCGGCCTGACGACGCTTCAGCGCCGCCTCGGTCAGCGCCCGCCAGTCGAAGCGTCCCTCCGCTTCGAGCGTCGGCCAGAGCGGGGCGAAGCGACGCTGCTCGGCGATCTCGATCAGGACCGCCGGATCGTTCGCGCCGGACAGAACCTTGCGGGCCCCGGCGACGTCGCCGCGGTCCAGCAGCCGTCCGGCATAGAGCCCCGCCCAGTAGTTGCGGGCGGCCTCGCCGCTTTGGGGGTCCTCCCAGGCCAGGCTGGTCAAGCGTTGCAGCAGGGCGGTGGAGAGGGCCTCGTCATCCTCCACCCCGGCCACCACGGGCGAGATGAAGGGCGACCACCAGCCGGCGACCCGGCGAGGCTCGGCGTCGATCACCCCGATCAAGCGGCGGGCGGCTTCGGGCTTGTCACCGCGGCCGCGGGCCAGGCGCAGCAGCGCCTCGTTGATGTCGGCGACCTCGGCCGGACTGGTCACCAGCGTCTCCAGCCGCCCGATCAGCGTCAGGGCTGTCTTGGCCCGGTCGCCTTCGGTGCAGGCCAGGGCCAGGGCGAGCACCAGGCGGTGGGTCGACGCGGGCAGCCGGTCGAACTCGGCCCGTTGGGCCAGGCTGTGGACCCGGTCGAACCGCGAGCCGCAGCGCGGGGTGTTGCCGCGGTGGGACGAGGTCAGTGCGGCCCTGACCTCGACGTCGAGACGCAGGAGGTCGGCCGGGCCGCTCAGCGACGGCGTCGGTCCCCGCTCGGGCGCGGCGACCGCGGCTCCGGCGACGGCGAGGCTCAAGGTGATCGCGCTGGCGATCACGCCCATGATCGGTCTACGCATTGGCCCCCACACGCCCGTCAGGTCAGAACCCGCCCCAGTAGTCACCCGCCAGCGGGGCCTCGACCTTGCGGCCAGCGACGTCCAGCGCCGCCAGGACGGCCGGATTGTTCAGCACCACCTGTCGGCGCCGCTCGAACTCGGCCAGCCAGGCGGGGATCTTCGCCGGGCCGCGGGTCACCCAGTAGGGGTCCAGGGCGCCGGACCGGTGGCGCGGATCGCGCAACCGCTCGATCATCAGCGTCGTCGCCTCGTCCAGCCGGTTGCTGCAGATCAGGGCCTGGCTGAGCGCCGCCGGGTTCTCCTGGCGCTCCTTTTCCAGGCCGATGATGCTGGCCGCCGCGGCCTTCGGGTCGATGTCCGCCTGGGCGCAGGCGCGCTGCGACTCGACCCACAGGCGGCCGTAGGGGGTGACCTGCTTGTCGCCGATCGGCTCCAGCGTCGCCAGCGCCTCGCGGGGACGGGACAGGTCGAGCAGCCGGCCGGCCCAGGCCAGGCGCGCGTCGACCGCGACGGTTTCGGAATCCTCCGGCTCGCCGAGCCGGATCGCCTCGCTGAACACCGCCTCGGCCTCGCCATAGCGGCCGGCCTCGAACAGGGCCTGAGCCAGGCCGACGAGGACGTCGCCGGACTGACTGCCGAGATCCTCGAACGCCTCGCCGTCCTGGATGCGGGCCCGGAAGGCCTCGCCGATCTGGATGGCCTCGTCCAGCCTGCCCAGCGCCCGCAGCGCCGCGATCATGTCATCTGCCGGCCGCAGGATGTCCGGGCTGGCGGCCATCTCGGCGGTGGCCCGGTCGAGCCGGGCGGTGGCCAGGGCGGTCCAGTCGAAGCGGTTCTCCCGCGCGTACCGGTCCCAGACCTGGGCGAAGCGGCGGTCGCCGGCCACCATCAGCATCACATAGAGCTCGTCGGCCTTGTCGACCGCGGCGCCGGCCTCGGCCAGCTTGCCCCGGTCGGCCAGCTGCCAGCCAAAGGACAGGGCCCAGGCGTTGCGGGCGGCGCGCCGGCTGGCGTCGTTGGTCCACTCCAGCGTCGACAGCCGCTCGGCGACCTTCAGCGACAGGTCGGGATCGTCCTCTATGTAGTCAGCGAAGGGGGCGACCATCTCCGGGTCCCAGCCGGCCACGACCTTGGGCTGCTTGTCGACCAGGGAGAGAAACAGGCGGGCGGCCTCGGCCTGCGCGCCGCGCTGCAACGCCTCGGAGATCTGCACCGAGTGCACGGCGCTGATTTCCATCGGCTCGCTGGCGATCGGCTCCAGCCGTTTGGCGGCGTCGACGGCGAAGGGCAGATCGCGCGACTCCGCGCAGATCATGACCGCGAACAGGGTGGTGCGCCGGGTGTCGACGGGCATGCGGTCGAAGCGCGGATCGGCGTAGAAGGTCCGCAGTCGGGCGAACTCGGCGGTGCAGGACTTGCCGCTGGTCTGGAAGACGGCGGCGGCGGCGGCCATCGCCTGGTCCTGCAGTCGCAGCAGGTCGATGCGACGGCTGAACGACTGGGCCCCGGCCTGCGAGGCGAAAGCCGTTACCGTCAGCCCGGCGACCATGCCGGCGACCCTGCTCAAACGCATGTCAGTTCCTCGTCAGACTACCGACACACAGAGGCGCGGGGCCGGGGCGGCGTCAAGCCGGGACGCGCGGGGCGCAGGGTCTAGCGGTAGCGGATGCCCTGATAGACGTCGGCCACGTCCAGGCAGATGCTGCGGGTGATGTTCCAGTGGGAGCGCGAGCCGAAGCCGCCGCCGTCCTTGATCTTCTGGAAGCCCTCGGCGCGGCCGGTGTCGAGCGCCTGCGACACCGCCTCGACGGCGGCGGCGCGGCTGAGGCCGCGATCGCGCATCAGCCGGTCCACCGAGTCCCGGAAGAAGGTCACGCCCTGGGCCTTGGCCGCCTCGGCGCCCTCGGAGTCGCCGCGCTCGTCCATGACGTTGCTCGTCGCGCCGAAGAACCCGGCGCACTGCGCCTGGATCATCCACACCGGCTTGCCGGTCGCCGGCTCGCTGAGCATCGTCCCGCCCGGATAGAGCAGGTCCGCGGCGGCCGCCGGAGCGGCCAGGATCATGCCGGCCAGCAGGGGGACGGCGACTAGGGAAAAGACCCGGCGCATCTGGCTTCCTCGTTCGGGATCACACGGCAACCATGGTGACTCCACTCAAGCCGGCATGCAATGTTTCCGCGTGCGACGGGCCGAGGGGCCTACTTGGGCTTGTCGGCCTCGTTGACGACCGCCCCGACGCCGGCCCCGACCACGGCGCCCGCGGGTCCGGCGACGACCGCGCCGGCGATGGCCCCGGTGGCGGCGCGCTGCTCCATGTTGTGCCCGCAGGCGGCCAGTCCGCACGACAGCGCGGCGGTAAGAAGGGTGGCGGGCAGCAGACGACGGGCAGGGAACATGACGGTCTCCGTTTCTCTCGACCCATGCGGGTCACAGACGTCCAACGGGGGGAGCACAGTCACGGTTCCCGTTCGTGCAGGGCGCGAAATGCTGCGGTGAAGCACCGGTGAGTCCTGTTCGGCGCAAGTGCCTGACTCTCAAGGATTCATCGTGAATCAGACCGCTCGCCCGGCGGGCGATTCATGCTGCAGCGCAGCATCAACTTGCGAATCGGCCACATTTGGGCCATATAGCGCGGTACAAGGCGGACTTCGGCTTTTCGTGAACAGGCCGAAATCCCGTCCGAACGACCCTCTTCGAATGCGTTTCAGGGGTTTTCGGACGTTGAGTCGGGGCGCGGGACGCGCTCGCCGCACAGGACACGGATCCGTTGTTTTTCCTCTCGCAGACGCGTGCGAAAGCGCGCGCGCTGGTCAGCGTCGTATTGACCGGATCTGTCCTGGGCGTCGGCCTGGGCGGCATTCTCGGCGGCGCCTATCTGGCGGGCGGCTACGCTCAGGCGGCTTCAACGCACGCCCGTGTCTCCGAACTCGCGGACGTCGCCTCCGGCGGCTACGCGGAACAGGATCTCCAGCGGGTTGTGGACCGGATGGACGATTCCGCGCTGGCCATCGCCAGGCGCCACGACCCCTTCACCAGCGCCGGCGGCGCGCAGCGGGACCGCCAGGCGGCCCTGTTCGCCGCCCGGCTCGAGCGCCGCGACGCCGGCAAGACCCGCCCCGGCCAGGCCCAGTCCCTGATGCTGCGGGCCAGCTTCATCACCGGCTCCGGCTCGCCCGCCGCCCGCCCATTCCGTTTCGACGGCGCGCTGGACGCCTCGCGCGATCTGGAATGCCTGACCCAGGCCGTCTATTACGAGGCCCGCGGCGAGACCCCGGCCGGCCAGGCGGCCGTGGCCCAGGTGGTCCTCAACCGCGCCCGTCACCCGGCCTTCCCCAAGTCCATCTGCGGCGTCGTCTACCAGCGCGCCTACGGCGGCGGGACCTGCCAGTTCAGCTTCGCCTGCGACGGCTCGATGCGGAAGCGTCGCGAGCCCGGCGCCTGGGCCCGCGCCGAGCGCGTGGCGACCAAGGCGCTGTCGGGCGGGGTGATGGCCGAGGTCGGCAACGCCACCCACTTCCACACCATCTATGTCTCGCCCAGCTGGGGCCCGCGCCTGATCAAGATCGGCCAGGTCGGACTGCACGTCTTCTACCGCTTCGGCGGTCGCGGCGGCGCACCGGACTCGTTCGACCGCACTCCCGAGCGCTCCGGCCCGCAGATCGGCGACCGTCCGCTGTTCGCCGGCGGCCTGCCCGGCGAGCCGATCCCCTACGCCAGCCTGAAGCCATCGGACGAGGTGGTGTTCATCGCCGCCACGTCCGTGACCGCTCCGGCCGTCGAACTGGTGGACGGCGCGAGCGTCGGCATGGGCGGCCCGGCTCACAAGCCTGTCGAGCCCGCCTCCGCGCCCAGGCCCGCCGCCGCCAAGCCGGCCAAGACCCCGAAGGTCGAGACCGAGGCCGCCCTCAGGCCTGCAGCATCGAGCGCAGCTGCTTCCTGACCGTTCCCGGCATGAAGCGGGCGACGAAGCGCAGACGCTTGCCCGCCTTGCCGACGATGTGGTGCAGTTCGGTCGTGGCAGGCTGCGCGGCCTGCCAGATGACCTCCGAGGCCTCCTCCACCGTGTAGACCTCCGAGCCGCCGGCCCGGATGCTGTCGGCGATCTTCTCGTTGGAGCCCTGTGACCCGGCCTGCAGGATCGGCGTATCGACGAACCAGGGCATGATGCAGCGCACGGCGATGCCGTGGCGCGACCATTCCGCGTCCAGCGCTTCGGACAGCCCGCGCACCGCGAACTTGCTGGCGCAATAGACCGCCATCTTCGGCGCCCCGAACAGCCCGGCGCAGGAGGCGACGTTGATCAGGGTCGAGCCCGGCGTCGCCTGCAGCAGCGGCAGTCCCGCCCGGGCGCCGTTGATCACGCCCTTGACGTTGATGTCGACCTGCCGGTCCGCCTCGTCGTCGGTCTGGTCCTCGAAGAAGCCGTAGTGGGCGATGCCGGCGTTGTTGAGCAGCACGTCCATCCGCCCGCCGCTGGCCTTGCCGAACTCAGCCAGCGCGGTGTCCCAGGCCTTGCGGTCGCGGACGTCCAGCGCATGGGTGCTGGCGTTGGCGGCGCCCAGCTCGGCCTGCGCGGCCTTCAGCCCCGCCGCGTCGATGTCCGACAGGCCGACGAACCAGCCCTCGCGCGCGAACCGCCGCGCCGCCGCCAGGCCGATGCCGCTGGCCGCGCCGGTGATGAAGATCGCCTTGCGGCCGCTTGCCTGGTTCATTCCGCCCATCCCTTTGTTGCGGTCGACTTTCGACGCTGCCCCGGTTCTGGGTCAAGCCCGCGCCGGTCAGACCAGGAACATGCCCAGGCCGGCGGCGGCCATCACCGCGGTGGCCGTCCAGCCCAGGATCTTCAGCGTCCAG
Source organism: Caulobacter sp. (assembly GCA_031426695.1). Classification (GTDB taxonomy): domain Bacteria; phylum Pseudomonadota; class Alphaproteobacteria; order Caulobacterales; family Caulobacteraceae; genus Caulobacter. The sequence goes on from JASJPM010000002.1 coordinate 24,056, forward strand.
CCGATGGTGAACGGTCCCATGACCGATTTGCGCGAGGCCAGGATCATCGCCACCGCCATGATCGGCACCGCCACCAGTCCGTTGAGCACCGCGCTCCAGAACAGGGCCTTGATCGGATCGACGCGGGTCATGGTCAGCAGCACCCCGCCCAGGGTCGCGGCGGCGACGATGGCGTAGAAGCCCGGCGCCTGGCCGAGCTTGCGGTCCAGCCCCATCGGCCAGCCGAACGACTCGGAGATGGCGTAGGCGGCCGATCCGGCCAGCACCGGCACCGCCAGAAGGCCGGTGCCGATGATCCCCAGGCTGAACAGCCAGAAGGCCAGATCGCCGGCGATCGGCCGCAGGGCCTGGGCCGCCTGGGCGGCGGTCTCGATATCGGTGACGCCGTTGACGTGCAGGGTCACCGCCGTGGTCAGCACGATGAAGAAGGCGATCAGGCTGCAGATGGCCATGCCGAACCAGGTGTCGAGCCGGATGCGGCGCAGCTCGGCGTCGGCCAGCTCCGGGGTATGCAGCAGGGCCCGCTTCTCCGGATCAGTCCCCAGATCCTCGACCTCCTGCGAACTCTGCCAGAAGAACATGTAGGGGCTGATGGTGGTGCCGAACACGGCCACGACCATGGTCAGGAAGGCCGGCGTCAGGACGATGTCGGGAACCAGCGACCGCCAGACCACCTCGGCCCAGGGAATCTTCACGGTGAACACCACCCCGACATAGGCCAGCAGCGACAGGGTCAGCCACTTGAGCACCCGCACATAGCGCTTGTAGCTCATGAACACCTCGACCAGCACGCAGCCGACGCCGAACACCGCCGCGTAGACGAACTTGTCCAGCCCCGGCGCGACCAGCGCCGCCGCCTCGCCCATGGCGGCGATGTCGGCGGCGATGTTGATGGTGTTGGCGACCAGCAGGGACAGGACCAGGATGGCCAGCAGCCATCCGGGGAAGACCCGTTTGACGTTGGCCGCCAGACCGTGACCGGTGACCCGGCCGATCCGGGCGACGATCTGCTGGATGCCGGCCAGCAGCGGATAGGCCAGCACCACGCTCCACAGCATGTTCAGGCCGAAGGCCGCGCCGGCCTGGGAGTGGGTGGCGACGCCGCCGGGATCATCGTCGGCGGCGCCGGTGATCAGGCCCGGACCCAGGCGGCCGAGCAGGCTGGGGCGGCGATCGCGGCGGTCGGTCCTGGACATGGTCGCGTCTCGTCGGTCGTGTCGTCAGCGGGACACCTAGCAGGTTCCGGGATCGGCTGTGTGACGCAATGGAGGCGTCGGTGGTGAGGCGGACAGCCGCACCGCGTACTTCGGCGATAGCCACCAGAGAAAAGGCCGCCGGCGTTTCCGCCGACGGCCTCTTCAATTCAGGTCAGCTTCTCGCCGAGCTTACATGCGCTCGATGATGATGGCCGGGGCCATGCCGCCGGCGGCGCACATGGTGACCAGGCCGTAGCGCTTGCCGGTCCGTTCCAGTTCGTCGACCAGGGTGCCGATCAGGATCGAGCCGGTGGCGCCGATCGGGTGGCCCAGGGCCATGGCGCCGCCGTTGACGTTGACCTTGCTGCGGTCGAGCTTCAGGTCGCGGATGAACTTCTCGGCCACGACGGCGAAGGCTTCGTTGATTTCCCACAGGTCGATGTCCTCGACCGTCAGGCCGGCCTTGGCCAGCACCTTGCGCGCCGCCGGGACCGGGGCGTTGAGCATCAGCGTGGGGCTGTCACCCATGTTGGCCATGGCCACGACGCGGGCGCGGGGCTTCAGGCCATTGGCCTTGGCGTAGGCCGGCGAGGTCAGCAGCAGGGCGCCCGAACCGTCCACGACGCCCGAGCTGTTGCCGGCGTGGTGGAAGAACTTCAGGTCGAGGTCCGGATGGACCGCCGTGATCAGCTTGCGGAAGGTGGTGCCGTTGGCGTCCAGCGGCACGTCGGCCAGGGCCTCGAACGAGGGCTTCAGGGCCGCGAGGCCTTCAGCGGTCGTCTGCGGGCGCGGGAACTCCTCGTGGTCGAGGGCCAGGGTCCCGTCTTCCTTGTAGACAGGCACCAGGCTCTTGGCGAAGCGGTTCTCGGCGATGGCCACGGCGGCGCGCTGCTGGCTGGTCAGGGCGAGGGCGTCGAGGGCTTCGCGGCTGATGCCTTCCATCGTGGCGATGGCGTCGGCGCAGATGCCCTGGTGCGACTGCGGGTGCTTGGCGCGCAGGCGCAGGTTGCCGTTGTCCATGGTGGGCGGGCCGTCTTCCGGCGAGCGGCGGTTCGGCATCGACATCATTTCGCAGCCGCCGGCCACGACCATGTCGGACATGCCGGCCATGATCGTCGAGGCGGCGAAGTTCACCGTGGTGATGCCCGAGCCGCAGAAGCGGTCCAGGGTCACGCCGCTGGAGCGGACGTCATAGCCGGCGTCCAGCGCCGACATGCGGCCCAGGTCCCCGGAGGCCGGGCCGCGCTGGGAGCTGCAGCCCCAGATCACATCGTCGACTTCGGCGGTGTTGATCTTGTTCCGCTCGGCCAGCGCCTTGAGCACGGTCGCGCCCAGCTGCTGCGGGTGGAGTTCGTACAGGGCGCCCTTGCCGTACTTGCCCACGCCGCGCGGGGTGCGGACGGCGTCGATGATCCAGGCTTCGCTCATGTCGGAGTTTCCTTGCGTCTTCTGCTTTGGCCGGTCGCTTGTGGCGGTCAGCGGGGGGTCATGCGAATGGCGCCGTCGAGACGGACGTCCTCGCCGTTGAAGTAACCGTTGGTGATCATGGTGTGCGCCAGATGGGCGTACTCCTCGGGCAGGCCGAGCCGGCGCGGATTGGGCACCTGGGCGGCCAGGCCGGCCTTCACATGCTCTGGCGCGCGGCCCAGCAGCGGGGTGTCGAAGATACCCGGCAGGATGGTGTTCACGCGGATCGACTCGCTGGCCAGGTCGCGGGCGACGACCAGGGTCATGCCGACGATGCCGGCCTTGGAGGCGGTGTAGGCCACCTGGCCGATCTGGCCGTCCTCGGCCGCGACCGAGGCGGTGTTGACGATCGCGCCGCGCTCGCCGTCCTCCATCGGATCCAGCGTCAGCATGCCGGCCGCGCTCTTGGTGATGCAGCGGAAGGTGCCGATCAGGTTGATCTGGACGATGCGCTCGAAGTTATCGAGCGGGTATTCCTTGATCTCGCCGGTCTGCTTGTCGCGCGACACGGTCTTGGCCCCGCCGCCGACGCCGGCGCAGTTGACCAGAATCCGCTCCTGGCCGATGGCCGCGCGGGCCTTGGCGAAGCCGGCGTCGACCTCCTCGCTGGAGGCGACGTTGACCTTGCAGAACACGCCGCCGAGTTCCTTGGCCAGAGCCTCGCCCAGCTCCTCGTTGAGGTCGAAGATGGCGACCTTGACGCCGTCGGCGGCCAGGCGGCGGGCGGTCGCCGCGCCGAGGCCTGATGCGCCGCCGGTGACGACGGCCGAAATGCTTGAATCGAGCTTCATGGGTCTCTCCCTGAAGACCCCTTACGCCCCTCGCGTTACGTCAGCCAAGTGCGGCGAATAGGGCGGAGGCTACAGCCTCAGCAGATACACATGCTCGCCGTCGAGCACCGTCTCGCCCTTCTGGTTGACCACCCAGGCCCGCATGGTGACCACGCCGGTGGTGCGCTGGCGCTTGAGGTCGGTGATCTCCAGCGCCGGGTAGAGGGTGTCGCCGGGATAGGCGCTCTTAAGCACCTTCGCCCGCACCTCGATCATCCCCAGCAGGGCGTCGCCGATCTCGTGCGGGAACAGGCCGGCGCCGGCGGCGGTGAAACACAGCACCTGCAGCCCGTGGGCCAGCGGGCCGGGGTGGCCCAGCGCCTGGCAGTATTCGACGTCGTAGTGGATCGGGTGGTTGTCCAGGCTGACCGCCTGGAAGGCCGCGAAGTTGCCGTCGCCGAGGGTGCGGGACGGCAGCGGGTAGCGGTCGCCGACCTTCAGGTCGTCGAAGGTCTTGGCGGGGACCAGGCGGTGGGCGGCGTAGATCTCGGGCAGGGGCATGGGGGGAGGATGGCGCCTGCCCCTGCATCCGTCATCCCATCCCGTCATCGTCGCGCGGCCGCGAAAGCGACTGGGGCTATTGCGGAGCGGGCGTGTCTGTCACCGGCGGCGGGATGGGCAGGGGCGGCGGCGCGGCGGCGATGGCGGGCGCGGGCAGTCGCTCGCCCGGCTTGCTGACGCAGGCTCTGAGGATCTTGTTGTTGAGGTCCTCGCGCTCGTCGTCCTGGCTGGCGCTGAGGGCGGTGGAGGCGGCCGCGCCGGCCACGGGTCCCGCGGCGACCGTCCCCGCCACCCCGGCGGCGGCGCGGACCAGCGGCTTGTCGTTGTAGTCCCGGGTTTCCTCGCGGGCCGCGATGCACCCGGCGCTCAGCCAGCGGGGGTCGGTCGTGTCGAGGTCGAGCACCGTCTGCTTGGGCGCCGTCTGGCAGGCGCCCAGCAGAAGGGCGGCGACGGCCAGCGACAGGGGGATCGAGGGGACGGGGCTGATCATGGCGGTGGTCTTACGCTCGCGGGGCGACCGGACAGGCCGTCGCTGATGCAATTCCCGGCCGGCCGCGCGGTTCCGGGCTCGGCCTTGACGGGGTCGCGCGACGAAAATAGTTTAGTGAGTACTTAAGTATCCGCCGCGAGCCCTCCCATGACCCTGCGCCTGTTCGCCCATCCGCTGTCGTCCTACTGCTGGAAGGCGCTGATCCCGCTGTACGAGGCGGAAACGCCCTTCACCTTCGAGATGATCGAGTTCGGCCGGGACGACGGGCCGGTCGTGGAATTCCTGCGCCGCTGGCCGCTCGGCAAGATGCCGCTGCTGCGGGACGAGGCGCGGGACGCGACGGTGGCCGAGGCCAGCGTCATCATCGAGTACCTGGACCGCCACTATCCGGGCGCGGGCCTGATCCCCGCCGATCCGGACGCGGCGCTGGAAGCGCGGTTCATGGACCGGGTCTTCGACAACTATGTGATGACGCCGCAGGGCCGGCTTGTGTTCGAGGTCATCCGTCCCGAAGGGGCCAAGGACCCTCACGGCGTCGCCGAGGCGCGGGCGCTGCTCAAAAAGGCCTACGGGTTTCTCGAGACCCGGCTGTCCGACGGCCGGACCTGGGCGGCGGGCGAGGCCTTCTCCATCGCCGACTGCGCCGCCGCGCCGTCGCTCCACTACGCCCGCCTCTGCCAGGACTGGGGCGATCGCCCGGCGCTCACCGCCTACATGGAGCGCCTGACGGCGCGGCCGTCGTTCGCGAGGGTGCTGAAAGAGGCGGAGCCGTACGGCCACATGTTCCCGGGCGGGCCGGATTACTAGTTATCCTCTCCCTCTTGGGAGAGGGGGACCACCCGGAGGGTGGTGGAGCGGGATACGCAGGCGTTCATCGGCAGGCTGCGGCGCTCGATCTTCACTCTGTCCTCGCCCGGCCCTTCAGCACCGGTGCGTCCCTCTCCACCACCCCTCCGGGTGGTCCCCCTCCCCCTCATGGGGGAGGAATGCTGCTAAGCCGCCTTCGCTCCGCGCCGCAGCGCCTGGGGCGGTTGCCCGAACGCGCGGATGAAGGCGCGGCGCATGCGTTCGGCGTCGCCGAAGCCCGTCTCCAGCGCCACGTCCTCGACCTGCAGCGGCTGGGCGTCGAGCAGGGCGCGGGCGGCCTCGACGCGCAGGCGCTCGACGGCCTTGGCCGGCGTGGTCCCGCTGGCGGCGGCGAAGGCGCGGGCGAAGTTTCGCTCGCTCATGGCGGCGCGGCCGGCCAGTTGCTCGACGGTCAGCGGCTCGCGCAGGTTCTCGCGGGCCCAGGCCAGCAGGCCGTCGAAACGCTCGCCGGTCTCCAGGTCCAGCAGGGCGGAGAACTGCGACTGGCCGCCGGGCCGGCGGTGATAGACGACCAGCTGCTGGGCGGTCTTGCGGGCGATGTCCTCGCCCAGGTCGGCGGCGATCATGGCCAGGGCCAGGTCGATGCCGGCCGTGATGCCGGCGCTGGTCCAGACCTCGCCGTCGCGCACATAGATGCGGTCCGGCTCCAGCCGCACCTTCGGATAGCGGCGCGCGAAGTCGGCGGTGCGGTTCCAGTGGGTCGTGGCCCGGCGACCGTCGAGCAGGCCGGCCTGGGCCAGCACATAGGCGCCGGAGCAGACGCTGCTGATGCGCCGGGCGGAGGTCGCGCTGGCCCGTACGAAGTCCAGCGTCGCCGCGCAGATGGCCGGGGTGCGCGTGCCCTCGCCGCCGGAGATCATCAGGGTGTCCAGCCGCGGTGCGTCGGCGAAGGCTTCCGCGTACATCCGCGCGCCGCTGGAGCTGGCCACCAGCCCGCCATCCCTTGCCAGGATGCGGATTTCATAGGCGCCGGGCGCATAGCGCGCGGCGATCTCGAACGCCGCGACGGGGCCGGCGACGTCGAGGATCTGGAAATCCGGGAAGATCAGGAGGCCGACGGTGCGCATGGCGGAAAACGAGGGAACCTTGTCATTTGCGCCAGACCCTAGGCCTGCGATGGTGCGGTCGTCAACAGGAGGCCACCCCATGCCGGCGCCGCAGATCCACATCGTCTTCGCCCTCTATCCGGGCGTCACCCACCTGGACTTCACCGGCCCGCACCAGGTGCTGCAGCGCCTGCCGGGCGCGAAGGTGACGGTGGCCAGCGTCGAGGGCGGCCAGATGGAGGCCGACGGCCTGACCTTCGCCGGGCTGACGCCCTATTTCGACATCGAGCGCTGCGACATCCTCTGCGTGCCGGGCGGTTTCGGCACGGCCGAGGCCATGCTGGACGAGACCTTCATGGCCCAGATCCGCCGGCTGGCGGAGGGCGCGACCTGGGTGACCAGCGTCTGCACCGGCTCGCTGATCCTCGCGGCGGCCGGGCTGCTGACCGGCCGGCGCGCGGCCTGCCACTGGGCCTGGCGCGACCAGCTGGCGCTGTTCGGCGCGATCCCGGATCCGGCGCGGGTGGTGCGCGACGGCCGCTATGTCACCGGCGGCGGCGTGACGGCCGGCATCGACTTCGCCCTGACCCTGGCGGCCGAGATCGCCGGCGACGACTACGCCCAGGGCCTGCAGCTGGCGCTGGAGTACGCCCCGGCCCCGCCGTTCAATTCCGGCCGGCCGGAGACCGCGCCGCCTGAGGTGCTGGCCCGCGTGCAGGCGATCTATGCGGCCAGCCGGGGCGGGCGCGAAGGCGCGGCCGAGGAGGCGGCGGCGCGGCTCAAGGCGTCGGCCTGACGATCCTGCTGCATGCCATGAACCGTCGAGACATTCTGGCGCCGGTCGCCTTGGCGGCCCTGCTCCTTGAAGTCGGCGTCCGCCTCGCCGGGCTGCAGGCCGCTCCGGTCGTCGCTGCGGTCGCGGGCGGCGTCGACCCCGTCCGGACCCGCACCCCGGAAGCGGCGCTGTTCCTTCAGGACGGGCGAGGCTTTCGGCACGGCGTTCTCCTGTCGGTGAGAGCGGAGAACGGGAGCCGTCAGTGGCCGGCGCCGGCCTGGCCGATCACGATCGAGGTCATCGAGATCCCGGCGAAGACGTCGTCGTTGAACCAGTCGACGGGGTCTTCGGCCGTGGCGGCGCCAAGGACGTAGAGCAGCGGCAGATAGTGTTCGGCGCTGTTGATCGACATCGCCGCGTCCGGGCCCAGCGCCTCGAAGTCGATCAGCGGTCCGTGGTCGCGGGCCTCGATCAGCGCCTTGGCGGCATGGTTGAAGCGCGGCGCCCAATCCGGCGTCCCGCCGCCGCGCCAGTCGACGTCGCGCAGATTGTGGACGATGTCGCCGCTGCCGATGATCAGCACGCCCTCATCGCGCAGGGCACCCAGGCGGCGGCCGGCGTCATGATGCCAGGCGTTGGGCCGTGACCGGTCGAGGCTGAGCTGCACCACCGGCACGTCGGCGTCGGGATACATCGGCAGCAGCACGCTCCAGGCGCCGTGGTCCAGGCCGCGGGTCGGGTGTTGCACGACGGGGGCGGGCGCCAGCAGGTCGGCCACCCGCGCGGCCAGGGCCGGATCGCCGGGCGCGGCGTAGCGGACGTCGAACAGCGCCTGCGGGAAGCCGCCGAAGTCGTGGATCGTCTCCGGCGCCGGCGAGGCCGACACCGCGCTCGCGCCCCGCGTCTCCCAGTGAGCCGAGATGCAGAGGATGGCCTTGGGACGCGGCAGGCGCCGGGCCGCCTCGGCCCAGCCGCGGCGCCAGGCGTTGTCCTCGATGGCGTTCATCGGCGAGCCGTGGCCGAGGAACAGGACGGGCATGCGGGCGGTGGTCATGGGCGGTCAACATCCTTACTGACACATTCACGGTTACAGATAGGCGACGGCCCCCCGATTGCAACGCCCCCTCCGATGAGACCCGGAGAGCCGCCCGTGACGCGAGATCTGTCCCAATCCATGACACCCGCCGGTCCGGCGGGACGGGGCGGCGCGCTCGACGCCCTGCGGTTCATGGCGGCGCTGCTGATCGTGCTCTACCATTTCGGGACCGAGGCGCCGGTGGCGCTGGAGACCCTGCACCCGGTGTTCGCGCGGGGCTACCTGGCCACCGACTTCTTCCTGATCCTGTCGGGCTTCGTGCTCGGCCGCGCCTACGGGGCGCAGATCCTTGGCGGACGGATCGGGCTGTTCAGCTTTCTGAAGAAGCGGCTGGCGCGGATATGGCCTGGACAGCTGATGGTGCTGGCCGGGCTGGCGATCGTCGTCGCCGCCGCCACGGCGGCCGGGTTCACGCCTGACAATCCCGAGAACTTCACCGCCTCGGCCATGCTGATGCAGGTGCTGATGGTCCAGGCCTGGGGCGTCGAGGGCGGCGGCGGCTGGAACCATCAAAGCTGGTCGTTGTCGGCGCTGCTGGTCTGCTACGCGGCCTTCCCGCTGGCCTGGATGTGGATCAGCCGGCTGAAGAGCACCTCGGCCCTGCTGGCCCTGGGTCTGCTCGGCGTGATCATCGGCGACCTGTTGTGCGTCGCGCTGCTGAACCACCCCATCTACGATCTGAACTTCCACCTCGGCGTGGTGCGGGCTGCGCCGCTGTTCCTGCTGGGCGTCTGCATCGCCCGCGTGGTCGAGCAAGGCCGGCCTTCGGTGATGGTCGCCCGGGCCCTGGCGCCACTGTCGCTGATCGCCCTGGCGCTGCTCCAGGTCGCCGGGCGGTTCGACCTGCCCAGCATCGTGGCCATCGCCGCCATCGTGCTGTCCTTCGGCCGTCTGCCGGTGGCGAAACCCTCGGCGCTGGTCGAGCAGGGCGCCAAGCTGTCGTTCGCGCTGTTCATCACCCATTCCCTGACCGGCCTGATCTGGTTCGGCGCCCTGGGCGCGTTCCGGGAAAGCGTCGGCCTGCCCCTCTGGCTCGACTGGACCCTGTGGGCCGCCTCGATCCCCGCCGCCCTGGTCGCGGCCGCGCTGTTCCACCGCCTGATCGACGACCCGATCCAGAAATGGCTGACGCCCCGGCTGAAGGGCCGGGCGCGGGCGGCCGAGGGTGCGGCGGTGGGGGCCTAGCGTCAGGCTGCCCGGTCGGCGGCGAAGGACGCGACATTCGCCGTGCGTCCTTCGACACGCCGCTTCGCGGCTGCTCAGGATGACTGAGATGGAACGCTACCCTCCATAGTCATGCTGAGCGCCGCAGGCGCGTGTCGAAGCACGCAGGGCGGTTGCTCCCTACAGATTCCCCGACGCCGTCGAGCCCGCCACCAGCAGCAGCGCGTCGTAGCCGTGGATGATCCGGGACAGCCGCGCATCGGCGGACTGGGTCACCGAACCGGGCATCAGCCGCCGCAGCGGCCGCAGGTCGAACAGGGTCGAGCTCCCCGCCAGGGCGGCGGCCTGCAGCGGTTGCAGCGCCATCTCCTCGATCGTGCTGACCGGCGAGGGATCGTAACGCAGCGTCTGCGGATTCAGCACCGCCTGCTGTCCCCCGTCGGCCGGGATGACCAGCAGGTGGAAGCTCGTCTCGCCGCGCAGGGCGGCGGTCTCCGAGACCAGGCTGCCGAGGTCATAGACCTCTGTCGGGCTGCGGCCGCGCACCATGTGCCCGGCCCCGAACTTCAGCATCACGCGCGCCGGCTGCGCCTTCGCCCCCTCGGCGCGCCAGAAGCGGGCCCAGTTGGCGCGGTTGAACTGCGCCCGGACGTCGTTGGACAGGAAGTAGCGCGCCGCCGTCTGGTGTTGGTTGATGAGCAGGGTCTGCTCGAGGGTCTCGAGGATCTCCTCGCTGGCGGCGTCGGGCGAGGGCCAGGCGGCCCGCACCGCGCGGACCAGAGCCGGGTCGCCGCTGAACGGCAAGATGACGCCGATGTTGCGGCTGGTCTCATAGCTGGCCCAGGCCTTGTCGGAGGCGGCCTTAAGCGCCGCCAGCGGGGCGCGGGCCGAGGCCGGGGCGACCGCTTCCAACTGGCCGATCAGCAGGCGGTCCTGCAGCACCTCGTAGTCCAGTCCCAGCAGCACCGGCTCGGGTCCGGCCACGGCGGCGCGGGCGGCGGCGAGCAGCTCGGCCTCCTGGCTCATCGTGTAGAAGGCCGGTCCGGGCGGATGGTCGGCGACGAAGCGCCTGAGGCCCGCCACGCCCTCGGCCGCCGCTTCGTCCAGCGTGCGGCCCGCCGGGGGCGACACCTCCAGCCCCAGCCGGCTGTAGCCGGACGGCGCCAGGGCCTCGAACAGCGCCTTCGCCAGGATCGGAACCTGGGCGACGCCGTGCTCCTCGCCCAGCAGGAAGAAGCGCGCCGCGCGGGCCTCCTCGAGGATGCGGTCCAGGCCCGGGCCGCTGACGGCGTCGCCGTCGAAGCTGACCGCCAGCCGGTGTTTCGCCGCCTCCGCCGCCAGCCGCTCGGCCAGCGGTGGCCTGGGCGCGGCCGGCGTCGTCTGCGCGGCGGCCGGCGCGGCGGCCGCCAGCGCGGTCAGTCCAAGGCCGGCCAGCAGCCCCCTGCGATGCGTGGTCATGTGATCTCCCCCGTCTCTTGAAGGGAGGAGGCGGTGGGGGCGGCGGATGGATGCGGATTGCGGAAAGTTAATGGAGGGGGCGAGCAGTCCGGCCGATCCCGGAGCCCGGCAAACACTTCCTCATTGTCATCCCGGACGGCCGCAGGCCGATCCGGGACCCAGCCGATGCCGTGCGTCGGCCCCTGGGTCCCGGCGCTCCGGGCTTCGCCCTGCGGCCGGGATGACAGTGAAGTGGCTGGGGTTGGGGCGGAGGAAGGCTCACCCCGCGTCCAGCCCGATGTCCAGCACGCTGGCCGAGTGGGTCAGGGCGCCGACGCTGATCACGTCCACGCCGGTCTCGGCGATGTCGCGGACGGTGTCGAGGTTCACCCCGCCCGAGGCCTCCAGCACCACGCGGCCGGCCGCCATGCCGACGGCGACGCGCAGGTTCTTGAGGCTGAAGTTGTCCAGCATGACCACGTCGGGCCCGGCGTCCAGCGCCTCTGCCAGCTGCTTGAGGCTGTCGACCTCGCACTCGACCTTGACCAGATGGCCGGCGAAGGCGCGGGCGCGGCGGATGGCCTCGCCGACCCCGCCGCAGGCCGCGACGTGGTTGTCCTTGATCAGGATGGCGTCATCCAGGCCGAAGCGGTGGTTCAGCGCGCCTCCGCAGCGGACGGCGTACTTCTCCAGCGCGCGCAGGCCGGGCGTGGTCTTGCGGGTGTCGGTGATGCGGGCCTTCGCGCCCTCGACCGCCGCGACGTACTGCGCGGTCAGGGTGGCGACGCCCGACAGGCGGCCCAGCAGGTTCAGCGCCGTGCGCTCGGCCGACAGCAGGGCGCGGGCGTTGGCGGTGACCTTGGCCAGCACGGCGCCGGCCGCCACGGCGTCGCCGTCGGCCACGCGGGCCTTGAACTTCGCCGCCGGGTCCATGGCCAGCACGGCGAGGCGGGCGCAGTCGAGGCCGGCGATGGTCCCGGCCTTGCGGGCCCCGAAGGTGGCGGTCAGCGTGGCGTCGGCGTCGATACAGGCCAGGGCGGTGATGTCGCCGGCCCGGCCCAGGTCCTCGGCCAGGGCGGCGCGGACGACGGGGTCGATCAGCAGGTCGGGCAGGGGGGCGATCATTCGGCGGCGACCTTCAGCGCGTGATGCGCGGGCAGGGTGACGAGGGTGTGGGCGGCCGGTTCGACCGCGTGGGGGAAGTCGGCGCGGAAGTGGGCGCCGCGGCTTTCGCGGCGGTCCAGCGCGCAGCGGGCGACGAGGCCCGCCGTGGCCAGGATCGGACCCTCGCCGTGGGCGGCCTTCAGCCCCTCCACGGTGTCGATCAGCCGGGTCAGGCCCTCGGCGTCTCGGACCACGCCGGCGTGGCGGGTCATCTCGCGGCGCAGGGTCATCAGGGCGCCGCCCTTCAGGTTCGGCAGCGGGGCGGCGGGTTCGATCCGGCCGGCGGCGGGTACGGCGTCGCGGGCGGCCGCGCCGGCCCGGGTTCCGAACACGGCGGCCTCCAGCAGCGAGTTGCTGGCCAGGCGGTTGGCGCCGTGCACGCCGGTCGAGGCGCACTCCCCGGCCGCGTAGAGGCGCTCCAGGCTGGTCCTGCCGTCGGCGTCGGTGACCACCCCGCCCATGTGGTAGTGGCAGGCGGGGGCGACCGGGATCAGCTGGACGCGCGGATCGATGGCCGCGCTCATGCAGGCGGCGAAGACGGCCGGAAACTCGGTCGGGAAATGCTCGCCCACCGCCTTGCGGGCGTCGAGGAAGGCCCCGCGCCCGGCGGCGATCTCGGCATGGATGGCCCGGGCCACGACGTCGCGCGGCGCCAGCTCGGCGGCCGGGTGGTAGCCGGCCATGAAGGCCTCGCCCAGGGCGTTGACCAGCACCGCCCCCTCGCCGCGCAGGGCCTCGGTGGCCAGCGGGGCGGGGTCGCGGCCGATGTCGATGGCCGTGGGGTGGAACTGCACGAACTCCGGATCGGCGATCAGGGCGCCGGCCATCGCCGCCAGGCCCATGGCCTCGCCCCGCACCTCGGCCGGGGTGGTGGTGACGGCATAGAGGCCGCCCAGGCCGCCGCCGGCCAGGATCACGGCCTCGGCGGTGATCTCGATCGTGCGGCCCTTGTGGCGGGCGACGACGCCGCGCACGGCGCCGCCGGCGTCCTGCAGCAGGCCGCGGACATGGACGCCGGCGCGGCTTTCCACGGTCGGGGCGGCGAAGGCGGCGGCGACGACGGCGCGCATGATCTCGCGGCCGGCCTGGTCGCCCTTGACCCGGGCCACGCGGGCGCGACCGTGGGCGGCTTCCAGGCTGACGGCGAAGTGGCCGTCCTGCGTGCGGTCGAACGGCGCGCCCAGGGCGGCCAGATGGCGCACGGCGTCGGGCCCTTCGCGGGTCAGGATCTCGACCATGGCCGGATCGCAGAGGCCCGCGCCCGCCGCGATGGTGTCGGCGGCGTGCAGGGCCGGGGCGTCGTCATCGCCCAGCGCCGCGGCCATGCCGCCCTGCGCCCAGGCCGACGAGCAGCCCTGGTTCAGCGGGGTCGGCGACAGCACCAGCGCCTTGCGGGGCGCGGCGGCCAGCGCGGCCGACAGGCCGGCCAGGCCCGCGCCGACGATCAGGACGCCGTCGTGATGGGTGCGGTGGGTCAACGAAACTCTCCCGCAGCTTCCGGGGCGGCCAGGATGACGGCGTCGAAGGCCTCGCGCAGGCTGGCGCCGTGGCGGATCAGCTCCTCGACGATGTTGGCCGGGCTGAGCGGCAGCAGGTTGCCCCAGGGTTTCCAGACTTCCGGCGGCGTGGCCCGGACCATGTAGCCGTGGCCGAGCGGGAACTTGGCGATGCGGATCATGGCGATCCTCCTCAGATCAGCTCGACGGCGACATGGTGGCGCGCCTTGACCAGGTCGTAACGCGCCGGGCTCGCCGGCGGGGGCATGTCGATCATCCGCTGCACGGCCAGGCGGGCGCGGTCCGCGAGGACCGGGTCGACCGTCACCTCAAACTGCTCCTTCTCCAGGGCGTCGAGGATGTTGAGCAGGCTGATCTGCTTCATGTGCGGACACATCATGCAGGGGCCGATGAACTGGGTGTCGGGGGCCTGGGCCTGGACGTTGCTGGCCATCGAGCATTCGGTGATCAGCACGACCTGACGGGGCTTCTTCTGGACGACCCAGTCGTTCATCGCGGCGGTCGATCCGGCAAAGTCGGCGACGGCCAGCACCTCCTCCGGGCACTCCGGATGGGCCAGGATCTGCGCGCCGGGATAGGCCTCGCGCATATCGGCGACGTCCTGGGCGTTGAAGCGCTCGTGCACCTCGCAGCGGCCCTGCCAGGCGATGATCTTGATGTCGGTCTGGGCCGCGACGTTGCGGGCCAGGAACTCGTCGGGGATCAGGATGACGCGGTCGACGCCCCATTCCTTCGCTGCCCACTCCACCACCTGCACGGCGTTGGCGCTGGTGCAGCAGATGTCGGTCTCGGCCTTCACGTCGGCCGTGGTGTTGACGTAGGTGACGACAGGCAGGCCGGGGAAGCGTTGCTTGATCAGCCGCACGTCGGCGCCGGTGATCGAGCTGGCCAGGCTGCAGCCGGCGCGCAGGTCGGGGATCAGCACCGTCTTGTCCGGGCACAGCACCTTGCTGGTCTCGGCCATGAAGTGCACGCCGGCCTGGACGATGATCTTCGCGTCCGACCGCGCCGCCTCGCGGGCCAGGCCCAGGCTGTCGCCGACGTAGTCGCCCACGCCGTGGAAGATTTCCGGCGTCATGTAGTTGTGGGCCAGGATGACGGCGTTCTTCTCGCGCTTGAGGCGGTTGATCCGCGCGATCAGCGGCGCGTGAAGCTGCCATTCCAGCGGCGTGACATGGGACTTCACCTTTTCCCACACGGGCGCGGTTTGCGCTTCCACCTCGGCGGTGAAGGTCAGGGGGGCGAACCCGTCGGCCATCTGGTTCCTCCTTATGCTCAAACTGAGCATTTCAAGGGCCTGTAAAACGCCGGCAGCAGATGAATCCACCCCGGCGCTGCGGAACTTATGCTACATCTGAGCAAAACCCGCAAGTCACATATAGACCCGCGTTCCTCCGGGCGCAACCGTGGTATGAGCGTTTGCGCGCGCACCGGGCGGGTTCCTCATCCGACACTATCTTGTCTGGGGCCCCCGCGAGCTTACCTGTACGGCGCCACAAGGAGACTGAGTATGCCCGCCAGGATCGACACCGGCCTCGCCGCCAAGGACCGCGCCGCGGTCGCCCAGGCGCTCTCCAAAGCCTTGGCCGACACCTACGCGCTGTATCTGAAGACCCACGGCTATCACTGGAACGTCCGCGGCCCGAACTTCTCCTCGCTCCACACCCTGTTCATGGACCAGTACACCGAGCAGTGGGCGGCGCTGGACGAACTGGCCGAGCGGATCCGCGCGTTGGGCGAGTTCGCCCCCCAGAGCGGCGCGGCCTTCGGCAACCTGACCTCGATCAAGGACGGTGATCCGGAGAAGGACTGGGAGGCCATGGTCACCGACCTGAAGGACGGCCACGAGACGGTGATCGCCACCCTGCGCGATCTGCTCGACATCGCCGAGAAGGCTGGCGACGACGTCTCGGTCGATCTGGGCACCCAGCGGCTGACGGCGCACGAGAAGCACGCCTGGATGCTGCGCGCCACGCTCGGCGTGAAGTAGCCGCTTGACCTGGAGCCTCGACAGGACCCGGGCGCTCGCGCTGGTCGCCATCCTGGCGATCGTGCAGGTCGCCTGCGTGACCGACTACCGCAGGCCCGCCGGCTCCGGCCGGATTAGCGGGCAGGCGGCGGTGGCGCGGGGCTTTTCCGATATCGCGCTGGATCGGGTCACCGCCGACATGGACCCGGCCATGCTGGCGCTGGCCCGGCGGCACGACCCCACGCCGCGCAAGGACTACTGGGGCCGGGTCACCGGCTGGGCGACCTACGACCTCGCCAGCCTGCCGACGCTGGGCGACTTCAACTTCACCGCCGGCGACGCCCAGATGATCAACGCCCTGCGGCCCGGCAGCCTCTTCCCGCCGCCGCCGGCCCGGCCCTTCATCTTCAAGGGGGCGGAGGAGGATCGCCTTCGCGCCGAGGAGTGCCTGACCCAGGCCATCTACTACGAGGCCGCCACCGAGCCGGTCGAAGGCATGCAGGCCGTCGCCCAGACCGTGCTCAACCGCCTGCGGCACCCCGAGTATCCCAAGTCGATCTGCGGCGTGGTCTACCAGGGTTCGCAGCGCATCACCGGCTGCCAGTTCAGCTTTACCTGCGACGGGTCTCTGGCCCGGGTTCCCAATGATGTGCTGTGGGAGCGCGCCCGCGGCGTGGCGCAGAAGGCGCTGAAGGGTTTCGTGCTGAAGTCGGTGGGCACCGCGACCCACTACCACGCCGACTATGTCGCGCCGTACTGGGCGCCGACCCTGTACAAGATCCACACCATCGGCCGGCACATCTTCTATCGCTGGACCGGCCCCTGGGGCCTGCCGCCCGCCTTCACAGGCCGCTACGCCGGGGGCGAGAACACCTTGTCGCTCGCCGTGCTCGAGGGGCTCGATTCCCGAACCCAGGGCGCGCAGCTCGTGGGCGAGACCCAGACTCCGAACGGCGTCGCGACGCGAACCCTGACCCTGGCGGTCGACGGGACGGAGCGGACCTACACGGTGCAGGACCTGGTCGCCCTGCCGTCGGGCCAGGAGGCGCCGCGCGTCGACGGCGCCCTGGCGCCGACCCGTCGCCTGCCGACCGCGCAGGAAGTCTCCGACATCAACGCCCGCCTCAAGGCGATGGAAGACCCCGACGCCCCGATCAGCACCGCGCCGGCCGCGCCGCCTGTCGACAGCGGCGACCTGCCGATCGCCACCCGGCGGTACTGAGGCTTGCGCTTACCGGTCGGGAGCACCGCGGCCCTGCGTCCTTCGACACGCGCCTGCGGCGCTACTCAGGATGACTATGATGGGGAGCCTTCTTTCCCAGTCATCCTGAGCAGCCGCGAAGCGGCGTGTCGAAGGACGCAACGCGCTGGCTACCCCGTTATCCCGAACGCCTTCGCGTAGGTGACCGTCACCGGCGCATCGAGCGCGCCCGGCTTGAGCGCCAGGGCCATGAACGAGGGCCCGGCGAACGGCGACTTCACCGTCTTCGCCGCGTCCGACGAGTAGCCGACGCGCGGGTAGTAGGCGGGGTGGCCCAGCACGATCACCGCCTCGACGCCGGCGGCGCGCAGCAGTTCGTGGGCGGTCTCCATCAGCCAGGTTCCCAGCCCGTCCTTCTGTCGTCCCGGCTGGACGGACAGCGGCGCCAGGGCCGCGAAACGGGCGCCGGTGTCGGTGGCCAGCGGGCTGAACAGGATGTGGCCGACGATCACCTCGTCATCCACGGCGACCAGCTCGACCAGCGCGTCGCCATCGGCGCGCAGGGCGTCGACGAGGTCGGCTTCATCGGACTTGCCGAACTCGGCGGTGAAGGCGGCCGTGACCACGTCCCGGATCGCGGCGTGATCGTCAGGGGCCGCCGGGCGGATCACCATGCGCCGATCTTCTGCGCCTGGTCGTGGCTGATCGGCTGCTGGTCGGCGGCATGGTCCTGTTCCGCCAGGAAGCGGACAGCCTCCAGCGCGGCCATGCAGCCCATGCCGGCGGCGGTGACCGCCTGGCGGTAGACGTCGTCGGTGACGTCGCCGGCCGCGTAGACGCCCGGGATGGCCGTCGAGGCCGTGCCCGGCTTCACCGACAGATAGCCGCCGGCGTGGGTCTCCAGCTGGTCCTTGAACAGCTCCGAGGACGGGGCGTGGCCGATGGCGATGAACACGCCGTCGGCCTTCACCTCACGGGTCTCGCCGGTCTTGACGTTCTTGAGCCGCGCGCCGGTGACGCCCATGGGGTCGGTCTCGCCCAGCACCTCGTCGACGGCGTGGTCCCAGATGACCTCGATCTTCGGGTTGGCGAACAGCCGCTCCTGCAGGATCTTCTCCGCCCGGAACTCGTCCTTGCGGTGCACGACCGTGACCTTGGCCGCGAAGTTGGTGAGGAACAGCGCCTCCTCGACCGCGGTGTTGCCGCCGCCGACCACGATCACGTCCTTGCCCCGGTAGAAGAAGCCGTCGCAGGTTGCGCAGGCGGAAACGCCGAAGCCCTGGAACGTCTGCTCGCTCTCCAGCCCCAGCCACTTGGCCTGGGCGCCGGTGGCGATGATCACCGTCTCGGCCAGCCAGTCCTGGCCGCTGTCGGTCTTGATGCGGAAGGGGCGCTGCGAGAGGTCGGCCTCCAGCACGATGTCGCTGATGATCTCGGTGCCGACGTGGCGCGCCTGCGCCTCCATCTGCTCCATCAGCCAGGGGCCCTGGATGGCCTCGGCGAAGCCGGGATAGTTCTCGACCTCGGTGGTGATGGTCAGCTGGCCGCCGGGCTGGATGCCCTGGATCAGCACGGGCTTGAGCAGGGCGCGGGCGGCGTAGATGGCGGCGGTCCAGCCGGCGGGGCCGGAACCGATGATCAGGCAGCGGGTGGTGCGGGGAGCGGAGGTCGACATGGGGGCTAATCTAGGGATGATTCCGCTCCGGCGCGATGGGCGTGCGTGGAGGATGAGGATGAAGGTGAACCCGGGCTTCCCGGTCGGCATAGGCGTTGGCATCGCGATCGGCGTGGCCATAGGCGTGGCCATGGACAACATCGGGGCGGGGATCGGCATCGGTGTCGCCCTCGGCATCGCCCTTGGCCTCGCGGCGCAGGCCAGGATGAAGAAGGGGGATGTCGTGGACAGCGGGGGCGACAGTGGCGTCCAGAGCCACCGCGACGACCGCTACGACAGCTCGGACGGCGGTGGTGATGGCGGAGGCGGCGGGGACTGACGAGCGCTAGGCGGGATTCCGCATCGGCGCTATATTGACCCTATGAGCGACCTTCTGGACCGCATCACAATCGAGCCGGGCAAGATGCACGGTCGCCCCTGTATCCGGGGACTACGTGTGCGTGTTCAGGACGTGCTGGAGATGCTGGCCGGCGGGATGACGGCAGCCGAGATTCTGGAAGACTATCCCTACCTTGAGGCTGATGACCTGCGGGCCGCGATCGCCTACGCGGCCGCTGTTGTCGCCGGCACGGCCATAGTCGCGGCTTGAGGTTCCTCGTCGACGCGCAGTTGCCGTCGCTCCTTGCGGACTGGCTCAGGACCCAAGGGTGCGAGGCGGTCCACGTTGCCGCGCTGGGACTGCAGGACGCCTCGGATGAGACGATCTGGTCCACTGCGCTGGAGCGCCAAGCCATACTCGTCACGAAGGATCGCGATTTCAACGAGTGGGCATTGAACCGGCGTCCCCGCGCCCGTGTGCTCTGGCTTCGCTTCGGCAATACGCGAAACTGGTTCTTGCTGGCGAGGCTGGAAGCCGTCTGGCCAGAGGTTCTCGAAGGGCTTCAAGGCGATGTGTCCGTGATCGAGGTCGGTAAACGATGAGCGCTTCCGAAATCACCATCGCCGGCCGGAAGATCGGCCCGGATCACCCGCCCTATGTGATCTGTGAGCTGTCGGGGAACCACAACGGCAGCCTGGACCGGGCGCTGACCATGATCGACGCGGCCGCCGACACCGGCTGCGACGCGATCAAGATCCAGACCTATACCGCCGACACCATCACGCTCGACGTCGACCGGCCGGAGTTTCGCATCACCGGCGGGCTGTGGGACGGCCGCAGCCTGCATGAGCTCTATCGCGAGGCCCAGACGCCCTACGAATGGCACGGCGCCCTGTTCGAGCGGGCGGCGAAGCGGGGGGTGACGCTGTTCTCCAGCCCGTTCGACGAAACGGCGGTGGACCTGCTCGCGGGGCTGGGCGCGCCCGCCTACAAGATCGCCTCGTTCGAGGCCGTGGACCTGCCGCTGATCCGCTACGCGGCGGCGCGGGGCAAGCCGCTGATCATCTCCACGGGCATGGCCAACCTGGCCGAGATCGCGGCGGCCCGCGACGCGGCGCTGGCCGGCGGGGCGGCCGGGGTGCTGCTGCTCCACTGCACCTCCAGCTATCCGGCGACCTTCGAGGACGCCAATGTCCGCACGGTGACCGACATGGCGGGGCGGTTCGGCTGCCCCATCGGCCTGTCGGACCACACGCCGGGCACGGCGGCTTCGGTGGCGGCGGTGGCCATGGGCGCCTGCGCGATCGAGAAGCACTTCACCCTGGCCCGGAGCGACGGCGGCCCCGACGCCGACTTCAGCCTGGAGCCGGCCGAGTTCTCCGCCCTGGTGCGTGACTGCAAGGACGCCTGGGCCTCGCTGGGCAAGGTCAACTACGACTTGCTGGGTAGCGAGCGGGGCAATGTGCAGTTCCGCAGGTCGCTGTACGTCGTCGCGCCGGTGAAGGCCGGCGAGGTCCTGACGAAGGCCAATGTCCGCTCCGTGCGCCCCGGCAACGGCCTGCCGCCGGCGGACCTGGACAAGGTGCTGGGCAAGGTGGCGACCCGCGACCTGGCGTTTGGCGAGCCGCTGGACTGGGGGATGGTGGGGTAGCCTTGCGTGGTTCGCGACGCTCGCCCAAGAGCTCGCTCCTCACCATGACGAACGGGGTTTGGATTCCACTGAATTCGTCATCCTGAGGAGCGGCGAAGCCGCGTCGCGAAGGACGCAAAGCCCCGCGGCCTACTCCGGCAACAGCCCCAGCCGCTTGCCGACGATCCGGTCCAGCGCTCTGGGCGACAGCACCCTCTCGGACATGAACGTCTGGAACGGCGAGGGCGAGACCGTGTAGCGGACCTTGGGGCGAGGGGCCGTGAGGGCGGTGTGGATGGCCTCGCCGATCCGCTCGGGCGGCAGGCCGTTGCGGCCCATCTCCAGCATGTAGGCGGCGACCTTCGCCAGCGGCCCGGCGTAGCGGGTGTTGGCATAGGGCGCCTGGTCGATCTCGTCGGCCTTGTCCCAGATCGGCGTCGCCACCGCGCCGGGCGCCACGACGATGACGTCGACGCCGAAAGGAAGCAGCTCGCGGCGCAGCGATTCTGACAGGCCCTCCAGCCCGAACTTGCTGGTGTTGTAGGGGGCCAGGAACGGGTTGGCGGTCCTGCCGCCCACCGAGGAGATGTTGACGATGCGGCCGGGGTCCTTGCGGCCCGCGCCCTCCGCGCCCAGCAGCGGGGCGAAGGCCTGGGTGGCGATGACCACGCCGGTCAGGTTGACCTCCAGCTGCCGGCGGAACGCGTCGACATCGAGGTGCAACAGCGGGCCGGCGACGGCGATGCCGGCGTTGTTGACCAGCCCGTTCAGGGTCGCGCCGGCCAGCGCCGCCTCGACCTGGCGGGCGCCGGCCCGGACAGCGGCTTCATCGGTGACGTCGAACAGCAGCGGGGTGAAGGCGTCGCCGAATTCGCTCTTCAGCCGGTCGGCGTCGGCCGGTTTGCGGACGCTGCCGAAGACGTGGAAGCCCTTGCCGGTCAGGACCTTGACCGTTCCCCAGCCGATGCCGGTGGACACGCCCGTGACGACGACGGACTTTTTCTGACTGTTCATTGGCGTCTCCCTGACCAACCCGACATGGGGCCTGTCGCAGCATTATCCAGGGGGCGCGCCGGTCCGCCGCCGGACCAGGGCTAGGAAGGCGTCGGCCACGCGGTCGGCGCCCAGGCCGTCGCAGACCGTGGCGGCGGCGGTCGACAGCCGTCGGCGCAGGGCGTCCTCGGAGATCAGCCGGGCGACGGCGGCGTCGAAGCCGGTCTCGAACTCGGCGGCGGCGTCCAGCGCGATCACCGCCCCGGCCTCGGCCAGCGCCACGGCGGCCTCTGTCTGATTGTCAGCCAGCACCAGCAGGAGCGTCGGCAGGCCCAGCACGCAGCGCTCCCAGCTCGACGAGCCGCCGCCGCCGATGGCGATGTCGGCGTCGGCGGTCAGCCGGGCCATGTCGCGGGTGTCGACATGCAGGGTCACCGACGGATCGTCTTCGGCCAGCGCGCTCAGGGCGGGCAGGCTGGGCGCGCCCGAACCGACCACCACGTCGAGCGCCGCCGCGCCGAGCAGCCGCCGGGTGGCGGGCAGGGTGAAGCCGCCCACGTCGGTGAGACCCAGGGACACCAGGATACGCCGCACCGGCCTGCCCTCGGCGCGGCGGGCCAGGGTCTCGGCGCGCAGGGCGACGAACTCCGGCCGCATCGGCGCATGGCCGGGACCGAGCAGCAGCACGCAGCCGTCCGGCACAAGGCCGCGGTAGTCGCCGGCCCGGCGGCCCATGCCGGAGTCCAGCACCATGTCGGCGGCCAGCGGCCGGTTGGCCAGGTCGTCGATGACCAGCACCGGCCGCCCCTTCGCCATGGCCGCATGGTCCGGCGCGGACAGGGCGTAGTGGTCGATGACCAGGGCGTCGAAGCTGGCGTCGTCCTCGAACCGGAACAGGTCGCGGGCGAAGACGTCGAGGACCGCGTCGCCGTCCGGATGGCTGCGGAACGCGCATTCCGCGCCGCGCGCCTGCAGCGCCCGCGCCAGGGTCAGCGACCGCATGACATGGCCGCCGCCGATGGCCGGGCCGGCGTCGGCGATGAAGAGGATGCGTTCGTCGGCCATCAGTTCGCCCCCGCCATCAGTGGGCCGGCCGTCGGGGCGACGAGGTCAGGACGCGGCGCATGCTGGCTCCGGGCTCGCGGACTATTCGGGACCCATGAAGCGACCGACCGTGGCGGCCGGCTGGGCGAGGACGGATTCCAGCAGCACGATGCTGGCCTGGCAACGGTCGGCCACGGTCAGCTCGCCGAAGTCGCCGGTCCCCGCGCCGTCGAGCCAGGTCTGGGACCCGCCCCGCCGCAGGTACTCATCGAGGATGCGCTTCAGCTCGGCGTCCGTCAGCTTGTCACGGCGGACCTTCGCCCGCGCACCGGCGTCTGCGGTCGCCAGCTGGACGGCGACATAGTCGCCCATCGCCGGCGAGATGGCGCCATTCGCGGCCAGGGCGGTGGCGGTGCTGATCTGGCCGTTCTCGCCGAATTCCTGACAGGCGCGGGCGTTGACCGTGCTGAACGTCTTCAGGGCCACGACCTGGGCGGCGACCAGCGCCCGAAGGTCCGCGTCCGGCGCGCGTTGAACGTCGGCCATCATCCGCTCGCCCAGCAGACTGAAGAATTCCGCCGCCCGGGTCTGGGCCGTGGCGATGGTGATGCTGCCCGCCTTGTAGTCGGCGATGATCGAGGTCTCGAAGGCGCGGTATTCGGTCGGATAGCGCTGGATCACCGCCGAGACCGTCGCGCCGCCGCTGGAGATCATGCCGTTGCGAAACGCCGTCCGCTCCGCCTCGGTCACGCCCAGTTCGGCCGTGGCCGCCGGGGCGGCCTGGAAGGCGTTCGCGGCGGCGGGGCCGGTCAGGACGCAGGCCGCGACGGCCGCGCTGAGGAACAGGTTACGCATGAGACTCCCCGACGAAGGCCTGGATCATACCCGCTGGCGGCGGCGTGGCCAGCGGGGTCAGCGGACGGGGTCGCCGGCCATCGCCGCATCGCGCCGGGCCAGCACCTCGCTCGCCGCGCGGTCAGTCTCGGTCAGCGGCTCATAGGTCCAGCGCTCGAAGGCGCCGGCGAACGGCCGGGTCGCGCCGTGGCGCTCCAGCTCCTCGTGGAACAGGCGGAACTTCAGGCTCTGGCCGTCCATCTTCAGGATGAAGACCGGCTTGCCGGTGCCGGCCGCCTCGGTGGCCATGTTCGCCGAGTCCTCGGTGACCAGCACATGGTCGGCGCCGGCCAGGAAGGCGAAGTAGGGGTTGTCGCCCTCGCCGTCCCAGATGATGCCGGGCAGGTGCTTGAGCCTGGCGGTCAGCAGCGCCTTGGCCTGCTCGGGTGTGCGCCGGGAGAAGGTCATCAGCAGCGAACCGCCGGCCGCCTCGATCGCCTGCTGGATGTCGTTGGCGATCTTCGCGGCGCGCTCGGGCGTCAGGTCGAAGGCCTTCGAGCGGCCGCCGATCAGCACAGCCGCGCGGGGGCGGGGCAGGGGGTCGATGGCCTTCGAAAAGCGCCTGTATTCGGCCGCCAGCTTGTCGGCGGTCACCCGGTGCGGGGCGCCGATGATCGAGACGATATTGTCGCCCTTCAGCCGGTCGTGGTTAGGGGGGATCACCAGGTCGAAGTACTTGGCCGGCACGCGGGGGTCCTGGATCTGGACCACGAAGGTCCTGCCGCCCGACCACGTCTTCATGCGGATGGCCAGGGGCAGGGTGGCGCGGCCGGCGGCGATCAGGATGTCGGGCCAGGGCGCGGCAACGTCGCTCTCGGGCGTCAGCCAGCGGCGCGGGAACAGGGTCAGCCACCAGGGCAGACGGCCCAGACTCCCCTTCCAGCCGATGCGTTTGACGACGATCTCCGCGTCGCGCTGACGCGCCACCGCTTCGGCCAGGCCAAGGGCCTGGGCCTCGATGCCCGCGCGTCCGTCGGACATCGCCCAGAGGATCAGGGGAGGTTGTGTCGGCTTCCTGGCCACCGCGCATCCCAGCTTCGTCATGGTCGGGCTCGTCCCGACCACCCATGAACACCGTCAGGCGCGAGTGTGCTTGGGTCCTCGGAACAAGTCCGAGGATGACGGTGGAAAAATGGCCGAAAGGGCTATGCGCCCCCTAGAGCCACTCGACCTTGAGGATCTCGTAGGCCTTCACGCCGCCGGGTGTGTTCACCTCGACCACGTCGCCGACCTCCTTGCCGATCATCGCGCGCGACAGCGGCGAGGACAGCGAGATGCGCCCGCCCTTCACGTCGGCTTCGTGTTCGCCGACGATCTGGTAGCGGCCCTCGTCCTCGGTGTCCTCGTCGACCACGGTGACCGTGGCGCCGAACTTCACCTGCGAGCCGGAGAGCTTGGACACGTCGATGATCTGGGCGCGGGCGATCTTGTCTTCGATCTCCGCGATCCGGCCTTCGATCCAGCCCTGGCGCTCCTTGGCGGCATGATACTCGGCGTTCTCGCTGAGATCGCCATGCGCGCGCGCTTCCGAAATCGCGGCGATGACACTCGGCCGCTCAATCGTTTTCAAACGCTTCAGTTCTTCGTCGAGGGAGGTGTAGCCCCCGGCGGTCATCGGCACTTTTTCCATTCGGAGATTAGCTCGGGTTCGCCCTGGGGAGGTGGTTGATCCGGCCGCGGGCGCAGACGTCCGGGGGCGTCAAGACTAGACTTTGGCCCGCGAGATAGCAAGGGAGATGCTGCGATGCAGCGGGAGCGGGGCGGCGCGGGGCCCTTGATCTGCCGCTGCGGCAGTCGGTTCAGTCCCGCGCGACGAAGCTGGCCCGCGGCGCGTCGGCGTCGAAGGGCCACGCGGTCGGTTCCAGCGACGGCAGGCGCTCGGGGGCCAGGGGGTCGCTATCGACCGACCCGACCAGCACCTGCATGCCCAGCTGGACCAGGAAGGCGATGGCCAGCCAGCCGGCGGCGCTGATCGCGATGGGCAGGTAGCCCTCGCCCCAGGTGAAACCGACGCCGGTCGCCGACAGCGCGAAGTCCCGGCCGAGGCCCAGCAGCACGAAGCCGATGAAGTAGAGCGCCTCGCCGGCGCCGCCCCAGTTGCGGATCATCCGCCAGCCGACCAGGCCCAGCCCGCCGCCGAACCACAGCGCGGTCGAGGCATAGGCCAGGACCGGCGCATGGGTGTCCATCTTGCCGTAGGTCCACCAGCCGAACTCGAACGCGGCGCGATCGAGGCCGAACGCGAAGGCGGCGGCGACCAGTCCGCTCATCAGGGCGGCGGCGACCCGCCAGTAGCCGGCGCGGGTCAGCCAGGCGACGCCCAGGAAGAGCAGGCCCGAGAAGGCGGCGGCGATACAGACGACCAGGGTGTCCATGGTGGTCCCTCCGACCCTGACGCTAGCGGCGCCGTGTACGGAGGGCATCCGGCTTCACCCTGCGGATGATCGCCGACTCGCGGGTCAGGCGCAGTGGGGCGGGCTTGCTCGGCGCCGGGTAAGCCTGTCACCACTGGCCCATGACCCTGGCCCAGACCGCCGGCTTGATGATGATCGCCTCCGGCGCGGTGCACGCCGTGGTCAACGCCATCCTCAAGTCCGGCAAGGACAAGCTGTCCAGCCGCGCCCTGATCGACGGCTTCTCGGGCTTGCTGATCCTGCCGTTCGTCTTCTTCCTGCCCCTGCCGCACGGCGCCTGGGGCTGGCTGGCCGGCAGCTGGGCGACCCATGTCGTCTACCTGATCTGCCTGGTGAAGGCCTTCGAGCGGGCCGACATGACGGTGGCCTACCCGATCGCGCGCGGCGTGGCGCCGGCCCTGGCCTCGACCGTGGCGGTGCTGGTGTTCGCCGAGCCGGTCAGCTGGGTCACGGCGGCGGGGATCGGCTGCGTATCGCTGGGCGTCATGGTCGTCGGACTGGGCAAGCAGGTTGATCGCCGAGGGCTCGGCTGGGCGACCGCGACCGGCGTCTGCATCGCCCTCTACACGGTGATCGACGCCCAGGGCGTGCGGGCGGCGCCCGGCGCCCTGAGCTACATCGCCTGGGTCTATGTGGCGATGGGCGGCGGCATCGCCCTGCTGTTCGCGTTGTGGCGGGGGCCGAGGTTCCTGCTGGCGGCGCGGGCGGAGTGGAAGGCGGGCCTCATCGCCGGGGCGCTGTCGATCGTCACCTACGGCCTGGCGCTCTACGCCTATCGGCTGGGCGACACGCCCCGGCTGGCGGCGCTGCGCGAGACCTCGATCCTGTTCGCCGTTGGCATCGCGGTGATCTTCCTGCGCGAGCGGATGACCGGCGGCCGCGTCGCCGGGACCGTGGCTATCGCCGGCGGCGCCGCGCTGCTGCTGATGGCGGGGTGACGGACGGGTTCCGCGGCGGTATCACCCGGGCTCCCCCGCAAGACATCCGGCGACCATGACCCTCTCGATCAGACCCTGCACGGCCGACGACGCCGTCCGCCTTTCCGTCGTCGCCAGCGCGACCTTCTTGGAGACCTACGCCGGCATCGTCGACGGGGACGACATCATCCACCACTGCCAGACCACCCATGCGCCGGCGTCCTACGCCGCGCTGCTCGCCGACCCGACGCGCCGCCTGTTCCTGGCCGAGATCGACGAGGGCAAGGCGCCGGTCGGCTTCATGCTGCTGGGCCCCTGCGACCTGCCGGTGGCGGCCGAGCCCGGCGACCTGGAGCTGACGCGGATCTACGCCCTGCACCGCTTCCACGGCGGCGGGCTGGGGCAGATGATGATGGACACCGCCGTCGAGACCGCCCGCGCGGCCGGCGCCAAGCGCCTGCTGCTGGCCGCCTACCAGCGCAACGGCCGGGCGCTGGCCTTCTACGGCCGCAACGGCTTCAAGCAGGTCGGCACGCGCGTCTTCCACGTCGGCGACAACGGCTACGACGACGTCGTGCTGGCGAAGGGGCTGTAGGGGCAAAAGGTCGGGGACAGTTCAAGGTGTCCCAAGGGACATCTTAAACTGTCCCCTATGCCTCACCGCGCGGTCATGCCGCCGTCGATGACCAGTTCAGACCCGGTCATGTAGCGGGACTCGTCGCTGGCCAGGAACAGCACGCCCTGGGCGATGTCGACCGGCCAGCCCTTGTGGCCCAGCGGGGTGGCGACGGCGGTCATGTCGTCCAGGTTCATGGTCCGCTGCGGGCCGGCGTTGCCGCCGTCGACGACCGTGCTCGAGATGGTGTCCCAGATCGGAGTCTCGATGATGCCCGGGTGGATGGAGTTGACCCGCACGCCGTCATGGGCGGCGGCGCATTCCATGGCGGCGGCCTTGGTGAACAGCCGCACCGCGCCCTTGGTGGCGCAGTAGCCGGTCATGTTGGCCGCGCCGGTCAGGCCGGCGATCGAGGAGACGTTGATGATGCTGCCGCCGCCGCCCTGGCGCATCAGCGGCAGGCTGTGCTTCACGCCCAGGAAGACGCCCTCGACGTTGATGGCCTGCTGCCGGCGCCAGTCGGCGAGACTGAACTCGGTGACCGGGCCGCCGATGCCGATGCCGGCGTTGTTGACCAGGATGTCCAGCCGGCCGAAGGCGGCGCGGACCTGTTCGACCACGGCGATCCAGGCGTCCTCGCTGGTCACGTCATGCGGGATGTAGATCGCATTGGCGCCGATGGCGGCGGCGACCTCGCGGCCCTTGTCGTTCTGGATGTCGGTCAGGGCGACCTTGGCACCCTCCGCCGCCAGCAGCTCGGCGCAGCCGCGCCCGATGCCGCTCGCGGCGCCTGTGACCAGGGCGACCTTGCCCGCTACGCGTCCCGTCATGCGCCTCTCCCGTGGCTTGTTTGTTATCGGCGATAAGCTGGACCGTGCCGGCCGGGCTGTCCACCGCGTGTTGCGACAATCGCCACGGTTGCCGGGCTGGCAGAAGCGGCCGCGGTTCTGCTAACGCTGCTTACAACATCGAGGGCGAAGGCTCCGGGGAACAGGGGGAGACGGCCATGAAGCGGTTCGCGAGCAGCGGCGCGCGCATCTGTGCGCTGGGACTGGGGGCGCTGGCGATGGCGCCGGCCACGGCCCTGGCGGCGACGCCGGGGACGGTCGACCCGGCCGCCACGGCCTGGATTCTCTCGGCCTCGGCGCTTGTCCTGCTGATGACCCTGCCGGGCCTGGCCCTGTTCTACGGTGGCCTGGTGCGCGAGAAGAACGTGCTGTCGGTGCTCATGCAGTGCGTCGCCATCGCCTGTGTCTGCACCGTCCTCTGGCTCGCGGTCGGCTACAGCCTGGCCTTCTCCGGAACCGCCGGCTTCATCGGCGACCTGAACAGGGTCTTCCTCGGCGCCGACCCGCGCAGCGCCCTGGTCGGGTCCCTGCCGGAGCCGGTGTTCTTCCTGTTCCAGACGACCTTCGCGATCATCACGCCGGCGCTGATCATCGGGGCGGTGGTCGAGCGGGCGCGGTTCGCCGCCGTGCTGCTGTTCTCCGGGCTCTGGCTGCTGGCGGTCTACGCGCCGGTGACCCACTGGATCTGGGGCGGCGGCTGGCTCGCCAAGCTGGGGGTCATGGATTACGCCGGCGGTCTGGTGGTGCACGCCACGGCCGGCGTCTCGGCGCTGGTCTTCGCGATCCGGGTCGGCCCGCGCGAGGGCTTCCCGCGCGACCAGGCGCCGCCCCATAATCCGGGCATGACGATGATCGGCGCCGGCCTGCTGTGGGTCGGCTGGTTCGGTTTCAACGGCGGCAGCGCGCTGTCGGCCGGGGCCGACGCCGGCATGGCCATCGTCGCCACCCATGTCTCGGCCTGCGTCGCGGGCATGGTCTGGGGCGCTGTCGAGTGGATCCGCTTCGGCCGCCCGAGCATGATCGGCGTGGTCACCGGCGTGGTGGCCGGCCTCGCCACCGTGACGCCGGCGTCCGGGTTCGTCGGCCCCGGCGGCGGGCTGGTGCTCGGCGCGGCCGGCAGCCTGGTCTGCTTCTGGGCGGTCCACCTGGTGAAGGCCCGGTTCAAGATCGACGACTCCCTGGATGTCTTCGCCGTTCACGGCGTGGGCGGCATCCTCGGCATCCTGCTGGTGTCGGTGCTGGCCAGTCCGGCGCTCGGCGGCGCGGGCTTCCCGGCCGGGCACGGCGTCGGCGCGCAGCTGGGCGTCCAGCTGCTGGGTCTGGCGGTGGTCGTGATCTGGTCCGGCGCGGTCAGCCTGGGCCTGCTGTGGGTGGTCAATCGCCTGGTCGGCCTGCGCGCCAGTGAAATCGCCATCGAGGACGGCCTGGACCTGGCCGAGCACGGCGAGCGCGCCAGCCAGTCCTAGAGCAGGGCTCGATTTGATGGAATCAAATCGCGCTGCTCTAGGTTTTTCGTTGCCGCACGTTTGATCCGATTGCCGGTTCCCACTAATCGGAACGTGCTCTGGTCAGGCGTAGGCGTAGGGCCCGCCCTTCGCCAACGCCGCCTGGTATGCCGGCCTGGCGTGGATCGCCTTGAGGAAGGCGGCCAGGCGCGGGCGGCCGTCCAGGGCGCCGGCGCGATCGGCGGCGGCCTCGATCGGGAAGCTCATCATGATGTCGGCGGCGCTGAACGTCTCGCCCGCGAACCAGGCCGACTTGCCCAGCTCCGCCTCCCAGTAGTCGAAGTGGCTCTTCAGCTGCGGGTCGACGAAGCCCTTCAGCGCCGAACTGCTGACCGCCTTCACCAGGCCGCGGATCAGGCCCGGCGCGCGCTGGGGCAGGGCGGTGAAGACCAGCTTCATCAAGAGCGGCGGCATGGCCGAGCCCTCGGCGTAGTGCATCCAGTAGGTCCAGCGCAGCCGGTCCTCCGTCCCCGCCGCCGGGCGCAGGCGACCGCCAGCGTAGGCCTCGCAGATCGTCTCGACTATGGCGCCGGTCTCGGCCAGCGTCGCCGGTCCGTCGGTGATCACCGGCGACTTGCCCAGCGGATGCACCGCCTTCAGCTCCGGTGGGGCCAGCATGGTCTTGCCGTCCCGCTCGTACCGCCGGATCTCGTAGGGCAGCCCCAGCTCCTCCAGCAGCCAGAGCACGCGCTGCGAGCGGGAGTTGTTCAGGTGGTGGACGGTCAGCATGGCGCGCTCCGGGTCATACCCGGAAGCTAGCCCGCTCCGGGGGACTGTCCAGCAGCCGGCCCTTGCCTCGTGTCAGCACTTATGGGTTTGGCTGGCGGCGCGCAGAATGATCTCGATCAGCCCAACCATCTGCCGCGAGGTCTCCGTGACCGCTTCGGAGTCACCGAACGGAACGGCCTTGCCGTACTGTCTGGCGGCGGACCTGAGATCGCCGCACGGGTTCTTCACCGACGCCTTGCCGTTGAAGCCGTCCATCGCCCGGCAGAAGTTGCGCTGGGCGCCGGTGGCCCAGTGCGGCGTGATGCCGCCGATGCGCAGGTGCTCGCCGATCAGGCCCCGGCAGGCCGCCTGCTGCGCCGGCAGGAGGTTCGCGCCGTTGCGGGCCAGATCCTGGGACACGGCGAGGAAGGCGCGATTGCGCGCCACCCAGGTCGCCGCCGCTTCCGGCTTGGTGAGCATGGCGGCGGAGGCGTGAGACGCGAAAAGGCCGGCGGCCAGCAGGGCGGCGACGGCGGCGGAGCGACGGTTGGACGGCATGACGAAGCGACTCGCGAAGGGACAGGAAACGCCCCGGTGAAGCCGCAACGGCCGCGTCCTCGCAAGACCCCGGGAGCACGACACCACCCTTTTGGGGCAAGGCGTCGCGGCGCCGGCTCAGCCGGCCAGCGCCCGCAGCCGATCGCGGTCGCGCAGCACCTCGGGCCGGTCGTCGCCGCCGGCGATGCGGAAGCGGCCGACCATGCGGGCCAGCTCGGACGCCTCGTTCTTCAGGGCCATCGTCGCGGCTGTGGATTCCTCGACCATGGCGGCGTTCTGCTGAACGACCTGGTCCATCTCGTTGACGGCGGTGTTCACCTCCGAGAGGCCCAGAGCCTGCTCCTGGGCCGAGGAGGCGATCTCGCTGACCAGCTGGTCGATGCGGACCACCTGCTCGACGATGCTGCTCAGCGCCGTGCCGGTGCGGCCGACCAGTTCGACGCCCTGGCCGACGTTGGTGGCGGAGGCGGCGATCAGGGCCTTGATCTCCTTGGCGGCGTCGGCCGAGCGCTGGGCGAGCGCCCGCACCTCGGAGGCGACGACCGCGAAGCCCTTGCCGGCGTCGCCGGCCCGGGCCGCTTCCACGCCGGCATTGAGGGCCAGCAGGTTGGTCTGGAAGGCGATCTCGTCGATGACCCCGATGATCTGGCCGATCTCGCCGGCCGAGGTCTCGATGGCGCTCATGGCGCGCACGGCGTCCTGCACGACCGTGCCGGAGGTCTCGGCCTGCGACCGGGTCTGGGTGACCACCTCGCTGGCCTCGCGGGCGACGCCGGCGGTCTTGCGGACCGTGGCGGTGATCTCGTCGAGGGCGGCGGCGGTCTCCTCCAGGCTGGCGGCCTGGTGCTCGGTGCGCCGCGACAGGTTGCTGGCCGCGTGGCTGATCTCGTCGGCGCCGTTGTCGATGCCGTCGGTGGTCGAGGAAATGGTCGACATGGCGTCGCGCAGACGGCCGACGGCCTCGTTGAAGTCGACGCGCAGCTTGGCGTAGCGGCCGGTGAACGCCTCCTCGATGCGCGAGGTCAGGTCCCCGGCGGCCAGGCGTTCCAGCGCGGTGGCCAGGCTTTCGACGACCCGGGTCTGCTCGGCCTCGACCGTGCGACGCTCGGCGTCATGGGCCTGGCGGGTCTCGATCTGGGCGCGGTGGCCTTCCTCGACCGAGCGGGTGGCCGCCTCGGCTTCGGCGAGCGCCTTCTGGGTGGCGGCGTTGCGACTGTCGAGGGTGCGGAACATGCGGTCCAGGTTGACGGCGATGCCGATCAGCACCCCGGCCTCCAGCACCAGGATCACCGCATGGACGATGACCCGGCCAAGGCTCGCCGCACCCGGGAATACCGCCGCCGGCAGGACGTAGCTGAGCAGCAGGTGGTGCACGGCCACCGTCGCGGCGGCGGCGACGATCGCCTTCCAGTCGCAGTAGACGGCCAGCAGGGCGAGGGCGGCGAAATAGGCCATGTGCATGTCGATCTGCCAGGGATGTCCGGCCAGCGCCGCCACCAGGATCGACACCTGGGCCATCAGCATCATGGCCACCGCGATGCGCAGCTGCGGGCCCTGGGGCAGGATCCTCCAGGCCAGGGTCGCGCCTCCGGCCAGGACCGCGGCGCCGCCCCCGATCGCCGGCCAGTTGCCGCCGACGATGAGGCTGGCCGTCGTGGCGACGACCGCGAAGGCCCACAGGGCGCCGACCAGCAGACTGGTGCCGGTCTTGCGTTGTTGCTCGAGATCCAGGAACACGATCAGGCCTCCAGGGCTTGGGGGTCGGTGCAAAGGCGAGCGGCGTCGCCGCCCAGCACAAGCAGGGCGCCGGAGCGGCGCACCCGCGCGGCGAGCCCGGTCGGGTCGCCATGAATGACAAGGACGTTGCGGACGCCGCCGGCGGCGGCGATGTCGCCGGCGGAGGCCGCCGCGCCGGCGATCCGCGCGTCGGACCACCAGGGGGGATAGACAGCCGCCAGCAAGCGCTCGCCGGGACGTGGTCCCGCCCCGAGCGCGATGACGACAGTTGTACTCAAAACGAGTAGCAGTATCGGCGTGAAGAACCGCATGGGCCTTCATGCCGTTTCAACACTTAAACGAATGATAAACCACGCTGTTTCCAGGCGGGTCAGTATGTCGCGGCCTCTTGTCCCGCCGGCAGTTTACCGCCGCAAGATTCAGCAGCGGCGGAAGCCGGCCTCCCGGGCGCTGGCGCGCATCACCTCGATCATCGCCACCAGCTTCGCCGCCGTCGGGACCACCGCTTCGGAATCGCCGAACGGCTTGGCCTTGGCGAAATAGCCGCCGGCCTTCTTCAGTTCGCCGCACGGGTCGTTCACGGTGATGGCGCCGTGGAAGCCGTCCAGCGACTTGCAGAATGAGCCCATGCCCTCGGCCGCCCAGAGGGGCCAGTAGCCGCCCATCTTCATCCGCTCGCCGGTCAAACCCTTGCAGGCCTCGTGCTGGCGCTTGAGCACATTGCGCTCGTTGGTGGTGGGATCCTCAAGGACGGCGATGAAGGCCTGCGACCGCGCGACCCAGGCGGCCGCGGCCTCCGGCTTTGTCAGGGCGAGAGCCTGGACGGGCGCGAGCGCGGTGGAGGCGACGAGAACAGCGGCCAGG
The DNA here is from genome assembly GCA_031426695.1 of Caulobacter sp. GTDB lineage: Bacteria > Pseudomonadota > Alphaproteobacteria > Caulobacterales > Caulobacteraceae > Caulobacter. The sequence continues at coordinate 57,498 of JASJPM010000002.1, forward strand.
GCGCCGGCGAAACGAGACATGGACTGAAGATCCCTTGCGGACAGAAGGGCCGTTTCAAGCAAGGATTCCGGGGGAGTCGCAAGGGTCCGGCTGCACGACCCCCCCCCTTTTGGTGCAAGGATTTGGGGTGAGGTGCAGAGTGGACTCCAGCGTCGGAGCGCGCGGCCGCGACATCGTCGTCGCGAGGGACGCAGCCATGGGAGTCGACGGTTGACGGCCGGTCCGCGCGCGGCCACGTTGATGGTCTTATGAAGGCTTGAGGCGACATACGCGCCGCGGACAACCGCCGGCCAACCGCTCCGCCCCGGTGATGCGCCGGGGCGCATCCTTCATCGCTGCCCGCCTGACCAGGGCGTGACGGCGGACCCGAAAGACCCTCATGTCCAACCCGACCACCAACCTCTATGGCGAGATCGCCGCGGAGATCTACGACCTCGACAAGCCGGTCGGCGCCTTGCCGGACACCGCCTTCTATCTCGACCGCCTGGCCGGCGTGGCCGGACCGATCCTGGAGCCCGCCTGCGGGTCGGGGCGGGCGCTCATTCCGTTGGCCCAGGCTGGCCACGCGATGACCGGGTTTGATCCGAGCCCGCAGATGCTGGCGCGATGCCGGTCGCGCTGCGACGAGCTTGGTCTCGCCGCCGACCTGTCGCTGCAGCGGTTCGAGGACTTCGCCTGTGACCGGCGGTTCGCCGCCATCGTGCTGCCGGTCAGCTCGTTCACGCTGATCGCCGATGTCGCCGTCGCGCTTGCTGTGCTGCGGCGGTTCCACGACTGCCTGGAGCCGGGCGGCCTGCTGATGGTCGACCTGCAGCCGCTGTCGGCGCTGGCCCGGCCGATCATCGACCGCCGCGACTGGACCGCCGCCAACGGCGACCTCTTGACCCTCGAGGGCGACGGAGCCGGGACCGACTGGCTGCGCCAGACCTTCGCCACCCGCTATCGCTACGAGCGCTGGCGCGATCACCGGCTGGTGGAGACCCAGATCGATCCGATGGTTCAGCGGGCCTGGGGCATGGCCGAGTTCGAGCTGGCCCTTCGCCAGTCAGGGTTCGGCGATGTGCGTGTCATCGGCGGCTACAACCGGTCCCGCGCGCCGCGGGCAGGGGACCGCGTGCTGACATTCGAGGCGACGGCCTAGGAAGGTTGGCGTGCCCGGTGTCGAGGGCTCTGGCCACCCTGATGAACACCGCGCGCGCGGTTAAGGATCGGCGTTCTAGTAGCTCTGCAGCGCCCGCACTTCCAACGCCGCGAGCGGGGCGGAGGTGATCGCCTGGGCCGCGGCCAGGGCGCCGGCCGAGGTGGTGTAGTAGGGGATCTTCATCATCAGCGCCGTGCGGCGGATCTCGAAGCTGTCGCTCAGCGACTGCTTGCCCTCGGTGGTGTTGAAGACCAGCTGGACCTCGCCGTTCTTCATGGCGTCGACGATGTGCGGACGGCCTTCCAGGACCTTGCGGACCAGTTCGGTCTCCACGCCCTGCTCCTTCAGCCAGGCGCCGGTGCCGGCGGTGGTCAGCACGCGGAAGCCCGCCGCCTTCAGCAGGCGCACCGGCTCGAGGATCCAGACCTTGTCGCTGTCCTTGACCGAGACGAAGGCGGTTCCGGCCGTCGGCAGGGAGACGCCGCCGCCCAGCTGGCTCTTGGCGAAGGCGCGGGCGAAGGCGGGCGCCATGCTGGTCTCGCCCTCGCGCTTCCAGTCCAGGCCCATGACCTCGCCGGTCGAGCGCATCTCCGGGCCCAGCACCGTGTCGACCCCGGCGAAGCGGGCGAACGGGAAGACCGCCTCCTTCACCGCGATGTGGTCGTACGGCTTGTCGACCAGGCCGAAGCTGGCCAGCGACTGGCCGGCCATGATCTTCGCGGCGATGGCGGCGACCGGCTGGCCGATGGTCTTGGCCACGAACGGCACCGTGCGCGAGGCGCGGGGGTTCACTTCCAGCACATAGATGCGCGGGGCGGCCGAGTGCGGCTCCTCGATGGCGAACTGCACGTTCATCAGACCGCGCACGTTCAGGGCCAGGGCCATCTCGACGGTCTGACGCTTCAGCTCGGCGATGATGTCCTCGCGCAGCGAGAAAGGCGGCATCGAGCAGGCGCTGTCGCCGCTGTGCACGCCGGCTTCCTCGATGTGTTCCAGCACGCCGGCGACGAAGACGTCGGTTCCGTCGCAGAGGGCGTCGATGTCCACCTCGGTGGCGCGGCTCAGATACTGGTCGATCAGGATCGGCGCGTCGCCGCTGGCCTCGACGGCGGTGCGCACGTAGCGCTCCAGCTGCTCGTCGTCGCGGATGATCTCCATGCCCCGGCCGCCCAGCACGTAGGAGGGACGGATGACGATCGGGTAGCCGACTTCGGCGGCGGCGGTGAAGCATTCGGCGGCGCTGCGGGCCAGGGCGTTGACCGGCTGGGCGATGTCCAGGCGGTGCAGCAGCTGCTGGAAGCGTTCGCGGTCCTCGGCCAGGTCGATGGAGTCGACGCTGGTGCCCAGGATCGGGATGCCGGCCTGCTCCAGCGGATGGGCCAGCTTCAGCGGCGTCTGGCCGCCGAACTGGACGATGACCCCGGCCAGGGTCCCGTTCTTCTGCTCGACGTGGATCAGCTCCAGCACGTCCTCGGCCGTCAGCGGCTCGAAGTAGAGGCGGTCGGAGGTGTCGTAGTCGGTCGAGACGGTCTCGGGGTTGCAGTTGACCATGATCGACTCGATGCCGATGGCGTCCAGCGCGAAGGCCGCGTGGCAGCAGCAGTAGTCGAACTCGATGCCCTGGCCGATCCGGTTGGGACCGCCGCCCAGGATGATCGCCTTGCGGCGGTTGCTGGGTTCGGACTCGCAGTCCGGCGCCTGGCCGAGGGCCCCGGTCTCATAGGTCGAGTACATGTAGGGCGTGGTGGCCGCGAACTCGCCGGCGCAGGTGTCGATGCGCTTGAACACCGGCCGGACGTCCAGGGCGTGGCGGGCGGCGCGGACGCCGACCTCGCTGCCGCTGACCAGCTTCGCCAGCCGGGCGTCGGAGAAGCCCATGGCCTTGAGACGGCGCATGGCGTCGGCGTCGCGCGGCAGGCCGGCGACGCGGACGCGGCCCTCCTCGCGCACGATCTCGGCGATCTGGCGCAGGAACCAGGGCTCGTAGGAACAGGCGCCGTTGATCTCCTCGACCGTCAGCCCGTGGCGGAAGGCCTGGGCGATGACCAGCAGCCGGTCGGGCGTCGGCATGGCCAGGGCGCGCAGCACGGCGGCGTGGGCGGTGTCCGGATCGGCCGTGCCGGGGATATCGATCTCATCCAGACCGGTGAGGCCGGTCTCCAGCCCGCGCAGGGCCTTCTGCAGGCTCTCGGCGAAGGTGCGGCCGATGGCCATGACCTCGCCGACCGACTTCATCGAGGTGGTCAGGTGCGGCTCGGCGCCCGGGTATTTCTCGAAGGCGAAGCGGGGGATCTTGGTGACGACATAGTCGATGCTCGGCTCGAACGACGCCGGCATGGCGCCGCCGGTGATGTCGTTGGCCAGCTCATCGAGCGTGTAGCCGACCGCCAGGCGGGCGGCGACCTTGGCGATCGGGAAGCCCGTGGCCTTCGAGGCCAGGGCCGAGGACCGCGACACGCGCGGGTTCATCTCGATGACGACCATGCGGCCGTCGGCCGGGTTGATCGCCCACTGGACATTGGACCCGCCGGTCTCGACGCCGATCTCGCGCAGCACATCGATGCTGCCCTTGCGCATGCGCTGGTATTCCTTGTCGGTCAGCGTCAGGGCCGGGGCGACGGTGATGGAGTCGCCGGTGTGGACGCCCATTGGGTCGATGTTCTCGATCGAGCAGACGATGATGCAGTTGTCCGCCTTGTCGCGGACCACCTCCATCTCGAACTCCTTCCAGCCCAGGACGCTTTCCTCGATCAGCACCTCGGTGGTCGGCGAGAGGTCCAGGCCGCGCAGGACGATCTCCTCGAACTCCTCGCGGTTGTAGGCGATGCCGCCGCCGGTGCCGGCCAGGGTGAAGCTGGGGCGGACGATGGCCGGCAGGCCGACGAACTCCAGCCCCTCCAGCGCCTCGGCCAGAGTGTGGGCGGCCTTGGACTTGGGGCTTTCGAGGCCCAGCTTGTCCATGGCGTCGCGGAATTTCTGGCGGTCCTCGGCCTTGTCGATGACGTCGGCTTTCGCGCCGATCATCTCGACGCCGTATTTCGCCAGCGTGCCGTTGGCCTCCAGCGCCAGCGCGGTGTTCAGCGCCGTCTGTCCGCCCATGGTCGGCAGCAGGGCGTCGGGCCGCTCCTTGGCGATGATCTTGGCGACCATCTCGGGCGTGATCGGCTCGATGTAGGTCGCGTCCGCCACGTCCGGATCGGTCATGATGGTGGCGGGGTTCGAATTGACCAGGATGATCCGGTAGCCCTCGGCCCGCAGCGCCTTGCAGGCCTGGACGCCGGAGTAGTCGAACTCGCAGGCCTGGCCGATGACGATGGGCCCGGCGCCGATGATCAGGATCGAGGAGATATCGGTGCGTTTGGGCATGGTCTTTTCGCGCGCAAAGGCGGTCGCGCAGCGACTGCGCGGCCGGGTCGGACAAACATCAGGTTAAGCGGGTCGTTTAGAGGCGGAGTCGGGTCGGGGCAAGTGTCGATTGCCCCCTGTCCACATCCCGTGTCAGGGCGTCAGGGTCCGGGCTTCTCCGGTGCATGCCAGGCCTCGCCGGCCACGGCGCGGTCGTAGCCCATCCGGAACAGCTTCCGCATGTTGTCGGCCTTGAAGTTCAGCCCCTGGGCCTCGGCCTCGTCGGGGATCTCGCTGATCCGCACGGTCAGGCCGTTGCGGTCGGCGAAGCCGACGGTGGCGGCCAGGGTGGTGCGGGTCGAGGCCTTGCTCATCGCGTCCCAGGACCGCGCCAGGATGCCGACCAGGCTGCCGCGGGTGACGCCGAAGCTGGAACCCACCTGGCCGTTGATCAGCACATAGAGGACGCCGCGGTGCACGCTGCCGCCGGGGTCGGTCCACAGCAGCATCGACTCGGGCACCGTGAAGAAGGGCGTCATCACCCCGCCGTCGGCGTGCATCTCCGAGAACCGCCCGGTCGGGCCGTCCATGCCGATCATCACCGGCGGGAAGACGCCGGGAATGCTGGAGGAGGCGACCAGAATGTCCTGGAACAGCGTGATGGCCCCCGGACCACCGCGAGCGGCGATCGCGCCCATGTCCCAGATGGTGGTCTCCTGGGCATCCAGATTGGTGGTGGCGACCAGCAGCCGTCGCCCCCTGGCGTGCTCGATGGCGATGGCCCTGAGCATGGCCGCGTCGACATAGGTCTCGACAAGGCGCCGCACGGGCGCGGCGCTGAACAGCGACGGGCCGCGAAACGGCGCCAGGGCCTTGAGGCTGATCAGTTCGTCCGTCCCGCCGTCGGTGTAGGCCGCCTCCATCCGGGCGTCCCAGTCCGGCCCGAGAAACGCGAACGGCGCGGCCAGGGCGCCGGTGCTGACCCCGGTGACGACATCGAAGCGCGGGCGCTGGCCGGTCTTGGTCCAGCCGGCCAGCACGCCGGCGCCCCAGGCCCCGTTCGCGCCGCCGCCCGACAGGGCCAGGACGGTGAAGTCGCCCTTGTCGGCCTCGATCCGCGCCCGGATCGGCCCGGAGTTGGTCAGGGCCGCGTCGGCGTCGCTGGCCGCGAACCGTACGTCGGTCAGGCCGGCCGGCGCGGCGACCCGCGTGTCCAGCGGATCGAAGGTGTCGCGCGGCAGCGTTCCGCAAGCGCCCAGCAACAGCAGGGCAAGCAGCGCGACGATGCGGCGAGGGATCGGGTTCACGGCGTCGATCCTGTCCCACATTCATGTCCGCAGCATGATCATACGCCGCGCCGCGGGCGTTGTCGCCGCGTTGGGACAGGTCTACGACTCGGTCAGCCAACAACCTGGGGAGGATGTCATGCGTATCGTTCTGGCCGCCGCGGCGGCGCTTCTGCTTTCGGCCACGGCCGCCTTCGCCGGCGAGGAGGTCATGGCCTCGCGGATCGGCAACACCACCGTCACCACCGACGCCAGCGGCATGTCCTCGAAGATCTACTACGAGGCCGACCACACCTTCACCGGCCTGGCCAATGACCAGGAACTGGCGGGCACCTGGCAGCTGAAGGGCTCGCAGGTCTGCCTGACCTTCTCCAGCGCCCCGCCCCCGGGCTACCCGGCGACGATCTGCACGCCGGTCTCGGCGAAGAACGTCGGCGACAGCTGGACCAGCGGCCCGTTCAGCGTGCAGCTGCTGGAAGGCCGGCAGTAGGGGTTGGGGACTGCTTCCGGTGTCCCTTCTTCAGGGACATCGGTAGCTGTCCCCGATGCTTGCGATCCGCCTTGTCGGGGACAGCTACCGTCTATCGACGGAAGCAGTCCCCACCTTACTTCGCCTTGTCCATCAGGCCGGCGAAGCGCTCGAAGATGTAGAGGCTGTCGGTCGGGCCGGGCGAGGCCTCGGGGTGATGCTGGACGCTGAACACCGGCTTGCCGGCCAGCTCCAGGCCCGCGTTGGTGCCGTCGAACAGGCTGACGTGGGTCTCGCGCACCGGCTCGGGCAGGGTGGCGCGGTCGACGGTGAAGCCGTGGTTCATCGACACGATCTCGACCTTGCCGGTGGTCAGGTCCTTCACCGGATGGTTCGCGCCATGGTGGCCCTGGTCCATCTTCACCGTCTTCGCCCCGAGGGCGAGGGCCAGCATCTGGTGGCCCAGGCAGATGCCGAAGACCGGCACGCCGCTGTCGACCAGCTTGCGGATTTCAGGAACCGAGTACTCGCCGGTCGCCGCCGGGTCGCCCGGACCGTTGGACAGCAGCACCCCGTCCGGCTTGCGGGCCAGGATGTCCTCGGCCTTGGTGTCGGCCGGCACGACCGTGGCGCGGGCGCCGATCGAGGCCAGCGAGCGCAGGATGTTGCGCTTGACGCCGTAGTCGATGACCACGACCTCGTACTTCGGGGTCTCGAGCTTGCCGTAGCCTTCGTTCCACTCCCACAGCTGCTCGTCCCAGACGAAGCTCTGGCGGGTGGTGGCGTCCTTGGCGAGATCGAGGCCGACCAGGCCTGCCCAGCCCTTGGCCCTGGCGACCAGGGCGTCCAGGTCGAAATCTCCGGTCGGGCTGTGGGCGATGACGGCGTGAGGCATGCCCTTCTCGCGGATCACCCGGGTCAGGGCGCGGGTGTCGACCCCGGCCAGGCCGATGACGCCGCGGCGCTCCATCCAGGCGTTGAGCGGACTGTCGGAGCGGTAGTTGGCCGGCTCGGTCGGGGCGTCGCGGAAGATCGCGCCGCGGGCCGAGGTCTCCGACCCGCCGCTGATCTGCTCCAGATCCTCGAGGTTGGTCCCGACATTGCCGATGTGCGGGAAGGTGAAGGCGACGATCTGCGCCATGTAGGACGGGTCTGTCAGGATCTCCTGATACCCGGTCATGGCGGTGTTGAAGCACACCTCGCCGACCGCCTCGCCGACCGCCCCGACCCCGATGCCCTGCAGCACCGTGCCGTCGGCGAGCGCGAGAACGCCCGTGGCGCCAGGAAGAACCTTGCTCGCCATTGATGTGCTCCTAGCTGCTGGACAAACGGGCGCGTTGGTAGTGACTCGGCCCCGCCCGGTCAAACTTTAATCCGGCCGGGAGAGACGCCATCGCGGTTCACCCGCAGCCGCGCATGAACCAAGGTTCACTTGCTGGCGACCGGGCGGCGGCCCATGGCTTGCCTACGCCCTTGGAGTCTCAAATGAAACGTCTCGTCGTCGGTCTGGTTCTCTTCCTGCTCGCCGCGCCGCCGGCCTTCGCCGCGGAGCCCGATCTGCCGGCCGTGCTGGCGCAGGCGATGGAGGGTCAGACGGTCCCGGCTGTCGGCGTGCTGGTCATTCGCGACGGCGTCGTCGCCGGCCAGGCCGTGCGCGGCGTACGGGTGCTGGGCAAGGCCGAGCCGGTGAGGCTCAGTGATCGCTGGAACCTCGGCTCCGACGGCAAGGCGATCACCGCCACGATGATCGCCCGGCTGGTCGAGCGAGGCCTGCTACGCTGGGACGCGCCGCTGTCGGAGATGCTGCCGGAACTGGCCGCCGACATGCGGCCGGAGTATCGCGATGTGACGCTGGTCGACCTCTTCTCGCACCGCGCGGGCCTGCCCGAAAACGTCAGCGACGAGGTCTTCTACAAGAGCTTCTACGCCGACCGGCGGCCGCTGCCGGAACAACGCCTGGCCTACCTGCGCCAGGCCCTGTCCGAGGCGCCGGTCGGTCCGGCGCGAGGGGAGCCCAGCTATTCCAACACCGGTCCACTGCTGGCCGCCGCTATCGCCGAGCGCGCCACCGGCAAGCCGTTCGAGCGGCTGATGCAGGATGAGGTCTTCAAGCCGCTGGGCATGACCAGCCCGGTCTTCGGCCAGGCCCCCGGCGCCGGCGAGCCCTGGGGCCATGTCGACGGCCGCATCGCCGACAAGCCGTTCGACGCCAATGCCGACTTCTTCACCCCCGCCGGCGGCGTGCGCATGACCCTCGCCGACTGGGCGAGATTCTGCATAGACCAGCTCAAGGGCGAGGAGGGCAGCGGCAAGCTGCTCAAGGCCGAGAGCTATCGCCAACTGCATACGCCGCAGGGCGAGACGATCTTCGCGCTCGGCTGGGGCGTCGCGCCCCAGATGGCCGGCCGGGTGGGGCCGGTGCTGACCCACAGCGGATCGGACGGCAACTGGTTCGCCTTCGTGGCGCTGTTCCCGACCGGCGACAACGGCGTGCTGGTCGTGGCCAACGCCGCCGACAGCATGGGCGGTGACGCGGCCGCCAAGACCGTCGCCAGGGCTGTCATGATGACCCTCGCGCCGCCCGTTCCCTCCGAGCCCTGACAGAGAGAAGCCGATGCTCCAGCTGCGCCCCAACTGCGAATGCTGCGACCAGGACCTCGCCCCGGACGCCCCCGGCGCGATGATCTGCACCTTCGAATGCACCTTCTGCGCGGCCTGCGCGGAGGGCCGTTTCGCCGGCGTCTGCCCCAACTGCGGCGGCGGGCTCGTGGCGCGGCCCGTGCGGCCGACGGCGCTGCTGACGAAGTTTCCGGCCAGCGCGGAGCGGGTGGTGAAGGCCCATGGGGCCTGTGGGTGACGGGTTGAGCCGCCTTGCGTGCTTCGCGACGCGCTTCGCGCTCCTCAGCATGACGAGCGTTTGTTGAAGCCCACCCACCTTCGTCATCCTGAGGAGCGAGCTCTTGGGCGAGCGTCGCGAAGGACGCGCCGCTTCACTTCCGCCCCGTCCCTCGCTATCCCCCGCCCATGACCATCACCACGGTCGGCCTCGATGCCGATGACACGCTCTGGCACAACGAGACGCTGTTCCGCCTGACCCACAAGCGGTTCGTCGACCTGCTCGCGCCCTACGCCGACGAGGCGATGCTGGAGGCCAGGCTGGCCGAGACCGAGAAGCGCAACCTGCGGCTCTACGGCTACGGGGTGAAGGGCTTCACCCTGTCGATGATCGAGACGGCGATGGAGCTGACCCAGGACAAGGTATCCATCGGCGTCATCAAGCAGATCCTCGCCGCCGGCCGCGAGATGCTGACCGAGCCGGTCGAGCCGCTGCCGGGCGTCGACCTGGCGCTGCACCAGCTGTCGGAGCGCTACCGCCTGGTGCTGATCACCAAGGGCGACCTGCTGCATCAGGAGCAGAAGCTGGCGGCCAGCGGCCTGGGCGACCTGTTCGCCGCCGTCGAGATCGTCAGCGAGAAGGACGCCGACACCTATCGCCGCGTCTTCGCCCGCCATGGCACGGGACCGGCGCAGGCGGTGATGGCCGGCAACTCCATGCGCTCGGACATCCTGCCCGCGCTGGAGGCCGGCGCCTGGGGCGCGCTGATCCCCTATCCGCTGGTCTGGGCCCACGAGGCGGCCGAGGCGCCGCAGGCCCACGACCGCTACGCCGAGCTGGGCTCGATCGCCGAGCTGCCGGCGTGGGTGGATGGGCTGGGGACTGCTTCCGTCAATAGACGGTAGCTGTCCCCGAAAGGCCAATAGACGGTAGCTGTCCCCGAGCGTCGCAAGTTTGCCCTGATTACATCGCGTCCTTCGCGACGCGGCTTCGCCGCTCCTCAGGATGACGAAAGCGGGCGGCCTGCACTAAGCTTCGTCATGGTGAGGAGCGAGCCATCGGGCGAGCGTCGCGAACCACGCAAGGAGTCCGCATGCGCAACCTTCTCGCCCTGGCCGCGACCTTCCTCCTCCTCTCCTGCTCGGCCATGCCCGAGCTCCCGACCCTGCCCGGCCAGTCGCCGAAGGGCGCGCCGTTCGACATCGTCATCCGCAACGGCCTGATCCACGACGGGACCGGCGGCGCGCCGTACCGGGGCGAGGTGGCCATTCGCGGCGACCGCATCGTGGCCATGGGCGCGAAGGTCAAGGGGCCGCGCCTGACCGAGATCGACGCCAGGGGCCAGGCCGTGGCGCCCGGCTTCATCAACATGCTGAGCTGGGCCACCGACAGCCTGATCGCCGACGGTCGCGGCCTGTCGGACCTCAAGCAGGGGGTCACCCTGGAGGTGATGGGCGAGGGCTCCTCGATGGGGCCCTGGAACGCGGAGATGAAGCGGCTGGAACGCAGCCGCCAGGGCGACATCAAGTACGACATCGCCTGGACCACGCTGGGCGAATACCTGGCCTACCTGGAAAAATCCGGGATCAACGCCAACGTCGCCTCCTTCGTCGGGGCCGAGACCGTCCGCACCAACGTCCTGGGCGAGGGCGACGACCAGCCGGGCGAGGCGCAGCTGCAGCGGATGCGGGCCTTGGTCGTCCAGGCCATGGAGGAGGGCGCCCTGGGCGTCGGCTCCTCGCTGATCTACGCCCCGGGCAGCTACGCCGAGACGCGCGAACTGACCGCGCTGGCCGCCGAGGCCGGCCGCTGCGGCGGCATCTACGTCAGCCACATGCGCAGCGAGGGCAACCGCCTGCTCGAAGCCATCGACGAGCTGATCGAGATCTCCCGCCAGTCCGGCGCGCCGGCCGAGATCTGGCACCTGAAGGCGGCGGGCAAGCAGAACTGGGGCAAGCTCGACGCGGCCATCGCGAAAATCGAGGCGGCCCGGGCCGGCGGCCAGCGCATCACCGCCAACATGTACACCTACACCGCCGGCTCGACCGGCCTGGACGCCGCCATGCCGCCCTGGGTGCAGGCCGGCGGCCGCGAGGCCTGGATCAAGCGGCTGAAGGACCCGCAGATCCGCCGCGAGGTGATCGCCGAGATGCGCACCGACAGCCCGGTGTTCGAGAACCTCTACCGCTTCGCCGGCGCCGAGGGGACGCTGCTGGTCGGCTTCCAGAACCCCAAGCTCAAGCCCCTGACCGGCAAGACCCTGGCCCAGGTGGCCGCCGAGCGGAAGGTCAGCCCCGAGGACGCGGCCATCGACCTGGTCATCGAGGACGGCAGCCGGGTGCAGGTGGTCTATTTCCTGATGAGCGAGGACAACGTCCGCAGGCAGGTCGCCCTGCCGTGGATGAGCTTCGGCTCCGACGCCGGCGCCCAGGCGCCCGAGGGCGTGTTCCTGCAATCGAGCACCCATCCCCGCGCCTACGGTAACTTCGCCCGGCTGCTGGGCAAGTATGTGCGCGAGGAGAAGGTCGTCACCCTGCCCGAGGCCATCCGCCGGATGACCAGCCTGCCAGCCCATAACCTGGGCCTGCGCGAACGCGGGACGCTGAAGCCCGGCTACTACGCCGACGTGGTGATCTTCGATCCGGCCACGGTCAGCGACCCGGCCACCTACCAGAGCCCCAAACAGTTCGCGACCGGCGTCAGCTGGGTGCTGGTCAACGGCGGCGTGGCCCTCAAGAACGGTGAGCCGACGGGGCAGGCCACCGGCCGCTTCGTGCGCGGCCGCGCCTGGAAGGGCTGGCCCGACGGCGGGTGCCGGGCGAGCGCGAAGGACTGGGGCTGGTAGGCCTTGCGTCCTTCGCGACGCCCTTCGGGCTCCTCAGGATGACGAAGGTTGTGAAGCGCTCTTCACCTTCGTCATGGTGAGGAGCGAGCCTCAAGCGAGCGTCGCGAACCACGCAAAGCCCTAACGCCTCCCCCGCCGCGCCAGCAGCACCAGCCCGTACAGCGGCACGGTCGCCGCGATGAACCACAGCGTCGGCGGCAGCATCAGCGGGTCCGACAGCGCGATGACGGCGACCGAGAAGGCCGCCGCGCCGAGGCCGAGCAGCCTCAGCATCCAGCGCCGGGCGCGGTCCTCGACCGCCTTGGCGATGCGGACCAGCGACAGCGCGCAGAGGGCGTAGATGATCATCGAGAAGTTGACGGTGATGTTGATCAGCACGCCGAACTGCTTGCCCAGCGTCGGCGAGACGCTGGCCAGCAGCACGCCTGACATCAGGACGGCGGCGAGCAGCAGGTCGCGGATCGGCGCCCGGGTGGCGTCGCCCTGCGACAGGATGCTCGGCAGGTAGCCCGCCGCCGCGCCGCTGCGCGAGACCTCGGCCGTGACCAGCATCCAGCCGCCGACGGTGCCCAGGGTCTTGAGCAGGGCGCAGACCGCGATCACGCTGGCGGCGGCCGGACCCCACAGGATGTGGATGGCGTCGGCGAACGGCGCGGTGGACGCCGCCAGCGTCTCGGTCGGGATCGAGCCGAGCAGCGCCACGGAGGCGCCGATGTAGATCACCGCCGCCAGCGCCACCCCGCCCAGCGAGGCGCGCGCCACGTTCTTCTCCGGATCACGCACCACGGCCGCCGCGAAGCTGGCGCTCTCGATGCCGAGGAAGGCCCAGAAGATCGGGGCCAGCGACTGCCCGACGGCGACGGACAGGGGCTTGCCGCTGACGTTCCAGCCGGCCGCGAAGATGTCGCTGTCGAAGGCCAGCAGACCCAGAAAGGTCGCCACGGCGATCGGCGCCAGGCCGATCAGCAGGGTCAGGCCGCCAAGCCGGGTGACCAGCTTCGCGCCGAAGATGTTGGCCACGGTCAGCAGCCAGACAATGGCGATCGTCGTCCAGGCGCCGGCGAGAGGTTGGGCCAGGGCCGGCAGGAAGTAGGCGAGGTAGCCGGTCGCCGCCAGCGCCACCGCCGGCACCCCGATCCAGCAGGCCAGCAGATAGAGCCACCAGTTGGCGAAGCCGAAAAAGGGATGCAGCCCTTTCGCCGGATAGTCGACGATGGCGTCCTGTGTCGGCCGGATCGTCGCCAGCGCCGCGAAGACGCCGGCCAGCGCCAGGGCGCCCGCCGAGCTGATGATCCAGGAGATGATGGTCGAGGAGCCGGTCGCGGCCAGCGAGGCCGGCAGCATGAAGACGCCCGACCCGATCATATTGCCGGCCACCAGCACCGTCGCCGCCAGCGGGCCCACGCCCCGTTCGTTGCTCAACCGCCCGCCCCCGCGCTTCGCATAACAGTGGGTGGCGAGTTTGCGAGTGGAGTCAACGCTGAAGCTTGGGGACTGCTTCCGTCGATAGACGGTAGCTGTCCCCGACACTTTGCAGGGTCGGGGACAGTTTAAGATGTCCGCAAGGGGACACCTTAAACTGTCCCCTACGCCAGTGCTTCCGCCACCCGGTTCTGGAACCAGCCCACGCCGACCTCGTGTCGGGGCGACAGCACGCCCTGGTCGTAGACGCCGGCGTCGAGGTTCTTCTGCACCGCCTCGCAGATCACCTTGTCCTCGAGGGTCAGGGCGTCGGAGGCGGCCAGCACGGCGTCCATGTCGGCCGTCGCCGGGTCGTAGAAGTAGAGGTAGTCCAGCCGCGTGCGGCCGTGGCCGACTGGCTGCATGTGCTCGACCATCAGGCCGTAGCGGTAGACGTTGAACGCCAGGTTCGGCCACAGCCACGCCCACAGGCCGTCGTTGACGCCGCTGGTGGTCGCAACCTCGTGGACCGCCACCGCGCCGTCCATGCGAACATTATACGAGGCCGTATCGACCTCGGCGGCCAGGCCCGGATGCACCACGTCGATGTGGTAGCCCTCCAGATAGTTCTCGACATAGGTCTTCCAGTTGCAGGCCAGGTCGTGGCTGCGGCGCAGCGTCGCCGGGCCGACCGTGACCCCGCGCTCGTCCATCAGCCGGCCGAGCGGGGCCACCAGCTCCTCCAGCGGATCGGCCTTGCCGTCGATGTTGACGAAGACGAAGCCGCGCCAGACCTGCAGCCGCACCGGATGCAGGCCGAAGTCGCGCGGGTCGAACCCCTCGGCGGCGCCGAAATCGACCGCGCTGCGCAGCCGGCCGTCCAGCGCATAGCGCCAGCCGTGGTAGCGGCAGGTCAGCTCGCCGCCGCAGCTGCCCCGGCCGGCCTCGACCAGCGGCCCGGCCCGGTGGCGGCAGACGTTGTGGAACCCGCGCAGCACGCCGTCCTTGCCCCGCACCGCCAGCACCGGCCAGCCGGCGACATCACCCGCCAGATAGTCGCCTTCGCCGGCCGCCTCGGTCTCATGGCCGAGGAACTGCCAGCCGGCGGCGAACACGTCCTGGCGCTCGCGCTGGAAGACGGCGGGGTCGCGGTAGAGGGCGGCGGGGAGGGTCAGCTGCATGGGCGGGAGTTGGGCGATGAACCCGCGGAACGTCAATCCTCCCCGGAGCGTAGCGAGGGGGAGGTGGCCTCGCGGAGCGAGGTCGGAGGGGGCGGCGCGGGTGGATGCGGATCGGGCGCTGTGCACGGCGGCTGAACGTCCAACGCCAGCGCTGCCCCACCACCGCGCTCCGCGCGGTCCCCCTCCCCGCAAGCGGGGAGGATTGTCGCTTTGGATGTCACACCCCCACCCCCCGCCTCGTCTCCATCACGAACAAGGAGACATCCCATGATCTACCGCTGGATCGCGGCGCTGCTGGGCGGAGGGCTGGCGGTCAATGCGCTGGTCATGCTGGCGCGGCCGCTGGGCTGGTACGACGCCGTGCCGGGCGTGCCGCTGACCGGGGCGTTCAACCCCCACTTCGTGCGCGACATCGGCATGGCCTACCTGGTCGTGACCCTGGGCCTCACCTGGTTCGCCTGGCGGCCGCGGCAGGGCTGGCCGGCGCTGGTCTGCGCCGCGGCGTTCCTGAGCCTGCACGCCGCCATCCACGTCGGCGACGCCAGCTGCAGCGGCAGCGCCTGGCGCGACCTGGCCCGCGACTTCCCGGGCGTCTTCCTGCCCGCCCTCATCACGGCCTGGATCGCCTGGGCCGCCCGTCCCCCGAAGGAGGCCTGACATGCTGAAAGCCCTGCTCCGCCGCCAGATCGACGGCTTCGAGAAGACCTGGAACTATGGCGCAGACTACATGCGCGACCTGCTCGAAAAGGGCGGGCCCTGGACCTTCATCCGCTTCGGCATGGTCGCTTCCCTGGGCCACGGGAAGACCGCGCCGGCCGAGGCGCGAGCGGCCGCCGGCATCGTCGGGACCCTGGCCGGCGACTGCGGACCCTGCACCCAGATCAGCGTCGACATCGCCACGGCCGGCGGGGTGGCGCCGGAGGTCCTGCGCGGCATCCTGGCCGGTGATCGCCCGGCCATGGGCGAGGCGGCGGCGCTGGCCTATGACTTCGCCACGGCCGTCATCGATCGCAACCTGCTGGACGCCGACGAATGCCGGGCCGAGATCGCCCGCCGCTGGGGCGAGGCGGCGGTCGTCGATCTGGCCCTCGCCCTGACGACCGGCCAGATGTATCCCACGGTGAAGTACGCCTTGGGCCACGGCCGCGCCTGCACGAAGGTGGTGGTCGCCGGCGTCAGCGCTCCCTTCCGCCTGTCGGAGCCCGTCGCGGTATGAACCCGGCCACCCTGACCTTCGAAGCCGAGCGGCCCCGCCTCAAGCGGCTGGCCTACCGCATGCTGGGGTCGGTGGCCGAGGCGGAGGACGCGGTGCAGGACGCCTGGCTGCGCTGGGACCGGGCGGGCGCGGCGGCGGACAATCCTCAGGCCTGGCTGGTCCAGACCGTCACCCGCCTCTGCCTGGACCGGATGAAGTCGGCCCGGGCCCGGCGGGAGACCTACGTCGGCCCCTGGCTGCCCGAGCCGCTGGTCGAGGAGATCGCCGACGATCCGGTCGAGCGGGCCGAGGACGTATCGGTGGCCTTCCTGCTGGCGCTGGAGCGGCTGTCGCCGCTGGAACGGGCGGTGTTCCTGCTGCACGACGTCTTCGACCAGGACTACGGCGAGATCGGCCGGGCGCTCGGCCGGGGCGAGGCGGCGGTGCGCCAGCTGGCCAGCCGCGCCCGCGCCCATGTCCGCGACGCCCGCCCGCGCTTCGCGGTGTCGCCGGAAAAGACGCTGCAGCTGGCCGCCGCCTTCATGCAGGCCGCCGCCGCCAACGACATGACCGCGCTCGCCGGCCTGCTGGCCCAGGACGCGGTGCTGATCTCCGACGGCGGCGGCAAGCGGCCGGCGGCCCTGCGCCCGATGGTCGGCCGCGACGACGTCATGCTGCTGCTGCGCGGCCTGGCCTCGCGGGGCGGGTTCTCCAAGCCCATGGCCATGCGCCCGGCGACGATCAACGGCGCGCCCGGCGTAATCATGGACCTCGCCGACGGCCTGCAGACCATCGCCTTCGAGGCCGACGCCGACGGCCTGCTCAGCGCGATCTACATCATGCGCAACCCGGACAAGCTGGGGCATGTGAGGGGGTGACGGCATTGCGTGGTTCCCCCGGATCAAGTCCGGGGTCGCGAAGAGCTCGCTCCTCACCATGACGAACTTTGTGGCAGCCCACTCCCCTTCGTCATCCTGAGGAGCGGCGAAGCCGCGTCGCGAAGGACGCACTGACGCGGGGCCATCGGCCGCGCTGGCGAGTCTGCCCCCGCACGCGCTATGACAGCCCATGCGCTTCGACGACCGCTTCCTGGAGGAGATCAAGTCGCGCGTCCGGCTGTCGGACGTGATCGGCAAGACCGTGAAGCTCAAGCGTCAGGGCCGCGAGTTCGTCGGCCTGTCGCCGTTCACCAAGGAGCGGTCGCCCAGCTTCTTCGTCAACGACGACAAGGGCTTCTTCCACGACTTCTCCAGCGGCAAGCACGGCGACCTGATCAGCTTCCTGCAGGAGACCGAGCGGCTGACCTTCATGGAGGCGGTCGAGCGGCTGGCGGGTGAAGCCGGGATGCCGATGCCGGCGCCCGATCCCCAGGCCGCCGAACAGGAGAAGAAGCGCCAGGGCCTGGCCGACTGGGTCGAACTGGCCGCGCAGTGGTTCGAGGGCGAGTTGCACCGCCCGTCCGGCAAGGCGGCGCGGGACTATCTGCTGCGCCGGGGGCTGCCGGAGACGGAGTGGAAGCGCTTCCGCATCGGCTTCTCGCCGGCCAGCCGCACGGCGCTGAAGGACTATCTGATCGCCAAGGGCGCGCGGCCGGCCGAGCTGATCGACGCCGGCCTGCTGATCGCGCCGGAGGAGGGCGGGGCCGCCCCCTACGACCGTTTCCGCGACCGCATCATCTTTCCGATCGCCGACGCCCGCGGCCGGATCGTCAGCTTCGGCGGCCGGGCCATGGATCCGGAGGCCCGGGCCAAGTACCTGAACGGCCCCGAGACCAGCCTGTTCTCCAAGGGCCGCCTGCTCTACGGCCTGCCCGAGGCGCGCAAGCTGCTGCACGCCGGCGGGGACGACACGGCCCTGGTCGTGGTCGAGGGCTACATGGACGCCATCGCCTGCCAGCGCGCCGGGATCGCCGCTGTCGCCCCGCTGGGCACCGCCCTGACCGAGGACCAGATGGAGGTGCTCTGGCGCCTGCACCCGGAGCCGACCCTGTGCTTCGACGGGGACGGGGCGGGCATGCGCGCCGCCAGCCGCGCCATCGATCGCGCCCTGCCGCTTCTGAAGCCCGGCAAGAGCTTCCGGTTCGCCATCGTCACCGGCGGCAAGGACCCCGACGACGTGCTGCGCGAGCAGGGGCCGGGCGCGCTGAAGGCCCAGCTGGCCGAGACCACGCCGTTCGTCGACGCCCTGTTCGTGCGTGAGCGGGATCAGGAGCCGCTGGAGACCCCCGAGCGCAAGGCGGGGCTGAAGGCCCGGCTGCGCGAGCGGGCGGCCAGCATCGCCGACAAGGACCTGGCCCAGGCCTATCGCGAGGAGCTGCTGGGGCGGCTCGACACGCTGTTCGCGCGGCCCGCGGCCGGCGGCCAGGGCGCGCCGCGAGCGCCGTTCACGCCCCGCGCCCGGGGGCGCCGCGGCGAGGTGCTGCACTTCGACGCCTTCCCGACGCCCGAGGGCAAGGCGGCGGCGCGCAAGCTGGCGGTTTCGCTCGATCCGATGGCCGCGGCGCTGGCCAAGGCGGCGCTGGAGGACCCCCACCGGCTCGACGAGCATTTCGAGCAGCTGGAGCGGTCCGGGTTCGGCGATCCGGCCCTGTCGGAATTGGCGAGGGAGTTCATTCGGTTGCGACTTGACGCCGATCACCTTGACTCTGCGTCTCTCGCACGCCATCTGCGGGAACGTGGATTTGCCGGGCTGCTGACTGACATCGACCGGGCCGCTGCAATGGCAGGCGCGCCCTTCCTGAAACAGGATGTCACCCTCGCCGCCGCCAGGTCCCAGTGGACGCTAGCTTTTGAGGCCCTGAACCGATTGGCTGCGCTTGAGACCGCCCTTACGTCCGCCAAGGCAAGCCTTGGGGGTCGTTCAGACATGGCGGCGCTGGAGCGCCTGAAGGCCGAACGGGACACGCTGAGGCGCGCGATCCGCTCGGGAAGCCTGTGGACGGACGGCGAAACCTCTCCCTAAGGCGCGTCAGCGTCCGAAAAGAATTTTGAAGCGTTCCACCTTCCCAGAGGCGGTTCGCCGGAGAACGCAATGAGCACGACGACCAACGAGCAGGCCGAAGCCCCCGAAGCTCCGGAGAAGGACGGCCCGCTCCTCGACCTCACCGACGCCGGGGTCAAGAAGTTCATCAAGCAGGCCAAGGCCCGCGGCTACGTCACGATGGACGAACTGAACAAGGTCCTGCCGTCGGAGGAAGTGACCTCCGAGGCCATCGAGGACACGCTGGCCATGCTCAGCGAGATGGGCGTCAACGTCGTCGAGGCCGAGGAAGACGCGGTCGAGGGCGAGGGCGGCGAGGTCGCCAACCGCGAAGAGACCGCCATCGTCACCGAGGCGGAGACCAAGTCCACCTACGACCGCACCGACGACCCCGTCCGCATGTACCTGCGCGAGATGGGCAGCGTCGAACTGCTGAGCCGCGAGGGCGAGATCGCCATCGCCAAGCGCATCGAGGCCGGCCGCGACACCATGATCCGGGGTCTGTGCGAAAGCGCGCTGACCTTCGAAGCCATCATGGTCTGGCGCGAGGAGCTGGGCACCGGCCGCATCCTGCTGCGCGAGGTCATCGACCTGGAAGGCACCTACGGCGTCATGTTCCCGGCCGCTCCGCCGGTCGTGCCGAGCGAGGACGCCGAACCGGCCGAGCCCAAGGAAGCGGTCGAGGGCGAGGAAAAGCCCGAGGGCGAAGACGACGACGACGACTTCGACGACGGCGCCGGCCCGACGGTCAGCGCCATGGAAGGCGAACTGCGCGAAAGCGTCATGGAGACGCTGGACGCCATCGCCGCCGAATTCGACGCCTTCCGCCGCCTGCAGGAAAAGCTGGTCGAGCGCCGTCTGAAGGGCGGCGACCTGAAGGACGAGGACCGCAAGGCCTACACCGCCGCCTCCGGCGCCATCGTCACCCGCCTCAAGACGCTGAAGCTGAACAACAACCGCATCGAGGCGCTGGTCGACCAGCTCTACGCCATCAACCGCCGCCTGATCGCGCTGGAAGGCCGGCTGCTGCGCCTGGCCGACAGCTACGGCATCAGCCGCACCGAGTTCCTCAAGGCCTACTTCGGCTCCGAGCTCGATCCCAACTGGTCGGAGAAGGTCAAGGCGCTGGGCGTGCGCTGGACCAAGTTCAGCGAGAACGACGACTCCTCGATCCGCGATATCCGCCAGGAAGTCGCCGCCCTGGCCACCGAGACCGGCGTGCCGATCGACGACTACCGCCGCATCGTCCAGACCGTGCAGAAGGGCGAGCGCGAGGCCCGCCAGGCCAAGAAGGAAATGGTCGAGGCCAACCTGCGCCTCGTGATCTCCATCGCGAAGAAGTACACCAACCGCGGCCTGCAGTTCCTGGACCTGATCCAGGAGGGCAACATCGGCCTGATGAAGGCGGTCGACAAGTTCGAGTACCGCCGCGGCTACAAGTTCTCGACCTACGCCACCTGGTGGATCCGCCAGGCGATCACCCGCAGCATCGCCGACCAGGCGCGGACCATCCGCATCCCGGTGCACATGATCGAGACGATCAACAAGATCGTCCGCACCAGCCGCCAGATGCTGCACGAGATCGGCCGCGAGCCGACCCCGGAAGAGCTGTCCGAAAAGCTGGCCATGCCGCTGGAAAAGGTCCGCAAGGTCCTGAAGATCGCCAAGGAGCCGATCAGCCTCGAGACGCCGATCGGCGACGAGGAAGACAGCCACCTGGGCGACTTCATCGAGGACAAGAACGCCATCCTGCCCATCGATGCGGCGATCCAGTCCAACCTGCGCGAGACCACGACCCGCGTGCTGGCGTCGCTGACGCCGCGCGAGGAGCGCGTGCTGCGCATGCGCTTCGGCATCGGCATGAACACCGATCACACCCTGGAAGAGGTCGGCCAGCAGTTCAGCGTCACCCGCGAACGCATCCGCCAGATCGAGGCCAAGGCCCTGCGCAAGCTGAAGCACCCCAGCCGGTCGCGGAAGCTGCGGTCGTTCCTGGACAGCTAGGACACGGAAAGGGCGGCTCGGAGGAGCCGCCCTTTTTCGTTGCCGGGTCGTGCGTCCTTCGCGACGCTCGCGAAGGGCTCGCTCCTCAGGATGACGACCTCAGTGGAACGCAAACCACCTTCGTCATGGTGAGGAGCCGGCTCTCGGGCCGGCGTCGCGAACCACGCAAGGCCTTCTGGCGGCTTGCCCCGCCCCTCGCCAGCGCCATCTCCCATGCATGGCCCGCAAGCACGTCAACCTCGGCCGCGCCCCGGCGAAGGCCGACCTGCCGGACAAGGTCTGCGCGGCCTGCCGCCGACCGTTCAGCTGGCGGCGCAAATGGGCGAAGGACTGGGAGAGCGTCCGCTACTGCTCCGACCGCTGCCGGGACGCCCGATGACCCTGGAGGCGACTCGCAGGAGCCGCCGTTTCTGCTTGCGCCTATCGTCCAGCTGAGCGTGCGGGTTCGCCCTTGGCGGTTCTCTGCATTAGTTCGCGCGCCCGGGCCACAACCTCTTTGGCGCGGAAAACGGCCTCCGCGCCGTCCAGCCGTGCGTCAGCGAGGTAGGCGGCGATCGCCTCTTCGGTGTCGAGGAATTCCGCTGGATCGAAAGGGAGTGTTTTCACCTTAGACCTCCTGCGAGAGCGCCTTGGCGCGGACAATGTCCTTCGACTGCGTTCCCTTGTCGCCGCCGCACAATAGCACAATCAACGTCGTTCCGCGCCGGATGAAGTAGACGCGGAACCCGGGTCCGTAGTCGATGCGAAGCTCGCTTACGCCATCACCAACGGATTTCACGTCGCCCAAATTGCCGGTGGCTATACGATCGACGCGCCGCATTATGACCGCGCGGGTTGTGCGGTCTTTGAGCGACGCCAGCCAAGCCCTGAACGTCGGGCTTTGCCGAACTTCCCATGCCATCAAGACATGAGGAATGCAATCTAAAGAAGAGTCAACCGGCGGCGCACGGGCCGACCCTAGATCTCCAGCACCACCTCGAACCCGCCGAAGATCATGCGCTTGCCATCGAACGGCATCTCGGCGGCCATCATCCGCTCGTCCTTCATCAGCTTTTCCCAGGCCGCGTCGCGCGTCGCCTTGTCGGGCCAGGCGATCCAGCCCAGCGCCACGGTCTCGTCGGACGTCGCCTGCACGGCGCGCTTGAAGTCGGTGACCTTGCCGTCCGGCACATCGGTCCCCCAGGCCTCGGTGACGCTCAGGGCGCCGGCCTCCCGGAACAGCGGGTCGATCGCCTTTGAGTGGGCGAGGTAGGCGTCCTTCTTTGCGATGGGCACGGCCATCACGGTCATGTCGATGTAGCTCATGGCGTTTCTCCCTGTCGGCCCCCGGACCCTGTTGAGCAACATGCGGCAGCGAGTTATCTTAGGCAAGCATGAAGTTAGAAAAGATAACTAAGGTGCGTCGCTACGAGGACGCCTGCGGCACCGCCCACGCCCTGGACCTGATCGGCGAGCGCTGGGCGCTGCTGGTCATGCGCGAGCTGATGTTGGGCGCGCGGCGGTTCGGCGACCTGCGCGCCGGCCTGCCGGGCATCAGCGCCAATGTGCTGACCCAGAGGCTGGAGGGGCTGGAGGCCGTCGGCGTCCTGCGCCGCCGCCGGCTGCCGCCGCCGGCCTCTGTCCAGGTCTACGAGCTGACCGACTGGGGCCGGGAGGCGGAGCCGATCATCAAGGGCCTGGGCGCCTGGGCGGCGCGCTCGCCGGTCCATGACCCGAGCCTGCCGCTCAGCGCCGTCTCGCTGATGCTGTCGTTCCGGACCATGTTCAAGCCGGAGCGGGCGGCGGGCGTTCGCCTGACCCTGGAGTTCCGCGTCGGCGAAGAGGCGTTCGTGGTGCGGGTCGCTGACGGGGTTCTGACGTCGGAGCGCGGCGAGGCCGACGACGCCGACGTCGTCGTCGCCGCCGCGCCGCCGCAGGTGGCCGCCGCCGTCTATGGCTTCGGGACCCTGCCGCCGGGCGCGATCATCTCCGGTCGGGCCGAGGCCTTCGACCGCTTCGCTTCACTGTTCGATCTTCCGCCGAAAGCGGGCTAGTCGAGGCCTACTCGCCCTTCAGGTCCGGCCGAGAGGCCAGGAACGCCGCCCGCTCGGCCGGGGTCAGCACCTTGGCCTTCTTCATTCGCGTCACCTTCGGCGTCGGCGGCGCATAGGTCGGCGGCTTGGGGGGCGTCTTCATGGGCGACTCCGAGGATCCGCCGCAGGTGGCCGGATGTCGGGCGCGAGCGCAAGGGGGTCGGCTTCCGTCAATAGACGGGCGCTGTCCCAACTCAGACAGTTTAGCAGTCGCTTCAGTTTCTACTTGCGGCAATTCCGGCGGCGCGATACTTAAGCGTATGCTTCAGCATTCATCGCCGACCCACGATCCCGACCCCCGGCTCGACGCCGTGTTCCATGCGCTGGCCGACGGCGCCCGGCGCGAGATGGTCGGACGGCTGTCGCGCGGGCCGGCGACGGTCAGCGCCCTGGCCGAGCCGCTGCCGATGAGCCTGTCGGCGGTGGTGCAGCATCTGGCGGTGCTGGAGGCGTCCGGGCTGGTGAAGAGCGAAAAGGTCGGCCGGGTGCGGACCTGCTCGCTGGACACCTCCGTGCTGAGCCAGGCCGAAGTCTGGATCAACCAGCGCCGGACCTTCTGGGAGAAAAGCCTCGACCGGCTGGGGACGTATCTGGCCGAGACGAAGCCGGAGGATGAGGCGTGACCGCCCGCTCCGTCACCCACGCCACCTTCCACATCGAGCGTGTGTTCGAGGCCGCGCCGGCGCGGGTCTGGGCCGCCTTCTCCGACCCGGCGCGCAAGGCCGCCTGGGCCTGTCACGAGACCTGGGTGATGAAGGAGATGAGCTTCGCCGTCGGCGGGCGTGAGATCTCCGGCGGATCCGATCCGGACGGGCCGCACTGGGAGTTCGACGGGACCTACCTCGACATCCTCCCGGGCGAGCGGTTCGTGCTGGCCTACACGATGCGCCGCGACGGCGTTCCGGTCTCGGCCTCGATCATCACCTGGCAGCTGTTTCCCGACCCGAAGGGCGCGCGCCTGCTGTTCACCGACCAGGGCGCCTACC
This sequence comes from Caulobacter sp., assembly GCA_031426695.1. Lineage (GTDB taxonomy): Bacteria > Pseudomonadota > Alphaproteobacteria > Caulobacterales > Caulobacteraceae > Caulobacter. The sequence continues at coordinate 81,238 of JASJPM010000002.1, forward strand.
TCGACGGCCACGCCGACCCGGCCGACCGCGAGGCCGGGTCCGGCGTCGGCCTCGACAACCTCGCCGCCCTGCTGGCGGTCGAAGGCGACGACCTCCCGAAGGAAAGCTCATGACCAGCGTCACCCACGCCACCTTCTGCGTTGAGCGCGTCTATGACGCCGCCCCGGCCCGCGTGTTCCACGCCTTCACCGACAAGGAGGCCCGCAGCCGCTGGTTCTTCCAGGTCGGCGCCTGGACGCTGCACCGTCACTCGGGCGGCGAGACGGCCGTCGGCGCGGCGGAATCGAGCGCCTTCTCGCCGCCGGGGGCGGACGTCGTGATCACCAACGACAGCCTCTACATGGACGTCGTGCCGAACGAGCGGCTGGTGTTCGCCTACCAGATGACCGTGGCCGGCAAGCCCATCTCCGCCTCGCTGGCGACGGTCGAGTTCCGGGCCCAGGGCCAGGGCACGCGCGTGGTCTTCACCGAGCAGGGCGCCTATTTCGACGATCCCGGCCAGGTGGCCGGCCGCGAGGAGGGGACGCGCGAACTGCTCGAGGCCCTGGCGGCGGAACTGGAGGGCCGGGTGCGGATCCGTGTTCCGCAGCCTGACAGGACCATCGAGTCGTATGAGACGCCGGCCTGAGGGTAGGGGTGCCTTAAACGGTCCCCGATCTCGACTCCGCATCCCCGCCCCGTCATGGTTAAGCTCCGCCGGGGTGGAGGCATCAATGTTCAACGCGGAACTGCTCAAGAGCCGGCTCAGCCAGTACGGCGCCGCCTGGCTGATCGCCTTCGCGCTGAGCGCGGCGGCGCTGGTCGGCGGGCCGTGGCTGGCGGGGATGGACGTCATCGACCTGGCCGACATGGTGCTGCCGGCGGCCTTTACGGTCATCGGCCTGGGGCTGATCGTCTTCCTGGCCATGGCGCTGATCTCGGGCGAGACCCTGGGGACCAAGCTGGCGCTGCTGCTGCTGACCGTGCTGCTGGCGCTGCCGCTGCTGTGGTCGCCGGTGCTGGCGGCGGTCGGGGCGGCCTGGCTGTTCGAGCGCTCGATCGAGTACTCCGCCGCCTACGCCCGCTTCCGCATCGTCGTCGGCGACCTGGTCTATCCGCTGGTGCAGTCGGTGTTCAGCGGCGCGCTGTTCGAAACGGTCTGGCAGCTGATGCAGATCTTCGCCGGCTTTGTCGGCTTCCTGTCGGCGGTGGCCCGGGCCTGGCCGTGGATCAAGCGGTTGCTGGGCCGGGAAGAGGCCGCGGCCTGAACCCGAGGGCTCAGGCCAGCATGTCCAGCAGCGTGCCGGTCATGCGGTCGGCGGCGCGGATGACGGCGGCGTTGGCCTTCACGTCCTGGGCGGCCTGGACGCGCGCGACGACCTCACGTTCCAGGTTGTCCAGCGGCGCGGCGGCTGTGCGGCGGGCGCTGGCGTCGAAACGGCCGGCGGCGTCCAGAAGTCCGGCGGCGGCGATGGGCAGGACCTGCATGGCGGCGTCCTCGCGGATGGGGCTGGGCTCACCCTGCCACGGCGCGCTTAACCGGCCGTCTGCGAACGTGGTGAACGTCGGCTCAGGCCGCCAGATGCTCGCGCAGCCAGGCGGCGGCGTCATCGCTGGCGGCGTGCAGGTGGCCGGCGCCCATGCAGACGCGCAGCTCGGTGGCCGCCTTCAGCGGGGCCGGCAGGTCGGCATAGAGGGTGCGGGCCGCCTCGGCGTCGGCGAGGTCGAAGACCCAGACCCCCATGATGCGGCGTTCGGTTATGGCTTGGCCCATGGGGAGAGATCCTTTCACCCGCCATCCTGCGCCAGCAAGTCTGAACGCCTGCTGAGCGAACTGTTGGGTTTCGGTGCAGGCCCCGCTACGTTTCGTCGCAACGATCAAGGGGAAGAAACATCATGAGCACCGACCTGTTCTCGCTGAAGGGCCGCACGGCGCTGATCACCGGCGGTTCGCGCGGCATCGGCAAGATGATCGCCGCCGGCTTCATCGCCGCCGGGGCGAAGGTCTACATCTCCTCGCGCAAGCCCGGGGCCTGCGACGCCACGGCGGCCGAGCTGTCGGCGGGCGGCGGGACCTGCGTGTCGCTGCCGCAGGACGTCTCGACCGTCGAGGGCTGCAAGGCGCTGGCCGATGCCTATGGCCGTCACGAGAGCGGTCTGGACATCCTGGTCAACAACGCCGGCGCCGCCTGGCTGGCCGAGTTCGATACGTTCCCGGAGAACGGCTGGGACAAGGTCATGGACCTGAACCTCAAGTCGCCCTTCTTTCTGACCCAGGCCATGGCCCCGGCCCTGCGCGCCCGCGCCAGCCATGAGCAGCCGGCCAAGGTCATCAACATCGCCTCGATCGACGGCATGCGGCCCAATCCGCAGGAGACCTACAGCTACCAGGCCAGCAAGGCGGGGCTGATCCACCTGACCCGCCGCATGGCCGCCCAGCTGATCGCCGACAACATCGTGGTCACCGCGATCTCGCCCGGGGCCTTCGCCTCGGACATGAACATCACCGCCCGCGACCAGGCCGAGGCCGTCGCCTCGCGCATCCCGTCGCGCCGCATCGGCACGGACGAGGACATGCAGGGCGTGGCCATCTACCTGGCCTCGCGAGCCGGGGACTACGCGGTCGGCATCACCATCGCCGTCGACGGCGGGGTGACCTACGCCAGCCTGGGGGTCTGACCGGGAGCCATGCTCCGGCCGCCTTGTCCGTGATAGGCTGCGTGCAGGAGGACCATCCCATGCGCAGCCTTGTCACCGTCCTGGCCGTATCGGTCGCCGCCCTGCTGACGTCCGCCGCCGGCGAGCCCGGCTCCTCGGCGACCAACCCCGCCACCCGCACCATCTGCATCGACCTCGGCGGCGAGAGCCGGCCGGCGGTTTGCACGGCCCCGGCCAGCCGGCTCGACGGCCGCGAGGACATCTGCCTGTGCCGCGACGCCCAGCGGGTCGAGGCGCCGGTCTGTGGTTCCGGCGAACGTCCGCAGGCCGAAACCCGCGCCTTCGAGAGGGCCCGCAAGGCCGCGGCGAAGGACGGTTCGCTGGTCGGCGACCTCTATGCCGACCGGCCCATGTGCGTGGCGCCGCGCAACCGCTAGGGGTCTTGCGTTGACGCTGCGGCCAGTCTGCGCGAGCCTTGATGCAATGACATAAGAAGGGGGAAGCGATGCGCTTTGCATCACTGCTGCTCAAGCTGGGCGTTCTTGTTCCGGTTATCTACTACGGCGTCCTGCTTGTCGGCGGCTACCTGACGCCGGGCTACAATCACCTCACCCAGTACGCGAGTGAACTGGGCATGGCCGGCAAACCCGCCGCCCAGATCTTCAACTACGGGATCCTCGCCGCCGGCGGCTGCGCGATCGCCGCGGCGCTGGGGGTGCTGATCGGCATGAAGAGCCTGGGAGCCAACATCCTGTGGGCGCTGCTGGCGGCGATCTGCCTGGCGGCCTGGGGCGCAGGCATGGTCTTCGGCGGGCTCTACCCGATGCCCAATCCGCTGCATAACGGCTACGGCCTTGGGCTCGCGATCATCCCCGCGGCGCTGTTCATGTTCCTGGGTCTCTCGGGCCGGTCGGACCTGGGCGGCGTGAAGTCGCTGCTCATCCTCAGCTTCCTGGCCATGGTCGGGCTGACGCTGGTGATGTTCAACGTCGGCGGCTTTGACCTGGTCAAGGTCTCCAACGTCGGCCTCTGGCAGCGCGGCTACAGCCTGGCGACGATCCCGTGGATCGGCCTGGCCTGCCTTGGCATCGACCAGGCCCTGGGCCGTCGCAGCAAGCGCACGCGCGACCCGATGCGTGACGTGGTGTTCGGCGACAGCTAGGCGCTAGCGCCAGCCGTAGTTGAAGCTGATCGAGATGCGGTCCGCCTTCGCGTTCGAGGGCGGCACCTCATGTCGCAGCCAGCTCTCCCAGAGCAGCAGGTCTCCGGCCTCCGGGGCCAGGCTGACGAACGGCTGCTGGTCGGCCGGCGCCTGCGCCGTGCGCATCGGCGCGGCCATCATCATCGCCAGCCGGGGGTCCTCGAACCGGATGCCCTGGGCGCCCGGCGGCAGCGCGACATAGTAGGTGCCGCTCAGCACGCTGTGCGGATGGATGTGTCCGCTGTGCCCGCCCCCCGGTTTCAGGACGTTGACCCAGAAGCTGTCGAGCCGCAGCCGCCCGCCGTCCAGATCCATGCCCAGTTCGGCGGCGAAGGTCGCCGCGTGCCGGTCCAGCTTGCGCTTGAGGTCGCCGAAGGCCGTGGCCCGCGTCCACTGCTCGCCGGCCGAACTGTAGGAGGTGAAGCCGCGATAGCTGTTTCGGCGGCTCCAGGCCCGGCCGGCCTCGTCCTCGGCCTCCAGCATGCGGCAGGCCTCCTCCAGGTCGGCGTTGAGGGCGGAAAAGCCCTTGTCGCCGGCCAGGCTGGCGCGGTGGATGCGGGTGGCGAAGAGGAGCTGGCTCATGGTCTGGCGTTAGGCGCGGGCGGCGGGCGTGTCAAAGGTCGTGCGTCCTTCGCGACGCTCGCCGAAGTCTTGCGTCCTTCGCGACGCGGCTGCGCCGCTCCTCAGGAAGACGAAGGTTGGGGGTCCAGTGAATTCGTCATCCTGAGGAGCGAGCCCTCGGGCGAGCGTCGCGAAGGACGCACTGCCTCCCCGCGTTACTCAGGTCACCGCCCGTCGCGTCGCCGAATAGAGGTCATCGACGACCCGGCTCTGCAGGTTGAACACCATCGTCGACCGCGTCGCCACCTCGTAGGCCGGCCACCGCGGCAGGGCCGGGGTGTTGGGATCGCCGGTCCGGGCGAAGGCCAGCCAGGCGGCGCTCATCTGCTTGGCCATCAACTGCGGGGCCGGGCCGGGGCCCATCAGGACGCGGCTGTTGTCGACATTGTCGAACACCAGCGGGATCTCCAGCGTATGGGGCGCGCGGAACGGCCCGACCGGCGTCTCCCATTCGAGCAGGTAGAACCAGGCCTTCGCCCCGCCCTGGGCCGCCTTGCGCTCGGCGATTTGCACCGAGCCTGCGAACATCCGGCCATAGGTGGTCAGATGGGTGGCCAGATAGGTCGGGCTGTCGTTCGGGAAGTCCTTGCGCAGGGCCTCCAGCACCGCCGGCGCCTTCGGGCCGAAGATCGCGCCGGCCATCTTCTCGAGCCCGGCGTCGTCCAGTCGGCCGAACCAGGGGGCCGAGGCCATGAACAGGGTCATCTCGTCGCGGTTGATGCCGATCAGCACCGGCACGTCGCGGGCGGTGTCCGGGGCCGCAGGATCCCAGGGCTGGTCGGGCAGCACGCCGTCACCGGCCACCGGCGAGAAGCCGGAGCGGTCGAACCCGGCCCCGGTCTGCTTCGCCTCCGCCGCCGCGGCGGCCTTCTGCAGCGCGGCGGGGGTCGCGGCGCGCAGGCCGGCGACGTCGCCCTCGGTCAGGCCCAGTTCCTTGTAGAGGTCGGCGCGCAGCGCTGCGGCCCGCGCCCGTGGCACGGCCTTCACGCCGGGCCCGCTCTGGATCACCGCGCGGTGGAACAGCCCCCTGGCCACCGGCATGGCCAGCAGATAGCTGACCTTGGCCCCGCCGCCGGACTCGCCGAAGATGGTGACGTTGCCGGCGTCGCCGCCGAAGGCCGTGATGTTCTCCCGCACCCACTCCAGCGCGGCGACGAGGTCCAGCATCCCGGCGTTTCCCGAGCCCTCGACCTCCGGAAGGTCGAGGTAACCGAACACGCTGAGGCGGTGGTTCACGGAGACGATCACTACGTCCTGCTCCGCCAGATTCGTCCCGTCGTACATCGGCCATTGGCCCGAGCCGTAGGCGAAGCCGCCTCCGTGGAACCAGACCATGACTGGCTTCTTGCCTCTGAGACTCTTGGTCCAGACGTTCAGGTACAGGCAATCTTCGCTCTGGGCCTCGACATCGGCGCGTGCCGGGAAGACCTGCTGCAACGCCTTCCCGAGTTCCGAGGTCGGATTCACCGAGGAGGGGGAGGGGTTCTGGATCGCGGTGTGGCCAAAGCTGGAGGCATCGCGTGTCCCGGACCAAGGTGCAGGCGGCGACGGCGGCGCGAAGCGCCGCTCGCCAACCGGCGGTGCGGCGTAGGGAATACCCTTGAAAACCAGCCCCGTTGAAATCGTTCCGTCACTTGGTCTTCCGGCTGTAGGCCGGCCCTCGACTGCGCCCTGCCGGGTGACCGCGATGATAGGCCCGCGATTCGCCCAGGAGGGTGTGGCGATCGCCGCGCTTCCGACGGCCGTCCAGCGCAGCAGGCCGCGTCTCGTGAGCAGGTTGCCTGCGGTCATGGGGCTTTCCTCCGTCATTTTCGAAACATCGGTATCCCAGCAGCGGCCGTTCGTCGAGATTCTTGCGAACGATCGTTCGCGAGGCCTTTCGCCCGACGGGTGAACGGTGATAACCTCCGCGGCAATCAATGAAGGGGAGATACGCCATGAAGGCCGCAGTCCTGCGTGAAGTCGGCAAGCCGCTGCAGATCGAGAACGTCACGATCAGCAAGCCCGGCCCGCATGAGGTGCTGATCCGCACCGTCGCCGCCGGCGTCTGCCACTCAGACCTGCACTTCGTGGAAGGCTCCTATCCTCACCCGCTGCCGGCCGTGCTGGGCCACGAGAGCGCGGGCGTCGTCGAGCAGGTCGGCTCGGAAGTCCGCACGGTGAAGCCGGGCGACCACGTCATCACATGCCTGTCGGCCTTCTGCGGCCACTGCGCCCACTGCGTCACCGGCCACATGGCGCGCTGCGTCAGCGGCGATGTCCGCCGCGGCAAGGGTGACGAGCCGCGCCTGGGCAACGGCCTCAACCAGTTCCTGAATCTGTCGTCCTTCGCCGAGCAGATGCTGATCCACGAGCACGCCTGCGTCGCGGTCCGCAAGGACATGCCGCTGGACCGCGCCGCCCTGATCGGCTGCTCGGTGACCACCGGCGTCGGCGCCGTGGTGCAGACGTCCAGCGTCCGGGCGGGCGAGACCGTGGCCGTCATCGGCTGCGGCGGCGTCGGCCTGGCGGCGGTCAACGGCGCGGCCATCGCCGGCGCCGGCCGGATCATCGCCATCGACATGCAGGATTCGAAGCTGGCCCTGGCCAAGGCCTTCGGCGCCACCGACGTGATCAACGCCAGCGAGGTCGACCCCGTCGCCGCGGTCATCGAGATGACGAAGGGCGGCGTCCAGCACAGCTTCGAGGCCATCGGCCTGAAGAAGACCACCGAGCAGGCCTTCAAGATGCTGGCCCGCGGCGGCACGGCCAACGTCATCGGCATGATCCCGGTCGGCACGATGATCGAACTGCACGGCGCGGACTTCCTGGGCGAAAAGCGCATCCAGGGCTCGCTGATGGGCTCCAACCGCTTCCCGGTCGACATGCCGCGGCTGGTCGACTTCTACATGTCGGGCAAGCTGAAGCTGGACGAGATGATCTCCCAGCGTCTGAAGCTGGAACAGGTCAACGAGGCGTTCGAGGAACTCAAGCGCGGCGAACTGGCCCGCTCGGTCATCGTCTTCGACACCTGATATCGACCGGCCGGGGCGGCGGCGCGCGTCGCCGCCTCAGGTCTTTCCGCTCGCGTAGTTCACGCGGCGAAGCGCCGCCGCCAGGCGGTTGAAGCTGGTGACGGTCTCCTGGTAGGCGGTCAACATCGCCGGCGTCATCAGGCCTTCCTGTCTGACCACCACGCCGCTGCGCCCCATCCGCTCGCACAGGCCCTGCGACACCAGCAGGTTCACGTAGCGACGCGTGGTCTCGTAGGGGACGCCGATGGAACTGGCCACCGACATGACGCTGACCGGGCGTGGCTTCGGGTGAGCCGAGGCCGCGGTCGCGCCCTCGCGGTTGGCGACGGCGATGGCGGTGAAGATGATCCCCTTCAGCAGGTCGCCATCGTGCGCCCGGGCGATGATCTCGACGCCGCGAATGAAGAATTCGCCGGCCAGCCGCGCGGCGACATCATTGTCACCGGCGGTCTCGGCGTTGATGTCCTCGATGCTCAATTTGTCCCCGCAGCATGAAGTCTCTCCCCGGATCTCTTCCAGACTTCCGTGCACGAATTACCAACGCAACCTAATTCCTCAATTTGAGTAGCGATGCCCGCCGGCGCGGACGCCAGGGCGTATGCTCGCTCGTGGGTTGAGGTTTCGGGGCGCGACGGGACCCGTCCTGGCAGGCATCCGAGATATTCGCCTGAACTCTCCTCCATCTGCGCCGACGTGGAGCGGACGGAAGGAAAGGCAAGTCCCGCACCGGTAGCGGGAGCATTGAATGTGCGGTGTCGTCGGCCCGGGGTCTCCCGGTCACGAGGCGACTCCGTTCTGGACGGCCGGCCTGCCCCCCCGACGCGGCCGTCCTTGGGCGTCCCCGGCTCTGAAGGAGTCGGGGACCGCTTCGCCTATCAAGAGAAGTTGAACCCGCCGTCCCGCAGGTCGCTGAACAGGGCGTGGAGGTTTTCGACGTTCTTGCGATGGGACGCGGCGATGATGTCATTGTGCAGGAGCTCGGCGCGCACCAGGATGCCGCTTTCGACCCTCTCGGCGAGACCCTGTTCGATCAGGGCGTTCACGTGCCGTCGCGTCGTCTCGTAGGGCAGGGTCAGTTCCAAGGCCAGCGCGTGCACGCTGATCGGGCGACGCATTTCGTCCGGCACGCTGTCGCGCGTCGCCGAAAAGGACTTGGCGACCGGGTCGGAGGGCCGCAGATGACGGGTGTTGGCGTCGACGATCGCGACGAAGATCACTCCCCGCAGGATGTCGCTGCCACTGAACGCTCGGGTCAGGAGATCCAACGATCTCAATATGAAGCGCGTGGAGGCCCGTGCAGCCAGTCGGCCGAGATCTGCTTCCGCGTCCGTTGACACTATCCACCCCAAGGTCGTCATCGAATATCAACGGTATGCATACGCCGGGAGCGCCAGCGCCTGCACGGGCCATGTGTCCCCGGATCGGGTAGGTGCGCCTTGATATGCGTCAACCGCGCGCTTCTGTCGCGCCCGGCCTCGGTCAGGACCGGGGCTGCTCGCCGGCTGAATCCAGAATCCCGCCCAGGCGAAGTTCGGTGACAAAGGCCTGCACGTTCTCGAGATTCCTGCGCAGGCGAAGCGAAACATTATCGATCGTGTGCGGGAGCATGACGACGCCGTTCTCGACGCGCTTGCAGACTCCGCTCTCGATCAGCGCCTTCACGTGTCGCCGCGTGGTCTCGTAGGGAACACCCAGGTCGAGCGACAGAGCGTGAACGCTGATCGGTCGGCGTTCGTCGAGCGGCACGGGGTTGTCGGAGGTGGCGAACTGACCGCTTTCGGATGGGATGTGGGCGACGTTGGCCTGGTTGATGCCGACGATGATCAGCCCGCGCAGGACATCGCCGCCGCCCAGGCTGCTGGCGATCTCCCTGGAACAGCGCAGGTAGAATCCCAGCGCGGCCCGCAGAGCGATCCGTTCAGTGTTTCGAGCGTTGATCACGGTTGGCGCATCCGGCGTTCAGGGCTCGGCGAGCCTATGCCTTCGCGCGGTGAGTCGGCCAGCGCGCGCCTGTTGCGACCGCGGCGCTACTCGGCAGCCTGAAGGGCGCTGGCCTTCTCGGCCTCGATCTCGGCGGCGCGCGCCTCGACCAGGCCGACGATGTGGTCGACCATGCTGTCGTTGTCGAGCTTGTGGTCGGGGCGCCCGGCCACATACACCATGCCCGAACCCTTGCCGCCGCCGGTGAACCCCAGGTCGGTCATCAGGGCCTCGCCGGGGCCGTTCACGACGCAGCCGATGATCGACAGCGACAGCGGCGTGGCGACATGCGCCAGACGCTCCTCGAGCGCCTCGACCGTCTTGATGACGTTGAAGCCCTGACGGGCGCAGGACGGGCAGGCGATGATGTTGACGCCCCGGTGGCGCAGGCCGAGCGACTTGAGCAGGTCGAAGCCGACCTTGATCTCCTCGACCGGGTCTGCGGCCAGGCTGACGCGGATCGTGTCGCCGATGCCGGCCCACAGCAGGCTGCCCATGCCGATGGCTGACTTCACTGTGCCGGTGCGCAGGGCGCCGGCCTCGGTGATGCCCAGGTGCAGCGGGCAGTCGATGGCGTCGGCCAGCTGCTGGTAGGCCGCCACGGTCATGAAGATGTCCGAGGCCTTCACGCTGATCTTGAAGTCGTGGAAGTCGTGGTCCTGCAGGATACGGGCGTGGCTGAGCGCGCTCTCGACCATCGCGTCGGGGCAGGGCTCGCCATACTTCTCCAGCAGTTCGCGCTCCAGCGAGCCGGCGTTGACGCCGATCCGCATGGAACAGCCGTGGTCGCGGGCGGCCTGGATGACTTCACGCACGCGGTCGGGGCTGCCGATGTTGCCCGGATTGATCCGCAGGCAGGCCGCGCCAGCCTTGGCCGCCTCGATGCCGCGTTTGTAGTGGAAGTGGATGTCCGCGACGATCGGGACCTTCGAGGCCTTGACGATGGTCGACAGCGCCGCCGTCGACTCCACGTCGGGACAGGAGACGCGGACGATGTCGGCGCCGGCCTCCTCCAGCTGGCGGACCTGGTCGATGGTCGCCGCGGCGTCGGCCGTCAGGGTGTTGGTCATTGACTGCACGGCGATCGGCGCGTCGCCGCCGATCGGCACGGCGCCGACCATGATCTGGCGGGACTTGCGCCGGTCGATCCGGCGCCAGGGGCGGAGGTGGGTGTGGTCGTCGTGGCTCATCAGACGTCCAAGGTAAGACTGCTGGCCCGGTTTCCCAAGTGACAATCCTCCCCGGAGCGCAGCGAGGGGGAGGTGGCCTCGCGGCGCGAGGTCGGAGGGGGCGGCGCGGGAGGATCAGAACGTGGCGCTGTGCACGGCGGCACATCGTCCGACGTCGGCGCGACCCCACCACCATGCTCCGCATGGTCCCCCTCCCCGTAAACGGGGAGGAAACAAGGAAGCTAGCTCGCCAGCGCGGTGACGGTGGCCTGCGCCGCCGGCATGGCGCCCTTCAGCGCGCCGCCGACGAACACGTCCATCGCGGTGGGGTCGGTGACCTCGACGGACACCCCCTTGGCGTTGGGCAGGCGGAAGGCCTCGCCGACGGCCAGCGGACGGGCGAAGTAGATGGCGTTATCCGGGCCGCGCACGATCAACATCGTCTGGCGGCGGGCCTGCAGTGTCACGGTGGAGGATTGCGGCGGCGCGCCGTGAACCTTGCCCTTGGCCACGAAGGGCTGGCCGACCGAGGCGGAGGGCGCCGCCGGATCGGCGGCTGCCTCGGCTTCGCGGCGCGCCTTGCCGGCGGCGGCGGCGGCGTCGGCCGATCCGCCGGCCTGGGACGCGGCCTCCAGGCCGGGGGTTTCATAGACAGGCGGCGTGGAGGCTTCGGTCGGCGCCGGCAGCGGCGCGCCGATCGCGGTCGGGCCGGTCGGATCGGCTTCCATGGGCGCGGCCGGGCCCGAGGCTTCCTGGGCCACCGGGGCCTGCGGCGCGTCTTCGCTGATGGCGCGCTGGGCGATGTTCCACAGGATGATCGCCGAGACGATGAAGACGCCGACGGCGATCACCATGCCGAGGCGCGGATCGCGTTCGCGGCGGACGCCGACGGGCGCGCGCAGCGGCTCGTCCGGATCGGGCGAGGTGTCCTTGAAGCGGGCGACCGCCTCGTCCGGGTCCATCCCCAGCAGCTTGGCGTAGGCCTTGACGTAGCCGACGGCGAAGGGGCGAGAGGGCAGCTCCTCCAGCCGCATGTCCTCGACGGCGGCGAGGTAGGTGCGGCGAATGCGGGTCTGGTCGGCGACGTCCTGCAGCGACAGGCCGCGAAACTCGCGCGCCGCCTTCAGGGCCGCGCCGATGTCAGGTCCGTAGTGCAGGGAAGGCTCCTCGGTCGGGACAAGTTGATCCGCCGGGTCGGCGTCCCCGGTGCGGTACAGATGCGTAACCCCGCCAGAATCGAGCGGCATGGCTACCAACGCCCCCACGTACTCGCGCCGCGAGCGAGCGCGACGCACCCCGTCTCCCGCGCGGCGGGAAACCTTAATGCAGTCTTGTGGATATCAAAATAGTGCCCGGAATTCAATGTGCTAATCCGCCACACAGGGTTGGTGTCAGATCGCAACATACAATTTCCGGGCCAAGGTCTCGATCTCGTTCCGGACCGACCCCGAGGCGCCCTTGAGCAGGGACATGACGCCGCGCTGGGCGGCCTCCCGATCGACTGAAAGCACCATCTGCTTCACGGGTCCGATGCCGGCCGGGGGCATCGACAGGCGGTCGAATCCGAGGGCCACCAGCGCGAAGGCCTCCAGCGGTCGTCCGGCCATCTCGCCACAGACCGAGACCGGCGTTCCCGTTTCGGCGCAGGCGATCTGGATCTGCTGCAGCGCACGCAGGGCCGGCGGCGAGAGCGGATCGTAGCGCTCGGCCACGCGCGGGTTCCCGCGGTCGGCGGCGAACATGTACTGCATCAGGTCGTTGGTGCCGATCGACACGAAGTCGGTCATCGGCAGCAGGGCGTCCAGGTGCCAGATCAGGGCTGGGGCCTCGATCATGGCCCCGACATCCAGGCGCGACGGCGCCGGACGGCCCCGGCGCTGGCCCCAGGCGATCTCGGCGTCGACGAAGGCGCGGGCGGCGCGGAACTCGTCCACGCTGGCGACCAGCGGGAACATGATGCGCAGCGGCCGTCCGCGCGCGGCCCAGATCAGCGCCCGCAGCTGGAGGCGCAGCAGGGCCGGCCGGTCCAGGCCCATGCGGATGGCCCGCCAGCCGAGCGCGGGGTTCTCCTCCCGCTCCAGCTCCATGTAGGGCAGCAGCTTGTCGCCCCCCAGGTCGAGGGTGCGGAAGGTCACCGGCTGGCCGTCGGCGACGTCCAGCACCTTCTCGTAGAGGGTCCGCTGCGCATCGAGGCGCGGCATGTCCTCGGCGACCATGAACTGGAACTCGGTGCGGAACAGGCCGATGCCCTCCGCCCCGGTCTCGCCCAGGATATCCAGGTCGACGGCGAGACCCGCGTTCATCAGCAGGGTGATCTTGGCGCCGTCCTTGGTGAAGGCGGGCGTGTCGCGCAGGCGCGCGAATTCCGCCCGGCGCTGGGCGCGGACCTCGAGCCGGTTGGCCAGGGCGCTGACGACGTCGGCGCGCGGGCGCAGGAAGGCCTCGCCGGTCTCCGCGTCGACGATCACCGGATCGCCTTCGTTGACCTTGTCGCGCAGGCCGGCGAGCCGGCCGACGCAGGGGATGTCCAGCGCCCGGGCGACGATGGCGGCGTGGCTGGCCGGCGAGCCCTCTTCCAGCAGCAGGCCCTTCAGACGGGTGCGGTCATACTCGAGCAGGTCGGCGGGGCCGAGGTTCCGCGCCACCAGGATGGCGTCGGCCGGCAACTCGCGGGCCTTGTGGCCGTCGCCCGACAGGTGGCGCAGCAGGCGGTCGTTGAGGTCTTCCAGATCGTGCAGGCGTTCGCGCAGGTAGGGGTCCCGCGCCTGGCCCAGCCGCGCGCGGTGCTCTGAGCGGACGCGCTCCACCGCGGCCTCGGCGGTCAGGCCGTTGCGCACCGCCTCCTCGAGCGAGCGGTTCCAGCCCCGATCGTGGGCGAACATCCGGTAGGTCTCCAGCACCTCGTAGGAGGCGCCGACCAGGCCGTGGTGGCCCTCGAGCATGTCGTCGATCTGCTTCTGCAGCGCCTCGACGGCGGCGCGCAGGCGAAGCTCCTCGGCGGCCGGGTCGTCGCTGAGCAGTTTTCCCGGCGCGACCGGCTGTTCGTGCAGCACCACCTTGCCGTAGGCCAGGCCGTCGGCGAAGCGCGCGCCCTTCAGCCGCTCGGGCCGGTGCGGCGCGATCTCGACGTCCTTGAGCGCTTCCTGGCCGAGCAGTTCGCCGGCGCCGACCATCTCGGCCAGCACCATGGCGATGATCTGCAGATCCTCGACCTCTTCCTCGCCATAGCTGCGCTCGGTGCGGTTCTGGACGACCAGAACGCCGATCGCCCGGCCGCCGCGCAGCAGCGGCACGCCGAGGAAGGAGTGGTAGGGGTCTTCGCCGGTTTCCGGACGATAGGAGAAGGCCGGATGGTGCGGCGCGTCGCTGAGGTTCAGCGGCCGGCCCTGGCGCACGATCTCGCCGACCAGGCCCTCGCCGGCCTTCAGCCGGGTGACGTGCACGGCGTCGGCGGCCAGGCCCTCGGTGGCGAACAGCTCCAGCTCGCCGCCGGCCCGCCGCAGGTAGATGGAACAGACCTCCGCCACCATCGACCCGGCGATGATGCGGACCACCATGTTGAGCTTGGCCTGGGCCGGCGCGTCGCCGGCCATGGCTTCGCGGATCTGCCGGAGCAGACTGCGCGGGCCGCGGATGGCGAAGCTCGACGTGACCATGGTGTGGGAAGTCTCCCGTCCTCCCCGGCGCCTATAGCAGATTTCCGTGAGGGAACAGTGATCGAGCCGACGATTGTGCGCACGATGAAGGGGACATGCACGTCAGTGCGTGTCCCCTGTCGCTTTCTGCCTCTTGAAGCTGCGAGGGACACGCACGGAAGTGCATGTCCCTTCCGAGGTCAGACCTTGTCCAGCTCGTAGGCCGCGTGGAGGGCGCGAACGGCCAGCTCGGTGTAGGCGGCGTCGATCAGCACGCTGATCTTGATCTCGCTGGTCGAGATGACCTGGATGTTGACGCCCTTCTCGGCGAGGGCCGTGAACATGGTCTTGGCGACGCCGGCGTGGCTGCGCATGCCGACGCCGATGACCGAGACCTTGGCCACGTCCTCGTTCAGCTGCACATCCTCGAAGCCGATCTCGGACTGGGCCGCGCGGAGGATCTCGACCGTGCGCTGGGCGTCACGCTTGCCGACGGTAAACTCCATGTTGGCCGCGCCCTCGCTGCGGGCGTGGCTCTGGACGATCATGTCGACATTGACGTTGGCGTCGGCCAGCCGGCCGAAGATCTTCGAGGAGACGCCGGGGGTGTCGGGCAGGCCGAACAGGCTGACCTTGGCCTCGTCGCGGCTGTAGGCCACCCCGCTCACGATACGCTTTTCCACGATCTCCTCCTCGTCGCAGACGATGGTGCCTTGACCCGGAGCCTCCCCGGGCTCGACGAAACTTGAAAGCACCCGCAGCGGCACGTGCTGGGACATCGCCAGCTCGACCGAACGGGTCTGGAGCACCTTGGCCCCCAGCGAGGCCATCTCCAACATCTCCTCGTAGGAGATGCGGGCCAGCTTGCGGGCCTTGCTCTCGATGCGGGGGTCAGTGGTGTAGACCCCGTCGACGTCGGTGTAGATGTCGCAGGCCCCGCCGACGGCGGCGGCGATGGCCACCGCGCTGGTGTCGGAGCCGCCGCGACCGAGTGTGGCGATGCGGCCCTGGCGGTCGACGCCCTGGAAGCCGGCGATGACGGCGATCTCGCCCCGGTCCATGGCGCCGGCCAGGTTCTCGGGCGGGATCTCGTCGATGCGGGCCCGTCCGTGGGCGTCATCGGTGATGATCGGCACCTGCCAGCCCATCCACGAGCGGGCGTTCAGGCCCATGTTGCGCAGGGTCATGGCCAGCAGGCCGGCGGTCACCTGTTCGCCGCTGGCGACGACCACATCGTACTCGTCGTCCGAGGGCGGCAGGCCCTGGGCGGCCGCGCCGGCCCCGTCGGTCCAGGCGACCAGTTCGTTGGTCTTGCCGGACATCGCCGAGACGACGACGGCGACCTTCTTGCCGGTCGCGACCTCGGCCGCCACCAGCCGGCCGACGCGCCGGATGCGTTCCAGGTCGGCCACCGAGGTGCCGCCGAATTTCATCACCAGCCGTGACACGTCAGGCCGCTCGCCCCCTTGATTTGGCGGTTTTTCCTGCCCCGGGGTCACCGATAATGGCGGTCGCCGGGGCAAGAGGCGCCCTTCTAGCGGCGCGCACGCGGCGCGGCAATGCGCATGTGCGCCGCACATCGACGGGAGCGCCGTCTCGCACTAGATAAGCAGCATGGCAGCCGCTGCACCGACCCTGACCAGCTCCATCGACCCCGATGAGGTCGAGCGCTTCTCGCGCATCGCCGCCGAATGGTGGGATCCGCACGGCAAGTTCGCGCCGCTGCACAAGTTCAATCCCACTCGCCTGACCTTCATCCGCGACCAGGCGGCCGCCCGGTTCGGACGCGACCCGAAGGCGCGGCGACCGTTCGAGGGGCTGAAGCTGCTCGATATCGGCTGCGGCGGCGGCCTGCTCAGCGAGCCGATGACCCGGCTGGGCTTTTCGGTCACCGGCGCGGACGCCTCGGCGCGCAACATCGGCACCGCCTCCACCCACGCCGCCGAGCAGGGGCTGGAGATCGACTATCGCGCCACGACAGCCGAACAGCTGCTGGCCGACGGGGCGGGGCCCTTCGACGTGGTGCTGAACATGGAAGTGATCGAGCACGTCGCCGACCCGGGCGAGTTCCTGCGCACCACGGCCAGGCTGCTGGCGCCGGGCGGCCTGATGATCGTCGCCACGCTGAACCGCACGCTCAAGGCCCTGGCCCTGGCCAAGATCGGCGCCGAGTACGTGCTGCGCTGGGTCCCGGCCGGCACCCACGACTGGAAGAAGTTCCTGACGCCGCAGGAGCTGCGCGGCTTCCTCGAGGGCCACCCCTTCGACATCGACGGCCCGTTCGGTGTGACCTTCAACCCGCTGACTGGGAAGTGGGGCCCGTCGAGCGATGTGGACGTCAACTACATGATGACGGTGGCGCGGGGTAAATAGTCGTCCTCTCCGGAGCGTAGCGAGGGGGAGGTGGCCTCGCGGAGCGAGGTCGGAGGGGGCGGCGCAGACCTTTCAGGATTGGGAGCGTTCAGAGGAGCGACGTCAGTCGCCGACGCTGCCCCACCACCATGCTCCGCATGGTCCCCCTCCCCGCAAGCGGGGAGGAAAGTCGCCTCAGAACTCCCCCGCCTCCACCTCCCGCCGGCCGCTGTTCAGCGTGTCGGCGATGGCTTCCGAGGCCTCGTAGTCCTCGTCGAGGAAGCCGTTCTTCACGCGCCAGGCGCCGGCCTCGAAGCAGCGGATCGCGGTGGCCAGCATCATCGAGACGCTGTCGTAGACCAGCTCCTGCTCGGGCTCGCCGGGCAGGTACTCGACCACGGCGCCGTAGTCGGGGTGGCGAGGGTCGCAGACCACCGCCAGATAGCCACCGCCGCCGTCGGCCAGGACCGGGAACCAGCAGCGGGGCCAGATCTCCGCCAGGCTGTCGAAGCTCCGATAGTGCTCCACCGCCTCGGCCAGCGGCATCCAGTAGTAGCCGGGGATCAGATGCCCGTCGCCCAGCGTCCGGCCGACCGGCAGGTCGACGCCGTCGTGGCGGCCGTACATCGAGACCAGGTCGTCCGGCGCCGTTCCGGCCGGAGCCACGGCGTCCTCGACGTCGAACGGCGCGATGCCCGGCTTGAGCATGTCCACGCACGGCCGCTCCAGCTTGCGCAGCCGGGCCGTCAGGTCGTCGACCTGGCCGAAGACGAACGTCATGTCGCTCATGGCGGCTCCCCCGGGCGGACGGTCCGCCGAGGAACCATCTAGCCTGCGTCGCGCGCCCGCGAGAACAGGCTGTTGAGCTCACCCTGCGGGATCTGGCCGGCGGCGAAGCGGATCGTGCCCGGCCCCCGCAGTTCCTCGGCGCACCGGCGCACGAAGGCCAGGGCGGAGCGCGCGATCGAGCCGCCCAGGCTGATCCGCTGCACGCCCGCATCGAGCAGCGCCGTCGTGGTGTTCTCCGCGTTGCCCAGGCCCATGACGACATTGATCGGACCGTCGATGCCGGCGACCAGCGCGGCGATGTCGGCCGGGTCGGTGACGCCCGGCGCATAGAGGCAGTCGGCCCCGGCCTCGCGGAAGCGGTTGGCCCGATGGATCGCCGCCGCAAGGCTGCCGCCCTCGGTCATGAAGGCGTCGGTGCGGGCGCAGAGTACGAAGCCGCTGGCCTTCGCCGCCTCCGCCGCCGCCGCGATGCGCTCGACGGCCAGGCCCTCGTCGTAGAGGCCGCCGCTCTTCGCGTCGGCGTCCTCGATGTTGCCGCCGGCCAGTCCGGCCGCGATGGCCATGCGGATGGTCTCGGCGACCGCCTCGGGCCTGTCGCCCCAGCCGGCTTCGAGGTCGCCGTTCACGGGGACGTCCACCGCCTCGACGATCTGCCGCATGCGGTCGAACATCGCCTCGCGACTGACCGCCAGGCGGCTGTCGGACACCGAGTAGTCGGGCCGGCCCATGGAGAAGGCGATCCCGGCGCTGGTCGTGGCGATGGCAGGGAACCCCGCCTCCGTCAGGACTATGGCGCTGCCCGCGTCCCAGGCGTTGGGCATGACGAACCCGCGCGGCGCGGCGTGCAGGGCGCGGAAGGCTTGGATGGCGGACATGGCGGGGTCTCTGGTTCGGATACCGCTGTTGTTGATGTTCGTGGTTTGTTCGTCAATGGGGCTAAGGTTCGGGGAAGGCCGAAGCGTCCTGGTCACTCTCCCACGGGGAGAGGGAGCAAACCTAGTTCACATCCGTCTTCTTCGGCGGGGCCGGCGGCAGCGGGGCGACGTTGACGCCGTCCTCGACCAGCTTCTTGACCTCGAGGGGCGAGGCCTCGCCGTAGATACCGCGGGCTTCGGACTTGCCGTCGTGGATGTCGCGGGCCTCGCGGGCGAAGGCGTCGCCGACGTAGTCGAAGTTCTCCTCGACGTGGGCGCGGACCTTGCCCATCGCCTCCATGACCATCTCGCGCATGCCGGGCTTGAGGTCGGCGCCGGAGGCCTGCGCCTTGGCGCCCACCACGGCGGGGGCCATGATCTGCTTGCGCACCGCGCCGCTGCCGCAGACGGGGCATTCGAGCAGCCCGCGCGCCTGCTGGTCGTCATAGTCCGCGGAGGCGCCGAACCAGCCTTCGAAGCCGTGCTCGTGCTCGCAGACGAGGGCGTATTTGATCATCTATGGCCCTGTGAACGGTCGGGCGTTCTTCAGATTCGGGATCGCCGCCCTGGCCCGGTCCGACGCGGTCAGGTCGATGTCGGCGACCAGCACTCCGGGCTCGTCATGGTTCAGCTTGCCGACGATCTCGCCCCAGGGCGCGACGATCGTCGAGCGACCCCAGGTGCCCCTGCCGTCCTCATGGAAGCCTCCCTGGGCGGCGGCCAGGATGAAGCTGCCGGTCTCGATGGCGCGGGCCCGGATCAAGGTCTCCCAGTGCGCCTCGCCGGTCGGGCGGGTGAAGGCGGCGGGCAGGGTGATGACGTTGGCCCCGGCCAGCGCGAGCGCGCGATACAGGGCCGGGAAGCGCATGTCGTAGCAGATGGTCAGGCCCAGCCGGGCGCCGGCCGCGTCGACGACCACCGCCCGGTCGCCCGGCTCGTAGGTCGCCGACTCCCGCGCCGTCTCGCCGGTGGGCAGGTCAACGTCGAACATGTGCAGTTTGTCGTAGGTCGCCGCGATGGCGCCGTCGGGCGCGATCAGGAGCTGCCGGTTGGCGGCCTTGCCGTCCTCGCGTCGCACCAGGGCCGAGCCGATGTCGAGCCAGATGGCCAGTTCCCGGGCCAGGGCGCGCAGGCCGCTGACCACCGGGTCGTCCTCGGCGGAGGTCAGGACCGGCAGCAGCTTCGCGCGGTCCTTCTGCAGGATGTTGGTCCCCTCCGGCGTCACGATCAGCCGCGCGCCGTCCTCCGCCGCCTGGCGCACCAGCGGCGCGACATGGGCCAGCGCCTCGGCGTGAGTGGCCGGCGTACGGGTCTGGACGAGGCCGACGCGCAGGATCATGCGGCCAGCAACGGGTCCAGCTTGCCGGCGCGGTCGAGCGCCAGCATGTCGTCGCAGCCGCCGATGTGCCGGTCGCCGACAAAGATCTGCGGGAAGGTGGCGCCGCCCGAGCGGTCCATCATCTCCTTGCGGAGGGCGGGATCCATGCCGGCCTCGATCTCCTCGAAGTCGGCGCCCTTGGCCTCAAGCAGGGAAAGAGCGCGGGCGCAGTAGCCGCAGAAGGGACGGGTGTAGATGGTGACCTTGGCCATGACTCGTATCGGATGCCTTTGCTGCCTTGTCATATAGTGGTGTCCGCGCCGGCGCGCACCTTGGCGATGACGGCGACGTGGACGGCGGCGGCGCCCGCGGCCTTCAGCGCCCGGGCGCAGGCCTGCGCCGTGGCCCCGGTGGTCAGGACGTCGTCGATGAGCAGAACGCGCAGCCCGGCCAACCGGTCCCGTCGGTCCGCGCGCACGGCGAAGGCGCCGGCCACGTTGCGGCGACGGCCGGTGGCTGACTTGCCGCCCTGGGTGGCGGTGTCGCGCACCCGCTCCAGCGCGTCGGGCAGGAAGGCCAGGCCCTGGCCGCGGGCCAGAGGCCGGGCGATCTCGGCGGCCTGGTTGTAGCGCCGGCGCAGCAGCCGCCAGCGGTGCAGCGGCACCGGAACCACGACGTCGGCGTCCTCCAGCAGCGGCCGGGCCGAGCGGGACAACCAGCGGGCCATCAGCCCGGCCAGGTCGGTGCGGTCGGCGTGCTTGAGCTTGAGGATCAGGTCGCGCGAGGCCTCGTCATAGAGGCAGGCGGCCCGCGCCCGGTCGAACGCCCTGGGCCTGGCCGTACAGGCGGCGCAGCGGACGCCCGGCCCGGGATCGAACTCGAACGGCGAGCCGCAGCCGTCACAGACCGGGTCCTCCAGGAAGGCGATGCGGCTCCACTGCCGCGCCGGCAGTCCCGTGGTCTGGGCCGCCTCGCCGTCGAAGTCGCGCACCGGCAGCAGCAGGTCGAGCAGGCCCCGCGCCGCGTCGATCATGCGCGCCGGCGGTTCCCATCGCGTCCGTGAAGGGCCATGTTCCGCCCGCATGTCCGGCACGCCCCCCCTCCTGTTCGACCGCGCCCTTCATCGGCGCCGTCTCGACCGCGCCGCCTCCGGCTACGCCGCCGCGAGCTTCCTGAAGACCCGCGCCGCCGAGGACGCCGTGGTCCGGCTGGAGGCGATCATGCGACGGTTTCCGCTGGCGGTCGACCTGGGCGCGCGGGATGGCGCGTTTGGTCGCGCCCTGGCGACCAGCGACGCGGCGGCGAAGATCGACCTGCTGATCGAGACCGACCTGTCTGCGGCCATGCTGGCAGACCGGGGCGGTCCCCGCCTGGTCGTCGACGAGGAGCGCCTGCCCTTCGCCGAAGCCAGTCTTGATCTGGTGGTCTCGACGCTGGCGCTGCACTGGACCAACGACCTGGTCGGGACGCTGATCCAGATCCGCCGGGCGCTTAAAGCCGACGGCCTGTTCATCGGGGCGCTGCTCGGCGGGGCCTCGCTGACCGAGCTGCGCCAGTGCCTGCTGGCGGCGGAGTCGGAGCTGAGCGGCGGGGCGGGCCTTAGGGTCTCGCCCTTCGCCGACGCCTTCGATGGGGCGGCGCTGCTGCAGCGGGCGGGCTTTGCGCTGCCCGTGGCCGATGTCGACCGGGTGACCGTGCGCTACGCCCACCCGATCGCGCTGCTGCGCGACCTGCGGGCCATGGGCGAGACCAATGTGCTGCTGGACCGGCCGCGCAAGCCGCTGTCGCGCGCGGTGCTGCTGCGGGCCATGGCGCTTTACGTCGAGCGCTTCGCCCAGGCCGACGGAAAGGTCCCGGCCACCTTCGAGATCATCACCCTCACCGGCTGGGCGCCGCACGAAAGCCAGCAGAAGCCGCTGAAGCCCGGGTCGGCGAAGATGCGCCTGGCCGACGCGCTGGGGACGGTGGAAGTGCCCACCGGCGACAAGGCCGGCTAGCTGTCCCCGCCGCCGATGGCGGCGTCCACGGCGGCGCTGACTTCGGCCATGACGTCGGTGGTCTTGTTGCCGAAGGCGGTCACCGAGGTGATGATCACCAGGAACACCAGCGAGGCGATCAGGCCGTACTCGATGGCGGTCGCGCCGCGCTCGTCGCGGACGAAGGCCTTCAGCGTCAGATGAAGTCGCGCAGGAAGGCGACCAGCGGGGCGTCCGCCGGGGGCATAGGATAGTCGGCGAGCTTTTGGGGCTTCACCCACGCCAGAGCCTCATGTTCCCGCGCCGTGACAAAGCCGTCCCAGCGCCTGCACAGGTACAGTGGCATGAGCAGGTGAAACGAATCGTAACCGTGCGAGGCGAAGACGAACGGGGCCAGGCAGGCCTGCGTGACGCGGATCCCCAGCTCCTCGTCCAGTTCGCGGATCAGGCAGGCCTCGGGCGTCTCGCCGGCCTCGACCTTGCCGCCCGGAAACTCCCACAGGCCGGCCAGCTGCTTGCCCTGCGGCCGCTGGCAGATCAGCACCCGCCCGTCGCCATCGATCAGCGCGGCGGCGGCGACGAGGAGGATGGGTTTGTCGGGGCCGGGGGAGGTCATCGACACCCGACCTAGCAGCCACACAACCGCCACGCCAGCCGACGAGGGAGGCGACAGGGCGCCAACCTCTGCTATGGAGCGCCATTCATCTCCGACGGGAGCCTCGACATGGCGCAGCTGACCCTCGACCGCTGGAACATCACCTTCGGCGGCGACGCGCCGCTGGCGGTCATCGCCGGCATCAACGTCATCGAGGACCTCGATCTGGCGCTGACCACGGGCAAGGCGCTGAAGGCCATCTGCGCCGACCTCGGCCTGCCCTATGTGTTCAAGGCCAGCTACGACAAGGCCAACCGCTCCTCGCTCAAGAGCTTCCGCGGCCCGGGCCTGAAGAAGGGCCTGGAGATCCTGGCCGAGGTGAAGTCGCAGCTGAACGTGCCGATCTGCACCGACATCCACACCCCCGAGGAGTGCGAGCCGGTCGCCGCCGTCGCCGACCTGGTGCAGATCCCGGCCTTCCTGTGCCGCCAGACCGATCTGGTGGTCGCCGCCGCCCGGGCCACGCATGCCGCCGGCGGCCTGCTGCACGTCAAGAAGGGCCAGTTCCTGGCGCCCTGGGACAGCAAGAACATCCTCGACAAGATCAAGGAAGCCACCGGCGGGGCGGAGATGACGCTGATGTGCGAGCGCGGCGTCTCGTTCGGCTACAACAACCTGATCGTCGACATGCTGGGCATCGGCGAGATGCAGAAGCTGGGCGCGCCGGTGACCATCGACGCCACCCACGCGGTGCAGCTGCCCGGCGCCGACCCGCGCACCGGCGGCGCCTCGACCGGCGGCCGTCGCGACGGTGTGTCGATCATCGCCAAGTCCGCCATCGCCGCCGGCGCCGACGGCGTGTTCCTCGAGTTCCACCCCGACCCGGACAAGGCGTTGTGCGACCCGCTGAGCTGCCTGCCGCTGGACGGCGCGCGGGCGCTGCTGACGACGCTGAAGGCGGTGCGGGACGCGGTCAGGGCGTAGTTCTCCCTCCTCCTTGTGGGGAGGGCGAATCGGCGAGCAAAGCGAGACGAGACGGGTGGGGCAAGCAGCGATCCTCACCCGGCGCTGAAAGGCGGGCATCACTTGCCCCACCCTGACCTGCTGCGCAGGTCTGTCCCTCCCCACAAGGGGAGGGAGGGCGCTAGTACGTCGCCAGCCTCGGATGCTTCGGCGTGCAGCCGCTGTAGATCTCGCGCAGCACGGCCATGTCGGCCTCGTAGTCGCCGGTCGGCATGATGGCGCGGCCCAGGCTCACGACCTTGCGGCCGTAGTCCATCATCCCGCAGACCATCGGCACCCCGGCCTTCAGCGCGATCCAGTAGAAGCCGGACTTCCACTCGCCGGCCCGGCCGCGCGTGCCCTCCGGCGCGATGGTCAGCATGAATTCGTCGCGCCGGGCGAACTCCGCGACCATGGCGCCGACCATGTCCTTCGACGCGGCGCGATCGACGGACACGCCGCCCAGGTCGCGCATCATGCCGCCGAACGGCCAGCGGAACAGCGAGGCCTTGCCCATGAAGCTGAGGTTGAGGTCCAGCGCCCCGGCCCCGCCGACGAAATAGACGAAGTCCCAATTGCTGGTGTGCGGCGCGGCGATGACCACGAACTTGCGCGACGCCGGCGCCGCGCCCTCGACGGTCCAGCCGTCCAGCCGGAACCAGGTCGCCAGCGCCCAGCGCACGATCCGCGCGACCAGTCCCATATGTGCCCCTCCCCAGGGTGGACCCGGTTCCACGCCCGGGTCTCATGGGGCCCTTCGTACGATGGCGGTGAGGAAGCGTCCATCAGCGGGGATTGAAGTCTAGCTCCGGTAATCCCCGTTGATCGCCACGTATTCCTTGGTCAGGTCGCACGTCCACACGCTGGCCGAGCCCCGGCCGACGCCGACGTCGACGCTGACCTCCAGCTCCTGCTTCTTCATGTAGGCGCTCATCTTCGCCTCGGAGTAGGTCGGGGAGACCAGGCCGTCCTGGGCGGCGACCAGCTTGCCGAACTTCACGCTCATGCGGTCGCGGTTGACCGGCTCGTCGGCGCGGCCGACGGCCATGACAATGCGGCCCCAGTTGGCGTCCTCGCCGGCGAAGGCGGTCTTGACCAACGGGCTCTCGGCGACGGTGCGGGCGATCTTGCGGGCGGACGCCGCGTTCTGGGCGCCGGTGACGTTGATCTTGACGAACTTGGTCGCGCCCTCGCCGTCGCGGACCAGCTGCAGCGCCAGGTCCAGCAGGACCTTCTCCAGCTTGTCGCGGAAGTCGGCCAGGCGGTGGTCGCCGGCCCGGCTGATGCGCGGCGCCTTCGACTGGCCGGTGGCGAACAGCAGCAGGGTGTCGTTGGTCGAGCGGTCGCCGTCGACGGTGACGCAGTTGAAGGTCGTCCGCGTGTAGAGGCTGACCAGGGTCTGCAGGGCCTTGGGCGCGATGTCGGCGTCGGTGGCCACGAAGGCCAGCATGGTCGCCATGTCCGGCGCGATCATGCCCGAGCCCTTGGCGATGCCGTTAATGCGCACGGTCTGGCCGTCGATCCTCGCCGTGGCCGTGGCGGCCTTGGGGAAGGTGTCGGTGGTCATGATCGCCCTGGCGGCGTCCTGCCAGGCGTCGTCGGTCAGCCGGCCTTCGATCGCCGGCAGCTTCTGGGTGATCTTGCCGTCGTCCAGCAGCACGCCGATGACGCCGGTCGAGGCCATCATCACGTCGCGCTGGCGGCAGTCGAAGCGCTTGGCCACCGCCCCGGCCACGCGGCGGACCGCGTCGGCGCCGGGCTTGCCGGTGAAGCTGTTGGCGCAGCCGGCGTTGACGACCAGCGCCTGGACGCCCTCGCCGCCGGAGCTTTCCAGCTGCTTGCGGCACCAGTCGACCGGGGCCGAGCCGACGCCGTGGCGGGTGAAGACCCCGGCGCAGCTGGCGCCCGGCGCGAACTGCATGACCAGCAGGTCCGGCCGCTCGTGCTTGTAGAAGCCGGCCCGGCCGATCGCCATCCGCACGCCGGCGATCGGCGGCATCTTCGGCATGGCGACGACCAGCGGCGAGACCTTCAGCCCCGGCTTGCCCGGCGTGGGCGCGGCCTCGGGTTCGGGCGCGGCGGCGTCCTTCTCGGTCCGGCGCAGGCCACGCTTGATGGCGGTGGCGAGCGGGTCGAGCACGGCGTGCGCGGCCGCTTCAACCGGCTTGGCGGCCGCCTCCAGCGCGCGGGAGGCCGAGGATCTCGTCGGAGTCTTGGTCATTTCTTGGCCGGCGTCGCTGGAGCGGGAGCGGTCTTCTCGGCCGGCGTCTCCGGGGCCGGATCGGGAGCAGGCGCCGGCGGAGCCGAGGCCGGCTCACGCGGCGCGCCGGGCACGTCCTGGGGCTTGCCCAGCAGCGGCTCGATCTTCGCCTTGCCGCGCAGGGTCTCCAGCAGCTCGCGCACCTCGTCGTAGGTCAGGAACCGCACGATCTGCGGGCGCGCGGCCTCCAGGGTGATCGGCGCCTCCTGGCGCTTTTCCTCGACCCGCACCAGGGCGAAGCCGCCCTCGACGGGGAACGGCCCGACCAGCTCGCCGGCCTTGGCGTCCTTGAGCGCCGCGACATAGCCCTCGGGCATCACGTCCAGGGTGAAGAAGCCGCCAAAGTCGCCGCCGCTGAAGCGGGTGGCTGCGTCGATCGAGCGTTCCATGGCCAGGGCCTCGAACGAGGCGCCGGCGGCCAGCAGCTTCTTGACCTCTTCGGCCTGGGCCTGGGTTCCGACGACGATCTGGCGCGCCTTGACCTCTTCCGACTGGCGGGAGAGCCGAAGCTGCTCCTGGTAGAGTTCGCGGATGGCGTTCTCGGTGACCTTCTTCTCGACCACGCCCTCGACGACCATGTCGGCGAGGATCCGTTGGCGGGCGGCCTCCAGGCGCTGCTGGGCGACCGGATTCTTGTCGAGCTTCATGCGCACGGCCTCGGCGGCCAGCAGCCGCTGGTCGATGACCTCGTCCAGCACGCGGCGGAACAGGTCCGAGGAGATGTCGAGCGGCTCGCCCTCGCCGATCAGGCCCTGGGCCACGGCCTCGCGCTTGACGTCCGAGGACCAGACGGTGGCGGCGTCGACGCGGGCCACGGCGGTGTCGCCCGGCTCGGGCGGCTTCTCCGACCCCTTCGGCTGCCCGCAGGCGGCGAGGGTCAGGGCCAGGCCGACGGCCAGCATCGCGTTCCAGGCGCCGTGTCGGGCGGTCTTCATGACGGGCTTCTCTCCGCGGAAGGGTCAGTAGGCTCCGTAGCGCGGTTTCCCCGCGAACGGAATGACATCGCGCGCCGCACGCGAACCGGTATGGTCAGCCTTCCCCGTGACAACCGCCGACGATTCATGACCCCGCCAGACGAACCCGCCTCCAACGCCGCGCACATGGCCTCGCCGTCCTATCGGCTGGCGGCCCTCGACCAGGACTTCCTCCTCGGCGACTCGATGCGCGGCGTGCGCTTCCTGCTGGAGTTCGCCAAGGCCGACGAGGCGCTGAAGGCCTGGGGCGTGCGATCCACCGTCGTGGTGTTCGGCAGCGCGCGGGTCCGGGACGGCGGCGGCAACGGCCACGGTCGCTGGTATGACGAGGCCCGCGCCTTCGGGCGGATCGTCTCGCAGCGCGGCGGCGCCCTGCATGAGGGGCAGGGGCCCCGCGACAACGTCATCGCCACCGGCGGCGGCCCCGGCCTGATGGAGGCCGCCAACCGCGGCGCCGCTGACGTCGGCGCGCCCTCCGTCGGCTTCAACATCACCCTGCCGCACGAGCAGGAACCCAATCCCTGGTCGACGCCGGAGCTGACCTTCCGCTTCCACTACTTCGCCATGCGCAAGATGCATCTGGCCATGCGGGCCAACGCGCTGGTGGTTTTCCCCGGCGGCTTCGGGACGCTGGACGAGCTGTTCGAGATCCTGACCCTGCGCCAGACCCGAAAGTCGCCGCCGATCCCCGTCGTGTTGTTCGACGAGGCCTACTGGCGCTCGATCATCGGCTTCGACGCGCTGGTCGACCGCGGCATGATCGCGGCCGAGGATATGGCCCTGCTGCGCTTCGCCGAGGACGCCGAGGGCCTGTGGGCGCGCCTGCTGGAGTGCGGCCTGCGGCCGGGGGAAGATATCAAGTAGGGGGAGTGTCCTCGCCGCCACAAGGGATCGCTCCGGCGGGGCGTCGCGTTGACACTCGGGTGGCCGCTGCTTAAGTCTCCGGCGCGCTGAAACGGGCGGATTTTCAAGGGGCCGGAAGGCCTTTAGCGAACCCCGACGCCGCCGCCGCGCGCTGCTTTCACTGGATATCTGACCTGATGCTCGGCTTCGCAAAGAACCTCTTCGGCTCCTCCAACGACCGTAAGGTCAAGGCCATGCAGGCCCGGGTCGCCAAGATCAACGCGCTGGAGCCGCAGATGTCGGCGCTGACCGACGACCAGCTGCGGGCCAAGACCGATGAGTTCAGGGCGCGGCTGGCGAAGGGCGAGACGCTCGACGACCTGATGGGCGAGGCCTTCGCGGTGGTCCGCGAGGCGTCCCAGCGGACGCTCGGCCAGCGCCACTACGACGTCCAGATGATCGGCGGCATGGTGCTGCACAAGGGCGGCATCGCCGAGATGCGCACCGGCGAGGGCAAGACGCTGGTCGGCACCCTGCCCACCTATCTGAACGCCCTCGAAGGCAAGGGTGTCCATGTCATCACCGTCAACGACTACCTCGCGCGCCGCGACGCCGAGTGGATGGGCAACGTCTACCGGTTCCTGGGCCTGTCGGTCGGGGTCATCGTCAACGGCCTGTCGCAGGGCCAGCGCCAGGAGGCGTACCGCAGCGACATCACCTACGGCACCAACAACGAGTTCGGCTTCGACTACCTGCGCGACAACCTCGTCTATGACGTCAGCGAGATGGTCCAGCGCGGCCACAACTTCGTCATCGTCGACGAAGTGGACTCGATCCTCATCGACGAGGCCCGCACGCCGCTGATCATCTCCGGGCCGACCGAGGATCGCTCCGAATTCTACCGGATCATCGACACGGTGGTGAAGGACCTGATCAAGGAAGAGGGCATCTACGACCACGACGAGAAGCAGCGCCAGGTGCTGCTGACCGAGCTGGGCACGGAGCGGATCGAGGAGATCCTGATGGCCGGCGGCCATCTGGCCGAGGACTCGGTGGGCCTCTATGACGCCGCCAACGTCTCGGTCGTGCACCACATCAACCAGGCCCTGCGCGCCAACGTCCTCTACACGCGGGACAAGGACTACATCGTCAAGGCCGGCGAGGTGATCCTGATCGACGAGTTCACCGGCCGCATGATGACCGGCCGCCGCCTGTCCGAGGGCCTGCACCAGGCCATCGAGGCCAAGGAAGGCGCCGACATCCAGCCCGAGAACCAGACCCTGGCCTCGGTGACGATCCAGAACTACTTCCGCCTCTACAAGAAGCTGTCGGGCATGACCGGCACCGCGGCGACCGAGGCCCAGGAGTTCGGCGACATCTACAAGATGGATGTCAGCGAGATCCCGACCAACCGCGTGGTCAAGCGGATCGACGAGGACGACGAGGTCTATCGCACCGCCGACGAGAAGAACCGGGCGATCATCAAGCAGATCGAGGACTGCCACCGCCGTGGCCAGCCGATCCTGGTCGGCACCGTGTCGATCGAGAAGTCCGAGCAGCTGTCGGAGATGCTGAACCAGCACAGCTTCGAGATCGACGGCAAGACGATCAAGGGCATCCCGCACAGCGTGCTGAACGCGCGCTACCATGAGCAGGAGGCGCTGATCGTCGCCGACGCGGGCGTGCCCGGCGCGGTGACCATCGCCACCAACATGGCCGGCCGCGGCACCGACATCCAGCTGGGTGGCAACGTCGACATGCACATGGCCAAGTGGCGCCAGGAGCAGACGGGCCTTGGCATCCCGGTCGACCACGACGCCGAGAAGGCCGAGAAGGCCCGCTACGAGGCCGAGATCATCGCCATGCGCCAGAAGGCGCTGGACGCCGGCGGCCTGTACGTTCTGGGCACCGAGCGTCACGAAAGCCGCCGCATCGACAACCAGCTGCGGGGCCGGACGGGCCGCCAGGGCGACCCCGGCAAGTCGAAGTTCTTCCTCTGCTGCGAGGACGACCTGCTGCGCATCTTCGCCGGCGACCGCCTCGACGCGATCATGCGCAACTTCGGCGTCCAGCAGGACGAGGCCATCACCCACAAGTGGCTGAACAAGGCCATCGCCACGGCCCAGAAGCGGGTCGAGCAGCGCAACTACGAGATCCGCAAGAACCTGCTGAAGTACGACGACGTCGTGAACGACCAGCGCAAGGCGGTGTTCGAGCAGCGGCAGGAGTTCCTCGAATCCAGCGACCTGTCGCAGTTCGCCGCCGAAATGCGCGAGGACCTGATCGACGACCTGATCACCCGCCACCTCCCGCCCAAGGCCTACGCCGAGCAGTGGGACATCGAGGGCCTGGACGAGCGGGTCCGTTCGGTTCTCGGCCTGGAGCTGCCGCTCAAGGACTGGGCGGCCGAGGAAGGCATCGCCGACGAGGAGATCCGCGACCGTATCACCCAGGCGGCCAACGCCCGCGCCGCCGAGCGCGAGACGCTGCTGGGCGCCGAGCAGATGCGGTCGTTCGAGAAGAACATCCTGCTGCAGACCATCGACATGCAGTGGCGCGAGCACCTGGTCCACCTGGACCACCTGCGCAACGTCATCGGCCTGCGCGGCTATGGCCAGCGCGACCCGCTCAACGAATACAAGACCGAGGCCTTCAGCCTGTTCGAGAAGCTGCTGACCGACCTGCGCAGCAACGTCACCAAGTACCTGATGACCATCGAGTTCCAGTTCATGGAGCCCGAGCCCGAGCCCAATCCGCTGCAGTTCACCGAGGTCCACATGGACCCGATGACCGGCGAGAACGAGCGGGCCCTGGCCTTCGCCGGCTCAGGCGCGGACCTGACGGGCGAGCAGCGTGCGGCCCTTCCGATCAGCGCCCTGCCGGCCGGCTGGGAGCGCACCAGCCGCAACGCCGCCTGCCCCTGCAACTCGGGCCGCAAGTTCAAGCACTGCCACGGCGCGCTGATCTAGGGGCGGTTGTCGGGTTGCGTGCTTCGCGACGCGGACCTGACGGTCCGCTCCTCAGCATGACGAAGGTGGTTTGCGCTCCACTGAGTTCGTCATCCTGAGGAGCGAGCTCTCGGGCGAGCGTCGCGAAGGACGCATGGCCCTGGCTAGACCCCGTTCACCCACGTCCCGTGGAAGCCGAACGGCACCCGCCTTGGCATCTTCGCCGAGGCGATCGGGCCGGCGGGCACGTCCTGGGCGTCGAAGACCAGGAACTCGCTGACATTCTCGGCCGCGCGATAGGCGACCGCCACGATCCAGCCGTCGCCCTCGGGCGCGTCGTCGGACCGGTGCACGAACACCGGCTCGGACAGGGCGTCGCCCTCGGGGGCGAACCAGTCGCTGCGCTTGCCGGTCTTCAGGTCGATGTGGGCGAGCGTGTTGGTGCGGATGTCGCCCGGCTTGGTGGTCTGGCCCGCGAACCAGCCGTGGCGGTTCTTCTGGAAGCTGAAGCGCTCGTCGTAGCGCGGGAACTCGCCCGGCATGTCGTCAAGCTGCTCCTCGCGGATAGTGTCGCTGGCGTCGTTCAGGTCGAAGGTCCAGCGCACCAGATAGGCGCCGCACTGCTCGCCGCGGCTGCCGTCGGCGTTCGGGAACAGCGGCGCGACGCGGTACTTCATCACGTCGGCGACGATCTTGCCGTCCTCATCCCAGCTGTTCATCACGTGGAAGACGTAGCAGGCGTCGGTCGAGAACCAGCGGATCTTGGACGTGTCCTCGTCGCGGCGCATGACGCCGACCAGCGCGGGCTTTTCGGGCTCCCAGGCGAACGGCGGCTTGCCCGACATGGCCCGCTCCAGGCTGCCGCTCAGCGGCAGGACCGGGAACAGCACATGGTTCTCCGTGACCATGAAGTCGTGGATCATCGAGCTGTAGGGCGCGTCGAAGGTCTCGCGCCGCTGCAGGGTCCCGTCGCGGTTGGCGACGCCGTAGCTGACCTTGGTCGTGAACGGCATCGGCGCGTCGTTGTAGCCGAAGAAGATCATCTCGCCGGTGACCGGGTCGATCTTGGGGTGGGCGGTGACCTTGCCGCCCAGGTCCTGGTAGCCGAGCGTCTCCAGCGTGCGCGGGTCCATCGCCGTGGGCGGATGGGCCTCCTCCAGCGCCAGTAGCTTGCCGGCGTGCCAGATGATGGCGGTGTTGGCCACGCCGCTGTCCTGGCCGAAGTACTCGGGGTCGGTGGTCATCGGATTGCCGAAGGTGCCGAACAGCGAGCGGCCGGCGGCGTTTTCGATCCGCCACTTGTGGGTGCGGACATAGCGGTTGCGGTACCGCACCTTGCCGTCCTCGACATAGAAGCCGTGGAACATGCCGTCGCCGTTGAACCAGTGGTAGTTGGGATCGCGCGGCTCGAACTGCGGATTGGGTCCGTTGCGGAACAGGGCGCCGCGCAGCTCGCGCGGGATCTGGCCCTTCACCTCCAGGTCGAAGTCATCCTCGCTCCGGATCGGGGCGAAGTTGCCCGACAGGTAGGGGCTGATGCGCGCTTCACCGTCCATGGCCGTTCCTCCTCGCGAGCCTCTGCGGGCTCATCTGAACAGTGTATATTTACGACGTAAAATTTCGGGGCGGTCAAGAGCACAAACCTTCGTCATCGTCGGACTTGTTCCGACGACCCATGCGTGATGCGCGAGCTGAATGGGGTGCGGCCGAAACACCGCGCCTCATCCCGTCTGCTCGTGTTCATGGGTCGTCGGAACAAGTCCAACGATGACGGGGAGGGGATGCTACGGCCGGCAGATCACGCCCACGCTGGACGGCGTCTTGCCGTCGAGCACCGACAGGAACGCCACCTGAACGCCCTGCGCGCCGCTGTGATGCTGCAGGGTCAGCCAGCGCGGGGTGTCGGCGACGAAGCCGTCCCAGGCCTGGGCATAGCGCGTCTCCAGCCCGCCGGGGCCCCAGTCCTGGCGCCGCTTCACCACCCGGTCGGGCGCGAAGAAGAAGATCGGCTTTGGACCCGGCAGTTCGCCGCCGCCGCGCCCGGCCTCCCAATGGGTCAGGCCGACCAGGCAGCTGTAGACCAGGCCGTCGGCGAAGCGGTTGTGCACGGCGGCCAGCACCTTCGGATCGCCGGCGAAGTCGACGAACACGACCGGCGTCTCGACCGGCGCCGAGCCGAGGTCGTCGTAGAGGACGACGTCGTCGTACATCCCGAGGCCCTCGACGAAGGCCTTGTTCCCTGGCGAGGTCAGGCCCGCGACGCGCGTCCGCCCCGCCCGCTTGAGCAGCCAGGCGAGGCCCAGCGCCGTGCGGCTGGAGGCGCTGGACAGCAGCACCGTGGCGGCGCCGAAGTCGCCGTTGTCGACCAGCAGGTCGTCGATCAGGAACGAGGTCATGAACAGCGGATTGAGCAGCGACCGCTCGTCCTGGTGCGGCGCGTCGGCGGGCGCCTCGACATACTGGTTGTAGGTCGGCGGCAGGGCGGCGCGGTGGTCGACGGTGTCGACAAAGCCGGTGCGCGAGCGCTTCGGCCGCGCCAGCATGTGGCTGCCCATCGGCCAGTAGCCGTAGAACCGTTCGCCGA
The DNA here is from genome assembly GCA_031426695.1 of Caulobacter sp. Taxonomy (GTDB): domain Bacteria; phylum Pseudomonadota; class Alphaproteobacteria; order Caulobacterales; family Caulobacteraceae; genus Caulobacter. The sequence goes on from JASJPM010000002.1 coordinate 114,050, forward strand.
CCTTGAAGTCCGGATGGGCGGTCTTTTCGACCACGCCATAGCCCCAGGTCGGGATGCAGCCCCAGCCGTCCGGGCGGGGGAAGAACTGCCAGTAGCCGATCTGGTCTCCGGCCACCGCATAGGTGATGTTGTTGGCCGTCAGGGAGAAGGATTCGACGCGGAACAGCACCTCGCCCTCGGCGGGATCGGCCAGCGCAACCGGCGTGATGGCCGTGCGGTGCAGGTCGGTCCGGGCGACCAGAAGGTCCCAGGCTGGCGTGGTCATGGCGCTCTCCCTTGGCGTCGAAGGGCGTACACTGTAAACCCAACGTCCGCATAGCAAGTCCCAACGACAGTTTTTCCCGACAATGCCCCGCCTCCTGTCCGAGTCCGATGTCGCCGAGTTCCGTGAGCGGCTGATCGCCGCCGCCGAGCGCCTGTTCGCCGAGCACGGGCCGGACGGGGTGACCATGCGCCAGCTGGCCTCGGCGCTGGGCGTGTCGCCGATGACGCCCTACCGCTACTTCAAGGACAAGGACGCCATCCTCGCCGCCGTCCGGGCCAGCGGCTTCGCGCGGTTCGCCTCGGCGCTCGAGGAAGCCACGGCGGCCAGCGCCGACGGCCTGGACCGCTCCGAGACAACCGGCCGCGCCTACGTCCGCTTCGCGCTTGGCAACCCGGACGCCTACCGGCTGATGTTCGACTTCGCCCAGCCCAATGAAGCGGACTATCCCGAGCTGGTCGAGGCCTCCAGCCGGGCCCGCGCCATGCTGATCCGCCACGCCGAAGGCCTGGTCGCCACCGGCGAGGCGCAGGGCGACCCGGAGATGATCGCCCACATCCTCTGGGCCTCGCTGCACGGCGGGCTGGTGCTGCAGATGGCCGGCAAGGTCTCGCCGAGGATCGACCCGTCGGCGATGCGCCGCGAGGCGTTCGCCACGATCCTGCGCGGGCTGAAGCCGAAGGCTTGACGGTCGCTGCGTAACCGCGCCGATGGTCATTGCGTGGTTCGCGACGCTCGCAAGGCGCTCGCTCCTCACCATGACGACCTTTGTTGCAGCCCACTTCCCTTCGTCATCCTGAGGAGCCCGAAGGGCGTCGCGAAGGACGCAGGGCGCAGATGCAGGAGACCGCGATGTCCGAACCAAAACCCTTCAAGGTTGACTGGGCCGAGGCCGATGTGCGGCGGGTGCTGGACCAGGTGCGGCACTATCCCTGGCCGCCGGCCCCGGCGGTGGAGGACGGCTGGCTCTACGGCTGCGACGCGACCTTCCTGGAAGAGATCTGCGCCTACTGGGCCGACAAGTTCGACTGGCGCGCCGCGCAGGCGGAGCTGAACCGCTTTCCGCAGTTCACGGCCAGGGTCGAGGATTTCGACATCCACTTCGTCCACGTCGTGGGCGAGGCGGGCGGCAAGCGGCCGCTGCTGCTGACCCACGGCTGGCCGGGCAGCCACTACGAGTTCTGGGCCAGCATCGAGAAGCTGGCCTTCCCCTCGCGCTTCGGCGGCGACCCGGCCGACGCCTTCGACGTGGTGGTTCCCAGCCTGCCGGGCTTCGGCTTCTCGTCGAAGCCGAAGCGCCCGATCGGTCAGCGGCTGACCGCGAAGCTGTTCAACACCCTGATGACGCAGGTGCTCGGCTACGACCAGTATCTGGCCCAGGGCGGCGACTGGGGCGGGCTGGTCACCTCCTGGATCGGCTTCGACCATGGCGCCCACGCCAAGGCCATCCACCTCAACATGATCGGCTTCCGGCCCCAGGGCGGGCCGCAGTCGCCGGAGGAGGTCGCCTGGCTGCAGCACAGCCAGATGATGATGCAGATGCTCGGCGCCTACTTCAGCCTTCAGGCCTCAAAGCCGCAGTCGCTGGCCTGGCTCGGCGCCGGCAATCCGGTTGGGCAGGCGGCCTGGATCCTGGAGCGCTTCTACGACTGGTCGGACCTGCGCACCAAGCCGCTGATCGGCGCCTACACGCGCGACCAGCTGCTGACCAACATCATGATCTATGTGATGACCGGCAGCTTCACGACCGGCGCCTGGTACTATCGCGGGCTGATGGAAGAGGGCGGCATCGCGGCCATGGAGGGTCAGCGCTGCGAAACCCCGACGGCCTTCGCCAACTTCCCGGGCGAGGCGCTCTACAAGGCCCCGCCGCGCAGCTGGGCCGACCGCGCCTACAACATAACCCGCTGGACCGACATGCAGACCGGCGGCCACTTCGCGGCGATGGAAGAGCCGGACCTGTTCGTGGCGGATGTGCGGGAGTGGGCGCGGGACCTGGGGACTGCTTCCGGCGATAGCCGGTAGCTGTCCCCGCCCCTTGTGGTCGAAGGTGTCGGGGACAGTTTAAGACGTCCCTGAAGGGACACCTTAAACTGTCCCCTGATCCTTCCCCTTCAGCAGGAACAGCGCCGCCAGGCTCAGCGCGCAGGCGGCGCTCAAGTAGCCGCCGACCAGGCCCAGGCCGCCCCGCCCGACCAGCGCCTCGGCGATCAGCGGGGTCATGCCGCCGCCGATGATGCCGCCGACGTTGAAGGCGACGCTGGCCCCTGTGTAGCGGACCCGCGCCGGGAACAGTCCCGGCAGCCAGGCGCCGAGCGGGCCGTAGACGAAGCCCATCAGCAGCAGGGCGATCGACAGGAAGGCTCCGATCAACAGCAGCGAGCCGCCGCCCAGCATCGGCCCCAGCAGGAAGCCGGCGCCGATGGCCAGGATGCAGCCGGTCATCAGCACGCGGCGGGGGCTGGCGGCGTCCGACCAGTAGCCGGCCCAGATGATGCCCGCGGCCATGAACAGGATGGAGACCAGCTGCACGCCCAGGAAAGCCTCGCGGCTGTAGCCCAGCGTCTTGACGCCGTAGCCGAGCGCGAAGGCGGTCGCCAGGTAGTAGATGCAGAAGCAGGCCACGACGCCGAAGGTGCCGCCCAGCACCTCGCGCCAGTTGGTGCGCATGACCTCGCCCAGCGGCACGGCCGGGGGCGGGGCCTCTTCCAGCGCGGCCTTGAAGGCGGGGGTCTCGGTCAGGCGCAGCCGCACCCACAGGCCGATGCCGACCAGCACGGCGCTGGCCAGGAACGGCACGCGCCAGCCCCAGCTCTGGAACTGCTCCTGGGTCAGGAACAGGCCGAGCAGCAGGAAGAAGCCGTTGGCGGCGATGAAGCCGACCGGGGCGCCCAGCTGCGGGAACATGCCGAAGCGCGCCCTGTATCCGGGCGGGGCGTTCTCGACCGCCAGCAGCGCCGCGCCGCCCCACTCGCCGCCCAGGCCGAAGCCCTGTCCGAAGCGCAGGATGCAGAGCAGCAGCGGCGCCACCCAGCCGACCATGGCGTAGGTCGGCAGGAAGGCGATGGCCATGGTCGAGCCGCCCATCATCAGCAGCGAGGCGACCAGCGTCGACTTGCGCCCGATGCGGTCCCCGAAGTGGCCGAAGAATACCGCCCCGACCGGCCGGGCGATGAAGGCGATGGCGAAGGTGGCGTAGCTGAGCATCAGCTGCGCCGAGCCAGAGCTGGACGGGAAGAACAGCGGCCCGAACACCAGCGAGGCGGCCGTGGCGTAGATGTAGAAGTCGTAGAACTCCACCGCCGTGCCCACCAGGCTGGCGCCCAGCACGCGCCGGTTCTGGGCGTTGTAGACCGCCGTGTCGCTCATGTGACTTCCCCCGTTCGCCTCTGGTTGCTGCGCGATGGGCGGCGGGTCAAGCGGGGGTATCGCGGGAGTCCGCGGATTCCTGTGCTATAGCCCCGCCCATGACCGACAAGACCCAGACCCCCGCCGAGAAGATGAAGGCCATCCTGGCGAAGAAGCAGGGCGGCCTCGCCGCCGCCGGCCAGGCCAACGCCGCGAGCGGTGGCAAGAAGGGCGAGCGCAACGCCGCCGCCGCCTCGATGTCCAAGTCCAAGCCGGCCCTGCGGAAGTAGTCGTGGCCGGACGTTACGACTTCGCCTCCGACAACGTCGCCGGCGCGATGCCGGAAGTGATCGAGGCCCTGATCGCCGCCAACGCCGGCGTGGCGTCGGGCTACGGCACCGACCACGTCAGCGCCCGGGCCGCCGACTTGATCCGCGCGGCGCTCGACGCCGACGCCGAGGTGCGGTTTGTCGCCTCGGGCACGGCGGCCAACGCCCTGGCCCTGGCCACGCTGGCCCAGCCGCACGAGGCTGTGCTGGCCCATGAGCACGCCCACATCTGCACCGACGAGACCGGCGCGCCGGGCTTCTTCGGCAGCGGCGTCGGCCTGATCGGCCTGCCCGGCGCCAGCGGGAAGATCGATCTGGCCGCGTTGGAGGCGGCGCTGGCCCAGCCGGACGTCTCCTACCGCCAGCCGGCGGCGGCGCTGTCGCTGACCACGGCCACGGAATACGGCACCGTATATTCCGCCGACTCGATGAAGGCCCTGGCCGCGCCGGTGAAGGCGAAGGGCTACGGCCTGCACCTCGACGGCGCCCGGCTGGCCAACGCGGTGGCCGCCGGTTTCGACCTGAAAGACATCGCCCGCATGGGCGTCGACATCCTGGTCATGGGCGGGACCAAGGCCGGCTCGACCCCGACCGAGGCGCTGGTGCTGCTCAACAAGGATCTGGCCCGGCGCTTCGACGCGCGGCTCAAGCACGCCGGCCAGCTGGTGTCGAAGGGCCGGTTCCTGGCCGCGCCCTGGATCGGCATGCTGGAGACCGGCGCCTGGTCGACCCGCGCCGCCCACGCCAACGCCATGGCGCAGCGACTGGCCGCCCTGATGCCCTTCGAGGTCCTGCATCCCGTCGAGGCCAATGGCCTGTTCGTGGCCATGGACGAGCCGGCGCTGCAGCGGCTGCAGGGCAAGGGCTGGTTCGTCTACCGCTTCCTCGACGGCTCGGTCCGCTTCATGTGCAGCTGGGCGACGACGCCGGAGATGGTGGATGAGCTGGGAGAGGCTTTGCGAGAGATCGCTTAGCGGCTTAGCGGCTTAGCGGCTTTGCGTCCTTCGCGACGCTCGCGAAGTGCTCGCTCCTCAGGATGACGAAGTCTTTGGAACGCAAACCCCCTTCGTCATGGTGAGGAGCCGGCTCTTGGGCCGGCGTCGCGAACCACGCACTTTGTCAGCCCTTGCTTGACGTTACGTCGCGGCCTTAGCTCGCGGCCATGAACGAGCAATCCCATCCCGAGATCCGTGAGGCCGTCCGCAAGCTGTGCGCGGGCTTTCCCGGCGAGTATTGGCGCGCGCTGGACCGCGACCGCACCTATCCGACGCAGTTCGTGAAGACGCTCACGGAAGCGGGCTTCCTGTCGGTGCTGATCCCGGAGGAGTACGGCGGCTCGGGCCTGGGCCTGTCGGCGGCGACGGCGGTGCTGGAGGAGATCCACCGCAGCGGCGGCAACGGCGGCGGCTGTCACGCCCAGATGTACACCATGGGCACGGTGCTCAAGCACGGCAGCAAGGCGCAGAAGGAGGCCTATCTGCCGAAGATCGCCTCGGGCGAACTGCGGCTGCAGGCCTTCGGGGTCACCGAACCGACCGCCGGCACCGACACCACCCGCATCTCGACCTTCGCCAAGCGGGTCGGCGACAAGTACGTGGTCAACGGCCAGAAGATCTGGATCAGCCGCGCCGAGCACAGCGACCTGATGGTCCTGCTGGTCCGCACCACGCCGCGCGAGGAGGCCGCCCGCCCCGCCGACGGCATGAGCGTGCTGCTGGTCGACATGCGCCAGGCGGTCGGAAACGGCCTGACCATCCGGCCGATCCGCACCATGCTGAACCACGCCACCACCGAGCTGTTCTTCGACAACCTCGAGGTGCCGGTCGAGAACCTGGTCGGCGAGGAGGGCAAGGGCTTCCGCTACATCCTCGACGGCATGAACGCCGAGCGCATCCTGATCGCGTCCGAATGCATCGGCGACGGGCGGTTCTTCATCGATCGGTCGAGCGCCTACGCCAAGGACCGCTCCGTCTTCGGCCGGGCCATCGGCGAGAACCAGGGCGTCCAGTTCCCGATCGCCCGCAACCATGTCCAGCTGTCGGCGGCGGCCCTGATGGTCGACCATGCCGCCGCGCTGTTCGAGGCCGGCCAGCCCTGCGGCACCGAGGCCAACATGGCCAAGATGCTGGCCAGTGAAGCCTCGTGGGCTGCAGCCGACACCTGCATCCAGACCCACGGCGGCTTCGGCTTCGCCGAGGAGTACGACGTCGAGCGCAAGTTCCGCGAGACGCGCCTCTACCAGGTGGCCCCGATCAGCACGAACCTGATCCTGAGCCATGTGGGCACGCACGTTCTGGGGATGCCGAAGAGCTTCTGACGACCTGTCGGGGACAGTTTAAGGTGTCCCTGCAGGGACACCTTAAACTGTCCCCGATCCCCTCTTGCATAGCCCCGCCGCATGGCTTTTTATCCGCGCCCATGCGTCTAAGGCATATCGAAGTGTTCCACGCGGTGTACGCGCACGGGTCGATCTCGACGGCCGCGCGGGCGCTGAACGTGTCCCAGCCGTCGGTTTCGAAGGTGCTCAAGCACGCCGAGGACCAGCTCGGATTCAACCTGTTCCGGCGGGTGAAGGGGCGCCTCGCGCCGACCGACGAAGCCCATGCGCTGTTCCGGGAGGTGAAGGAGGTCTTCGAGCGGCTCGACTCGCTCAAGCAGGCCGCCCGCAACCTCAAGCTCGGCGAGGGCGGCCACATCCGGGCCGCCGTGCTGCCGGCGCTGGGCCTGGGCGTCGCGCCCGAGGCGGTGGCCCGCTTCCGGGCGGCGCACCCGACGGTGACCTTCGACTTCCGCACCCTGCACTATGACGAGGTGCTGCGCGGCCTGTACGAGCACGAGGTCGACATGGCGCTGGCCTATGACGCCATCCAGCACCCGCGCATCGCCAACTTCCAGATCGGGGCCGGCGAACTCATGCTGATGTTCCCGCGTGGCGAGTTCGGCCCGAACGCGGCGGAGCGGCTGGACCTGGCCGAGCTGGAAACCCGCGAATACATCGGCTCGGGCGCCACCGGCCCGGTCAGCGAGATCTTCTCGGCCGAGGTCGAGGCCCGCGGGCTGACGATCAACGAGCCGGTGACCTGCAGCACCTTCTACATGGCCGCCTCGCTGGTGCGGAACGGCGTCGGGGTGGCGGTGGTCGACGAGTTCACCGCCCGGGCCGACCCGTCCGACAAGGTCGAGTTCCGGCCGCTCGATCCACCGCTGAAGTTCGGCGTCTACTGCATGCACCTGGAGGACCGGCCGCTGTCGCATCTGTCTGAGAACTTCATCAGGACGATGGGTCAGGTGCTGGCGGAGAAGAGCGGCGGGTAGGCTCCGATGCGCGCTGACCCATAGCTTTTCTTCGTAGAGCAGGCCCGCATCTGAATTCGACGCCGGGCGGTTCCGTCGCGATGGTCCCGCCATCGAACGTAGCCCCCGAGCGTCCCATGATTTCCTCTCCCTACCTCCTGTACCTGGGGGCCGCGACCGACCCGCTGGCGGTGAAGACCGCGCGCGGCGTCGCGCAGTGGCGGCCGAGCCTGTGTGTCGGCCAGCGCCGGCTGCCGGGCTGCGAGGTCACGCTGGACCTTGAAGACATGACCGTGGCTCAGGCCGCGGCGCGCGGCGCCCGCACCATGATCATCGGCGAGGCCAACGCCGGGGGCGTGCTCAGCGCCGCCGCCATTCCCGAGATCGTCGCCGCGCTTGAGGCCGGTCTCGACGTGGCCAGCGGCCTGCACCAGCGGCTGGGCGATGTCCCCGCCATCCGCGAGGCGGCGCAGCGGCTGGGCCGTCGTCTGTTCGACGTGCGCCAGCCGCCGGCGGACCTGGGCGTCGGCAAGGGCGTCCCCCGCGCGGGGTTGCGGCTGCTGACCGTCGGCACCGACTGCTCGATGGGCAAGATGTATACCTCGCTGGCCCTGGAGCGGGAGATGCGGGGGAGGGGGCTGAAGGCCGACTTCCGGGCCACCGGCCAGACCGGCATCCTGATCGCCGGCGAGGGGGTGGCGGTGGACGCCGTCGTCGCCGACTTCATCTCCGGCGGCGCCGAGCGAGTTTCCCCGGCCCGCCACGACGGCGGTTGGGACATCATCGAGGGGCAGGGCTCGCTGTTCCACCCCTCCTACGCCGGTGTGTCGCTGGGTCTGCTGCACGGCAGCCAGCCGGACGCGCTGGTGCTCTGCCACGAGCCGGGCCGGCCCCATATGCGCGGCGTGCCGGGTCATCCGGTGCCGGGGCTGAAGGAGACGCTGGCGCGCAACCTCGAGGCCGCCCGCCTGACCAACCCGGCCGTCATCGCCGTGGGCGTGGCCTTCAACACCTCGGCCTATGATGATGCGGAGGCCGCGCGGCTTTGCGCCGAGGCCGCCGCCGAGCTCAACCTGCCCTGCCAGGACCCCGTCCGGACGGGCGTCGACCAGATCGTGGACACCCTGCTGTCATGCTTCGAAGCTTCGTCGTCTCACGCCGCCACTGGCCGCTGAAGGCGCCCTTTCGCATCTCGCGGGGCGTCAAGATCGCCGCCGACACGGTGATGGTCGAGTTGCGCCGCGGCGAGGCGGTCGGGCGCGGCGAGTCCGTGCCCTATCCCCGCTACGGCGAAAGCGTCGACGCGGTGGTCGCCCACCTGGAAACCGTGGCCGGCGCCTACGAGTCCGGCATGCCGGACGAGGCGCTGACCGCCATGCTGCCGCCCGGCGCGGCGCGCAACGCGCTCGACTGCGCGCTGTGGGACCTTCGCGCCCGGGAGACCGGCCGCACCGTGGCGGAGATGACGGGCCTCGCCCGACCCGAACGGCTGGCCTGCGCGGTGACCGTCAGCCTCGACGAGCCGGAAGCCATGGCGGCGGCGGCGCGGGCGATCGCCGACGCCCCGGTCGTCAAGGTCAAGCTGGACGGCGAGCGGATCGAGGAGCGTCTGCTCGCCGTAGGGCAGGCGGCGCCCAATTCGCGACTCATCATCGATCCCAATGAAGGCTGGACCATCGACATCCTGCGCGACGTCGCGCCGCTGCTGACCCGACTGAATATCGCTCTGATTGAGCAACCGCTGCCGGCTGACAACGACCATGCGCTGGAAGGGTTCGATCCGCCGGCGCCGGTCTGCGCCGACGAGTCCGTGCACACGGTGGACCAGCTGGCCGCGCTGAAGAACCGCTACCAGGCGATCAACATCAAGCTCGACAAGACCGGCGGCCTGACCGGCGCGATCGCCTTGCTGGCCGAGGGGCGCAGGCTCGGCTTCACGGTGATGACCGGCTGCATGGTCGGGTCTTCCCTGGCCATCGCGCCGGCCTTGCACATCGCCGCCGCCTCTGATTTCGCCGACCTTGACGGCCCCTGGTGGCTGGCCGGCGACTGGCCCGGCGGGGTCAGGCTGGATGGCGGCTGGTTGACCCCGCCGGCCCGGGGCTTCTGGGGAGAACCCGGATAGGACGCATAACGACGGGTTATGCCTTTCCGAAGGGTCGGAAAGGCTTTGGTTATTGGCTGGGACCGGACGAACAGCGATCCTGCAACAGACGGCGGTGCACAGGGCGGAACGTCCGGCTTCGCGCACAAAAGGGGGTTACGGGACATGTCCCATAAAATCATCACGACCTTTAAGTTCGCCCTGCTCGCGGGTGCGTCCCTGATCGCGACTTCAGCGTTCGCCCAGGACGGCGGGGCCGGGGCCACCGAAGTCGAGGCCATCACGGTCATCGGGAGCCAGATCAAGGGCGCGAAGGTCGATACAGCCCTACCGGTGACGCTGGTCAGCGAGGAAGACGTCATCGCAACCGGCGCCGTTTCCGGCGACGAACTTTTCCGGGCCATCCCGCAGGCCGGCGATGTCCAGTTCCAGGAAGCCCGGACCACCGGAAACCTGAACGACGCGCGCGGCGACGTCGCTTCGTTGAACCTGCGCAGCCTCGGCACCGGCAACACGCTAATGTTGCTGAACGGTCGCCGCTCCGTCATGCACCCGGGCACCCAGACCGAGAACTTTGTTCCTGTCACGACGCCAAACACCAATTCCATTCCGGTCTCCGGCGTAAAGCGCGTGGAGGTGCTGCGGGACGGCGCGGCAGCCATCTACGGCACCGACGCCGTGGCGGGCGTGGTCAACACGGTTCTGGATACGCGCTTCGAGGGCCTCCGCGTCGAACTGCAGGGCGGCGGGTCGGAAGGCACCGGCTACCACGAAGGGCTGTTCACGGTGAAGGCGGGGACCGAGCTGGACGACGGCACGCGCCTGACCTTCTTCGGCAGCTACACCGGCCGCACGCGCCTGAATGCCAGCGAGCGCGACTACGCCGCCAGCGAAGACCACCGGCCCGGCGTTATCGGGACGCCGTGGGAAGGCAGCACCGCGTTCGACAACCGGTCGACCTCCAGCCCCTGGGGCTCATTCAGCGTTCGTGGCCTGACCTCCAGCAGTTCGGTGCTTCAGGTCAAGCAGAGCGGCGTCAACCTGACGGCCAGCGGCGTGTTCCACATCGAACCGGTCGCCAACGCCCTGACCCAGACCGGCGGCTGTAACAGCGCCCTGATCGGCGCCGGCGACATCTGTATCCGCTCCGGCGCCATCACCGGCGCCGCCCAACGCCCGCTGCGCTATGACGAGAACCCCGACCGCACGCTGCGCGGCAGCGTCGAGCGGACCAACCTGTTCAGCACCGTCGAACGTGATCTCACGCCTGACATCCTCTTTTACGGCGAGGTCGGATACTACCACTCGCTGTTCAATGGCAGCCGCGAGCAGTCCGCCCCGATCTCGTCAGCGCCGATCAGCATCGCCGCCAACGCCTACTGGAACCCGTTCGGTCCCACCGGCAGCCCCAATCGCCTCGCCAATCTCACCAATGTGCCGGCCGGCGGCCTTGCGCTGAACATGACAACCTACCGGCCGGTCGACACCGGCCCCCGCAGCTACACCGTGACCGACGACAGCATCCGTCTGCTCGGCGGCCTGCGCGGAAACTGGAACGGCTGGGACTGGGACACGGCCGTCCTGTACTCAGAGGCCCGCACCAAGGACCAGACCCGTAACGCGATCAGCAACACGCTCTTTGCGCAGGCTGTGTCGCGGACAACCGCTGACGCCTACAACCCGTTCAATGGCGGCTCGCAGGACGCCTTTTCGCTCGGCGACGGGACGCCCAACAGCCAGGCAACGATCGACTCGTTCCTGATCAACGTCTACCGCATCAGCGAGACGTCGCTGGCTCTGTGGGATTTCAAGGTCTCCAACGCCGATCTCTACCAGCTGCCCGCGGGTCCGCTCGGCATCGCCGCCGGCGTTGAGTTCCGCCGCGAGACCTTCCTGGACGACCGTGATGATCGGCTCGACGGGACCATCACCTATACCAACCTGATCTCCGGCATCACCTACGGCACCGACGTCATGGGGGCGAGCGGCTCCCCGGACGTCGAGGGCGACCGCAACATCTCCTCGGCGTACATCGAGCTGGCGATTCCCGTGGTCTCTCCCGAGATGAACATCCCATTTGTCGAAGAGGTCAGCCTGCAGCTGGCGGCGCGCGACGAATACTATTCGGACTTCGGCAACGTCCTGAAGCCCAAGGCGGCCCTGCTCTGGAAGGTCGGCGCCGGCTTCGCCCTGCGCGGCTCCGTCTCGCAGAGCTTCCGGGCTCCGAACCTGCCGCAGTTCTACAGCGACGGCACAACAGTCTCGAACAACCGAACCGACTGGGCCGCCTGCCGGATCAACAATCCGCCCGCCCCGCCGCCGGCCTTGCCCCCTGCCTGCACCTCGTCGAGCACCCTGGAAGTGCGGAGCGGCAACCAGGACCTGACGCCCGAAGAGGCTGACAACGCCACGGTCGGCTTTGTCTACGAACCGTCCTTCATCCCGGCCGGGTACGGCCGTGTGCTGATCACGGCCGACTACTGGCAGATCCGCCAAAAGAACATCATCGGCATCCTCGGGGCCGCCAACCAGATCTCCTACGACTATTTGCTGCGTCTGAACGGCGGCTCGAACCCGAACGTGGTTCGCAACGCGCCCACCGGAACCAACCTCGTCGGCACGATCGACCATGTGAACGATGTCTACACGAACCTGCAGCCGCGCATGATCGAGGGCGTCGATGTGGCCGTCGAGTATGATCTGGATGACACACCCCTTGGCGACTTCAACCTGAAGCTCAACGTGGCCCAGTTGCTGGCCTACGATCAGAGCCCTGGCGCAGTGGAGGAGATCCTGATCGCGGCGATCGCCGACGGCACGCTGATCGGTCCGACGGTCTCCAGCGCGGGCAGCCAGGTGCAGATGGAGGGCTACCCGGAGTTCCGGGCCACCGCCACCCTGACCTGGCGCAAGGACGGCTGGGGCGCGGGTCTCTTCGTCAACCACGTGGGTTCGGTCTACGACACCGGCCCGGCGCAGGTGAACGGTCGCTACTACGAGCTTGATGCCTGGACGACCGTTAACCTCTATGGGCAGTACGCCTTCCGGGACGGCGTGTTTGACGGCTCCACCGTCCGGGTCGGCGTCCGCAATCTCGAGGACAAGGATCCGCCGCTCGCCTCGAACAACTTCGGGTATCTGGGCGCGCTGCACAGCGCCACGGGCCGCTACTGGTATGCGTCGCTGAGCAAGCGCTTCTAGGCCTGTATCGCGGTCATGAACGGGAAGTTCGCCATGGTCCGGCTTTCGCGCCGAGGAACGCCACAGGTGCGCCTGCCGTGGATCGGAGCCGTCATTGTGACGGCCCTGACCCTCGGCGGGTCGCACGGCGGCGCTGTCGAGGCGCAGTCGCCCCGGCTCGACCTCCTCCTGCGGGGCGGGCAGGTGAATGACGGAACCGGCGCGCCGGCGCGCCGGGCCGACGTCGGCGTGATCGGCGACCGGATCGTCCTGGTCGGCGACGCCGCGGGCCGGGAGGCGGGGCGGGTTGTCGATGTGACGGGCCTGATCGTGGCGCCGGGATTCATTGACCCCCACACCCACGCGGGATCCGACGTCGCCTCCGACGACCCGGCGGTCCGGGCCAACGTCAACTATCTGACCCAGGGCGTGACCACGGTCTTCATCGGCAACGACGGGGACGGCGGACCCGACATCGCGGCCCGGTTCGACAAGGCCCGACAGCAAGGCGTCGGCGTGAACGTCGCTGGCTTCGTCGGGTTCGGCGCCGTTCGCCGGGCGGTGGTCGGCCAGGCTGACCGCGCGCCGACGACCGCCGAGCTGGCGCGGATGAAGTCACTGGTCGCCGGCGCGATGTGCGAGGGCGCGGTCGGCTTCTCGACCGGCCTCTACTATGCGCCGCAGAGCTTCGCGACGACCGAGGAGGTCATCGCCCTGGCCCGTGAGGCGGCCACGCGCGGCGGCGTCTACGACAGTCACCTGCGCGACGAGGGCTCCGACACCATCGGCCTCCTCGCCGCCGTCGAGGAAGCGCTCCGCATCGGACGCGAGGCCGGGATGCCGGTGCATATCGCCCATATCAAGGCGCTGGGCGTCGATGTGCATGGCAAGTCCGCCGAGGTCATCGCCCTGATCGAGGCCGAGCGGGCGAAGGGGCGGCGCGTCACCGCCGACCACTATCCCTGGTCGGCGTCCGGCACCCGGGTGTCCAACGCGCTGATGCCCCGCTGGGCGATGGACGGCGGAGAGGCGGCGCTGAGGGCGCGTCTGGCCGATCCGTTGCTGCACGACCGGCTGGTCGCCGACATCACCGACAATCTCCGGCGGCGCGGGGGGGCCGCCTCGCTGCTCTTGACGTCGGGCCCCTTCGCCGGCCAGCGGCTCGGTGAGCTGGCCGCGGCCTGGAGGGTCGATCCGATGGAGGCGGCGATCCGGGTCGTCCGCGACGAGGGCGACGCCCGCGTGGCCAGCTTCAACATGACCGACGCGGACATCGCGGCCTTCGCCGTCCAGCCCTGGGTCATGACCGGTTCGGACGGCAGCCCCGGCCACCCGCGCAAGTACGGCACTTTTCCGCTCGCCTGGACCCGGTTCGTGACGGACGGGCGGATGCTGACCCCCGAGCAGTTCGTGCGGCGCAGTTCGGGCCTGGCTGCCGACACCTTCGGCCTGGAGGGCCGGGGCTACCTCGCGACCGGCAAGTACGCGGACGTCGTGGTCTTCGATCCGACCACCTTCGCCGCCCGCGCCGACTATGAGCATCCGACCCGGCTTTCGACCGGCGTTCGATGGGCCCTCGTCAACGGCCGCCCGGCAATCGAAGATGGACGTCCGACTCTGGCGCTCGCCGGCAAGGGCCTGCGCCGTCCCGTCCATCCCGAATGGAAGTGCTCTGCATGACCGAAGTCTCCAATCCCACCGCGGATCAGCCGAAGAAGCGGGGCCCGCTCGGCCGCGTCGCCGGCCTGTGGTTCGCCATTCCGCTGTGGCAGCGCATCATCGCTTCGCTGCTGATCGGCGGCGTCGTCGGCTACCTCTGGGGACCCGGCGCCGCCTCGATCAAGTGGATCGGCGACCTGTTCGTGCTGCTGATCCGCATGGCCGTGATCCCGCTGGTCCTGGTGACCATCGTCTCGGGCGTCGCGGCGCTGGGCGATCCCCGCCGCCTCGGCTCCATCGGGGTCAAGACGCTGCTGCTCTATCTGTTCACGACCTCCATCGCCGTGGTGGTGGGCCTGTCGCTCGGCGCCCTCGCGCAGCCGGGCCTGGGCGCCGACTTCTCGGCCGCGACGCCGCAGGTGCTGAACACCACCGAGTCGGTGGGGCTGAAGATCACCGACGTGGTGCCCGCCAATGTCTTCAAGGCATTGGCCGACGGCGCGCTGCTGCCGACCATCTTCTTCGCGCTGCTGCTGGGCTCGGCGATCCTGGCCACCGGCGAGAAGGGCAAGCCGATGGCCGCGCTTTTCGAGTCCGCCTCGGAGGTGATGCTGAAAGTCGTCGCCATCATCATGGAGCTCGCCCCGTTCGGCGTCTTCGCGCTGATCGCCACCGTCATGGGAACCACCGGCCTGAAGGTGTTCGCCAGCATCGGCGTGCTCGCCCTCTGCGTCCTCGGCGGTTCGATGTTCCAGAGCTTCATTGTCCACGGGCTGGTCGTGCGACTGATGGCCTGGCTGCCGGTGGTTCCCTTCTTCCGCGGGATCACCGACGCCATGCTGGTCGCCTTCTCCACCTCGTCCAGCTCCGCCACCCTGCCGGTGGCGATGCGGGTCGCGGAAGAGAATCTCGGCATCAAGCCGGCCGTGGTCTCCACGGCCCTGCCGCTGGGCACCACGGTCAGCATGGACGGCACCGCCCTCTACATCGGCCTGCTCGCCACTTTCGCCGCCCAGGCCTTCGGCGTGCATCTCAGCCTCGAGCAGTACCTGCTGATCGGCGTCACCACGGTGATGGTCGCGGTCGGCACCGCGCCGGTGCCCTCGGCGTCGCTGTTCATGCTCGCCGGCGTGCTGACGACCTTCGGCATCACCCCGGAGCAGACCGCCATTCTGGTCGGCTTCATCCTGCCCTTCGACCGCGTCCTCGACATGATCCGGACGGTTCCCAACAACACCAGCGATCTCGCCGTGGCGACCGTGGTGGCCCGTTGGGAGAACGAGATCGATGTCGAGATCTACAAGTCCTCCAAGGATGTCTGACCCATGCGTATGATCCGTGTCTGGCTGGCGGCCCTCGCGGCCCTGTCGGTGGCGTTCGCGCCGCTGGCGCAGGCCCAACCGCAACGCCGCCAACTCCTCGAGTATCCGTCCATCCACCATCCGGTGGTCGGCACGCGGGGCATGGTGGTCAGCCAGAACGCGATCGCCACCGAGGTCGGGGCCGAGATCCTGCGCAAGGGCGGCAACGCCGTCGACGCCGCGGTGGCCGTGGGCTTCGCCCTCGCGGTCACCCTGCCGCGGGCCGGCAACATCGGCGGCGACGGCTTCATGCTGGTCCACATCGCCGAGACGGGGAAGACCATCGTCATCGACTTCCGCTCGGTCGCGCCGGCGGCGGCGAGCCTGGGCATGTTCGTCAACAACGACGGCGAGGAAACGGCCCGGGCCTCGCGCGGATACCGCGCCCCGGCCGTGCCGGGCACGGTCGCCGGGCTGGCCCTGGCCCACAGGCAGTACGGCAAGCTGCCCTGGAAGGACGTGGTCATGCCGGCCTGGCGCCTGGCGGCCGAGGGCGTCGTGCTGAGCCCCGACGAGGCCTTCGTCTTCAGCTGGGCCCAGGAGCGGATGACCGAGAGCGCGGCCGGCCAGCGAACCTTCTACAAGCCCGGCGGCGAACTCTACAAAGCCGGCGAGACGCTGAAGCAGCCTGACCTGGCCTGGTCGCTGCGGCAGATCGCCGATCACGGCGCCGACGCCTTCTACAAGGGCGAGATCGCCCGCCGTTTCGCGGCCGACATGAAGGCCAACAACGGCCTGATCACGCTGGCGGATCTGGCCGCCTACCGGCCCGTGGTCCGCGAGCCGCTGATGGGGACCTACCGCGGCTACACGGTGGCGACCACGCCGCCGGCCAGCGCGGGCGGGGCCACCCTGCTGCAGATGCTCAATGTGCTGGAGCACTTCGACCTCAAGGCGCTGGGCGGCGCGGGATCGTCGGGGGCGCTGCATGTGATGGCCGAGACGATGAAGCTGGCCTACGCCGACCGCTACCGGTTCCTGGGCGACACCGACTTCGTGAAGGTCCCGCTGACGGGGTTCACCTCCAAGGCCTACGGGGCCGAGCGGGCCGCGCTGATCGACCCGGACAAGGCCAAGCCCGCCAAGGCGCTCGGCGCCGGCGATCCCTGGAAGTACGAAAGCCCCAGCACCACCCACTTCAGCGTCGCGGACGCGGCCGGCAACGTGGTCAGCACGACCTACACCCTGGGCGCCGACTTCGGGTCGGGCGTGATGGTGGAGGGGACAGGCTTTGTCCTCAACAACCAGATGAACAACTACAGCCACGAGCAGGCGTTCGACGCCGCGGAGGACGGCGGCCCGATGCCGCTCAACGCCATGGCGCCGGGCAAGCGCATGCTGTCGACCATGATGCCGACCATCGTGTTCAAGGACGGCAAGCCCTGGCTGATCACCGGCACGCCGGGCGGCAGCACGATCATCGACACGGTGCTGCAGGTCATCGTGAACGTCATCGATTTCGACCTGAACGTCGCCGAGGCGACCCACCAGCCCCGCATCTTCCAGGCGGCGACGGACACGCTGGAGGTCGAGCCCAACTTCAATCCCGACACCGTCGCGGCGCTCCGCGCGAAGGGGCATCCGGTGAAGACCGCCGAGACGATGGGCAGCGCCCAATCCATCATGATCGACAAGGGTCTGTTCCTGGGCGCCGCCGATCCGCGCCGTCCGGGCGCGCTGGCGGTGGCGCCGTGAACGGGCTGCTGCGCAGGACCGTCGCCGGGCTCGCCATCACGGCGATCCTGGCGGCCGGGCCGGTCGGCGCGGCCACCCCACAGGTCGCGCCGGCCGCGCCTGTCGCCGAGGCGCCGGCGGTGTCCGGGGGCTTCGTGGCCGCGGCCAATCCGATGGCCGTCGAGGTCGGGCTCAATGTCCTGCGCCGGGGCGGCAGCGCCGCCGACGCGGCCGTGGCCGTGCAGGTGATGCTCGGCCTGGCCGAGCCGCAGTCGAGCGGCATCGGCGGCGGCGGCTTCCTGATGCACTACGACGCCCAGACCGGCGAGGTCACGGCCTGGAACGGTCGCGAGACGGCGCCGGCGGCCGCTTCGCCGACCATGTTCCTGGACGACGACGGCGCGCCGCTGAAGCGGCCGGACGCCATGCGCAGCGGCCGGGCGACCGGCGTCCCCGGCGCCATGGCCATGCTGGAAGCGGTTCAGAAGCGCCACGGCAAGCTGCCCTGGAACACGCTGTTCGAGGATACCGCCGTTGTGGCGGAACGGGGCCTGACCATCACGCCGCGCATGGCCGACCAGATCGCCCGGTACGCCGCCACCGACCGGACGCCGGACGCCCGGGCGCTGTTCGCCAGGCCGGACGGGACGCCGCTGCAGGCCGGCGATACCTACCGCAACGCGCCCTATGCCGGCGTGATGCGCCGGATGGCGGCGGACGGCGCCGGGGTGCTCTACACCGGCCCGATCGCCGAGAAGATCGTCGCCCGCACCACCGTCGCGCCCTACCCCGGCAAGATGACCCTGGCCGATCTGGCCGGCTACCGGCCGCAACAGATCCCGGCGCTCTGCAAGCCCTACCGCGTCTATGTGATCTGCGTGCCTTCGCCGCCGGCCAGCGGGGTCGGTCTGCTGGAACTGATGGGGCTGCTGGAGCGCACCGACATCGACAGGCGCGGGCCCGCCGACCCTCAGGCCTGGTTCCTGTTCGCCGAGGCCAGCCGCGTGATGTACGCCGACCGCGACCGCTATGTCGGCGATCCGCGCTACGTCCAGGTGCCGGTCGCCGGCCTGCTGGACCCGGCCTATCTGGACCAGCGCGCCCGCCTGATCGGCGACCGCGCCTCGGCCACGCCGCCGAAAGCCGGAAAGCCGGCGGGCGCGGCGATGGCGGGCGCCGACAGGACCGACGAACCGGCCGGCACCACCCACTTCGTCATCGTCGACAAGGACGGCGACGTGGTCTCGATGACCACGACGGTCGAGACCTATTTCGGCTCCGGCCGCGTCGTCGAAGGCTTCCTGCTGAACAACCAGATGACCGACTTCTCGTTCGATCCGTTCGAGTCGGACGGCGCGCCGGCCGCCAACGCCGTGGCCGGCGGCAAGCGCCCCCGGTCCTCGATGACGCCGGTGATCATCCTCGACAAACAGGGCCGGTTCGTCGGGGCCGTCGGCTCGCCCGGCGGCAACGCCATCCCCGCCTATGTCGCCAAGACCCTCGTCGGCGTCCTCGACTGGAAGCTGCCGATGCAGCAGGCGATGGACCTGCCCAACCTCGTGGCCCGGGGACCGGACTTCAACGGCGAGGCCCACAGGTTCCCGCCCGGCGTGGTGGAGGGCCTCAAGGCCCGCGGGGTCGACGTCAAGCGCGGGGCCGGCGAGGAGAGCGGAATTCACGGCGTGCTGGTCGTCGACGGTCGCCTGGTCGGCGGCGCCGACTCCCGGCGCGAGGGCGTCGCCAAAGCCCTCGAACCCGTGAACTGAGACCGCCGGCCATGTCTTTCAACGCATCCACGCGGGGCGTCTACGCCATCGCCGTGACGCCCTTCACCCCCGAGGGGGCGATCGACGACGCCTCGGTCGACCGTATGGTCGACTTCTACGAGGGGGTCGGGGTCGATGGCCTGACCATTCTGGGAATCCTGGGCGAGGCGCCGAAGATCGACCAGGCCGAGGCCCTGGCCTTCGCCACGCGGGTGATCAAGCGCACCGCCCTGCCGATCGTGGTCGGGGTCTCCGCCCCCGGCTTCGCGGCCATGGGGTCGCTGGCGAAGGCGGTCATGGACCTTGGCGCCGCAGGGGTGATGATCGGTTCGCCGCCCAACCTGCGCACCGACGACCAGATCGTCGGCTACTTCGCCGGCGCCGCCGAGGCGGTCGGGCGGGACACCCCCTGGGTCCTGCAGGACTACCCGCTGGCCCTGACCGTCCAGATGACCGCCGGCGTCATTCGCCGGATCGTCCAGGACAACCCGAACTGCGTGATGCTCAAGCACGAGGATTGGCCGGGGCTGGAGAAGATCACCGCCCTGCGAGGGTTCGAGGCCGACGGCGCGATGCGGCCGATCTCGATCCTGTGCGGCAACGGTGGCCTGTTCCTCGACTTCGAGACCGAGCGCGGGGCGGACGGGGCCATGACCGGCTACGCCTTCCCCGACATGCTGGTCGAGC
Source organism: Caulobacter sp. (assembly GCA_031426695.1). Classification (GTDB taxonomy): domain Bacteria; phylum Pseudomonadota; class Alphaproteobacteria; order Caulobacterales; family Caulobacteraceae; genus Caulobacter. The sequence goes on from JASJPM010000002.1 coordinate 133,714, forward strand.
TGGTGGGGCACGCCCGGGCCGGGCGCCGCGACGCCGCCCACGACCTGTTCGACGCCCACCTCCCGCTGCTCCGCTACGAGCATCAGCAGGGCGTCGGGCTGGCGGTCCGCAAGTACATCCTCAGGAAGCGCGGCGTCATCGCCAGCGACCATCAACGCAAGCCGGCGGCGACGCTGAGCGAGAAGGCCCGGGCCGAGGTCGACTACCTCCTCGCCCGGCTGGCCCGCTTCGACAGCCGCGCCGCCCAGGACAGCTGAACCATGGACCTTGGACTTTCCGGAAAGACCGCGCTCGTACTGGGCGCCTCCAGCGGCCTGGGCCGCGCCATCGCGCTGGGCCTGGCGGGGGAGGGGGCGAACGTCGCCGTGGCGGCCCGCAACGAAGCGGCGCTGGCCGCCCTGGCCGGCGAGATCGAAGCGCTTGGCGTTCGCGCGCTGCCGGTGCGCTGGGACCTGGCGGACCTCACGGTGATCGACGCCAATGTCGCCGCCGTCGAGGCGTCGCTCGGGGCGGTCGACATCCTGATCAACAACACCGGCGGACCGCCGCCGACCACCGCTGCGGGCCAATCGCCCGATCTGTGGACCGCGCAGTTCCAGGCCATGGTCGCCTCGGTGATCGCCACCACCGACCGCGTGCTGCCCGGCATGATCGCCCGCCGCTGGGGCCGGATCATCACCAGCACCTCCTCGGGGGTCATCGCGCCGATCGCCAACCTGGCCATCTCCAATGCCCTGCGCCTGTCGCTGGTCGGCTGGTCCAAGACCCTGGCCCGCGAGGTCGCCCGCGACGGCGTCACCTGCAACGTCGTCGTGCCGGGCCGCATCGCCACCGACCGCACCCGTTTCCTGGACGAGAAGCGGGCCGAGCGGGAGGGGCGCTCCGTCGACCAGGTCGAGGCCTCCAGCCTGGGCGCCATCCCCGCCGGCCGCTACGGCGACCCGCGCGAGTATGCCGACGTCGTCGCCTTCCTGGCCTCGACCCGCGCCTCCTACGTCACCGGCTCGACCGTCCGCGTCGACGGCGGCCAGATCGCCTCCATCTAGCCTCGCCTCCGCCTGAGAAAGCCCGCGCCATGTCCCTCGATCCCAAGCTCAAGGCCACGCTCGAGACCATCTCGACCGGAACCCTGACCACCATCCTGCTCAAGAAGGGCCTACGGAACGTCTGGCTGCGGGGGGCGCTGCCCTATGCCGCCGCCGACGGCCGCGTGGCCGGTCCAGCCTTCACCATGCGGTTCGTGCCGGCCCGTGAGGACCTGGCGACCCCGGCCTCCTGGGCCTCGCCTCGCTCGACCCGCGCCGCGATCGAGGACATGCCGGCCGGCGTGGTGGTGGTCATCGACGGCCTGGGCTGCACGGACGCCGGCGTGTTCGGCGACATCCTCTGCGCCCGCATGGTGAAGCGCGGCGTGGCCGCCATGGTCACCGACGGCGTCGTGCGCGACGCGGTTGGTGTGAAGGCCACCGGCCTGCCCGTCTGGTGCGCCGGCGTCGCCGCGCCGCCGTCGGTCGCCGGCCTGACCTTCGTCGGCTGGCAGGAGCCGGTCTCCTGCGGCGGCGTGGCTATCTTCCCTGACGACGTTATCGTCGCCGACCAGGACGGCGCCGTCGTCATCCCGGCCGACCTCGTCGAGCAGGTGGCGGCGGAGGGCGTCGAGCAGGAGCGCCTGGAGGGCTGGATCGTCTCGGAAGTCGAGCGCGGCGTGCCGCTGCCGGGGCTCTACCCCGCCAACGACGAAACCAGGGGTCGCTACGAGGCCTGGAAGAAGACCCAGGGGCTCTAGGGAGTCGGCCATGATCCGTATCGCCGCCGTCGCGATCATCGCCGGCCTGTCGCCGGCGATCGTCCCGGCCCGCGCGCAGGACGAGGACACGGTGTTCTTCGAACAGGCGCTGGCGCCGCGATAATGAGGCGCCATTAGGCGCCCGCGTGTCATCAGGATGGTCACCGACTCATGGTCAGTGACCTGCCCGGCGAGTTTCTGGATTAGTAGGCGGTAATGAGTGCGCGTCTCTCGGCAAAGGCGGGTCTGGCCATCCGCAAGCTTCGGCTGGCGGGCGGGTGGACGCTGGCCCAGCTCAGTGAACGCTCCGGCGTACCGCTGTCGACCCTGTCGAAGGTCGAGTTGGGCCAGACGTCTCTCAGCTACGAGAACCTGCTGCGCATCTGCAAGGGCCTGGATATCGACATGGCTCGCCTGATCGGCGCCGAGGCGGACGGGATGCTGGGCGCGCCGACGCGCTCGGCGTCGCCGCCGATCGCGCTCGGCCGGCGGGCGGTGGTGCGGGCCGGCGAAGGCGAGGCGACCGACCTGCCCTGGGGGCCCGGCCGGATCGGCGCCGCCGACCTGAACCGCAGGGCTCTCACGCCCTTGTACTGCCGGGTCGAGGCCCGGTCCGTGGAGGCCCAGGGCGGCTTTCGGTACAGCGACGGCGAAGTCTGGCTGAGCGTGCTTCAAGGCGCCCTGGCGCTGCATTCCGAACTCTACGCCCCGCTACATCTCGTCGCGGGCGACGGCGTCTATTTCGACGCCCGCGCCGGCTATGCACTGGTCAGCAGTTCCGACAGTCCCTGCGAAGCCTTGCTGGTCATGGCGGGAGACAGTCGAATCTGAGTTTCCGGCCGCGCCGGAGACTCCGTCGGACCGCCCGAAGACCCTCGAAGCGCCCCTGCCGCCGTTCTCCTGTTTAACCAAATATTTTCCGAAGCTTGGGAGCGATGCCTATACGAAGAGGGTGCGGGCGTCGGGGCATGCTGTTTTCACGGGCGATAGCGGATGGACGCGGCGGGGGCGCAGGCCTTCGGGCGCGCCCGGTCACGCCGGCGGCTCGCCTCATCCCGCGCAATCCCGTCGCCGTGATCGCGCGGGCGCAGGGCGTCGCCCCGGGGGGCGCGGGCCGGAGCGCCGTAAAATTCGCCGTTAACCAGATTGATCAACTCACGCGCCAGAATGCGGGGCGTCTGATCTCGATGTCCCGCTGCTGCGGGTCAGCGCCGCAGGGCCGGGAAGCGATCTAGAAGGAAGGGGCGGGGGGTGATCTCTGAATCTGAACCACTGAAGCTCGGGTCCAACCTGAGCCTCGACCAGGCGGCGCCGCTGCGCGACCTCCTGCTGACCCGGCGCGGATCGCCGCTGGCCATCGACGCTTCCGACGTCGAGCGGCTGAGCGGGCCGTGTTTCCAGGTGCTGGCCTCGGCCCGTCTGACCTGGGACGCGGACGGCCAGCCGTTCGCATTTACCAACGCTTCACCCGCATTCGAGAACGGTCTGGCCCTGATGGGCGCCGCAGACTGGACCCGCACGCAAGAGGACTGCCTCCCGTGAGCCTGACGATCCTTGCCGTCGACGATTCCCGAACCATCCGCGAGATGCTCGGTCACACCCTGCGCCAGGCCGGCTATCAGGTCATCACCGCCGAGGACGGCGTGCATGGACTGGAAGTTCTGCAGACCGAGCGTCCCGACGTGATCGTGACCGACATCAACATGCCCAGACTCGACGGCTTCGGCTTCATCGAGGCGGTGCGCGCCGAGGGGGCGTCGCGCACGACGCCCATCCTGGTGCTCACCACCGAGAGCGAGCCGGAGAAGAAGGCCCGGGCCCGCGCCGCCGGCGCGACGGGCTGGATCGTCAAGCCGTTCGATCCGGTCAAACTGATCGAAGCCATCCGCAGGGTCGCGGCCTAAGGCCTGAAGGGGTAGTTCCACCATGGATCCGATGGACGCCATCCGGACGACCTTCTTCATCGAGTGCGACGAGCTTCTCGCGCAACTCGAGGAAGGCCTGATGGCCATGGAGCAGGGCTCCGCCGACTCCGAGACGATCAACTCGGTGTTCCGCGCGGTGCACTCGGTGAAGGGCGGGGGCGGGGCCTTCGGCCTCGATCCGCTCGTGCGCTTCAGCCACGTCTTCGAAACCCTGCTCGACCAGATCCGGTCGTCCCAGGTCGAGGCGACCGAGGCGGTGGTGGCCACGCTGCTGCGCGCCGCCGACATGCTGGCCGACCACGTCAGCGCCGCCCGCGACGGCGGCGGAGTCGACGAGGCGCGCTCCGAACAGATCGCCGCGGCGATCATGTCCCACACCCTCGGTGGTTCGAGCGCTGCGGCCTACGAGCCTGAGCCCGCCGAGATCGAGGGCATCGATTTCAAGCCGCAGATGATCTCGCTGGACCTGCCGTCGGCGGAACCGGCGGCGGACTTCGACATCTCCGCCCTGCTGGCCAGCGCCGCGGCCGATCCGGTCGGCGAGCCGGTGGCCAACGACGCGGCGGGCGGCTGGGTCGTCAACTTCGCCCCGCACGCCTCCCTCTACGCCAAGGCCAATGACTCGGCCCTGGTCCTGCGCGAACTCAGCAGCCTGGGTGAAGCGGTCGTCACCGTGAACGACGAGGCTCTGCCGACCCTCGACGAGATGGACCCGGCCGGCGCCTATCTGGGCTGGACCGTCCGGCTGCCCGCCAGCGTCGCCGAGGAAGACATCCGCGACGCCTTCGCCTTCGTCGACGACGACTGCGATCTGGAGATCGTGCGTGAGGACGCCGCCGCCGCCGGTCCCGACATCGCCGCCCTGCTGGCCGGCGCCGCCGACCCGCAGCCGTCGGCTGAAGAGCCCGCCGACCTGCTGTCCTCGCTTATGCAGGTCGCGGTGGAAGCGCCTGTCGCCGCCGCGCCGGTCGCCCCCGTCGCCCCGACGCCCGCGCCGGACAAGCCCTTCAACCTGATGGACCTGGCGCCGCACGTGGACGAACTGACCCAGTCGGCTCCCTCCGCGCCCGCGCCGGTCCAGGCCGCCGCCAACGCTCCGGCCGCGCCGCCGCCGCCCCAGACCATCCGGGTGGATCTCGACCGCGTCGACCGCCTGATCAACCTGGTCGGCGAGCTGGTCATCAACCAGGCCATGCTGGCCCAGCGGGTCATGGAAAGCGGAGCCGGCAAGGCGACGGACGTCAACCTGGCGATCACCGACCTGGAGCTCCTGACCCGGAACATCCAGGACAGCGTCATGGCGATCCGCGCCCAGCCGGTGAAGTCGGTGTTCCAGCGCATGCCGCGCCTGGTCCGCGAAGTCGGCGAAGCGACCCACAAGCGCGTCCGCCTGGTGACCGAAGGCGAGGGGACCGAGGTCGACAAGACCGTGGTCGAGAAGCTCTCCGACCCGATCACCCACATGATCCGCAACGCCATCGACCACGGCCTGGAGACCCCGGCCGAGCGGGAGGCCGCGGGCAAGCCGGCGGAGGGCGTCGTGCGCCTGACCGCCGCCCATCGTAGCGGGCGCATTGTCATCGAGGTGTCCGACGATGGACGCGGCGTCGACAGGGTCCGGGTCAAGGCCAAGGCCATCGAGAAGGGCCTCATTTCCGCCGACGCTCAGATGACGGACGAGGAGATCGACAACCTGATCTTCGCGCCGGGCTTCTCCACCGCCGCGGCCGTGTCCGACATTTCCGGCCGTGGCGTAGGCATGGACGTGGTCAAGCGGTCGGTCCAGGCGCTCGGCGGCCGGATCACCATCATCTCCACGCCCGGCCAGGGCTCGCGCTTCTCGCTGAGCCTGCCGCTGACGCTGGCGGTGCTCGACGGCATGGTGGTCACCGTCGGCGACCAGACCCTGGTCGCGCCGCTGACCACGATCATCGAGAGTCTCAAGCCCCGCGCCGGCGATGTCCGTCCGCTGGGCCCCAGCAACTTCGTGCTCAAGATCCGCGACGCCTTCGTACCGCTGATCGACACCGGCGCCGCCCTGGGCTTCGGCAAGTCGAAGTTCGATCCGACCGAGGGCGTCGCCCTGCTGGTCGAAAGCGACGTGGCGGGCCAGGTCGCCCTGATGGTCGATCACATCCAGGGCCAGCGCCAGGTCGTGATCAAGAGCCTCGAGACCAACTACAAGCCAACCGACGGCGTCGCCGCCGCCACTATCCTGGGTGACGGCCGCGTCGCCCTGATCCTCGATATCGACGGGCTGGTGACGGCCCATCGCAAGGCGCCGCCGCGCGCCGACACCCTGGCCATGACTGGATGATGACCATGACCGAGCTTTCCCTCGACGGCCGCGATGGCAGCGAGCTGATCTCCTTCCGCATCGGCGAGCAGGAGTTCTGCGTGGACATCATGGCCGTGCGCGAGATCCGCGGCTGGACCCCGGCGACGCCCGTGCCACATTCACCCCGCTTCGTCCGGGGCGTGATCAACCTGCGCGGCGCGGTGCTGCCGGTCATCGACCTGGCCGACCGTCTGGGCCTGGGCACGGCGGTCGAGACCGCCCGCCACGTTATCATCGTTGTGCAGATCGGCAGCCGCATCGTCGGCCTGCTCGTCGACGCGGTCTGCGACATCCTCTCCACGGCCGACCATACCGTGCAGAAGACGCCCGACCTGGCCGGCGACCAGATGCAGAGCTTCGTGAAGGGCCTCATCGCGCTCGAAGGCCGGATGATCAGCCTGATCGACCTGAGCCTGGTCCTGGACGCCCATCAGGCGGAGGCGGCCTGAACCCGATGTCCGGCGCAGAACTCGCCACAACAGCCCCCAGAGACGCCGGCCGTGAATTCGCCTTCACGACCGAGGATTTCCGGACGATCGCCGCGGTCCTGCACGGCGACGCGGGCATCTACCTGCCCGACACCAAGGCGACGCTGGTCTACTCGCGGCTGGCCAAACGGCTGCGCCTGCTGGGCATGTCCAGCTTCCGGGACTACTGCGCCCTTATCCAGGGGCAGCAGGGCGTCGACGAACGCCAGGCGATGCTGGCGGCCCTGACGACCAACGTCACCCGCTTCTTCCGCGAGCCGCACCACTTCGACCATCTGCGTGACACCGTCATGCCGATCCTGGCCGCCAGGGCCAAGGCCGGAGGCCGCGTTCGCCTGTGGTCGGCCGCCTGTTCCACCGGGCAGGAACCCTATTCGATGGCGCTGAGCGTGCTGGCCGCGCTTCCCGACGCGGCGCGCTACGACGTCAGGATCCTGGCCACCGACATCGACCCCAACGTCGTCCAGACCGCGCGCGAGGCTGTCTACAGCCGCGAGGCCCTGGAGGCGGTTCCGGCCGGCGACCGCAAGCACCTGCGCAAGGCGCCGGACGCCGGCGTCGACATGTGGCGGATGTCGGACGAGAGCCAGGAGTTGATCACCTTCCGCGAGCTGAACCTGATCAAGCCCTGGCCGATGAAGGGCCGCTTCGACGTCATCTTCTGTCGCAACGTCGTGATCTACTTCGATGACGCCACCCAGGAGCAGGTCTGGCGCAAGTTCATCGACGTGATGAACCCCGGCGCCCGGCTCTACATCGGCCACTCCGAGCGCGTGACCGGCGACGGCGGCCGGCTGACCAGCGACGGCCTGACGGTCTACAAGACCGGAGGACAGCTGTGAGCGTCCGCGTCCTCATTGTCGACGACTCGGCCACCATGCGCGGCGTCATCGCCGCCGTGCTGCGCCGCGACCCGGAGATCGAGGTGGTCGGTTCGGCCGGCGACCCGCTGGAGGCCCGCGAGGCGATTAAGCGGCTGAACCCCGACGTGGTCACCCTTGACGTCGAGATGCCGAACATGAACGGCATCGAGTTCCTCGAACGCATCATGCGCCTGCGCCCGACGCCGGTGATCATGATCTCGACCCTCACCCAGGCGGGCGCGGACACGACGATCGAGGCCCTGGCGCTGGGCGCCGTGGACTGCGTCGGCAAGCCCGGTCCGGGCATCGACGCCAACCTGGCCTTCGGAACCCTGGCCGAGAAGGTCAAGGCGGCCGCCCGGTCCCGCCTGCGGCCGTTGGGCGACGCGCCTCGGCCGAGCGCGGCGAGCCAGGGCGTCTATCGCCCCAACGGCAATGTCGCGGCGATCGGATCGTCGACTGGCGGCGTCGAGGCGCTGATCCAGGTCATCTCCGGCTTTCCGGCAAACTGCCCGCCGACCGTGATCACCCAGCACATGCCCGCGACCTTCACCAAGAGCTTCGCCAAGCGCCTCGACAACTGCTCGGGGGCCACGGTGACCGAAGCCGAAGACGGCGATCTGCTCGAGGTCGGCCGCGTCTTCCTGGCCCCGGGCGGCGAGCGGCATCTGGCCGTCGAACGCACCGGAACGCAGCTGCGCTGCCGTCTGCGTGAAGGCCCGACGGTCAACGGCCATGCGCCGTCGGTCGATGTCCTGTTCGAGTCGGTGGTCAAGGCGGTCGGCGGCAAGAGCGTCGGCGTGATCCTGACCGGTATGGGCCGGGACGGCGCCAAGGGCCTGCTGGCCATGCGCGAGGCGGGCGCCCGGACCCTGGGCCAGGACGAGGCCAGCTGCGTCGTCTACGGGATGCCGCGCGCGGCCTTCGAAATCGGCGCTGTCGAGCGCCGGTACCCTATCACGCGCATCGGAGCTCACCTGCTGAGCGCCTGTGCCGTGTCTACCGAGGGATAGACGAGATGCCCGCCGCTTCCGCAATTTCAGTCCTCGTGGTCGACGACCAGATGACGATCCGCACGCTGGTCCGCTCGGGCCTGCAGCAGCTTGGCTTCAAGGACATCCGCGAGGCGCCGGACGGCGAGGCCGCCCTGCGCATGCTGCTGACCCAGCCGGCTCACCTGGTGATTTCCGACTACAACATGCCCAAGCTGGACGGCCTGGGCCTGCTGCGCGCCGTGCGCGCGCACCCGCCGTTCAAGACGATCGCCTTCATCATGCTGACCGGCCGCGCCGACTCCGATCTGGTGCAAAGGGCGGTTCAATTCGGCGTCAATAACTACTTGGTGAAACCTTTTACGGTTCAAGTGTTGAAAGAGAAAATCGAAGGCGTGTTCGGCGCACTGACATGAGCACTGGGTTGGACGGAACGGGCGAGCGGACGCTGCATATCGGGCAGGGCGAGCACCATGTGTCGGATTCTCCGGACGTGGTGATGAGCACCGTGCTGGGCTCATGCATCGCCGCCTGCATCCGGGATCCCGAACGGGGTCTGGGGGGCATGAACCATTTCCTTCTCCCCGACGGCGACGGCAGCGGCGACGCCGAAGAGGCCAAGCGCTACGGCGTCAACGCCATGGAAATCCTGATCAACAGCCTGCTTCGGGCCGGCGCCCGCCGCGACCGGCTGGAGGCCAAGCTGTTCGGCGGCGCCAGCATGTTCGATCGCCTGCGCAACATCGGCGCCGAGAACGCCGCCTTCGCCAAGCGCTTCCTGCAGGCCGAAGGGATAACCGTGATCGGCGGCGACACCGGCGGCACCAGCGCCCGGCGCATCCGCTATCGCCCCACCACCGGCCAGGCCATGCAGCGCCTCCTGACCGACGCCGATCCGTCGGTGTTCGTCCGCGAGCGCAAGCTGGCGGTTCCGCCGCCGGCCGACAACACCGGCGATCTGGAGCTGTTTTGATGTCCGCCGTCGCGCGTCCAGCTGCGAATTCGCCTCACGGCCTGGGCGGCACGCTCGAAGGCGTCGCCCACGAGCTCGCGTTGCTCGAGACGCATCTGCTTCGGGTGCAGAACATCTGCCATGTGCCCGAACACGCCGCCCATCTGGACGCGGTCCTGGTGCGGGAGCTTCAGACTCTCGACCTGGTCTCCCAGCGCCTGGGCGTTCTGACCCATTTCATCCGCCATGTCGTGGCGGCAGTAGCGTTCGATCCCGCCGTGGACCTGACCGCAGCGCTGGGGGCCATTCCGCTTCAGGACATGGCCATCCGTCTCACCGCGCACGCCGCGGACGAGGAGGCCCCGGACGATGTGTTCGAGTCTGGAGACTTCGACCTCTTCTGAGGGCCAGATGAACGAGACGCAGAGCCCCGTCGCCGCTACAGCCAAGGTCGATCTGACCCGGGCCAGAGCGCTCCTGCTCGATGACAACCAGGTGCACCTGAACCTGCTGTCGAACGTGCTGACCAGCTTTGACCTGCGACGACAGACCAAGGTGGGCAACCTTCGCGACGCGAAGGCGGCGGCCAGCGGGTCGGAATTCGACCTGGTCCTGGTCGAGGCCGCCCTGGCCAAGGGCGCCGGGTTCGACTTCATCCGCTGGCTTCGGCGCGAGGGGCCGGACTTCAACCGCGCGACCTCGGTGCTGGTGGTGACCAGCGGCACGCGGCTGGATCAGGTTCATCTGGCGCGGGACAGCGGCGCGAACTTCGTGCTCGCCAAGCCTGTGACGCCGCCGGTTCTTCTGCAGCGGATTATCTGGCTGGGTCGCGACAAGCGGCTGTTCGTCGAAGCGGAGGGCTACTGCGGCCCGGATCGTCGATTCAAGGCCTTCGGCCCGCCGGTCGGGATCAAGGGCCGCCGCCACGACGACCTCAACTTCAAGATCGGGGCGGCGGTTGAACCGAACATGTCCCAGAACGAGATCGATTTGCTCATGAAGCCGACGAGGGTGAAACTGTGACCAGCGCTGCACGCTTCTTCAAGCCGACCAACCGGCTCGCCGACTCCGTCGACGTCCGCTACGGCCTCAGCGTCGACACCGCGGCCGATCGCGGGGGGCAGGTCATCCTCAATGCCGGCGCCGACATGCGCAAGTCGGTCAAGGACTGGGTCGGCGAGATCATGCGCCTGAGCGAGCAGCCGGATCCGGACAAGGCCCGGCTCAGCTGGCTGGCCAACGGAATTCTGGGCGTCGGCGGCGCCGCGGGAATGCTGCGGCTGTCGCGCTGCGGCGGTCTCTTCGCCCATGCCGTCGACCTCATGGGCGACCGCTGGCGGCCCGAGCTCGGCGCGCTCTACGGCAACGCCATCGGCCGGCTGCTCGACGACACCGATCCGGTGGCGTCACAGGAAGGCATGCTGGCGTCGCTGGAAGAGATGAACAGGCGCCTGGCCGGGGAAACGCCGGTCGCGTCCTAGTGTCACCGATCGCCGCCCGCTCTCCGACCCGCGGACGCGGAATCATCCGAACCTGATCAGCATGTTCCGCACTCAAACGCCGGAGCGCGTTCGAGCGGCGGAACCGTCTGCACTTCCGCCTAACGCGCTCTAGGCGGCTTCGCGGCGCGCTGCCTGCGCCTCTCCCAGACGGAAGCGGGCGATCATGGCCCGGAGGCCATCCGCCTGCTGGGCGAGGGCGTGGCTTGCGGCGGTTGTCTCCTCGACCATGGCCGCATTTTGCTGCGTCACCTGATCCATCTGGTTGATGGCGGTGTTGACCTCGACAAGGGCGGTGGACTGTTCTCTGGCTGAAGCGGCGATCTCGCCCACAAGCGCGTTGACGCCGGCGACCCGCTCGACGATCCGCTGCAGCGTGTCGCCCGTCTGACCGACCAGGACCACGCCGCGCTTCACCTGCTCGGACGAAGTGCCGATCAGGGTCTTTATCTCCTTGGCTGCTTCCGCCGAGCGCTGGGCTAGGGCCCGGACTTCGGAGGCCACGACCGCGAAGCCACGGCCGGCCTCACCCGCTCGCGCGGCCTCGACACCGGCGTTCAGGGCCAGGAGGTTGGTCTGGAAGGCGATCTCGTCGATGACGCCGATGATCTGGCTGATCTCGGTCGATGAACGTTCGATCGCGCCCATGGCGGCAGTGGCCTCGGTGACGATGGCGCCGCTGCGTTCAGCCTCGCCGGATGCATCCTCGGCCGCCTGGCGCGCGTCGATGGCGCCCTGAGTCGCCTTGCGAACGGTCGCGGTCACCTGGTCCAGCGCGGCGGCAGTCTCTTCCAGGCTGGCGGCCTGATGTTCGGTGCGGCGCGACAGGTCGTCGGACGCATGCGAGATTTCCTCGGTGCCGGTATGAATTCCGCTCGCCGCCTGCCGGACCGTGAGCATGGTCTGCTCCAGCTGATCGAGCGCACCATTGAAGTTGCCGCGCAACCGCTCGTACTCCGGCGCCAGCGCCTCGCGGAGCCTGAAGGTCAGGTCGCCATCCGACAGTCGCGAAAGGCCCAGCCCCAGCGCCTCGACCACCGCGGTCTGTTCCCGCTCGGCCGTTTCGCGACGGGCTTCCATCGCCTTACGCTCTTCCTCGATGCGCGCCCGCTCGTCGGCCGCTTCCAGCTCCGACTGCCGGTCGGCGACCGCCTGTCGGAACGCGAACAACGCCCGCGCCATCAGGCCGATCTCGTCCTTGCGCCCGGTGTGCGGAGGCTCGACGGCCAGGTCGCCCCTCGCCAGCCGCTCCAGGGCCCGCGTCACGTCAAGGATCGGCGCGACCAGGCTGCGGCGCGCGACCAGGATGAGGGCGCCGGCGAAGACGACGCCCAGGGCCAACATGCCGACCATCAGCGCCTGGGCGATCACGGCTTCGCGTGTCGCCCTTTCGGCCTCGGCGCGGGCCGAGGTGGCGATGGTCTCGGACGCGGCTTCCATGGCGCCTTCCAGCGCCTCGAACTGGTTCATGAAGTCGGGAGTGGCCGCTTCCGCGGCGGCGGCATCGGTCTCGGCCATGGCGACCACCGACTCGGCCGCGGCAATATAGCTGGCGAGAGGCGCTTCGACGGCCTCAAGCGCGGCCTTTGCCTTCGGATCGACGGCTAGGGTCCGGTTGCTGGTCAGATCGTCCCGGAAAGCCTTCGCGTGTTCGGCCAGGTCTCCATTCACTTCAGCGAAGGTCACTCCGGCGGCCGGATCGGTCGCCCGAAGCGCCATCAGCACGTCGGCGCGCAATGCGTCATGCATCATGTCGGCGTGCAGGTGATTGCGCAGCACCGTGGCCGAGCGCGTGGCGTCCTGGAGGTTCCCGCTGAGTTTGAAGGCCGACCAGATGCCCGCGCCGGCCATGACCGCCACGAGGGTCAGAACGGCCAGACCCGCAGCCATGACGCGACCGCTTATGGATGAGAAGTTCAAGCTCGCCCCCCGTCAGACAGCTATGATGACTGATGATTGTCCGGCGAACATTGACCGACGATTAATCATAATGAAGGGAGTAGGCTGCGGGCCTGGCCATTCGAACTGATGGTGGAAGTCGCAGTTTGCGGCGAGAGAGAAATCGTTCCGGGCGGCTTTCTGCGCCTGAAGACCTTCGATCCATATCACTGGTGCGAATACGCCGTCAGTTCCTGCCACATCTCGGCGCTGGGCCGATCAGCGCCGGAATTTTCGACATTAACCGCCTCTTAGCCGTTCGATCTGAAGTCTCGCGACGGGATCGGGAGGCTATCAGGTGATCGACTTGGGATGGCGACGGGCGCTGATGGCCTTGATTGCCGCGGCCGCGATCAATGCTCCGACAGCGACGGCGCAGGAGTCCGGCTGGTCGCTGGAAGCGAGCTATACCGCTGACCTGGCCGGCCCGATCGCCGGCGGCGCGACCCGCCGCGGTGCTGTGCTCGACAACCTCGACCTCATCGCCGATCTCGACCTTGGCGAGGTGTTCGGCTGGAGCGGCGCGACGCTGCACGGATACATCCTCTCCAACCAGGGCGGCGCGCCGAACGACTTCGCCGGGACGCTCCAGGGCGTCGACAACATCGAGGTCGGTCGCCAAGGCGTGCGTCTGTACGAGCTGTGGATCGATGCCCCGCTGGGCGAGCGCGGATCCTTGCTGGCCGGCCTCTACGACCTCAACAGCGAGTTCTACGCCAACGATGCCGCCGGCCTCCTGGTCGCGCCGCCGTTCGGGATCGGGTCGGAACTTGCGGCCACCGGGGTCAACGGGCCGTCGATCTTCCCATCCACCGCCCTGTCCGTCCGCTTCAACTACGACTTCGACAGTGGCTACCTCCGCGCGGCGGTCCTCAACGCCCGCGCCGGCGTGCCCGGTGATCCGGGTGGCGTCGACCTGGCGCTCAAAGACGGCGCGCTGCTGATCGCGGAGGCCGGACGTGGCGACGACTCCGGCAAGATCGCGCTGGGCGTCTGGCGCTACAGCCGGGACCAGGACGATATCCGCGACCTGGCGCCCGGCGGCGGCCCGGTGAAACGCGTCGCGCAAGGCGGCTACCTGCTGGTCGAGAGGGTGCTGGGGGGCGACGACGACGCGCGACAGACCACGGGCTTTGTTCGTCTGGGGCTTTCCGACGGGCGGACCAGTCCGTTCAGGGGCGGGTGGCAGGCCGGTGTGCTGATCGAGCGCGTGTTCGAGGGACGCCCCGACAGCGCGCTGTCGGTCGGAGTCCAGCGGGGCGTCCTGTCCTCGCGAATGAAGGACCTGATGTCGGTCGGCGGCGTCGATGCCGCGGCGGCGGAATCTGGCTTCGAGATCACCTACTCTGATCGGCTGACCGACCGCATCAGCATTCAGCCGGACCTGCAGGTCGTCTTCGACCCGGGCGGAGACCGCGCGGCGGAGACTGTTGTTGTCGCCGGGGTGCGCCTGACCATCGAGCTGCTGCGCTAGCCTGGAGAGACGTCCCCGGCTATCGCTTCCGCGTGCCGACCTTCATCGCCATCGACGATCCCGCTGATCCCCGGATCGAGGCCTATCGCGACATCCGCGAACGGGACCTCGTCGGCCGCCGGGGGCTGTTCGTCGCCGAGGGCGAGACGGTGCTGCGGGTGCTGGCCACACAGGGTCGCCACCGGCCGCTGTCGGTGCTGATCGCGCCCAAGCGCCGGCTGAAGCTGGAGCCCATCCTCCAGACCCTGCCTGACGATCTGCCGGTCTACCTGGCCGACCAGCCTGTGCTGGACGCCATCGCTGGCTTCGAGCTGCATCGCGGCATCCTGGCCCTCGCCGAACGGGCGCCGGCGGTGGCGGCCGATGATCTGCTGGCCGGCCTGGGCGCGCGGGCGCTGGTGCTGGCGCTGGCCGGGATCGGCAATCACGACAACATGGGCGGGCTGTTCCGCAACGCCGCGGCGTTCGGGGTCGACGCGGTCCTGCTGGACGCGACCTGCTGCGACCCGCTCTACCGCAAGGCCATCCGCGTGTCGGTCGGCGGCGTGCTGGCGACGCCCTATGCGACGGTGGCCGGGGACATGGTCGAGACCTTGGTGCGCCACGGCTTCGACCCGGTCGCGCTCAGCCCGTCGGGCGAGCAGGCCCTGCATCGCCTCGCACCGCCGGCCCGCGCGGCCCTGCTTCTCGGCGCCGAGGGGCCCGGCCTTCCCGCGGAAATGATGGCGCGATGCCGGACGGTGTCGATCCCGATGGCCGGCGACTTTGACTCGCTGAACGTGGCGACCACCTCGGGCATCGCCCTGCACCATCTGCGCACCGCCGCGCCCTGAGCCGGATGCGAGACTCTGGAGACATATACTCCGGAGACAAGGCGAGACATTTCGCCCCTTCCCGAGACATTTCGGCCAGGGCCGTCCGGCTGATCGATCCGCGAGCTCCCGCGCGGCGTCATACTGGCGGGATGCGATGCTCCCGACGCCTGTCCCCGCCTCCGCTAACCCAAGGCCGCCAAGGGCCTCGCGCCGCCTGGCTGTGTGCGGCCGCCACCGGCGCCTTGCCCGTGGCTGACGCCGAAGGACGGGCCCTGTCCCCCTATCGCGGTGCGGGCGCGGCAAGGCGCGACCACGCCATGACGCCCCTGGAGACATTGGAGACAGTTCAGCAGCCGCTAAACCGTCCGCCGGGATCGGCGGGATTGGCCGTCTCAGCGCAAACGCTTGCGCTCAACAGCGCCCCCGCCGGCGGGCATCGACAGCAGGTCGCCGTCGCGGGCGATCCACAGCGGGCCGTCGTAGGCGTCCCGCGCCTTGCCCAGGAACGGCCCCTCCAGCGCCCGCAGCGGCAGCGGCGGCACGATGTGGGTGAGCAGCAGCGCCTTGGCCCGGGACGCCTTGGCGATGCGCGCCGCCTCCAGCGGGCTGGTGTGATAGTTGGGGATGTCGGCCATGATCTTGGCGCGCTTGGGGCGGCCGGCCCGGATCGCGCCGTCCTGCAGCAGCTTGACCAGCTCCGGCGACAGCGCCTCGTGGACCAGCAGGTCGACGCCCTTCGCCTGGGCGGCGACGACCGGCGAGGCCGAGGTGTCGCCGCTGATCACCACGCTGCGTCCCTTGTAGTCGAAGCGATAGCCGAGCGCCGGCTCGACCGGGCCGTGGTCGACGCGGAAGGCGGTGATCTTCACGCCGTCCTCCTCCAGCACGACCACGGAGTCCGCGCCGGCCGGAATGACGATCGGGCGAGGGGTGATGCCGGCGCCCGACGGCGGCATGACGTCCGCGCCGTGGTGGGCGGTGCGATAGCTGCTGTCGAAGGCGTAGGCCTCGTTGAAGCCGGCGGCGATGCGTTCGACGCCGGGGCCGCCGTAGAGCGACAGCGGCGTGGTCAGGTTCGACCCGCCCCAGCGCATCAGCGCGACATTGCCCAGGCCGTCGATGTGGTCGGAGTGGAAGTGGGTCAGCAGGACGATGGAGTCGCCGCCGACGCCCAGGCGCCCGAGCGTGCGGGCGGCCGCCTCGCCGGTGTCGACGATGAACAGCCGCTTTCCGGCGATGACCGCGGTGCAGGGCGCCCCGCGACCGCCGTCCGGGAAGGGGCCTCCCGATCCGCAAATGACGACGTGCAGGCCGTCGGGCAGGCGGCTGGTCAGGTCGCTGGCCATGCCTTCGGCGACGCGACGCTCCACCAGTTTCACGGCCAACTTGCCGCGGACCGCGTAAAGGCCGCCGCCGACCAGCAGCGCCAGGACGATCAGTCCCGCCAGGATGCGTTTCATGCCCGTCTCCGTTTCCTGCTTGATTGCCGGAATTATATTGGCATTATCAATGCCATTAGTTTCCGCGAGGGTCAATCCCGCGCAACACGCCAGGAGGACGCCCCGTGAAGGTGCTTCGCACGCCCGACGACCGCTTCGACGACCTGCCCGACTTCCCGTTCGCCGCCCACTACGTGACGGTCCCCGGCGGCGAGGGCGCCGACCTTCGCATCGGCTATATCGATGAAGGTCCCCGCGATGCGGCGCCGGTGCTGCTGATGCACGGCGAGCCGTCGTGGTCCTACCTCTACCGCAAGATCATTCCGCGGCTGTCGGGCGAGCACCGGGTGCTGGCGCCGGACCTGGTCGGCTTTGGCCGGTCCGACAAGCCGGCCGACAAGGACGACTACAGCTATGAGCGCCACGTCGCCTGGATGAGCGCCTGGCTGCTGGCGCTGGATCTGAAGGACATCACCCTGTTCTGCCAGGACTGGGGCGGGCTGATCGGACTGCGACTGGTGGCGGCGTTCCCTGAGCGGTTCGCGCGGGTCGTGGTCGGCAACACCGGCCTGCCCACGGGGACGGGCATGTCGGACGGCTTCAAGACCTGGCTGCAGATGAGCCAGTCGATCCCGGTCTTCCCGGCCGGCATGATCGTCAACATGGGAACCCAGCGCGAGCTGTCGCCCGAGGAGATCGCCGCCTACGACGCGCCCTATCCGGGCGAGAGCTACAAGGTCGCGGCGCGGATCTTCCCCACCTTCGTTCCGGTCACGCCCGAGCATGCGTCCGTCGCCGAGAACAAGGCCGCCTGGACAGTGCTCGAGGCCTTCGACAAGCCGTTCCTCACCGCCTTCAGCGACAAGGATCCGGTCACCAATGGCGGCGAGGCTGTGTTCCAGGCGCGCGTGCCAGGAACGAAGGGCCGCAAGCATGTGACCATCGAGGGCGGCGGCCACTTCCTGCAGGAAGACTGCCCCGACCAGATCGCCGACGTCATCGACGCCTTCATCAAGGGCGAGCGCTAGGAGCTGAGACCATGAAAGTCGAAAACGCCGTCCTGCCCAGGGGCGATCAACTGCAGCATCTGCTCGGCCTCGGCGGCGACGCGCCGATCGTCATGCTCAACCTGCTGAAGTTCCATGACCGCGCGCGGTACGACGAGCCGGGTCACCCCGACATCTCCGGCCGCGAGGCCTACATGCTCTACGGCGGACCGATGAAGGCGCTGGTCGAGGCCCAGGGCGGCAAGATGCACTTCAACGCCAGGGTCGACGCGCTGGTGATCGGCGAGGTCGAGGAGCTCTGGGACGTGGCCGCGATCATGGAATATCCGAGCCGGGCGGCCTTCGTCGCCATCGCGACATCGCCCGAGGTTCAGGCCATCGGCATCCATCGCAAGGCGGGTCTGGCCGGGCAGTTGCTGATCCAGTGCACCGGGCTGTAGCCATGACCGACGTCTGGATGCTTGCGCAGCCGCGCCCGGTGAAGGCCTCATTGGGTGTGAGCGATTCGATCCAGACCCAGACCAGCACCGACGGCCGCCGGCTGCGCTCCGAAGCCAGTCGCGGACGCATCGTCGACGCTATGATCTCCATCGTCCGGGAACAGGGCGGGTTCGGCCTGCCGCCCGCCGAACTGATCGCCGAGCGGGCCGGCGTCGGCCTGCGCACTGTGTTCCGGCTGTTCGAGGATATGGACGGGGTCTATCGCGCCATGCAGGCCGTGATCACCGCCGAGGCCGAGCCGCTGATGCAAGGGCCGCCGCCGACCGGGGACGCGCGACGCGACCTGGAGGCCGAGATCGAGCGCCGGGCGAAGCTGTTCGAACTGATCCTGCCGCTGCAGATCGCCGCCGATTCCCAGCGCCATCGCTCGCCGGCGCTGCGGGAAGGCCGGGCCAGGCTGATCCGCCTGCAGCGCGAGGCCCTGCTGGCGGTGACGCCCCCGGCGCTGGCCGCGCGGCCCGAGCAGATGTCGGCGCTTGAACTGGCGGTCAGCTTCGAAGCCTGGCGACGGCTCCGCACCGACCAGGACGCGTCGCCGGACGAGGCCCGGCGCATCATGACCTGGATGGCGCTGGCCCTGCTGGACGGAGCGACCGGGTGAGGCTGGCGGTGCTCGTCGCCGCCGTCCTCCTGCTGGCGGCCTGCGGTCGCCCGCCCGCGCCCGCCGTGGCGCTGGCCGACCCGACCCGGGCCTGCCCGTCCCCCGCTCCGGAGGGCGAGGTGCGCCTGCCGGGCGGCACATTCACGCTGGGCGCAGCCGGGGCGCACGCTGAGGAGGGGCCGCCGCGCACGGTGACCGTGGGGCCCTTCTCCATCGACCGGACCGAGGTCACCAACGCCCAGTTCGCCGCCTTCGTGAAGGCCACCGGCTACGTCACCCTGGCCGAGCGGCAGCCTGATCCGGCGCTCTATCCGGGCGTCCCCGCCGACCAGCTGAAGCCCTCGTCGCTGGTCTTCGTCGGCGCGGCGGGCCTCGGCTCCGGCGATCCGTCGCTGTGGTGGCGGGTCGTCGACGGCGCCAGCTGGAAACACCCCGAGGGCCCGGGCAGCGATCTTGAGGGCCGCGAGCGTCACCCGGTGGTGCAGGTCGCGTTCGAGGATGCGCTGGCCTACGCCCGCTGGAAGGGCCGAGACCTGCCCACGGAAGCCGAATGGGAGTTCGCCGCCCGCGCCGGGCTGGACGGCAAGCGTTATGAATGGGGTGACGAGCGGCCGGACCCCAAGGCGCCGCGGGCCAACACATGGCAGGGCGTCTTCCCGGCGCTCGACACCGCCGACGACGGCTACAAGGCCCGCACCGCGCCCGTGGGCTGCTACGCGCCCAGCGCGTACGGCCTGTCGGACATGACCGGCAACGTCTGGGAATGGACCCGCGACTGGTTCCAGGATGGGCGTCCTGACGGAGACCCGGCGCGCAGCCACCTGATCAAGGGCGGATCGTTCCTGTGCGCGGACAACTTCTGCTTCCGCTACCGCCCCTCGGCCCGCCAGCCCGGCCCTCCGGACACCGGCACGTCCCACGTCGGCTTCCGGACGGTGAAACGTGGCTGATGTTGCAGCCCCGGCCCGCCCGGCCCAACATGGCGGAAAAGACCATCGCGGGGAGAAGACCATGACCGGGATCGACGTCAGACGCGTGGCCGGAGCTCTGGGCGCCGATATCGGCGGGGTGGACCTGTCCGGCCCGCTGGCCGACGAGACCATCGCGGCGATCCGCAAGGCGCTGGTCGAGCATCAGGTGATCTTCTTTCGCGACCAGACCCTGACCCCGCAGCAGCAGCTGGCTTTCGGACGGCGCTTCGGTCCGCTGAACATCCATCCCTACGTGAAGGGCATGGCCGACCATCCGGAGGTCATGGAGATCATCAAGGAGCCGTCCGACCGCATCAACTTCGGCGGCGGCTGGCACTCGGACATGAGCTTCCTGGAATCGCCCAGCATCGGCTCGATACTCTACGCCGTGCAGACCCCGGACTACGGCGGCGACACCCTGTTCGCCAGCCAGGCGGCGGCCTTCGAGGCGCTCTCGCCGGGACTGCAGAAAACCCTGGAGGGGCTCAGCGCTGTCCACTCGGCCGGCCGCGAGTACGCCCCGACCGGCGCCTCGGCCCAGAAGCGCGGCTCGATGCAGATCGCCGAGGCCGAAGGGGCCGTCGGCGAGTTCGTCCATCCCATGGTCAAGGTCCACCCCGAGACCGGCCGCAAGGCGCTGTACGTCAATCCGGCCTTCACGATGCGGATCGAGGGCTGGAGCCGCCGGGAGTCGAAGGCGCTGCTCGACTATCTGTTCGAGCACAGCCGCTTCGAGGCCTTCACCTGCCGGTTCGGCTGGAAGCCGGGCTCGGTCGCCTTCTGGGACAACCGCTCGGTCTGGCACTTCGCGCTGAACGACTACCCGGGCCAGCGCCGGCACATGCGCCGGGTCACCGTGGATGCGGCCTGAGCCCTCAGGCCTCGACGACCGCGCCCTTGGGTTCGTGGCGAACATCGTCGGGCCGCATGGCCCGGGTCCAGGCGGCGAACTCCATCATGATGCCGTTGGGGTCGGTGAAGTAGACCGAGCGGACGAAGACCCCGTCGTTGACCTCCTGCGAGACGCCCATCGGGCTGTCGTCGTGGTTCACCACCACGGGCAGATGCGGAACGCCGGCGGCCTTCAGCCGCTCGATGCAGGCCTCGATCTGCTCGGGCTCCACGTCGAAGGCCACATGGTTCATCGAGCCGATGGCCGACTTGGGCGACTGCGGGAAGGCCTTCACGGAGGCGATGCCCGGCGCCGCTGGCGGCGCATCCGCCCACCAGAAGAAGGCCAGGGACGAGCCGCCGCCGCAGTCGAAGAAGAAGTGCTGTCCGCCATCCGGCAGATCGATGGTCTTGATCAGCGGCATGCCGAGCACCTCGGTGTAGAACTTCACCGTCTCCCGCATGTCCCTGCAGACCAGGGCCAGATGGTTGATGCCTCGCGTGCGCATGGCGTTCGTCCCGCTTGTTTCGTTGGCCAGACGGTAGCCCCTACGCCGCCGCCGTCAATCGACGCCAACTTCATAGTAGCCTGCCGCCGGGTCAGTCGTGCTCACTCCGCGCTTCGCGTTTGGACCACCGGATGAGGCCCCGATGAATCTCGAACTCAGCGCCGCCGACCTCGCCTTCCAGGCCGAGGTCCGCACCTTCCTCGCCGAGAACCTGCCGCCCGACCTGCAGGTCGCCGGTCGCCGGATGACGAGCGTCTTCGTCGAGAAGCAGTACTCGATCCCCTGGCAGAAGATCCTCCACGCCAAGGGCTGGGTCGCGCCGAGCTGGCCGGTCGAGTACGGCGGCTGCGGCTGGGACGAGATGCAGCGCTATATCTTCCAGGCCGAATGCGCCCGCGCCGGCGCGCCGGGGCTGTCGCCGATGGGCCTGCGCATGGTCGGGCCCTGCATCCAGCGCTATGGCACCCCCGAGCAGAAGGCCTTCTACCTGCCGCGCATCCTGGCCGGCGAGGACTACTGGTGCCAGGGCTACAGCGAGCCCGGCTCCGGCTCCGACCTCGCCAGCCTGCAGATGAAGGCCGAGCGGGACGGGGACGACTACGTCCTGAACGGCTCGAAGATCTGGACGACCCACGCCCACTTCGCCAACCGCATGTTCTGCCTGGTGCGGACCAGCTTCGAGGGCAAGCCGCAGAAGGGGATCACCTTCCTGCTGCTGGAGATGGACACGCCCGGCATCGAGGTGAAGCCGATCATCACCCTGGCCGGCGAGCATGAGGTCAACCAGGTCTTCTTCGACAACGTCCGGGTTCCGGTCTCCAATCGCCTCGGCGAGGAGAACGACGGCTGGACGGTGGCCAAGTACCTTCTCGAATTCGAGCGCGGCGGCAGTTCCGCCCCTGGCCTGAAGGTGTCCCTGGCCCGGCTGAAGGACATGGCCGCGGCCGAAGGCGGCGACCTGGGCGAACCGCTACTGAACGATCCAGTCTTCCGCGCGCGCCTGGCCGAGCTGGAGATCGGGCTCGAGGCCATCGAGATGACCGAGCACCGGGTGATGACCGAGCTGTCGTCCGGCAAGAACCCGGGCCCGGCCTCGTCGATGCTGAAGACCCAGGCCACCGAGATGACCCAGAAGATCGACGGCCTGGCGATCGATACGGCCGCCTATTACGCCTTTGTCGACCAGCCGCGGGCCCGCGAGCCGGGCAGCAACGAGACGCCGGTCGGGCCGGAGCACAGCCTGGTCGCCATGCCGCGCTACCTGAACAACCGGGCAGCCTCGATCTACGGCGGATCCAACGAGATCCAGCGGGACATCATGGCCCGGCTCGTGCTGGGCCTCTGAGAACGGACGACATGACCATGAGCGCGAATGACACGGCGGTCGATTTCGACCGGATGCCGACCTTGGGCGATATCGCCCGCTATCACGCCGAGACCCGCCCGGACGCGACGGCCCTGACCTTCGAGGGGCGCGAGACGACGTTCGCCCAGTTCGACGCCCTGACCAACCGGGTCGCCAACGCGTTGATCGCCGAGGGCCTGACGAAGGGCCAGCGGATCGCCTATGTCGGCAAGAACAGCGACTGCTACTTCGAGCTTCTGATCGGCGCGGCCAAGGCCGGCGTGGTGATGACCCCCATCGGCTGGCGGCTCGCGCCGCCGGAAGTCGCCTACATCATCGAGGACTCGAAGGCGCCGATCGTCTTCGTCGGTCCGGAAGTGATCGGCCTCAGCGAGGAGGTCGCCTCTCACCTGACTTACCGTCCCAAGGTGGTGGCGATGGAGGCCGAGGGCGCCGACGGCCGCCCGCTCTATACCGACTGGCGCGACGCCGCCCCGTATACCGACCCCGGCGTGGCGATCACCCAGCAGGATGTCGCCGTCCAGCTCTACACCTCCGGGACGACCGGCAAGCCCAAGGGCGCCATGCTGACCCACGCCAACATTCTCGGCGGCCGCCGCCAGGCCGCCGAGGCGAAGATGCCCTGGAACCAGTGGGGGCCAGACGACGTCAGCCTGGTCGCCATGCCGGTCTCGCACATCGGCGGCACCGGCTGGGGCATCGTGGGTCTCTACAATGGCGCCAAGGGCGTGGTGGCCCGCGAGTTCGACCCGTTCAAGGTGCTGGACTTCATCGAGCAGGACCGCATCAGCAAGATGTTCATGGTGCCGGCGGCGATGCAGATCGTCGTGCGCCAGCCGCGGGCCCGCGAGGTCGACTACAGCCGGCTCAAGTACATCCTGTACGGCGCCAGCCCGATCCCGCTCGACCTGCTGCGCGAGTGCATGGAGGTGTTTGGCTGCGGCTTCTGCCAGCAGTACGGCATGACCGAGACCTGCGGGACCATCGTCTATCTACCGCCCGAGGACCACGACCCGGCGGGCAATCCGCGCATGCGGGCGGCGGGCCTGCCCATGCCGGGGGTCGAGATCAAGATCATCGACGAGGCGGGCCAGACCCTGCCCGCCGGCGCCGTGGGCGAGGTCGCAACGCGGTCTGTGGCCAACATGGCCGGCTACTGGAATCTCGACGAGGCGACCCGGGCGACGATCGGCGACGATGGATGGCTGCGAACCGGCGACGCCGGCTATCTGGACGAGGACGGCTACCTCTTCATCCATGACCGGGTGAAGGACATGATCATCTCGGGCGCCGAGAACATCTATCCGGCGGAAGTCGAAAGCGCCGTCTATGGCCACCCGGCCGTGGCGGAGGTCGCGGTAATCGGCATTCCCGACGAGAAGTGGGGTGAAGCGGTCAAGGCCGTGGTGGCGCTGAAGCCCGGCATGACGGCGACGCCGGACGAGATCATCGCCTTCGCCCGCACGCGCATCGCGGCGTTCAAGGCGCCCAAGAGCGTGGACTTCATCGACGCCCTGCCCAGGAACCCGTCCGGCAAAATCCTTCGCCGCGAGCTTCGCGAGCCCTACTGGGCCGGTCGCGCGCGCCGCGTGAACTGATCAGAAGGGTCGGTCCCCGGACCCGCGACGGGGGAGCCTTGGCCCAGGGACCTGCGTCGCAGCCTCAGGAACGGCGACGGTTGGGGAGGTTCGTCCACACGTGGACGATGCAAAGGGTGGCGCCGAACAGGCTGAAGGCGGCGGCGGCCGTGGCCAGATAGGCGATGTGGATCGGCGGGAGCGCCGAAAGGGTTTGCAGCATCTGAAATCTCCTGTGGCGCCAAGGTGCAGGGAGGGCCGCCTCGCTGCCTTGATCTGCGTCAACCTCAGTAAAATTGACGGCGGGACCTGATGGTCGTGTCCGCTCTCTTCCGTTAAACCCTTGTTGCGCGAAGGAAATTTTCCTCACGCAACGTAAACCTGCCCAGAGAGAATTCGATGTCCGACCGCGCCAACGATCTCGCCCGCCGTGTTGACGCCTTCCTGCATGAGCACGTCATTCCCTTCGAACAGGACCCGCGGATCGGCAAGCACGGCCCCTCCGACGCGTTGCGCGTGGAGCTGCAGCGCAAGGCGGCGGCCCAGGGGTTGCTCGCGCCGCATGTCGGGGTCGAGTACGGCGGCCATGGCCTGAACCACCGGGAGATCGCCATCGTCTTCCGCGCCGCGGGCTATTCGCTGCTTGGGCCGATCGCGCTGAACCTGATGGCCCCGGACGAGGGCAACATGTGCCTGATCGAGAAGATCGGCAGCGCGGTCCAGAAGGACGAGGTGCTGCGACCGCTCGCCGCCGGCGAAATCCGCACCGCCTTCCTGATGACCGAGCCGGACGGCGGCGCCGGCTCCGATCCCTCGATGATGAAGACCACCGCCGTGCAGGACGGCAATCACTGGGTCATCAACGGCGCCAAGACCTTCATCACCGGCGCCGAGGGCGCGGCCCACGGCATCATCATGGCGAAGACGGATCGCGGCGCGACAATGTTCCTGGCGCCGATGAGCGCGGCGGGCATTTCGATCACCCGGGTGCTGGACACCATCGACCGGACCATGCCGGGCGGCCACGCCATGGTGAAGCTGGACAACGTCCGGGTCTCCGCCGACCAGATTCTCGGCGAGGCCAACGAGGGCTTCAAGTACGCCCAGGTTCGGCTGGCCCCGGCCCGGCTTACCCACTGCATGCGCTGGTGGGGCGCGGCGCGTCGTGCGCACGACATCGCTGTCGATTACGCCTGCCGCCGCCACGCCTTCGGAAAGCCGTTGGTCGACCATGAGGGCGTCGGCTTCATGCTGGCCGACAACGAGATCGACCTGAAGCAGGCCGAGCTGACCATCGACTGGTGCGCGGGCGTGCTGGACGCCGGCGGTCACGGATCGGGCACCGCCGAATCCAGCCTCGCCAAGGTGGCGGTGTCGGAGGCGCTGTTCCGTATCGCCGACCGCTGCGTCCAGGTGCTGGGCGGCACGGGCGTGACCGATGACACCCCGGTGCACCAGATCTTCCGCGATATCCGCGCCTTCCGGGTCTACGACGGGCCGTCGGAGGTGCACCGCTGGTCGATGGCCAAGCGCATCAAGCGTGAGTTCCTGGCTCGTCCCTAGACAAAATGAACCCCGCCTCCGGAGGGGGCGGGGTCAAGCTGTGTGTTCGGGGGGAACGTTTCAGCGACCTAGCCGTGCAGCTTCGCCGCTGTTTCGGCGACCTTGCGGCCCTGGTAGCGGGCGCCGGCCAGTTCATTCTCGCTGGGCTGACGCGAGCCGTCGCCGCCGGCGATGGTGGTCGCGCCGTAGGGGCTGCCGCCGGTGACCTCGTCGAGCGTCATTTGCCCGGCGAAACCGTAGTCGAGACCGACAATCACCATCCCGAAGTGCAGCAGGTTGGTGATGAGGCTGAACAACGTCGTCTCCTGGCCGCCGTGCTGGGTGGCCGTCGAGGTGAAGGCGCCGCCGACCTTGCCGTTCAGGGCGCCGCGAGCCCACAGGCCGCCGGCCTGGTCCAGGAAGGCCGCCATCTGCGAATTCATCCGGCCAAACCGCGTGCCGGCGCCGATGATGATGGCGTCGTAGTCGGCCAGTTCGGCGATCGTGGCGACGGGCGCGGCCTGGTCGAGCTTGAAGTGCGCGGCCTTGGCGATCTCCTCGGGCACGGTTTCGGGAACGCGCTTGATGTCGACCTGGGCGCCGGTCTCACGGGCGCCTTCGGCGACCGCCTGGGCCATGGTTTCGATGTGGCCGTAGGCCGAATGGTAGAGAACGAGAATCTTGGGCACGGGGATACTCCGGTTGGATCGGGGAAGAGGGACGCCGCTCAGGCGGCGTCCACGAGAACGAGTTCGGCGTCTTCCAGGGCGGTAACCCGGATCGACGTCTCGTCGGTGATGGCAGCGCCGTCACGGGTTTCGAGGGTGAGGCCGTTGACCTCGACCCGGCCCGCGGCGGGAACCAGGTAGGCGTGACGGCTGGCGTCGAGGGCGTACTCGACCGTCTCGCCGGCCTTCAGCGTCGCGCCCAGAACGCGGGCGTCGGTGCGGATCGGCAGGGCGTCGTTGTCGGTCTCGAAGCCGCTGGCCAGGGTGACGAACTTTCCGGACCGGTCGCCCTTGGGGAACGGCTTGGCGCCCCAAGACGGCGCGCCTCCGGTGCGGTTGGGCTGGATCCAGATCTGGAAGATCCGGGTGGTCTCAGCCTCAAGGTTGTACTCGGCGTGGCGGATGCCGCTGCCGGCGCTCATCACCTGGACGTCGCCCGCCTCGGTGCGCCCCTTGTTGCCCAGGTTGTCCTGGTGGGTGATCGCCCCGTCGCGGACGTAGGTGATGATTTCCATGTCGGCATGGGGATGGGGCGGGAAGCCGGAGTTGGCGGCGATCTCGTCGTCGTTCCAGACCCGCAGCGATCCCCAGTTCATGTTCCGGGGATCGTGGTAGCCGGCGAACGAGAAGTGGTGCCGGGCCTTCAGCCAACCGTGGTCGGCGCCGCCGAGCGTCTCAAAGGGTTTGTGCACGATCATCGTACTGTCTCCGCGCCGGACGGCCGGCGCTCTTGCTTGATGACAAGATAGGGATCAGGATCAGCGCATAAATAGAAACTACAGAAACTCATTGTTTCCAAAAGCGCATGTCCAGGCTGCCGGATCTCGAAGGGCTGGCGATCTTCGCCAAGGTGGTGGAGCTGCGCTCGTTCGCCGCTGTCGCCGATGACCTGAAGCTGTCGAAGGCGACGGTGTCCAAGGCGGTCACCCGCCTCGAAACGCGGCTGGGCGCGCGTTTGTTCAATCGGACCTCCAGGCGGCTGGCCCTGACCGACGCGGGGCGCTCCTTGGCTGAACGCGCGGCGCGGATTCTGGCCGAGGGCGAGGCCGCCGAGGCCGAGGCGCTCGAACAGTCGGCGGCGCCGCGCGGTCTGGTGCGGCTGGCGGTCCCGATGTCCTTCGGCCTGTCGGACGTCGCGCCGATCCTGCCGGATTTCATGGCCGCCTTTCCGGAGGTCTTCGTCGACCTGCATCTCAGCGACGCCATGGTCGATCTGATCGGCCAGGGGTTCGACATGGCGCTGCGCATCGCGGCCCTGCCGGACTCCTCGCTGATGGCCCGGCGACTGCGACCGATCAGGCGCCACCTGGTCGGCGCCCCCTCCTACTTCGCACGGCAGGGGACGCCGAGGCACCCGAGCCAGCTGGTTGACCACTGCTGCCTGGCCTACGCCTATCTGGCGACGCCGGAGACCTGGCGCTTCACCCATCCCTCGGGGGAGGAAGCGTCGATCCGCATCGACGGGCCGATGCGGTCCAACAACGCCACCGCCCTGCTGCCGGCCCTGATCGCCGGCCGGGGGCTGGCGTTGCAGCCGGACTTCATCTGCGGACCGGCGCTGGCGTCCGGGGAACTGGTGGCCGTGATGGAGGACTGGTCGCCGCCGCCGATCGCGTTGCATCTGGTCATGCCGCCGGGTGGCCCCCGACCCGCACGGGTCGAGGTGCTGGCCGAGTTCCTGGCCCGGCGGCTGTCGTCGCGCGGCTGAGCAGCCCGCCTGACAAACCCTCTGGCCGGACGTTGCGGCAAGGCGTCAGAGTCCTCGCAAGATCAGGCGCGGCCAACGCGTCAGGCAGGGAGCGACGGATGAGGATCGAGTGGAGTCCCGAGGACCGGGCCTTTCGTGACGAGGTTCGCGCCTTCCTGGAAACCTCGCTGACACCTGAGCTTCGGTTGGCCGGCTCGCGCCTCACAAGCGTCTATGGCGACCACCAGACGCAGATGGCCTGGCAGAAGATCCTCCACGCCAAGGGCTGGCTGGTTCCGGCCTGGCCGGTGGAGTTCGGCGGCTGCGGCTGGTCGGTGACGCAGCGCTACATCTTCGCCACCGAGCTGACCGCCGCGGGCGCGCCGCCGCTTTCGCCGATGGGAATCGGCATGTGCGGTCCGGTCCTCATCGGCCACGGCACGCCCGAGCAGCAGGCGCACTTCCTGCCGCGCATGCTCAGCGGCGAGGATTTCTGGTGCCAGGGCTATTCCGAGCCGCAGTCGGGCTCTGATCTGGCGACGCTGCAGATGAGCGCGCAGGACGACGGCGACCACTTCATCTGCAACGGCCACAAGCTGTGGACCACCCACGCGGCCCACGCCAACTGGATCTTCTGCCTGGTCCGCACCGCTCGCGAGGACATCCCGCAGAAGGGCATCACCTTCCTGCTGATCGACATGACGACGCCCGGCGTGGAGGTGACGCCGATCATCTCGCTGTCGGGCGAGCACATCCAGAACCACGTCTTCTTCACCGACGTCCGGGTGCCCAAGGCCAACGCAGTCGGGCCCATCGGCCAGGGCTGGACCGTGGCCAAGCACCTGATGCAGTTCGAACGCGGCGGCAGCGCCTATACGCCGGGCTTCCGGGGGCGGATGGCGAAGATCGCCCGTATCCTGGAGGCGGAATACGCCGACGGCGATCCCACAGGCGAAGGCCAGGCGCTGCGCCGCCAGCTGGCGGACGCGGCCGTCCAGGTCGATGCGCTGGAGGCCGTCGAGCTTCGGGTGATGTCGGCCCTGTCCGTCGGCGCGGCGCCCGGACCGGAGTCGTCGATGATGAAGACGGTCGGCACCGAGCTCAGCCAGCGGCTGACCGAGATCGCCCTCGCCGCCGCCGGCCGCTACGCGGCCGTTCACCAGCCGCACATGGTCGCCGCGGGTGGGCCGACGCCGGGCTTCAAGCCGCCGCGCTACAACGACGGGGTCGGCCCGGAGTACAGCTGGACCGTGGCCCCCAAGTACCTCAACGACCGCGCCGGCTCGATCTACGCCGGCACCAACGAAATCCAGCGCAACATCATGGCCAAGGCCGTGCTGGGGCTCTGAGCAGGGAGAACGACCCATGGACTTCGACACCGACTACAGCATGACCATCGGCGGCAAGGCCGTCGCCGGGGCGGGGACGTTCGACGTCCTCAATCCCGCCAACGAGCAGGTTATCGCCCAGGCCCCTGACTGTTCGAAGGAACAGCTGGACGAGGCGGTCGCGGCGGCCCGCGCCGCCTTTCCGGCCTGGTCCGCGACCCCGATCGCCGAGCGCCGCAAGGCCGTGCTCGCCCTGGCCGGCGCCATCGCCGCCAACGCCGAAGGCCTCAAGCGCCTGCTGACCCGCGAGCAGGGCAAGCCGCACGCCGACGCCATGAACGATGTGCTCGGCGGCGCCGGCTGGCTGCAGGGCGCCTCGACGCTGGATCTGCCGGAGACCGTCAACGAGGACACCGACGTCCGCCGCAGCATCACCCGCCACGTGCCGATCGGCGTGGTCGGGGCGATCGCGCCCTGGAACTTCCCGGTCATCCTGGCCATGTTCAAGGTCGCGCCGGCGCTGATGGCCGGCAACACCATCGTGCTGAAGCCCTCGCCCTTCACCCCGCTGACGACCCTGAAGATCGGCGAGCTGGCGCGGGACATCCTGCCGCCGGGCGTGCTGAACGTCGTCTCTGGCGGCGACAGCCTCGGCCCCTGGATGACCAGCCACCCGGGCATCGACAAGATCAGCTTCACCGGCTCGACCCAGACCGGCCGCAAGGTCATGGCCAGCGCCGCCGACAGCCTCAAGCGCATCACGCTCGAGCTGGGCGGTAACGACGCGGCCATCGTCATGCCCGACGTCGACGTCGAGAAGGTCGCCGAGCAGCTGTTCTGGGCCGCCTTCCGCAACACCGGCCAGATCTGTATCGCCAGCAAGCGGATGTACGTCCACAAGGACGTCTATGAGCCGCTCAAGAAGGCCATCGCCGACTACGCCGCCACCGTGAAGATGGGCGACGGCGCCGAGCAGGGCACCCAGCTCGGGCCCATCCAGAACAAGCAGCAGTACCAGCGCGTGCTGGAGCTGATCGCCGACGCCAAGGCCAATGGCTATCCGTTCCTGATCGGCGGCGAGGCCTCGACCGCGCCCGGCTATTTCGTCCCGATCACCATCCTGGACAACCCGCCGGAAAACGCCCGGATCGTCCAGGAAGAGCAGTTCGGCCCCGTCCTGCCGCTGCTCAAGGTCGACAGCATCGAGGAGGCGCTCGAACGGGCCAACGCCAGCGAGTACGGGCTGGGCGGCTCGGTCTGGTCCTCGGACATCGACGCGGCGCTGGCGGTCGGCGAGCGGCTGCAGACCGGCACGGTGTGGATCAACGAGACCCAGCACCTCAGCCCGCTGGTCAGCTTCGCCGGCCACAAGCAGTCGGGCCTGGGCGTCGAGAACGGCATCGACGGCCTGCTGGAATACACCAACACCCAGACGATCGTGGTCCGGAAGAACTGACACGGTCGGCCGCGCGCGGGTTCCTCCCGGAATCCGCCGCGACCCCTTGCCTTGAGGCCCGCCTCCCTGTCATCCCTTGGGTCGGGCAGGAGACAATAATGATCACGTTCGAGCTCAACGAAGAGCAGTCGATGATCCGCGAGGCGCTGCAGGGCTTCGCGGCCGAGGTGCTGGCGCCGGGCGCGCGGGCCATCGACGAAGCCGGCGAGATGCCGGCGGCCATCCTCCAGCAGGGCTGGGACTTCGGCCTCATCGCCGCGGCGATCCCGGAGGCTTACGGCGGGGGCGGCGGCGAACGCTCCTGCATGACCAACGCCGTGGCGCTTGAGGCGCTGGGCGGCGGCTGCGCCAGCCAGGCGGCGGCCATCATGGCGCCCGGCCAGTTCGTCAGCGCCTTGATCGACTTCGGGACCGAGGAGCAGAAGGCCGAGCACCTGCCGCGCTTCGCCGGCGCGACGCCCGTCGCCGCCAGCCTGGCCGTGCAGGAGAGCCAGTTCGGCTTCGCCGCCGAGGCGCAGCGCACGACCGCCACCCGCGAGGGCAACGGCTTTGTCCTGAACGGCGAGAAGCGTCTTGTCCCCTTGGGTGACCGGGCCGATACCTTCCTGATCCTGGCCCGCGACGAGGGCGGTGAGGGCCTGGGCGCGGTGCAGGCTTACATCGTTCCGCGCGACACGGCCGGCCTGTCCGTCGAGACGGAGAACGGCACCCAGGGCCTCAAACCCCTGCCGAAGGGCAAGCTGAGACTCGACAATGTCGAGCTGCCCGGATCGGCGCGGCTCGGCGGCGACGCCGGCATCGATGCAGCGCGGCTGATCAGCCAGGCCCGCGTGGGCGCGGCGGCGGTCGCCGTGGGCCTGTCGCGCCAGGCCACTGACTTCGCCATTCCCTACGCCAAGGAGCGGGTCGCGTTCGGCGAACCGATCGGCAAGAAGCAGTCGATCGCCTTCATGCTGGCCGACATGCACATCGAGTGCGAGACGATGCGCTGGATGGTCTGGAAGGCCGCCAGCCTCCTGGAGCACAACGATCCGGGCGCCGTGAAGGCCTCGGTGCTGGCCCAGGACTATGTGCGTCGCAAGGCGGTGAAGATCGCCGACGACGCGCTGCAGATCTTCGGCGGCCATGGCTTCATCCGCGACCTGCCGCTGGAGATGTGGCTTCGCAACGCGCGCACGCTGACCGTCCTCGACGGTCCGGTTTCGGTCTAGGGAGCCCCGATCATGGCTGACTTCCGTCTCTCAGACATCGACCAGCAGATCCTCGACAAGGTCGTCAAGGTCGGCGAATCGACCTCACGGCACACGCGTTACTACGAGGACCACGAGCACGAGACCCCGCCGGCCCGGCTGGAAGGCGAGCGCGGCTTCGAGGAGGTCTTCCCGCTGTTCGGCCAGCGCCAGCCGGGCGACACGCCGATGATGACCTTCATGATGGCGGTCAGCATCGCGCGCGGGTCCACGACCGGCGTGACCCGGGGCCTGGGTCTGGCCATGCCCGCCGGACGGGCCAGCGGCCTGGGCAACGCCGCGCTGCAGTCGGCCGGCACGCCCGAGCAGAAGGCCAAGTGGGGCGACCTGTTCCTGGCCATGTCGATCACCGAGCCGAACGTCGGCTCCGACACCAAGGCCATCCAGGCCACGGCCCGGCTGGACGGCGACGAGTGGGTGATCAACGGCGACAAGATCTTCGTCACCGACGGGGTCAAGTGCGACGGCGCCATCGTCTGGGCGACCATCGACAAGTCGGCGGGCCGCGCCGGCATCAAATCCTTCCTGGTCCTGAAGGGCGCGCCAGGCTTCGAGCTGGTCCGCCAGGAGAAGAAGCTCGGTATCCGCTCCTCGGACACCGCCGCCTACAGTTTCCGCGACTGCCGCGTGCCGCGCGACGCCCTGCTGGGCGGCGACGAGACCGTCCCGAAGGACGGCGGCTCGGCCGGCTACAAGGGGGTGATGAAGACCTTCAATATGACCCGCCCGGCCGTGGCTTCCGGCGGCGTGGCCAAGGCCAAGGGCGCGCTCGACTTCGCCAAGGCCGCTCTGGCCGAGGAGGGGATCGAGGTCGATTGGACCCGCAGCTACAACCAGCGCAGCGCGCCGGAGCAGCGGCTGATCGAGATGGAGGCGGATACCGAGGCGGCGACCTTGTCGGTGCTGCACGCCGCCTGGCTGAACGACGTGCGCAAGCCCAACAACCTCGAGAGCTCGGTCTGCAAGGCCAAGGGCGGCGAGGTCTGTCGGACCATCCCGCAGGCAGCCATGGAGCTGCTGGGCGGCATGTCGGTCAGCCACGACCACCTGGTCGAGAAATTCCTGCGCGACGGCCGGATCAGCGACATCTACGAGGGCACGGGCCAGATCCAGCGGCTGATCATCGCACGCGAGATCCTCGGCTACTCGTCCGAGGAACTCACCTGACGGCGCGTCGCCGCGGATCCTTGATCACGGTCAGGGTCAGCAGCGCCGCCGCCAGCAGGCCCAGCGAGGCGCCGAAGACGACGTTGTAGCCGAGCAGGTCGGCGACAGCGCCGCCGATGAGCGGTCCGACCGTCGCCATCGTGCCCTCCGCGGTGGCCGAGATGCCGATCCGCATCGACAGATCGTCACGGTGGCCGAACTCCAGGATCATGGTCTGGGACGCCATCATGTAGCCGGCCGCCGCCGCGCCCAGCCCGAAGAAGGCGACGAACACCGCCAGCGGTGCGTGCAGGGTCAGCAGCAGCAGCGTCGAGGCGATCCAGATCGTGATGGCCAGGACCAGCACGACCCGGAACCCCTTCCGGTCGCCCAGGTACCCCCAGACGATGTTGGAGACGGTGTCGGCGCCGAGATAGGCCAGCGACAGCAGGCCCAGCGTCGCCCCGTCCAGGTGCATCGTGGCGCCCACGTGCAGGATGTAGAACGGCGTGGCGATGCGGGCCGAGGTGGCCAGCATCTGCATGACCAGGAACCAGCGATAGCCGGGGTCGGCGGCGATTAGGCCCGGGATGTCGCGCATCCGGTCACGCAGACGGACCGGTTCGCGGATGGTCGGCGGAATCGGTTCGCGAATCTGGTGCTGCAGGAACCACAGGCCGGCGCTGGTCAGGAAGAAGGCCAGGATGAAGGTGGTCGCGTAGCCGTTGCCCAGCACGTTGGCGCCGATCAGGTACTTTCCCGAGAGGTAGGCCAGGATCGCCGCGATCAGTCCGCCGACGGCATTGCGCCAGGCCTGCAGCCGACCGCGCAGGCTGATCGGGATCACCCGCGACATTAGCAGGGTGAAGGCGACCCGCTGGGCGCCCATGAAGACGCCGAACAGGAAGACGAACAGCAACAGCGTCAGGACCTGGGCCTGGTCGCGCAGGAACCAGCCGGTCAGCGCCATGCCCAGGATGGCCAGCCGACCCAGGCTGCCCAGAACAATGGCCATCGGCATGATCTTCGGCCGATGCTCGATGGCGGCGCCGGCGACCAGCGGCGAGATGATCCCGCCCATCTGCTGCAGGGCCAGGCCCAGGCCCACCACGGTGTTCGAGCCGGACACCAGATGCAGGTAGGCCGGCATGAAGGTCGGGGCGTTGATCAGGCGAAAGCCCGTCATGCCCAGCATGCCGTGCACGAAGTTGCCGATATAGTTCCGCCGCAGATTGTCCCAGACGAAGGTCTCGTAGGCGGCCTCGCGGGTCGCCAGATCGTCGGGCGTGGACGCGGCGCCGGACTCCGCCGCGTCCGCCTTGGCCGGCTCATCCATGTCCGGCTGAACTCCGCACGCTACTGAAGGGCCTGTGGGTCAATAGCCCTGCATCCTGCCCCAGCGGTCGCGATGCCAGGCCGTCGAGCCGAACAGCGTCTCCACGGCCCGGGCGCGCTTGAGATACAGGCCGGCGTCATGGGCGTCGGTCATGCCGATGCCGCCGTGCATCTGGACCATCTCGCGGGAGATCAGGTTCAGCGTGTCTCCGGCCACGGCCTTGGCCAGCGCCGCCTGCTGGGCCAGATCGTCGGCGTCCTGGTCGATGGCGGCCAGCGCCGCCTCGACGCAGGAGCGGGCCAGCTCCAGTTCGCTGAACATCTTCGCGGCCCGGTGCTGCAGGGCCTGGAAGCTGCCGATGGTCTGGCCGAACTGCACGCGGGTCTTGAGGTAGTCGAGCGTGACGTCGAAGGCCTGGGCCGCCATGCCCAGCATCTCCGCCGAGACGGCGACGCGAGCGACGTCGAGGGTGCGCTCCAGCAGGGCGTAGCCTTCTCCGGCGGTCCCCAGCACGGCGTCAGCGCCGACCTCCACGCCGTCGAAGGTCACGGCCGCATAGCCGCGGCTGTCGGCCAGATGACGCGCGGACCGGGTCAGGCCCTTCGCGTCGGCGGGGACTAGGAACAGGGTGATCCCGGCCTCCTCGCCCGCCGCGCCGGCGGTGCGGGCGGCCACGATGTAGACCGTCGCCGCCATGCCCTCGGCCACGAACGCCTTGGCGCCGGACAGGCGCCAGCCGCCGCCCGAGCCCTCGGCCTTCAGCGCGGTCCGCGCCGGATCGTGGCGCGGGCCTTCGTCCACCGCCAGCGCGGCGACCGCCTCGCCGGCGGCGATGGCCGACAGCCAGGTTTCCTTCTGCGCATCGGTCCCGGCCCGAACCAGGGCGCTCGCCGCCGCCATCGACGAGACCGCGAGCGGGGAGGCGGCGAGGGTGCGCCCCAGTTCCTCGAGCACCAGGCCCAGGCTCAGGTATCCGAATTCCGAGCCCCCGTAGGCTTCCGGGACGACAACCCCGGCCCAGCCCATGGCGGCCATATCGGCGAAGGCCTCCGGCGCGTAGCCCAGCAGGCTGCCGCTGTCCCGTGCCTTGCGCAGCGCGCCGACCGGCGCCTTTTCCTGCACCCACGCCCTGGCGGCGTCGCGCAGCATCGATTGTTCTTCGGTCAGTACGGCCATGACGCGCGCTCCCTACTGGTGATCAAGAAGGCCAAGGATACGCTTGGCGATGATGTTGTTCTGGATCTCGGCGGAGCCGCCGTAGATCGTCGTGGCCTTGCCGCCCAGCCAGTTGCGGGTCTGCTCCAGCTCCTTTTCGGTGAAGCCCTCGCCCTCCCAGCCTAGGCCCTGGGCGCCCATGATCTCTACCGCCAGTTCGGCCCGGTCCTGCCCGACCTTGGAGCCGACGTTCTTCATGATCGAGGTGGCGTTCGACGGGCCGCCGCCGCCCTTGGCCTCGGCCTGGGCGCGCATCAGGGTCAGCATGAAGGCCTTGGCCTCCATCTGGTGCCGGATGATCCGCGAGCGCAGGTCCGGGTCGGCGATGCGGCCGCTCTCGTCGACGCCGACATAGGTCTTCGCCAGCTTGTCGAGCGGGGTTCCCGCCGCGAAACGCCCGGCCGAGCCGCCGCCGCCCGACAGGCTGTTGCGTTCGTGCTGGAGCAGGCGCTTGCCGATCGTCCAGCCGCCGTTCAGCGGCCCGACCAGGTTCTTCTTGGGCACCTTCACGTCGGTCAGGAAGGTTTCGCAGAAGGGCGAGACGCCGCTGATCAGCTTGATCGGCCGCACCTCGACGCCCGGCGTCTTCATGTCGAACAGCACGAAGGAGATGCCTTCGTGCTTGGTGGTGAAATCCGTGCGCACCAGGCAGAAGCACCAGTCGGCGTACTGGGCGCCGGAGGTCCAGACCTTCTGGCCGTTGACCAGGAAGTGGTCGCCCATGTCCTCGGCCCGGGTTTGCAGCGCCGCGAGGTCGGAGCCCGCGCCCGGCTCGGAGTAGCCCTGGCACCAGCGGATCTCGCCCCGGCAGATCGGCGGGATGTGCCGCTGCTTCTGCTCTTCGCTGCCGTACTCCAACAGGGTCGGGCCGAACATCATGATGCCCATGCCGCCGATCGGGTTGCGGGCCCCGATGCGGTTCATCTCCTGCTGCAGAATGCGCGCCTGCGCTGGCGACAGGCCGCCGCCGCCGTATTCCTTCGGCCAGGTCGGCGTGCCCCAGCCCTTCTCGCCCATCCGCTGCTTCCAGAGCAGGGCGTCGCCGTCCACCGGGCCGGTGGCGTTGATCATCGCCACTTCCACCCCGACAAGGGATGTCGGAAAGTTGGCGGCGAGCCAGTCCCGCGCCTCCGCGCGGAAGGCTTCCGCGTCCGTGTTGCCAAAATCGGCCATGTTCTGCTCCTGGACGTTCGTCTTGTTCTGTGTCGGAAGGCCGTCGCCGGCCCGGTCAGATCTGGCGAGCCCGTCCTTCCCAGTAGGGCGCGCGCACCTTGTTGCGCTGGATCTTGCCGGCCTCGGACCGGGGAAGCTCGGCGGCGAAGTCGAGGCTGCGGGGGACCTTGAAGCTGGCCAGGTTTCCGCGGGCGAAGGTCAGGATCTCGTCGGCCAGCGTCTCGCTCGGATCGTGGCCGGGCTTGAGCAGGATCACGGCCTTCACCTGCTCGCCCCATTCGTCGTGCGGCACGCCGACGGTGGCGGAGTCCGCGACGGCCGGATGCTTGACCAGCTCGTTGTCGATCTCCTGCGGATAGATGTTCACCCCGCCGGAAATGATGGTCTCGGCGCTGCGGCCGGTCAGGAACAGGTAGTCGTCCTCGTCGAAGTAGCCGACGTCGCCCATCGTGAAGAAGTCGTCCACGCGGGCGGCCTGGGTCTTCGCCTCGTCCTTGAAGTAGGTGAACGCCCCGCCCGGCGGCAGCTGCTGGTAGATGGTTCCGGACTGGCTATTGGGCAGGTCGCGGCCGGCCTCGTCGAGGATCCGGACCTGCAACAGGGCCGGGCGCTTTCCGACGCTGCCGGGCTTGGCCAGCCACTCGTGCGAGTCGATCAGGAAGCCGGCCCCGCCCTCGGACCCGGCGTAGTACTCGGTCAACACCGGGCCGAACCAGTCGATCATCGCCCGCTTGACCTCCGGCGGGCAGGGCGCGGCGCCGTGGATGATGAACTGGACGTGGTCGACCGGGTAGCGCGCCTTGACCGCGTCCGGAAGCGCCAGCAGCCGCTGGAACATGATCGGCACCATGTGGAAGTGCGTCACGCGCCGCTCGGAGATGGTCTTCAGCACATGCTCGGAGTCCCAGCGGTCGATGAAGGCCAGCGACGCGCCGCTGCCCATGGCCGCCCGGATATCGAACACCAGCGGCGCGGCGTGGTAGCCTGGCCCGGCGCACATCTGGACCGAGGTGCGGGGGTCGTAGCCGCGCATCTGGTAGGTGACGTAGGGCGTCACCGCCGGGTTGGGCCGGAACACGCCCTTGGGCCGGCCGGTTGTCCCGGAGGTGTACATCATGCTGTTGCCGAGCGAGGGATCGGCGATGTCGCTGCCGTCGAAGGCCGCGATGGCGTCGTCGTAGGATTCGAAACCCTCGATCGGCCCACCGACCGAGAGCTTCGTCGCGATGGCCGGCGCGCGGGCGACAGCCTCCTGCACCGTTGCGACCCGGGCGTCGGCGATCAGCGCCTTCGCCTCGCAGTCCTGGATGATGTAGGCGATCTCCTCGGCCGACAGGTGCCAGTTCACCGGCGTCAGCCGCATCCCGCAGCGGAGCGTCGCGGCCAGAACCTCAACGAATTCGACGCGATTGGTGCAGACCAGGGCGACGGAATCCCCGACGCCCAGACCGCGCGATCGAAGCAGCCGGACCAGCCGGTTGGCGTTGGCGTTGACCTTGGCGAAACTGTGTTCGGTCCCGTCAGGATCATAGACAGCGGTCCTGTCCGGCTGCAGGTCGGCCCACACCGCCAGCGTCATGCCGTACAGCGCCGCCTCGTCCAGACGAGACGCCAGATCGGGGCTGGAACTTTCAGGCCCCATCAGAATCCTCCACGTGGAAACGCCGACTCCCGGCGCCTCTAGAGTCTGGAACATTCGAACATCGTTCGGCAACCGTCCAAGCAATTTCGAACGAGGGGTATGCACAACTTTCCGAAGGCGGGATGTCTCAAGGGCTTCGACGGGCGGGCTGGCCGTCGTCGGCGCCCCAGCCTTCGCGTGGCTATAGAACAACGGGTGCAGAGATTGGCGCCGCCGACGCGGTTCCCTCGATCGATGCCGCCTTGACTCGGGACGTCGCGGCGCAAAAGTCGCCCGATGACGCGAACGCTCCGGCAATCCGCCCACGAAGTTTCCGGTGTGAAGGCCCGGGCCCTGAGCGCCGCCGCGAGGATTCTGGCCGAACAGGGCGCGGACGACCTCAGCCTGCGCGCCATCGCCGAGGCGGCCGGCATCGGTCTGGCTTCGATCTACCACTACTTCGCCAGCAAGGAGGCGCTGCTGCTCAGCCTGGCGCTGATGGGCTACGAGGACCTTCGGCGCGACATCGAGGGCAGCCAGGCGGTGCACCCCTCGGTCTCGCCGATGCGCGCGGGCGCGCGGGCCTTCTTCGCCTTCGCCCAGTCGCGACCGTCGCTGTTCTCGCTGATGTGCAATGAACGTCTGCTGGCGCGGCATGAGACGCTGCGCGAGGCCGAGCACCGCATGTTCCTGGCCTACAAGGCGACGGTCGTGGCCGACGCCCGCATCCCGCCCCGGCATCAGGAGAACGCCGCCTACGGCCTGTGGGCGCTCGGCCGGGGAATGGCGGCGATCATCGCCTCCCACCCGGCTGGCCAGCCGCCGACCGAACTGCTGCAGAAGCTGTTCGCCGGCGGGGCCTATCTGATCGACCACCCCGAGTAGGGCGTCGACAGGCTAGAGGCGGCTGGGGATCATCACCGGGAGAGTCTCGAAGCCCCGTACGAAGACCGAATAGCTCCGCTTCGGCTGGCCGGTGACGATGATCTCCGGGAAGCGCTTGAGGATCTCCTCCCAGATGATCTGCAGCTGCAGCTCCGCCAGGCGGTTGCCCACGCAGCGGTGAATGCCGAAGCCGAACGAGATGTGCTGGCGGGGCCGTTCGCGGTCGATGATGTACTCGTTCGGACGCTCGATGACTGTCTCGTCGCGGTTGCCCGAGGCGTACCACATGACGACCTTGTCGCCCTTTCGGATGGTCTTGCCCTGGAATTCGATGTCCTCGACGGCGGTGCGGCGCATGTGGGCCAGCGGCGTCTGGTAGCGGATGGTCTCGGAGACCATCGAGGAGATCAGCCCGTGGTCGGCCCGCAGCTTGGCGTACTGGTCGGGGTTGCGGTTCAGCTCGAACACCGAGCCCGAGATGGTGTTGCGGGTGGTGTCATTGCCGCCCACGGTCAGCAGCACCACGTTCCCGAAATACTCGCGCGGCGCCATGTTCCGGGTGTCCGGATGGTGCGCCAGCATCGAGATCAGGTCGCCGGCCGGGGGTGCGTTGACCTTCCGGTTCCACAGCTCGTTGAAGTAGGCCTGATACTCGGCGAAGACCTCCAGCTTCTGTTCGAACGTCTCGACCAAACCGCCGGGCATCGGCACCGCGGTGACGACGTCGGACCAGTAGGGCAGCTTGCGACGATCTTCCTGCGGGGCGTCGAACAGGGTGGCCAGGGTCATGGCCGTCAGTTCCTTGGACACCAGGTCGACCCAGTCGAACTCCTCGCCGATCGGCAGGCTGTCCAGGATGGCGCCGGCGCGCTCGCGGATCAGCGGGGCGAGGATCTGGAGGTTGCCGGGGGAAACGGCGGGGCTGACGGCCTTGCGCTGTACGTCGTGCCGGGGCGGGTCCATGGCGATGAACATCGGCAGGGGCTCGAAGTTGGCCTGACCGCTTCCGATGGTGATGCCGCCGAGCATGAAGTCGGACGAGAACACCTGGTGGTTCGTATCGACCGCCATGATGTCGTTGTACTTGGTGATCGACCAGTAGGGGCCGAACTCGCCGCCCTCGGTGAGGTGGACGGGATCCTCGTGGCGCAGGCGCTCGAAGATCGGCCAGACGGTGTCGGCCTGGAACAGCGCCGGCTGAGCCGGGTCCAGGCTCTCCAGCGGGGCCGCATAGATGGCGTCCCGGATACCGCCAAGATCCACTGATCCGTCGCTCATGGTCTGCTCCCGCTTGTCATTTTCAACGCAGGAAGCCGCTTCGAACGCTGTTCCACAAGTGCAGGCGATCGGCGCGCCGTGATCAGGCCGGCGCCTCGCGGACCGTCAGCCGCGGACCAGCGGGTCGTGATCGAGCATATGTTCGGCCGCGCCGCCCAGCATTCGAAGGAACATGGCGTCGCCGCGCTCGGTGCGGGTGACGATCATCGCGGCGAAGAAGGCCGTCATGAACAGCAGGTAGGCCCCCTGGCCGTAGTGTCGCGCCAGATCGGCCTCGCTGTACCCGCTGACGCCATGGTCGGTCAGGGTGCGGTGATAGAGCGCCAGCAACTCGGGCTCGGCCGCCCGGCGCGCGTCGCCCGGCAGGGCGCCGGCCAGGAAGTAGGCCAAGTCGGTCGGCCCGGCGCCATAGGCGAAGGACTGCCAGTCCAGCACCGTGACCGGATAGCCGCCGCGGGCGTTGCCGAACATCATGTTGTCCGGTCGGAAATCGTTGTGGGTCAGGCAGCGGGGCCCGTCATGGCGCGTGCCGAGCTCGGTGAACCGCGACGCGATCCGGTCCCCTACCGTCGCCCATTCGGGCCGCATCTGCGGGCCATAGCGATCCTTGAACCCCGCCCAGAGCTGGCCGACCATCTCGTCGGTCGCCATGTTCGGCGGAGCGGCGCTTGATCCCGAGACCCAGGGCAGGGCGTCGAGCCCCTCATCGCCCCAGTGCGAGGCGTGAAGCTTCGCCGCTTCGACCACCACCAGACGCGCCTGGTCCAGGGTGACCCCCGCCAGCTGGTCGCCCTGCTCGGCGGGCGACAGGTCTTCCATCATCAGGACAAAGGCGCTGGTCGCCTCGTCGACATCGGTGAAGTAGCAGCGCGGGGTGTGGATCAGCGCCTTCGGGGCCAGCTGCTGGTAGAAGCGCACCTCGCGGATGTAGTTGCCGAGCGCGACGCCCGTGGCCCGGCTTTCCTCGCCAGCCGCCGGGAACTTGCCGACCAGGGACGCCGGCGCGGCGTCGCCGCCCCGCTCGTACTCCAGGGTGAAGCGCACGCTGTCGCCGATCTGGCCGGTCCCCACGCCGCGGGCTGTGAACCCCTTGACGACGGCATCGACGCCGCCCGCCTGCAGAACAGTGGTCAGCCAGTTGGCGTCGACCTCGCCGGGCATGCGGATATCGGGT
Source organism: Caulobacter sp. (assembly GCA_031426695.1). Classification (GTDB taxonomy): domain Bacteria; phylum Pseudomonadota; class Alphaproteobacteria; order Caulobacterales; family Caulobacteraceae; genus Caulobacter. The sequence continues at coordinate 175,465 of JASJPM010000002.1, forward strand.
TTGTCGGACATGCTGAAGTGACCTCCTGGGACCCGTCTATGCGGGTTCGAGAGTGATCATTAGCCGGTTTGCGGACAGGGGCCCACGCTGACGCTGGGTTACCTGGGGCGAGGAGTCTCACGGCCGGCGTCTCGCCCTTTTCCCGCTCGCCAGGTCGCGAGGCGAACGCATGTCTCCCGCCCATCGATTTGGTCCAGCCGGCATCAAAGAGGTGCTCCGCCCCCTGACTTTTCGAGGTGTCGTCAAGCCTCCGGGGGCGTCTCGGCTGCTTCGCACACTTGTCACACAGACGTCGGCTCGCCGTCATTTTCGGCCCCTACCAATCGCAGCGGGCAGGCGGGGAGCCTGATTGGCGGCGAGGCCCAATGGCCATCGCTCGGTTCCGCCCGCGTGAAAACGACTGCGAAGGTGGAGACTGGGATGACCGGCCTGAAGAAATACAGCGCGCTTGCGTTTGCACTGACAGCGACCCTGGCCCTGGCGGCCTGTGGCGGCGCCGATGGCGTGGCCTCGCCGGGTGAAGGCGGCTTCACCGGCGGCGGTGGCGGCGGCACCACCGGCGGTGGGACCGGCGGCGGCACCGGGACCGGCCCGGCGGCCGATTGCCCGACCGGCTTCTCCAACGTCGGCACCGTTGTGGCTGCCGTCGGCGGCACGCTGCGCGTCTGCCAGCTTCCGGCCCAGATCCTCGGCAACCTCGTCGTGCCGCTGCGCGCCGGGACCATCTACTCGATCAGCGGCCGGGTCGACGTCGGCCAGGACCGCGGCGGCAACGCCGCCTCGCCGATCGCCGGCGCCCAGCAGGGCATCCTGACCATCGATCCGGGCGTGCGCCTCTTCGGCGCCGCCGGCCTCGACTACCTGGTGGTCAACCGCGGCTCGCAAATCTTCGCCCAGGGCACGGCCGCCCAACCCATCGTCTTCACCAGCAAGCAGAGCATCGAGGGCACGACCGGCGTCGACTCGATCGGTCAATGGGGCGGCATCGTCCTGCTCGGCCGCGCCAACATCTCCAACTGCCCGGGCGGCACCGCCTATGGCAGCGCCAACTGTGAAGCCCAGGTCGAGGGCACCAACGCCCTCTACGGCGGCAACGCCAACGCCGACAACACTGGCATCATCCGCTATGTCCGCGTCCAGCACTCGGGCTTCCAGATCCTGCCGAACAACGAGCTGAACGGCATCACCCTGGCCGGCGTCGGCAGCGGCACGACCTTCGAGTACGTCCAGGTCCATAACAGCTCGGACGACGGCTTCGAGTGGTTCGGCGGCAATGTGAACTCCAAGTACCTGGTCTCCACCGGCAACGACGACGACAGCTTCGACACCGACCAGGGCTTCAGCGGTTCGCTGCAGTTCGGCATCGTGGTCCAGCGCGCCAACGGCGGCGACAAGATGGTCGAGGCCAGCATGGCCTCGCTCGCCACCGGCAACCCGCGCAGCCGCCCGCAGTTCTCGAACGTCACCTTCGTGGGCCGTGGCGCCAACGACGGTCTGGTGTTCAACACCGGCACCGACGTGAAGATGTACAACAGCATCGTTCGCAACAACGGCGCCGACTGCCTGGACATGGACAACCTGCCGGCGACCACCGGCACGTTCCGCTCGGTGTTCTTCGCCTGCACCAATCCGTTCGATGGGGACGCCGACGACGAATCGGCCATCTTCACCCACGCCAGCAACGTGCCGACCGGCACGTCGACGCTGACCGGCACCTTCATCAACGGCGCCAACGAAACCGCCGTCGCGGTGACCAGCCCCACGGGCCTGAGCAGCCACTTCGTCCTGCCGACCTACATCGGCGCGGTGCGGGATGCTTCCGATACGTGGTGGCAGGGCTGGACCTGCGGCCTCGCCGCCGGCTCCACCTGCTGAGTGACTTGACGGGCGGCGGTCTTCAGGCCGCCGCCTGTCTCCTTCCCGCGCTAGCGACAAGGTTCGCCATGAAGATTCTAACCCCCACTTTGGGCAGTCTGTTGCTCGCGACGTCCGCGCTGGTGGCGCCGCACGTCGCGCTGGCGCAACAGGCTCCCCAATCCGCTCCGACGACCGAAGGTCCCGAGACCGAAGTCGAGGAACTCATCGTCCTTGGCGTCAACATTCCGCAGCCGATGCGCGAGACCTCCGAGGTCGCCAGCTTCCTGACGGTCGAGGATCTCAAGCGCCAGGGCGACGACAACGCGGCCGAAGCCCTGACCCGCCTGAGCGGCCTGAGCCTCGTCAGCGGTCGTTTCGTCTATGTCCGCGGTCTGGGCGAACGCTACTCCTCGGCTCTGCTGAACGGTTCGCCGCTGCCCAGCCCCGAGCCGCTTCAGCGCGTTGTCCCGCTGGACTTGTTCCCGAGCAGCATCCTGGCCGGCACCAGCGTCCAGAAGACCTACTCGGTCAACTATCCGGGTGAGTTCGGCGGCGGCGTCATCGACCTGCGCACGACCAAGGTTCCCAATGAACCCTTCTTCTCGATGTCTGCCAGCGTTGGCGGCAACACCGAGACGACGTTCAACGAAGGGATCACCTACTACGGTTCGCAGACCGACGGCCTCGGCTATGACGACGGCGCGCGGGAAATCCCCAAGCCGCTGCAGGAGGCCATCGAGTCCGGCAAGCGCGTCACCAGCGCCAACTTCACCGACAACGAACTGGTTTACATCGGCAGCAGCCTCGTCAACGCGCCGATGAACCTGATCCAGCGCAAGAATGAGATCCAGCCGAACTTCAGCGTCGACCTCAGCGGCGGCCGGTCGTTCGAGGTCCCGGGCGGCACGCTCGGCGTACTGTTCGTCGGCGGTTTCGACAACAGTTGGCGGTCACGCTTCGGCAAGCAGCAGGACGGCTTCGTCCAGGGCGGCGTCATCGAGCCGGTCACCAACTACGACTTCCGGTCCACCCAGAATGACGTGGTCGTCAACGCTATGTTCGGCGTCGGCTATGACATGGGCGACCACATCTTCAGCTGGACCAACCTCTATATCCACAGCACGACCAAGGAAGCCCGCATCCGCGAGGGTGTCGACGACCTGGCCGGCGCCGAGGTCCGTGACGACTATACCGAGTGGTTCGAGCGCAGCCTGATCAGCACCCAGCTGACCGGCGACCACACCTTCGGCGACCTGGAGATCAATTGGCGCGGCGCCTTCGCCAAGACGGCGCGCAATTCTCCCTACGAGAAGGGCATCCGCTATCGCCTGGTGGCCGGCGAATACCTGCACAACGCCTCGCAGGAGCAGAACTACACCCGCTTCGGCGAAGTCGAGGATCAGGTCGCCAGCTTCGGCGCCGACGGGTCCTACACGCTCGCGCTCTCTGACCAGCGCGATGTCATCTTCAGCGGTGGCGTGGCTTGGTCGGACAACGACCGTTCGGCCATGCAGCGCGAGTTCCGCCTGCTGGCCCTGAACGCGGCCCTGCCCATCGAGGTGCAGCGTGAGCGGGTCGACTATCTGCTGGCCGACTACAACATCGGCCCGGGCGCGCTGATGATGCGGGAAACCAGCGGGGCCGACGGCGCCGCGGCCTATGACGCCGCGCTCGAGGTTAAGGCTGTCTACGTCCAGGCTGACGCCGAGATCATTCCTCTGGTCCGGGCCACCGTCGGCCTGCGCTACGAGGACGCGGTCCAGAGCGTGACGCCCAAGGCGCTCTTCGCCGGGGATCCGGTTCCGTTCGCCCCCGCGCCGCTGGAAAACCAGTACATCCTCCCGGCCGCCACGCTGACCTGGAACTTCTACGAGGAGATGCAGCTGCGCGTCGGTCTGTCCAAGACCATCGCCCGTCCGCAGTTCCGCGAACTGGCGCCGCTGACCTACCTCGACCCGGATACCGATCGCCTGTTCATCGGCAACCCGAACCTCGTCGACAGCGAGCTGATAAACTTTGACGCTCGCTACGAGTGGTACTTCGCCCGCGATCAATATCTGACGCTCGGGTTCTTCTATAAGGACATCGAAAAGCCGGTCGAAGCCATCGTCAACGACATCGGCGGCACGGTTCAGACCACCTATCTGAACGCGCCCAAGGCGTGCCTCTACGGCGCCGAAATCGACGTGAAGACCTACTTCGAGTTCTTCTCGGAGACGCCGTGGTTCTCGTCCAAGCGCTGGCTGGCGGCGGCCAACTACACCTACAGCAAGTCCGAGCTCGCGGTGGAATCGGGCGACGTCGTCTACCCGCTCACCGTGGACGGCTCTTCGCGGCCGGCCGAGGACTTCGTCAACGACGGCGATCCCATGCAGGGTCAGTCGGAGCATCTGGTGAACGTCCAGTTCGGCTTCGAGGATGACGCGGCCCGCTCGCAGGCGACCTTCCTCGTCACCTACGCCAGCGAACGGATCACCACGCGCGGCCGGGCCGGCTTCCCCGACCTGGTTCAGGAGCCGGGCGTCATGCTCGACTTCACCTACCGCCGTGACCTGACGGTCTGGGACCAGGACGTGACCTTCGGCTTCGAAGCCCGCAACCTCCTCAACGAAGACTACGAGGAGTTCCAGGAGCTGGGCGGCGGTCGGGTGGACAACAACACCTATGACCTGGGCCGCAGCTTCTCCGTGAGCCTGTCGACGCGGTTCTGAAATCAGCCTGCCATGCGGCGAATTTGTCGCATGGCAGGCCTCCGCGCTTCGCCGACTGTCACCATAGCGTCGCAAAACCTGCACGAACCTGCATCGTTCGCCGACTACTCCGAGTACGGCCTATCATCAGACCGTAGGGGCGACCGCCTTGAGACTGCCGGATCTGTCGATTCTGGTCGCTGACCCGCAGCGCTCGCTCTGGGTCGCGACAGAAATCCTGATCGTTGTTCTGCTAGGCGTCCAGGGGGCTCGCCTCGGCTGGATCGTGCTATCGCCGGCGCCGGCTTCGGCCCCGTCCATCAGCGCCGTCGGCGAGGATCGCCTCGCCATCCTCAAGCGATTTGATCCGTTCTTCCGGGCCGCGCCGGAGGCTCTCACCGCCGCCACAACCCAGGCCTTCCGCCTCCACGGCGTGCGTATGGGCGGCGGCGGTTCGGGTTCGGCGATCATCGGGACCCCGGACGGCCTTCAGCGGTCGTTCGCGGTCGGTGACGAGGTCGCACCGAACGTCCGTCTGGTCTCGGTCGCCGAAGATCATGTCGTCCTGGCGCGCGGTGGTGTCCGCAGTACGCTTCATTTCCCGCCCGCCGATCCCGGCGTTCTCCAGAGCGTGGTCCAACCGTGAGATTTTTCGCGTTCACTGCCCTGCTGGTCGCCCTTTGCGCGGCGCCCTTCGCCGACGCCCGAGCGCAGACGCAGGTCCTCAACGTCCAGGACGCGGACATCCGGGCCTTCATCCAGGATGTCTCGCGCAGCACCGGCTACACCTTCGTCATCGACCCGCGGGTCAAGGGCGTGGTGTCGGTCAGCAGCAGCGGCCCCCTGACCCGCGCCGAACTGTTCGACGTCTTCCTGTCCACGCTGCGCGCCAACAACTATGTGGCCGTGCCCACGGGATCGGGCGCCTACCGTATCGAGCCGTCCGAGAACGCCGCCCGCCAGCCCTCGGCCGCGGGCGGGCAGTTCACCACCCAAGTTTTCCGACTCCGCAGCATCGACGCCCAGGCGGCGGCCGACATCCTCAAGCCGCTGGTCGGTCCCCAGGGGCAGGTGATCGCCAATCCCCGGGGCAACACCCTCGTCGTCGCCGACTATGCGGACAATGTGCGCCGCATCCGGGGGCTGATCACCCAGATCGACCAGGACCGTTCGAGCACGCGGGCGGTCACGCTGCGCAACAGCTCGGCCCGTGAGGTCGCCGCTGTGATCACCAGCCTCACCGCGCTTTCGGGCGCCGACGGCAAGCCCACGCGCGGGCCGGTATCGGTGGTGGCCGTGGAGGGCAGCAATACCGTGCTGCTGCGCGGCGAACCCGAAGCCATCGACCGCCTGCTGCCGCTGATCGCCGACCTCGACCTGCGCGCCCGGTCCAATGACGACGTGAAGGTCATCTTCCTCAAGCACGCCAACGCCGAGCAGATGCTGCCGGTGCTGCAGCAGCTCCTGGGCCTGCCGGTGGCGGGAGCCGGGCCGGCGTCGGCCGACGGAACCCGGGCGACCGCCGACGCGGCCGCCCAGCCGGCCGGCGGTTTGCGCGTGGGCATCGCCCGCTATCCCGGCGCCAACGCCCTGGTCATCAGTGCGCCGCCGGACACCCAGCGCATGCTGGCCGAGGTCATCACCAAGCTCGACGTGCGCCGCGAGCAGGTTCTGGTCGAGGCCATCGTGGTCGAAGTCTCCGACACGGCGGCCCGCGAACTGGGCGTCCAGTTCATCCTCGGCGGCGGCAAGGGCGACGTGCCCTTCGCGGTGACCAACTACTCCAACACCGCGCCCAACATCCTGGCCCTGGCCGGCGCTGTCGCCGGGGAGAAGAACCTGCCGGAGGACTCGGCGACCCTGGCCGCCCTGCGGGACGCGGCCGTCTCCTCGCTGCTGGGCGCCAACGGCCTGCTGACCGGCGGCGTGGGACAACTGGACAACGGCGCGATCTTCGGTGTGATCGTCAACGCCGTGCGTCGGGATACGGGCTCGCGCCTGCTGTCGACGCCGTCGGTGCTGACCCTCGACAACGAGGAGGCCACCTTCCTGGTTGGCCAGGAAGTACCGATCACCACCGGCGAGGTGCTGGGCAGCGCCAACAGCAACCCGTTCCGCACCATCCAGCGCCAGAACGTCGGCATCCAGCTCGAGGTCAAGCCGCAGATCAACGCCGGCGGCGGGATCACCCTGTTCCTGCGCCAGGAAGTGTCCTCCGTGGCCGGGCCGGTGGCGGAAGGCTCGTCCGAGCTGATCATCAACAAGCGCGAGCTGGAGACGACCGTGCTGGTGGACGACGGTGACATCGTCGTCCTCGGCGGGCTCCTGGACGAGAACGAGCGCATGTCGGTCGACGCCGTGCCCGGGCTCAGCGAGATTCCGGTGCTGGGGGGGCTGTTCAAGAGCCGCGCCCGCACCGGTGGACGGACCAATCTGATGATCTTCATCCGCCCACGGATCATCCGCAGCGCGGCCGACGCCCAGGCTGTGACAGCGCCGCGCTACGACTTCATCCGCAGTGATCCGGCCCTGGTCGACCGTACCGGCGCCAATGCGCTCGACGCCCTGGTCCAGGATTACCTCCGGACCCTGCCGCCGGTTGCGCCGCCGCCGTCCGCGTCCCCGGCCGCCACGCCGATCGCCGCCCAGCCGCTGCCGCCGCTGTCCGGGACCGAACTTGAGGGCGGTCCGCGATGAGTGTCGCGGCTTCGGAGTCGGCGCTGCCCTACGCCTTCGCCAGGCGGCACAGCGTCATCCTGCTCGAGGCGGACGATCTGCCCAGGATCGGCCTCCGTGAGGGGGCCGACCCCCGGGCCCTGATCGAGGTCCGGCGCGCGCTGGGCCGGCCGATGGCGGTCGAGTCGATGCCGACCGCGGCCTTCGACCGGCGGATCTCCGAAATCTACGCCGACGCCAGTCTCGGTGTTCAGGCCGCCGACGGGCTGGAGTTCGGCGCCGGACTCGACGGCATGCTCGAGGATCTTCCGACCACGGCGGACCTGCTTGATCCGCAGGACGACGCCCCGATCATCCGCCTGATCAACGGCCTTATCGCCGAGGCAGTGCGGCGCGGCGCCTCGGACGTCCACATCGAGCCCTACGAGGCCGCGCTGCTGGTCCGGCTGCGCGTCGACGGCCTCCTGCAGGAAGTGCTGTCGCTGCCCAACCGTGTCGCCCCGATGCTGGTGTCGCGGGTCAAGGTCATGGCCCGTCTCGACATCGCCGAAAAACGCGTTCCGCAGGACGGCCGGATTTCGCTGACCCTCGCGGGTCGGGCCTTCGACGTCCGGGTCTCGACCCTGCCGTCGCGGGGCGGCGAGCGCGTGGTGATGCGCATCCTCGACAAGGACCAGGCCGGCCTGAAGCTGCAGGACCTGGGCATGTCGCCGGAGGTCTACGCCGCCTTCGAAGCCGCGCTGCGCGAGCCGAACGGCATCATCCTGGTCACAGGCCCGACCGGCTCTGGCAAGACGACCAGCCTCTATGCCGGGCTGGGGCTCCTGAACGACGCCCGCCGCAACATCCTGACCATCGAGGATCCCGTCGAGTACGCCGTCCACGGCGTCGGCCAGACCCAGGTCAACAACAAGGTCGGCATGACCTTCGCCGCCGGCCTGCGCGCCATCCTTCGCCAGGACCCCGACGTGGTCATGGTCGGCGAGATCCGCGACACCGAAACGGCCCAGGTCGCTGTCCAGGCCAGCCTGACGGGGCACCTTGTCCTGTCCACCGTGCACACCAACAACGCCGCCGGCGCGGTGACACGCCTGCGGGACATGGGCATCGAGCCTTTCCTGCTGGCCTCGACGCTTCGCCTTGTGGTGGCCCAGAGACTGGTGCGCCGGCTCTGCACCGACTGTCGTCAACTGTCGCCGGCCGATCCCGAGTCCGCCCGCCTGCTCGGCATCGAGGCCGACCGTCCGCTGTGGCGGCCGGTGGGCTGCGCGACCTGCAACAACACCGGCTATGCCGGCCGCGTCGGCATCTACGAGGCGATCCGGGTCGATGATCGGGTGCGACGCCTGATCGCCGAGAACGCCGACGAGGATGTCCTTGCCCGCGTCGGCGCCGAGGCGACCGGCGATCTCGCCGCCGCCGCCCGGGCTCGCGTGCTCGACGGTTCGACGACCCTGGAAGAAGCCATCCGGGTGACGCGCCAGGAGGCGGATGTCAGTGGCGGCGTTTGACTACATCGCGCTGGACGCCGGCGGCCATCCCCGCAAGGGGCTGATCCGGGCGGTCGACTCAGACGCTGCGCGCGCCAGCCTGAAGCGTCGCCGCCTCGCGCCGGTCAGGATCGAGCCCGCCGCCGAGGCCGCGGTATCCCCCAGACCGCCGCTGATCGGCCCGCGCGGACTGGACGGCAAGGTGCTGTCGGTGCTGACCCGCCAGCTGGCGACCCTGGTGGCGGTGACGCCGCTGGAAGAGGCTCTGCGCACCATGGCGCAACAGGCCGACTCCCCCCGCATCGGACGGGCGCTGACCGTGGTGCACGACGGCGTCCTCGAAGGCTTCCGGCTGTCCGACGCCATGGGCCGCCCCGGCGCGGGTTTTCCGCCGCTCTATCGCGCCATGGTCGCCGCCGGCGAGAACTCCGGCGCCCTGCCGGACATCCTCGAGCGGCTGGCCGACCTCTACGAACAGCAGCAGCAGGTCGCCGCCAAGGTTGCCGCCGCGCTGGTCTATCCGATCGTGCTGGCGGTCACGGCCATCCTCGTCGTCGTCGCCCTGATGACCTTCGTGGTGCCCAAGGTTGTCGACCAGTTTGACTCCATGGGTCAGGCTTTGCCGATGCTCACCCGCGTGGTGATGGGCGTATCGGCCTTCCTGTCCAACCACGGCCTTGTGCTGCTGGCGGTCATCGCGGTGTCGGTCCTGGCTTTCATGCAGGCATTGAAGCGGCCCGTCTTCCGGCGTCAGGTCGACGGCGCATTGCTGCGGACGCCGGTGATCGGCCGCCTGATCCGCGACGTTCAGGCCGCCCGGCTGGCGCGGACGCTGGCCACCATGATCGCCGCCGGGGTGCCCGTCCTGCAGGGTCTGGAGATGACGGCGCGCACCGTGCGCAACACCGTGATGCGCGAGGCGATGACCGCCATGGCCGACTCCATCCGCGAGGGCGGCGGTCTGTCGGCCGCCATGCGCCGGGTCGGGGTGTTCCCGCCGATCCTCGTCTACATGACCGCCAGCGGCGAGAGCTCGGCCCGTCTCGACATGATGCTGGGCCGGGCCGCCGATTATCTGGAGCGGGAGTTCAACACCTTCACCGCCGCCGCGCTCAGCCTGCTCGAGCCGGCGATCATCGTGGTGATGGGCGGGGTGGTCGCCACCATCGTCCTGTCGATCCTGCTGCCCATCCTGCAACTCAACTCCCTGGCCCTCGGCTAGAAAAGGACGCTCCCCATGCAGGCCCAGACCCTGATCGCCCGCCGACGCTCCGAAGCGGGCTTCACGCTGATCGAGATGATGGTCGTGGTGGTGATCCTCGGCCTGCTGGCGACGATCGTCGTCATCAACGTCCTGCCCAGCCAGGACCGGGCCATGCGGGAGAAGGCGCGCGCCGACATCGCCGTGCTGGAACAGGCGGTCGAGAGCTACCGGCTCGATACCTTCGCCTATCCCACCGCGGCCGAGGGGCTGCAGGCGCTGGTGCAGGCGCCGCCGACGCTGGCCCGCGCGGATCGTTATCGCGAAGGCGGCTACGTCAAGCGCCTGCCAAACGACCCTTGGGGCAACCCCTACCAGTACGCGCGGCCCGGCAAGCACGGGCCCTTCGACATCTACTCCTTCGGCGCCGACGACCAGGAGGGGGGAGAGAAGAACGATGCCGACATCGGCAACTGGCAGTGACCGCCGCCGCGAGGCCGGCTTCACCCTGACCGAGCTGATGGTCGTGCTGGCCATCGTCGGGCTGTTGGCGACCGTGGTCGTTCTGGCGACGACCGACGGCCGCCCGTCCGGCGCGCAGGAGGCTGAGCGGTTCGCGGCCAGGCTGGTGCGCGCCCGCGACGAGGCCCTGATGACCAACCGCACCGTCGAGGTGGCGGTGTCGCCGCGCGGCTACGCCTTCCGGGTCGGCGGTCCGCAGGGATGGGCGCCGCTCGAGGAAGGGCCGTTTCGCGACGTCGCCTGGTCCTCCGACACGCAGCTGTCGGCGAGCGCGGCGGTCGACCGGGTGGTCTTCGATCCGGCGGGCGTCGCCACGCCGGCCGACTACGTCATCACACGCGGCCGCCAGAGCAGCCGGGTGACCGTCGATACAGCGGGAAATGTCAGGGTCGATGACGCGACAGCGCGCTGAGCAGGGGTTCACCCTCATCGAGGTGCTGGTGGCGATGTCTGTGTTCAGCATCGCGGCGCTGGCGCTTGTCAATGTCTCTGGAGAGAACACCCGGACCGCCGCCGCCATCGAGGCGCGGGCCATCGCCGGCGTGGTGGCCGACAACCGCATCGCAGAGTCGCTGATCGACTGGCCGCCCCTGGGCGAGTCGACGGGCGTCGACCAGGCCGGCGACCGGCCCTGGCGCTGGGTCAGGAAGGTCAGCCGGACGAGCGATCCCGAGGTGCTGCGCATCGACGTGGTCGTCGGCCGCCCGGACGACAAGCGCACGCTTGCGGAAGCCACCGCGTTCCGGGGGCGCCGATGAAGGGCTTCACCCTCGTCGAGATGCTGGCGGCCCTGTTCGTCTTCGGCCTGGTCTCGGCCGCCGGGGCCCTGGTCATGGGCTCGACCCTGGACGGGCAGACGGCGGTTCGTTCGCGGATGGATCAGCTCGGCGCTTTCCAGCGCACGCGCATCCTGCTGAAGGCCGACCTGAGCCAGCTGTCGACCCGCCGGACCCGCGATGCGGCGGGCGTACAGGCGGCCGGCGCCTTCATCGGCCGCCAGCCGGCGGATGGGGCGCCGTTCATGCTGCTGACCCGCCACGGCTGGGAGAACCCGGGCGCGGCGCAGCGGCCGTCCGTGCAGCGGGTCGACTACCGCCTTTCCGAAGGGCGGCTGGAACGGATCACCCGCGCGGCGCTCGACGGCGCGCCGGCCGGCCAGCCGCAGATCCTGCTGGAGGGCGTCGACCAGGTGCAGGTCTCATACCTCTATCGGGGCGCCTGGACGCCGACCTGGACGGCCGTGCCGACAGCCGAGCTTCCCCAGGCCGTACGGCTCAGCTTCAGGGTCGAGGGGCTTGGTCATTTCGACCAGGTCCTCCTCACGCCGGGGAGCCTGAGATGAGACGCGCCGACGAGAAAGGCGCGGCGTTGCTGACCGTGCTGCTGCTGGTCGCGGTGATGTCGATCATCGCTGTCGGCGTGCTGGACGACATCCGCTTTGGCGTTCGCCGCACCGCCAACGCGACCGGACGAAGTCAGGCGCAGCTCTATGCGCTCGGGGCCGAGGAGCTTGCCCGTGTGCGCATCGCCCGCCTGACCCGGCTGGACCCCGGCCGCACGACGCTCAAGGGTGACTGGAACGGCCGGGACTTCACCTTCCCGATCGAGAACGGGGTGATGACGGGCCGGATTTCGGACGCCACCGGCTGCTTCAACCTGAACAGCGTGGCGGAGGGACGCGGCGATCGCCTGGTCCGGCGCGAGCTGGGCGTGCGGCAGCTGGTGATCCTGCTGAGCGCGCTCGGGATTCCGCCGGGACGGGGACAGACCCTGGCCGACAACCTCGCCGACTGGATCGACAGCGACGACATCGCCATGGGCGGCGCCGAGGATCAGGACTACGCCCGCGCCGCGCCCGCCTACCGCACCGGCGGCGCCATGCTGGCGGAGGTGAGCGAACTGCGCGCGGTGCGCGGCTTCACGCCGGACGTCTATGACCGCCTGCGTCCTTTCGTCTGCGCGCAGCCGACAACCGATCTGTCGCCGATCAACGTCAACACCCTGGGGCCGGACCGGTCAGCGCTGATCACCATGGTCACTCTTGGCGCCATTCCCCCCGAGGCCGGCGCCCGGCTCCTCGCGGGGCGCCCGGCCGAGGGCTGGGACAGCCTGCAGACCTTCTGGAACGACCCCATCCTTGTGGATCGGGTCCCGGAGGATACCGCGCGGGATCAGGTCGCGCTGCGGACCCGCTTCTTCTCTCTCGACGCCGACGTCACCTTCGCCGGCTCATCCGCCACGCTCAACGCCCTGCTCGAGGTTGACCCCTCCGGCGCGGTGAAGCTCGCGGCGCGCCGCTGGACCCGCGACGAATGATCCCGACACGCCTCGTCCTTCTTTCTGCACCGGACCAGCCTTGGCCCTGCCTTACCGTTTCCGAGGCAGGCGCGGTCCTTCAGCGCGGCGTGCTGCATCCGGATGCAGCCCCGCCGGAGACGCCGGTCATCGATCGCCTCGTCGTGCCCGGCGCCGACGTCGTCGCCCGCTGGCTTGACCTGCCCGACCGGAACGACCGGCAGGCCCGGTCAGCCGTTGCCTTCCTGTTGCAGGACGATATCGCCGATGACGGCGGAGACCTGCACATCTGCGTCGGCGGCAGCGATCCCGGCGGACAGCGGCTGGCCGCCATCACCAGCGCCGAAAAGGTCGGGGGCTGGCTGGCGGCGGCGGCGGCGCGCGGCGTCGATCCGGTCTCCGTCACGCCCGACTACCTGATGCTCCGGCCCGAGGACGAGGGGCAGACCCTCGTCGCGGGCTTCGGCGGTCTCCTGGCGGTTCGCGGGCCAGGCCTTGCCTTCGCGGCTGAACGCCCCTTGGCCGAAGCCGTGCTCGGCGACCGGCCGCGCCGTTTCCTCGCGCTCAACGAGCTGGAGCCGATGCTGGCCGCCGCGGCCAGTGCGCCGGACATCAACCTGTTGCAGGGCGCCTTCGGACCCCGCTCGGAGCAGCCTGCGGTCGGGAATGTCCGGCGGATGATCATCCTCGCCGTGGCGCTGCTGGTGTCGCCGATCGTGCTGGGCGTCACCCAGATCGGCGTAGACCTGATCGCGGCCAGGCAGGCCGAAAGCCGCGCTATCGCCGGCGCCCGCGCCGTCTGGCCACGGGCGGTCCCGGCCGGTTCCGACATCGAGGTCGTGCGCACGAGGCTGGCCCAGCAGCAGGCCTCGGACCGGTTCGCCGACCTTGCCGCGGACCTCTTCGCCGCGGTCGAACGCACCCCGGGCGCCCAGATCGACAGCCTGGCCTATGGCCCGGCCGGCCTGAACGCGGGCCTGTCCTACGGCAACTACTCCGACATGGACCAGCTGATCACGGCCGGCGGCAGGGTCGGGCTGCTGATCGCCGCCGACAGCACCGTCACCGAGGGCGGCCGCATCACCAGCGATATCAGCGTCAGGAGGCGGCCATGACCTTGCTGCAGACCGCCCGCGACTTCTGGGCCCAGCGGACTGGGCGCGAACGCCTGATGCTGCAGGGGCTGGGCGTCGTCCTCGGCGGCCTCCTGCTCTGGTACGGCGTGCTGATGCCGTTGAACGCGGCCCGGGGCTGGGCGCGCGCCGAGCGCGAGGCCGCCGCCGCTGACCTTGCCGCCGTCAACGCGCTGGCGCGTGTCGGTACGGCCGGAAGCGCCGCTCAGCCGGCCGGTCGCGGCCTGGCCGGGGTCGTGGATGTCGCCGCGGCGGCGTCCGGGATCGTCATCGAACGCCGGCGCGAGGAGGGCGACGGCCGCCTGACCGTGTGGATCACCGCCGTCCAGCCGCGCATTCTCATGCAGTGGATCAGCGGCCTGCGGACCGGTCACGGCGTCTCAGTGGTCGGAATGAGCGCCGCCAAGGCCGACGCCGGCAGCCTGACCGTCGAAGTCTCGTTCGAACAGGCAGGGTCATGACCAACCGCAACCTGCTGCTTGTCTTCCTGGCCGCACTGCTCGCGGCGCTTCCGCTGACCGTCCCGCTCGCGGTGGGGCTGGGGAGCGCGAAGTCGCTGTCGTTCGCCGAGGCCCGGGGCTCTGTCTGGAGGGGCGAGGTCCGCCGGGCTTCGCTGGGCCCGGTGACACTCGGCGACCTCTCTGTCGGACTGGATCCGCTGGCGCTCCTGACCGGCCAGACCAAGGTCGCGATCCGGGCCTCCGGCGGCGAGGCGAAGGGGGCGGGGCGGATCGCGCTGACCCGCCGCTCGCCGGGGGTGGAGCGCTTTTCCGGGTCTATCCCGCTGTCGGCGCTCGGCCTCGCCGGCTCGCTGAGCGGTGATCTCACCGCCCGTGATGTGACCGCCGAATTCGGCGACGGCGCCTGCCGCAAGGCGGAGGGAGATATCGCGGCGGTGGTTCAGGGCCTGGGACCCAACGCGGTGACGCTTAAGGGACATCCTGTCTGTCAGGGCCCGGTTCTGGCCCTTCCGCTCGCCGGCGCCATCGAAGGCATGGCGCTTGACCTGGTGGTCAGGCTGCAGGCCGATGGCCGCTACAATCTCGAAGCGACGGTCAGGACGACCGACCCGGCCTTCGGCGCGATCCTCGCGGCCGAAGGGTTCACCAGCGTACCCGGCGGCTATGGCCGGACCAGTGAAGGAAAACTGTGATGAGGACGTGTTGGCCAAGAGCGATCAGCGGGGCGCTCGCGGCGCTCTGCTGCGCGACGTCCTCACCGGCGCTTGCTGAAGCCGCGCCGACCCCGACCGGCGGTCTGCCGCTCGAGGCGCTGCCGACCCAGACGCTGGCCAGCGGCCAGTGCGCGCTGTTCCTGTGGGCCCGCACGACGCCGCCCCGCCGCGTGTTCATGGCGCTGCAGGATCCGGCGGTGGCCCGCATCCGGATCGAGGGCCGCAGCATCGACCTGCCGCGCACCGCCGCCGAGGGCGAGAGCGCCTACGGCCATACGCCGATGCAACGCTACGAAGGCGGGGGGATCACGCTGACGATGACAATCCAGATGGATGCGCGCAGCGGCCTAGTCGGCGGCGCGGTGATCCCGACAGGATCGCTGGAATACCGGGACGCCAAGGGCTGGGAGACCGTCATTCCGGTCGCCGGCATGGTCGGGTGCCAGCCGTAGACCCGCCTACCAGCCGGAGCGGCCCAGCGGTCCGTATAGCCAGGTCAGCCAGGCGCCGATCGCCAGATAGGTCCCGTAGGGCAGGGCAGTGTCCAGGCTTGGAGCCCGGCGCGCCAGGACGCGGGCCAGCACCCAGCTGAGGCCCGCCAGCGAGGCCCAGACCACCACGCTCGGCAGGCCGGCCCAGCCGACCCAGGCGCCGAGCGCGCCCAGCAGGCGGGCGTCGCCGCCACCCAGGCCATCTCGCCCGCGCATCCGCTTGTAGAGCGCCGCCAGGCCAGCCAGGACCGCGAAGCCAAGAATGGCCCCGATCAGGTGGTCGGCGAAGCGACCCGGGCCGATGAAGGCGCTGGCCGCCAGACCGGCGGCGCCCAGCGGCAGGGTCAGGATGTTCGGTAGCCAGAAATGCTCCGCGTCGATCACCGCGATCAGCAGCAGTGCGACGGCGAGCAGGACGCCGACCACCGCAAGAGGCCAGCCGACGGCAAGCATCGACCAGACGCCAAGCAGCACCCCGGCCAGGCCCATAGCCGTCCAGCGACGCCATGTCGGGCGCGGACGCGTCTCCTCGAACGGCAGGCGCGCCGATAGCGCGGCCGCGACAAGGCCCAGGGCGCCGCCGAGGGCAGGGGGGATCAGGTCGGTGGGCATGTCACGATCCGGCGAAAACGGCGAAGACATAGCATCTGGCCGGCGATCGCGAACCGGATAGCGCACGCTTTGTGGCGACGGTGATCCGAACTCTAGACGGCGTTGATCGGGATCTTCAGGTATCGGACGCCGTTGTCCTCCGGCTCCGGGAAATGCCCGCCGCGCATGTTGACCTGAACCGAGGGCAGGATCAGGCGCGGCATGTCCAGGGTCCTGTCGCGCGCTTCGCGCAGGGCGACGAAGTCCGCCCGGCTCACGCCGGAATGGACGTGGACATTCTCCCGCCGCTGGGTCCCGATCGTCGTTTCCCAGACGAAGTCCTCACGGTCGGGCGCCTTGTAGTCGTGGCAGAGGAAGACTCTGGTTTCATCCGGCAACGCCAACAGACGCTGGATGGAGTCGTAGAGGGTTCCCGCGTCGCCGCCCGGGAAGTCGCAGCGGGCGGTCCCGTAGTCCGGCATGAACAGCGTGTCGCCGACAAAGACCGCGTCGCCGATGACATGGGCCATGCAGGCGGGCGTGTGGCCGGGGACATGCAGCGCGACCGCTTCCAGTCCGCCGATCGCATACCGCTCGCCATCCTGAAACAGGTGGTCGAACTGTCGGCCGTCGCGCGCGAAGTCAGTCCCGGCGTTGAACAGTTTGCCGAAGGTGTCCTGCACCTTCACGATCCGCTCGCCGATCGCCAGGCGGCCGCCGAGCGTCTCCTGCAGCAGAGGGGCGGCGGAGAGGTGGTCGGCGTGGGCGTGGGTTTCGATCTGCCAGACCACCTCAAGCCCCTCGGACCGGACGTAGTCGATCACGGCCCGCGCGGACTGCTCGCTCGTCCTGCCGGAGGCCGCGTCGTAGTCGAGGACGCTGTCGATGATCGCGCAGGCGTTCGAGCCGGGATCCCGGACCACATAGCTGACCGTGAACGTGGCCTCGTCGAAGAAGGCCTTGACGATCGGGCGCCTGGCGGGCGCGTCTAGGGCGCGCCGAATGATGGCGGCGGCGTCCTGGACTGCGGCGTTGGCGGCTGGGCTCGGATCGGACATGAAGATGCTCACGAGTTGCGTTTGTTGCTGATAACATATATGCGAATGTATGCAGATACAAGGCTGCCCGGATCCGGATCACATGACCGAAGCCATGATCATCACAGCCGTCCTCAGCGGTGTCCTCGTGGGCGCCCTGCTCGGTCTGTTCGGCGGCGGAGGCTCGGTGCTGGCGACGCCCCTGCTGCTCTATGTCGTGGGCATCCAGGACCCGCATGTGGCGATTGGCACTTCAGCGGCGGCCGTCGCCGTCAACGCGCTGATCAACCTTGTCGGTCATGGCCGCAGCGGACGCGTCAAATGGCCCTGCGCGACCGTGTTCGCGATCGCGGGCCTGGCGGGCTCCTTCCTGGGGTCCAGCCTGGCCAAGCAGGTCGACGGGCAGAGGCTTCTGCTCTTCTTCGCCATCGCCATGGCCGCCATCGCCCTGTCGATGCTGCGGCGGCCGAAGGCAGAGGGCGACCCGCAGGTCCACATCACCTGGCGACTGTCGCTCAAGCTGGCGCCGCTCGGCCTCCTGACCGGCGTCGCCGCCGGGTTCTTCGGGATCGGCGGCGGCTTCCTGATCGTGCCAGGCCTGATGGCGGCCACGGGGATGACCCTGGCCAACGCCGCCGCCTCGTCGCTGCTGTCGGTGGCGCTCTTCGGCGCCGCGACCTCGGCCAACTATGCGGCGTCAGGACTCGTGAACTGGCCTGTCGCGGGCCTGTTTATCCTCGGCGGCGTCGCCGGGGGCTGGGTCGGGTTGCGGGGAGCAGGCCTGCTCGCTGACAGGGCCATGCTGGCGCGACGCCTGTTCGCGGGTCTCGTCCTGGCGGTCGCCGCCTACGTCGCCTGGCGCGCAATAGGCGCATGGGCGTTGTAGGCGTCCGGCCTCACCTCAATGTCTGGGGGAGTTTCCGTCTCGCTATGGTCCGGTCCATCGAGAATTGTCCCGCCCCACGGACATAGATGAAGAACAGCGCGCCGAGGATCGCCACATTCTTGAAGAGGGGACCCATCTGGCCCGGCGCGACATGGATGGCGATCGTGATCGGGACCAGCGTCACGAACAGCATCAGGGCCGAGAGGCGCGCCCAGAGGCCAAGGGCCAGCGAGGCGCCAAACCCGACGAAGACGGCCCCCGAGAGCCATAGCAATGCGGAGGCGTCCCCGATCAGGCCGATCTGATCACGCCAGGGCGACTCTGCGATCCGCTGCAGCATCTCGTCGTGCTGGCCGAAGTGGCCCAGGCCGCCGACGATGAAGATCAGGCTCGTCAGAACCCGGAACGCTGGATCGGCCGAATGGGCCAGCCAGCGCGGCCTTGGAAGCGCGTCGTTCAGACGGGTCAGCATCGTTCGGTTCCCTGATGCGGCTGAAGGTGATCAAGCTCGTCAACGCGAGGTCGGTTCGGCCGCCTACAGTCCGCGATAAATCTGACTCAGCGCGGCCAGGATGTGGGCGGCGTTGGGGTCGGCGAGGCGGTAGAAGATCGTCTGGCCCTCACGGCGTGTCGCGACCAGCCCTTCGGCGCGCATCTTCGCCAGATGTTGCGAGGTCGCAGACTGAGCGAGCGCCGCATGGTCCGCCAGATCGCCGACCGATGTCTCTCCTTCCATCAACCGGCAGAGCAGCAGAAGCCGCTGCTCGCTCGCCAACAGTTTCAGGAGTCGGGCGGCAGGATGCACGCAGTCCCGCAGACTGGCGAGGTCGTGGGGGGACGCGTCGTCGGCGAGGAGCGGCTTCATGGACGATATATTAGAATATGCGCATTGAAATTCAATCGACGCCGGAGCGCCGGATCATGGCCGCGCCTCCGCCGTTTCCGCCGGGCGGCCATCGTCGCGCAACACGATGTAGATGGCCGGGATGACGAGCACCGTGAGCAGGGTCGACGAGGCCAGACCAAACAGCAGCGAGATCGCCAGGCCCTGGAAGATCGGGTCGAAGAGGATCACAGCCGCACCGATCATCGCCGCCAGCGCGGTCAGCACGATCGGCTTGAACCGGATCGCGCCGGCCTCCAGCAGCACCGCCCGCATGGGCCGTCCGTCGCCCTGGCTGTGGCGGATGAAGTCCACGAGCAGGATCGAGTTTCGAACGATGATGCCGGCCAGGGCGATGAAGCCGATCATCGAGGTAGCCGTGAACGGGGCCCGGAACAGGATATGGCCGATGACGATGCCAATCAGGGTCAGCGGGATCGGCGTCAGGATCACCAGCGGCAGCCGGAAGCTTTTGAACTGGGCGACCACCAGGACGTAGATGCCCAGGATCGCCACCCCGAACGCCGCCCCCATGTCCCGGAACGTCACCCAGGTGATCTCCCACTCGCCGTCCCACAGGATGGTCGGGCGGCTTTCGTCGGTCGGCTGGCCGTTGAGCCGGATTTCCGGCTTCGGCGTGGCTTTCCAGTCGGCCTGCTCCACGGCCTTGTTGACCGCCAGCATGCCGTAGATCGGGGCCTCGTAGGCGCCGGCCAGCTCGGCCAGGACCATGTCCACGTCCCGTCCGTCGCGACGGAAGATATGCGTGGAGCCGGCTTCCTGGCTGGCGGTGACGACCTCGCCGAGGGCTACCAGGCGGCCGTCCCGTGACTGCGCCACCGGCAGGGCGGCGAGACCTTCGCCCCAGGTCCGGGCCGTCTGCGGCAGCCGCACCGAGATCTCGAGCGGGTCGCGGCTTTCGCCGCGGTGGGCATAGCCGACGACCTGCCCGCCCAGCGCAGCGGCGATGGAGTCGTAGACGTCGCGGTCGCTGACCTTCAGGGCCTCAAGGCGGGCGCGGTCGGGCGTCAGACGAAGTCCGGGGCGCGGAACGCCGTAGCTGTCGTCGACGTCGACGATGAACGGCACGGACCGGAAGATCGCCTTCAGTTGCTCCGCCACAGCGCGCCGCGAGGCGGCGTCGGGCCCGTAGATCTCGGCCAGCAGCGTCGCCATGACCGGCGGTCCGGGCGGGGCTTCGACGACCTTGATCGACGCGCCGGCGGGCAGGGCCAGTCTGGCCAGCCGCTCGCGCAGGTCTAGGGCCACCGCATGGCTCGAACGGTCGCGGTCGCCCTTCGGCGCCAAGGTGACGGACAGGTCGCCCATCTCCGGCCGGTTGCGCTGGTAGTAGTGTCGCACCAGGCCGTTGAAGTTGAAGGGGGCGGATGTGCCCGCGAACGCGTCGATGGCGGTCACTTCCGGCACGGTGCGGGTGACCGCGGCCAGATCGTTCAGCACCCGCTGCGTGGCCTCGAGCGATGTCCCCTCAGGAAGATCGGCGATGACCTGCAGCTCGGACTTGTTGTCGAACGGCAGCAGCTTCACCGTCACGGTCTTGGTGTAGAACATCGCGCCGGCCAGGAGGGTGGCCAAGCCGACGGCGATCAGGAAGGTCCAGGCGCTGCGCCGGGTCGCGATCACCCGGCCGGCGACCTTGCGATAGACGGCGCCCAGACGGCCTTCGCCATGCTCGGCATGTCCGGAGTGGCCATCGGCCACCGCCTTGCGCGCGAACCGCACCATCAGCCACGGCGCGATGACCACGGCGACGAAGAACGAGAACACCATCGCGGCCGAGGCGTTGACCGGGATCGGGGCCATGTACGGACCCATCAGCCCAGACACGAAAAGCATCGGGAGTAGGGCGGCGACCACGGTGAGAGTCGCGACCACGGTGGGGTTGCCGACCTCGGCGACCGCCTCGACCGCCGCGTCCAGCCGGCTGCGGTCGTCCTTCATCGCCCAGTGCCGGGCGATGTTTTCGATCATGACGATGGCGTCGTCGACGAGGATGCCGATCGAGAAGATCAGCGCGAACAGGCTGACCCGGTTGATGGTGTAGCCCATCAGATTGGAGGCGAAGAGCGTCAGCAGGATGGTGGTCGGAATGACCACGGCGGTGACCGCGGCCTCGCGCCAGCCGATGGCGAACCCGATCAGGACCACGATCGAGATCGTCGCCAAGGCCAGGTGGAACAGCAGCTCGTTGGCCTTTTCGTTGGCGGTCTCGCCGTAGTCGCGGGTGACGTCGACGCTCAGGCTGTCAGGCAGCAGGGAACCCTTCAGCGCCTCGACGCGCGCCAGGACGGCGTGGGAAACGACCACCGCATTGGCGCCCTTGCGCTTGGCGATCGCCAGGCTGACGGCGGGGGCTTCGGACCAGCCATCGCCCTGCCGGGCGAAACGCCAGGCCCGCGCCTGGTCCTCGCGGGGCGCCTCGACAACGTCGGCGACGTCGCGGACGTACACGGCCTGGCCGCTGGCGGAGGGGAGGGCCAGCATGCCGATCTGGCCGGCGTCGGCGAAGGTCTTACCGGCGGTGACCTGGACGGCCTCGCCGCCGTTGCGCAGCTGGCCCGCCGGGAACGCCCGGTTGGCCTGGCGCACCGTGTCCATCAGCCCGGCGAGGGAGACGCCGTGCCGTGCCATGCGCGCGGGGTCCGGCTCGATGCGGATCTCGCGCGGTCGGCCGCCGACGATGAAGGTCAGGCCGACGTCGTCGACCTTCGACACTTCGGTGCGCAGCTTGCCGGCCAGCTCATAGAGGGCCTGGTCGGTCCATTGGCCCGCCGCGCCGGGTTTGGGCGACAGTGTCAGGACCAGGCTGGGGACGTCATTGATGCCGCGCGTCTGGATCAGCGGTTCGGGGATGCCGGCCGGGATGCGATCCAGGTTCCCCCGGATGCGCTCGTGAATGCGAACAGCGGCCGCGTCAGGGTCGACCCCGACCTTGAAGCGGGCGGTGACCATGACCTGGTCGTCGTCGGCGAAGGTGTAGACGTGCTCGACGTCGGTGACGCTGTTGACGATCGATTCCAGCGGCTTGCCGACCAGCTCGACGGCGTCGGCAGCGCGCAGGCCCGGCGCCGACACCATGATGTCGACCATCGGCACGCTGATCTGCGGCTCTTCCTCACGCGGAATGCTCATCAGCGCCAGGAAGCCCACCGCGATCGCGGCCAGCAGGAACAGGGGGGTTAGCGGCGACCGGATGGTCGAGCGGGTCAGCCGCCCCGACAGGCCCAGGTTCATCGAACCGCCTCCGGAAGGGAGAGGACGTCGCCGGACTTGAGGCCGGACAGGATCTCGACCTCATCGGCGGATGGCCCGGTGCGGGTCTGGACCGGCGTATCGGAGGCCGCGCCGTCGGTGCGCACCAGGCGCACATAGTCGACGCCGAACCGGGTCGAGACATAGCGCCTGGGGACCACCAGCGCCCGCCGCTCACCGACCCGCACCATCACCGTGGCGCGCTGGCCGACCAGGTCCCGGGGCAGGCCCGCGGCGGTCACGTCAGCCACGACCTGTCCGGCAACCACCGAGGGGTAGATCTGGCTGATCACGCCGGTGGTGGAGGTCGCCGCGCCGTCGAGCGACACCTGCACGCTGTCGCCCAGCCGCAGCGTCCGGGCCTGGCCTTCAGGGAGCTCCAGCCGGACCACGGCCGGACCCGCTGTGACGCGGGCGACGGATTGTCCCGCCGTCACGACAGAGCCGGGCGGGACGTCGGCGACAAGCACCCGTCCGCTGGCCGGCGCCAGGATCGCGCCCTGGGCTCCGAGTTCGGCGCTGGCCGAGCGTTGCGCCCGGGCCGCCGCCAGCGAGGCGCTGGACGCCTTGGCGATGGCCTCGACCTGATCCAGGCGGGCCTGGGCGTAGATACCCTGTGCGAACAGCGTCCGCGTCCGTGTCAGGTCGGCCTGGGCGCGGGCGGAATCGGCTGCGGCGGCGGCGACCTGGGCGTCATAGGCGGCGGTCAGCAGGGCGAGGCGGTCATCCTTCACCGTGGCGATCAGCTGGCCCTTCCGGACCTGATCTCCCTCCTTGACCAGAAGACTGACCAAAATCCCTGAGATCCGCGCCCGCGCCTCGCCCATGTCCTGCGTCGTCAGGGTCGCGGGAACAGGTTTGAGGTCGGCGATGGTCCGCTCAACGATCTGCAGGCGGCCACTTGCCGGAGCGACCTTGGCCACCGGCCTTTCGGGCGCGGACTCGCCGCAGCCTCCCAGCAGCAGGGCCGCGGCCAGCGGAGCGATCAGGAACAACGTCTTGGGCATTTCAGGTCGCCTGGTTTTCGATCACAGAGAGGGTGGATCAGCGGGGGTCGCGGACCGAGCCGGTGGCGCTGTCAATCGTGACGGTGGAAAGCCCGGCCGCCTTCCAGGCCATGATGCCGCCGGCCAGATGGCTGTCGATCACGTGTCCGGCCTTGCGGCACTGCTCGACGGCCATGGCGGACCGCTTGCCCGAGCCGCACTGGAAGACGATCAGCCGGTCACCGGCCTCGGGCAGCGCGCCGGGGTCGAAGGTCGAGAGCGGGAAGTTCAGGGCCCCGTGAATCCGCTCGGCCGCGAACTCCGCAGGCTCGCGGACATCGATCAGCAGAATCTCGTGAGCGTCAAGCGACGCCCGCACCTGGTGCGGTGTGAGGTCTTTGGTCTTCGGTGCGCCGAACATTGCGTACTCCCTTGGTGTTGGCCCGGTCACGAAACCGGGCAGAAAAGGTCGGAAAGCGTTTCCACCACGGCCCGGGCCCCGGGGCTCTGGAGGCCGTAGTAGACAGTCTGGCCATCCCGGCGGGCGGTCACGAGGCCGTCACGCCGCAGGAGGCCCAGGTGCTGCGAAGCCAGGGTCTCCCGCACGCCCAGCGTCTGCGCGAGCGCGCCCACCGACTGTTCGCCTTCCAGGAGCGAACAGACGATCATCAGCCTGTGCGGATTGGCCAGCGCCTTCAAGAGGTCGCAGGCCTGCCCGGCAGAAGCCTTCAGAGCATGGTCATTCAAATTCATAGTTGCGTATATGCGGTTATATGAATATGAAGTCAAGTCAGGAGCGTGGATCACCCTAGGCGCGGCGTCGCTCGCCCTATGTGATCCATATCAAGGCGCGCTGGCCGCAACGGGGCGCCAATCACAGGGTGTGGAGGAGGCTGACCATGGCCAAACCGCGAATTGTCATTCTGGGCGCCGGCCTCGGCGGCGCCATCGCCGCTTTCGAGATCAGGGCCGCTGTCGGCGACCAGGCGGAGGTCAGTGTCGTCTCGCAGGGCGACACCTTCCACTTCGTGCCGTCCAATCCCTGGGTCGCCGTGCACTGGCGCAAACGGGAAGCGATCGAGGTCAAGCTGCCGCCTGTCTTCAAGAAGAAGGGCATCGGCTTCACCGGCGTCGGCGCCCGGCGTGTCGACCCGACCCAGAACCGTATCGAACTCTCCGACGGCTCGACGATGGACTACGACTACCTGGTCATCGCCACGGGCCCCGAACTGGCCTTCGATGAAATCAAGGGGCTTGGCCCGCACGGCGGCTTCACGCAGTCGATCTGCCATGTCGATCACGCCGAGTCCGCTGCCGCGGCCTTCGACCGCTTCGTCGAGAACCCCGGTCCGATCGTGGTCGGCGCCGTGCAGGGCGCGTCCTGCTTCGGCCCGGCCTACGAGTTCGCGATGATCCTGGACACCGAGCTTCGCCGCCGGAAAGTCCGTGACCGGGTGCCGATGACGTTCGTCACCTCCGAACCCTACGTCGGCCACCTTGGCCTTGATGGCGTGGGCGACACCAAGGGCATGCTCGAGAGCGAAATGCGGGAACGCCACATCAAGTGGATCACCAACGCCCGCGTCACCTCTGTCGAGGCCGGAGTCCTGCATGCCGAGGAGGTCGCCGAGGATGGAACGGTGAAGGCGACGCACGACGTGCCGTTCGCCTTCTCGATGATGCTGCCCGCGTTCAGGGGGGTCGAAGCTGTTCGCGGCGTCGAAGGGCTGACCAACCCCCGGGGCTTCATCCTGGTGGACAAGCACCAGCGCAACCCGACCTTCCCGAACGTCTTCGCCCTGGGCGTCTGCGTCGCCATCGCCCCGACCGGCAATACCCCCGTCCCGGTCGGCGTGCCCAAGACCGGCTTCATGATCGAGAGCATGGTCACCGCGATCGCCCACAACCTCGGCGACCTGGTCGCGGACCGGCCGGCGACGCACGAGGCGACCTGGAACGCCATCTGCCTGGCCGACTTCGGGGACGGCGGCGTGGCCTTCGTCGCCCAGCCGCAGATTCCGCCCCGCAACGTCAACTGGTCGGCCAGCGGCAAATGGGTGCACCTGGCGAAGGTGGGCTTCGAAAAGTACTTCCTCGCCAAGGTGAAGCGCGGCGAGAGCGAACCCTTCTACGAGAAGCTGGCCCTCGACGTCATGGGCATCCGCAAGATCAAGCCCTGACGGAACGCCGCCTCTCAGTTCGGCGCTCGCATCCAGCGGGCGTCCCGCCGGGCCTCGGCCCGGTTCCTGCAAGGAGATTCATATGACTGTTGATCGCGCCGTCTTCGTTTTCGCCGGGATCGTGGTGCTCGCCGGGCTGGCGCTCGGCTACTTCGTAAACCCCCTGTGGTTCCTGCTCAGCGCCTTCGCCGGCCTGAACATGATCCAGGCGGCCTTCACGGGATTCTGTCCCGCCGCGATGGCGTTCAAGGCGCTGGGCTTCAAGCCGGGCGCGGCGTTCCGCTAGGCGCCGGCCCCCTCATCGGCAAGCGCGATCTGACCGCTTTTCAAGCCGGTTCAGCTTGCTCGGCGGCCAGCCTCGCGCGCAGTTCGGCCTTGGCGACCTTCTCCAGGGTCGAGCGCGGCAGGGCGTCGATCAGCCGGACCTCATGCGGATGCTTGAAGCTGGCGAGCGCCTGCCGGCAGGCGGCGAGCGCTCGCTCGGGCAGCGTCGTGTCCTTCGGGTCGCGCGCAATGACGAAGGCCACCGGGACCTCGTCCAGCATCCGATGCTTGCGGGCGACAACGGCCACCTCCAGCACCCCCTCGACCCCGGCGATGACCCGCTCGATCTCGGAGGCCGCGACGTTCTCGCCCCCGACCTTGAGCATGTCCTTGGAGCGGTCGGCGAAATAGAGGAAGCCGTCCTCGCCGACCCGCACCCGGTCGCCGGTGATGAACAGGCCGTCCTCGGTGAAGGCGCGGGCCGTCGCGTCCGGATCGCCGGCGTACTCGAGGAACAGCGACACCCCGCGTCGACCGCCGACCAGCAGATCGCCGGTTTCGCCCGGCCCAACCGGGCGGCCGTCATCGCCCAGGACGTAGATCTCGTAGGCCGGGGACGGGCGGCCCATCGACATCGGCGCATCCGGCAGATGGGCGGAGCCGACGGTGCCGTGGGTCATGGTCTCGGTCATGCCCCACCAGCCGATGGTCTTGACCCCGAAATAGCCGTCCGTGGGCGGCGCGCAGACGCCGTTGCCCCAGTGGCGATAGCTGTGCGCCTCCGGCCTGGGCTGCTCCATGAGCGCCTTCAGGCAGAAGGGCACCATCGAGCTCCAGGTCGCGCCGTGTCTGAGCGACACCGGCCAGAACCGCGTGGCGGAGAACTTCGGCTGCAGGATGATCGTGGCCCCGGCCCAGAGCGCGGCCGCCACGGAGTAGACCTGGGCGTTGGTGTGGAACAGCGGCAGGTAAACCAGATGCACGTCCTCCGGCCGCAGGTCCTCGTTCTGGGCGCACATCCGCGCGCCCCACAGGAAGTTGGCGTGGGTCCAGAGCACCGCCTTGGGCCGCGCCGTCGTGCCGGAGGTGTACTGGATGCCGAAGTGCGCCCACGGATCGTGCGGACGCTCGGTCAGGTCAGCGGGATCGCCGTCGATGGCCGTGAACGGCTCGAAGCCGGCAACGTCCGCCTCGGCCGGCGCGCCGTTGTCGGTTTCGGTAACGGCCAGCCACCCCAGGCTGGGCGCCGCCGCTGCGACCAGCGCCGCGAACCGGGGCTGGGTGATCCCGCCCACCGCGCCGCTATGCGAGGCGAAGTAGGCGATCTCGTCGGCGCTGGACTTGGCGTTGGTGGTCACCGCGACCGCCCCGGCGTAGGCGCAGCCCAGCCATGCGACCAGTGACTCCGGGCAGTTGTCCAGATGCACCAGCACCCGGTCGGCAGGTTTCACTCCGCGGGCCTGCAGCCCGGCGGCGAAGCGGCGGACGGCCTCGCCGAACCCGGCGTAGGTCCAGGTCCGGCCCTCGCCCTCGAACGGCTCCCAGATCAGGCACGGATGATCGCCCCGGCGGGCGGCCTGTGTGTCGATCAGCGTTCGTGTGTCCATGCCCTCGAAGGGCGTCAGCGGGCGCGGTGTCATGAGCTGTCTTTCAGGCGGCGTTTGCGGCGTCGGAATACAGGCCCTGACGGACGACCTCGTCCGACGCCTGGGCCGCGAGCGACTCTGCCTCGGATGGCGGCACGCCGAGCCCGCGCAGGAGCAGGGCGCACATTTGCTGGGACAGGGTCACGGCGAGCGCCAGGGTGGGTTCCTGAACAATGCGGGTCAGGGAGATCTGCGAGACTCCGAGGATGTACAGAACAGCGGATTCCATAGTCGCGATCGCAAAGCGGCCGCTGGCCAAGCCTGCCGAAACATCCTCGACGATGCCTTGGTTCAACGGCGCGGACGTCGAGACATGGCCGCTGTGGACGCGGACCA
Organism: Caulobacter sp.; assembly: GCA_031426695.1. Classification (GTDB taxonomy): domain Bacteria; phylum Pseudomonadota; class Alphaproteobacteria; order Caulobacterales; family Caulobacteraceae; genus Caulobacter. Next base: position 203,076 of record JASJPM010000002.1, read on the forward strand.
GGACGCCGGCCCGGACGGGCTCGTCCACGGCGTAACGCATGTAGACGCATACCGCCCGAGCGACGCGGCGGGCCGGTTCGTCGATGCCGGCGTTGGCGCGACCAATCGCCCGCTCCACGCCGGCGCGGATTTCGCCGGTCACCGAGCGGACCAGCGCGTCCTTGTCCGGGAAGTGATTGTAGAAGCTCCCCTTCGCGACGTCCGCGGCCCGCACGATGTCGTCGATGGCGACGGCGTCGACCGGCTGCTCGGCGAACAGCTTGCGACCGGCGCGGATCAAGGCTTCCCGAGTGCGTTCGGCGCGTCCGGACGGCTTCGCTGTCGATCGCACCTCGCCCATGTCAGCCTTCAGCCTCCAGCCATCAGTTTCATGTCGTCGCCCAAGGTCGATGCGATCGCCGGACGGGACAACACTCTTTGCTGGAAGGCGTCGAGGTTGGGAAGGTCCGGCAGACGCCCCGCCAGCGCCGGACCCCGACGCCACAGCAGGAAGACGGTCAGGTAGAGGTCGCATACGCTGAAGGCGTCCAGCAGATGCTCTTGCCCGGCCAGGTGCGCGTCGATCGAGGCGAGAACCGAGGACAGCGCCTCCAGGGCCGCCGCGCGCACGCCTTCGGCGCCGTTGGCGTCGGTCGTGAAGCGCTCGGGGAACATCGCGCGCGTGAAGGCCGGGTGCACGGTGCTGGCCAGGAAGCCCATCCAGCTCTGCGCCTGCGCCCGCGCGACCGGGCCGGTCGGCAGCAGGCCGCGCTCCGGCGCCAGGTCGGCGATGAGCGGCAGGATGGCCGACGACTCGGTGACGACGCCGCCTTCGGTCTCCAGTGCGGGCACTTTGCGGCGCGGGTTGATAAGACCGTAGGCCTCGGTCAGGTGCTCGCCGTCGCGCGTGCGGACGACGACGATCTCATGGGGGAGCTCGGCCTCGGCCAGCGCAAAGCGGCTGGCCAGCGAGCAGGCCATCGGGCTGTGGTGCAGTCGAAGGGTCATGGGGGGCCTCAGGCGGGTTCGTGGACGGGGGAGAGGGCGGCGGCCCAGGCCCGGGCGAGGTCGTCCGCCCGGCCTGTTCCAAACACGTACCGGTCCGGCCGGACCAGGACCGCAGATGCGCCATGCTCGGCCAGCCAGGCCTCCACGGCGGACCGGAATGGCGCGAGTCTCGCGTCGGAGAACGCGATCGCGACAAGCCCTGCGGCGAGATCATGCGGCGGGTCGCGGCCGATCAGCCAGCCGCCCTCGCCCAGCACGTCATCGAGCCGCGCGCCATCGACCCAGGGCTGCGGAAACAGCGTGCCTGCCGCCGGCGTCTCCGGCAGCAGACAGCCTTCGGCCAGGGCTGGCGGAGCCGACGGCGGCAGGGCGTTGCCGCCCGCCGCCCGGACGGCGAGCATGCCCGCGTCCCGCGCGGCGGCGGCGGCGGGGTCGAGCGTGCAGACCACGCGACCCATGCCGATGGCCAGCTGGATATAGGCCCGAACATGCGGCTCCCGCTCGGGCTGGTAGGTGTCGAGCAGCGCCTCGCCGGCCTCTCCACGCAGGACCAGCGGCAGCTTCCAGGCCAGGTTCGCCGCGTCGCGCATCCCTGAGCACATGCCCTGTCCCGCGAACGGCGGCATCTGGTGGGCGGAGTCCCCGGCCAGCAGCACGCGGCCCGCGCGCCAGGACTTCGCAACGAGACCGTGGAAGCGATAGACAGCCTTGCGCTCGATGGTGACGTCGCCGCAGTTCCAGGGCTCGAGCAGCGGAGCGATGAAGGCGTCGTCCAGCACCTGCTCGGCCGTCTCGCCGGGCAGCAGCATGAACTCCCACCGGTGCCGGCCCGGCCCCATCAGCACGCAGGTCGTCGGACGGGCGGGGTCGCAGATCTGCAGGTTGATGTCGGGCAGGCTCGCGCCCTCGCCGACATTCACGTCGATGACCAGCCAGGGCTCGTCGAAGGCGTAATCGTCGAGCCCGATGTCGGCGCCGGCGCGCACGGCGCTGGAGGCCCCGTCGCAGCCCACGATATAGCGGGCGCGCACCGTACCGTCGGTCAGCTCGGCCGTGACGCCGTCGGCGTCGGGCGTCATCGCCACGAAGACGCTTCCCAGTCGGACGTCGGCCAGCGGCGAGGCGGCGAGGCGCGCGCGCAGCGCATGCTCGACGGCCGGCTGGTGAAACATGTAGCCGGTCGCCCAGCCCGATGGACTGACCGGCGGCAGGTCCATGCGCACGAGAGGCTGGCCGTCCGAGGACCTGAACTCGTAGGCAGGCGCTGGACGGCTGCTGGCGAGCACGGCGTCGGCCACGCCCGCCTGCTGGAACAGCCGCATGATCTCGTGATCGAAGTGAGCCGCGCGGGGCAGCGGATAGACCTCGACGTCCTTGTCGAGGCAGATCGTGCTGACGCCTGTGTCGGCGAGCAGCACGCCCAGCAGCGCGCCGACCGGCCCCAGGCCAACGATCAGCACGTCGCAGTCGAAATCCGGGGCCGCCAAGGTCAGGCCTCCTTCCGCATGGGGTTTTCGATGGCGCCGAGGCCGTCGATCTCCACCCGGACGACGTCACCGGGCTGCAGGAACCGCATCGGCTTCATCGCCGCACCAATGCCGCCCGGCGTGCCGGTGAAGATCAGGTCGCCGGGCTCAAGGGTCATGGCCTTCGACAGGTGTTCGATCTGGGCCCAGACGTCGAAGACGAGGTGGGAGGTATTGGAGCTCTGTCGCGTTTCGCCGTTGACCAGGCAGCGAATGCCGAGGCCATGCGGGTCCGGCATCTCGTCGGTTGTAGTGATCCAGGGACCGAAGGGCGCGTGGGTGTCGAAGGACTTTCCAAGGACCCACTGGGGCGTCCGGTGCTGCCAGGCGCGCTCGGTGACGTCGTTGCCGACGCAGTAGCCGAAGATCGCGCCGGGAGCGTCGGCAAGGCCGATGTGCCGGCCTCCAGAGCCGATGACCGCGACCAGCTCGGCCTCATAGTCGACCGCCTGCCCGGCCTTCGGGATCTCGATCGGATCGAACGGGCCGTTGGCGCTGGTGGGGGCTTTGGAGAACCAGACCTGGTGCTCGGGCGTCGCCATCTGGCTCTCGGCGATATGGTCGGCGTAGTTCAGGCCGATGGCCATGATCTTCCCCGGTCGCCGGATCGGCGCGAGCAGGCGGACCTGATCGATCGGCAGGGCGCCGTCGGCGCGCAGGGCGATTGCCTCGACTTGGGTGCGGACGTCCGGCCAGACGCGAATGAGCCCGGTCATCTCGTCGCCGAGCGCCGGCGCGGCGCGGGAGATCGGGATGATGCGTTCGCCGGTGACGACGCCGAGCTCCGGCGCCTCGCCGGCCTGGAAGGTCGCGAGTTTCATGGGTTGGTTTCCGTTTCTGGTCTCAGGCCATGGTCGGCGGGGCGGAGGGGCCCCACTGGACGTTCATCAGGTCCTGCAGGCTGGCGACGTTGGATCCATCAGCGGCGGTGAACAGGTCGCCGTCGGTCCAGTGCTCCAGCACGTGACCCCAGGGGTCGCGCCAGTAGTCGAAGACCTGACTGCCCAGCAGGTGGCGGCCGACACCCCATTCCTGGGCGCGGCCGGCGGCCTTCAGGCGCTCGTGCCCGATCATCAGATCGTCGAGATCGGCGACCTCGAAGGCGGCGTGGTTGAAGCCCGGGCCCTTGGGACTCTGGACCAGGAACAGGCTGTGGTGGTCGGTCGGAACCTCGCCGCGGTCGCAGCGCAGGAAGGCGCCGATCGAGAAGCCGGGCGCGACCTCGATCTCGTCGGAGGTGATCAGACCGAAGCGGGACTTGTACCATTGCTCCGAAGCCCGGAAGTCGGAGACGTTGAGCACGCAATGCCCCAGCCGCACGACGGTCGCGGCGTTCGATGCGATCCGCTTGGTGGCGCGCACGCGATCCTTCGCCGCCGCATGGTTCCAGGCCTGGGCGGGCGGGAGGGTGAGGTCCCCGGCGTGGCCCTGTCCCGCGACCACTTCGATACGATGCCCGTCGGGGTCGATGAGTGTGACGACCTTGCCGCCGCCGGGTGCGTCGAAGGCGCTGATCTCCGCCTTCTCGGCCGCGGCGAGCGTGTCGAGATCGGCCAGGGAGGCGGCCCGCAAACCGAGGGCGGCGAACCCGGCCTTGCCGCGTTCGGTGATGTGAAGCGCCGGCGCGGCGCCGGCGCCCCGGGCGACCAGGCGATCATCGGTCCGCTCGACGATCTTCAGACCAAAGTCGGCCAGGAAGCTTGCCATGGCGTCCAGGTCCGGAGCCCGGAAGCGCACGAACGCGACGTCCTCGATCTTGATGATACTCATGACTGACCCCGATATGACTATTTGGTCATATTGAGGGCGAAGCCAGTCCTTGGCAACCGGAAAATGCTATAAAGCGGCTGGTCCGGCCGTCGCCCAAAGCGACCATATGGTCAAATCATTCCGAATGCCTCCATGCTTCACTGGAGCGGCTCTGCGTCGCCGGTGTCCGCCAGATGCATCTGTGAGGCCCGTCGGGAGCGCGGGGGCTTGAGCGAACCAGGCCTGCGCCCGTCGAGATCGGCGAGCCCGAGACGGCTCAGCGCGCCGTGTATCCCCCGTCGATCACCAGTTCGGCGCCGGTGACGAACTTCGCCTCGTCGGAGGCCAGGTAGACGACGCCCCAGGCGATGTCGTCGGCCTCGCCCAGGTGGCCCAGGGGGTGCATCGCCTCAACGGCAGCGCGGGCCGCCTCCCGGTCTTCCATCGTATCAAGGTGATGTTCGACCATGGGGGTCTCGATGAAGCCGGGATGGATCGAGTTCACGCGAATCCTGTCGGGCGCGTAGATCAGGGCGTCCGTCTTGGTCATCAGGCGCACGGCGCCCTTCGAGGCGTGGTAAGGCGGCACGTCCGCGCCGCCGACCAGCCCGTAGATCGACGACAGGTTGATGATGCTGCCGCCGCCGGCGCGCTTCAGGTGCGGGATCGCGTGCTTGGTGCAGAAGAACACGCCCTTGACGTTGATCTGCTGCACCCAGTCCCATTCGGCCTCGGTGATCTCGTGGGTAGGCTTGTTCACGCCGGCAACCCCGGCATTGTTGACTAGGATGTCGATCCGCCCGTAGCGGTCGGCGATTACGTTGATGACTTCGGCGACCTGCGCCTCGCTGGAGACGTCGCAATGCCAGAAGTCGGCCTTGCCGCCGCGGGCGAGGATGGTCCGGGCGAGGTCGGCGCCCGCCTCGTCGAGAACGTCCAGGACCGCCACCACGGCCCCTTCGTCCGCCATGCGCAGGGCCGAGGCGCGTCCCAGACCGAGCGCCGCGCCGGTGACGATCGCGACCTTGCCTTCAAGTCTGTTCATCGATCCACTCCCATGGAGCGCCCTGGAAGGGCGACGAGTTCGATCATGATCCCATCATCGCCGCCCGACCTTGATATGGCGCAAGGCGCGGGGCGGCCGGCGAGGCCAACGTGATTGCATGACGGGGAACCAGGAATGATTGCCGCGAGCGACGAGGAGAGGGCGGCGAACGACGCCGGCGCCTCCGGGATGACCGGCGCTTTGAAGGCCCGGCCGTTGGGCCTCGACAGTTTCCGGGAGAACGTCGTTGTTCTGGCCCGGTGCAGCAATGTCATGCGACCCGAACGCCTCCGGGGTTCGCGCAAGGTCGAGCTTCGCGTCCCGGGACGGACGCTGCACGCGTCCACGATGATCGGCGGCGATGATCTGCTGGCGCCCGACGAGATCGGCCTGCCGCAACCGCTCTTCCGACGGCTCGGCGTGAAGGCCGGCGACCTTGTCCAGATCGCGCCCGCCCGCCCGCCGAAAAGCCTGTCGGCCATTCGCGCAAAGATCGACGGTCTGACGCTCGACGACGAAACGCTGGCCGCCGTCGCCCGCGACCTGGCCGACCAGCGCTGGAGCGACATGGATGTCACGGCCTTCCTGATCGCCTGCGCCCGGTTCATGTCACCGGAAGAGACCCTTGGTCTGACGCGAGGGATGATCGCCGCCGGGACCCGGCTCAACTGGGGTGACCGGCTCGTCGTCGACAAGCACTGCATTGGCGGCATCCCGGGAAACCGCACGTCCCTGATCGTTGCGCCAATCGTCGCGGCGCACGGCCTGACGATCCCCAAGACATCATCCCGCGCCATCACCTCGCCCGCCGGCACGGCTGACACCATGGAGGTGCTGGCCCGCGTCGACCTTTCCGAAGACGAGATGCGCGCCGTGGTCGAAACCTGCGGCGGATGCATCATCTGGGGCGGACGGGTGAACCTCTCTCCCGCCGACGACGTGCTGATCTCCGTCGAGCGCCCGCTGTCGATCGACACGCCCGAGCAGATGGTCGCGTCGATCCTGTCCAAGAAGGTCGCCGCGGGCGTGGGGCGTCTGGTCCTGGACCTTCCGGTCGGCCCGTCCGCGAAACTGCACGACAGGCCCGCCGCGGTGCGCTTGAGAAAGCTCTTCGAGTTCGTGGCCAGCAACCTGGGGCTGGAGATTGACGTGGTCTTCACCGATGGCGCGCAGCCGATCGGCCGGGGCGTGGGGCCGTTGCTCGAGGCGCGCGACGTCATGGCGGTGCTGGCGGGCGACGCCGACGCCCCGGCCGATCTGCGCGAGAAGGCGATCAGGCTCGCGGCGCGCGTCCTTGACGCCGATCCCTCGCTGCCCGGCGGAAAGGCGGAGGCCCGGGCCCGCGACCTGCTCGAGTCCGGCGCCGCGCGCGCCACCATGGAGCGGATCATCGAGGCGCAGGGCGCCTCGCCGCTGGCGGCTTCGCTGGGCGACCGCGTGCATGAGGTCGTGGCCCCCAGGGCCGGCGTCATCGAGGCCATCGACTGCCTGCGTATCGCCAACGTGGCCCGACTGGCCGGCGCGCCGACGGACGCCGGCGCCGGCGTCGACCTGTTGCGGCGGCTCGGCGACACGGTGCGGGCCGGCGACCCGCTTTTCCGCATTCATGGATCCGACGCTTCGGACTTCGCCTTCGCGGTCGAAGCAGCCGAGATCGACAGCGGGTTCCGGATCGCGCCCGCATGACCGGGACCGAGGTGCACGGGTTCGCGGACGAGGCCGCCGAGACGGGACGTCTGGCGCAGGCCCTGGGCGTCGCCGCGGCCGAGATCGGGCTGCATCGGTTCCCGGACGGCGAAAGCCTGCCCACCGTTCCGCAGGGCGCGCGAAGCGTGATTCTGTATCGCTCCCTTCATCACCCCGACGACCGTCTCGTTCCGCTGCTCCTGGCCGCCGACGCCTATCGCCGGGCCGGCGTCGAGCGGCTCGTGCTCGTCGCGCCCTACCTCTGCTACCTGCGTCAGGACGCGGTTTTCAAACCGGGGCAACCCCTCAGCCGGGACGTGGTCGGCCGCTTGCTGGGCGAAGCGTTCGACCGGGTCGTCACCGTGCAGGCCCACCTCCACCGAACGCCGGATCTGGGCGCGGCCCTGGGGACCGCCGCCGACAACCTGTCCGTCGCCGCCGATCTCGCCGCGCTCTTCGCCCACGGTCTTGAGCGGCCGCTGGTGGTGGGGCCCGATGTCGAGTCGCGACCCTGGGTCGAGGCCGCCGCCGGTCGTCTGGGAGCGGACTGGACCACGTTCGACAAGGTCCGGCATGGCGACGAGGATGTCCGTTTGACCCTTGGCGCAGCGGTCGATGTCAAGGACCGCAGCGTGCTTCTGATGGATGATGTGTGCTCGACCGGAGGCACCCTCGCGGGGGCGATTGCCCGCCTGGTTCAGGCCGGGGCGACCTCGGTGGATGTCGCCGTGGCGCACGCCCTGTTCGGCGCCGATGTCGAGGCGCGGCTGCGAAAGGCCGGCGCGCGGCGGATCGTCTCCAGCGACTCGGTCCCGCATCCCACCAACGCCCTGCCGCTGTCGGGGGTGCTGGCCGCGGCCCTTCGGAACGAGGTCCGCTCCTGATCCGGCGCCGCTACTCGATACGGCGAAGCGTGACCCGGACGCCGTCGGCGAGCCGGTCGCCGGGGTAGGTGACGACGGCCTCCCCCTCGGTCAGACCCGACAGCACCTCGGCGAAGTCCTCGTTGCGGCGACCGACGCGGACCGTCCGCAACCGCGCCCGTCCGTTGGCGATGCTGTAGACCGCCCAGTCGTCGTCCTGTCTGAACAGCGCGCTGGCCGGAATCCGCAGTGTCTTTGGCGTCGAAGAGGTGATGATGCGCGCGGTCACGCGATAGTCGTGCCCCAACTGGGCCGCCTGCCGGGGATCGCCGAAGTCGAGGTAGACCAGCACCCGCTGCTCCTCCACGCCGAGGGCGGAGACTTTCGTGAATCCGGAGGGCTCCACCCGGCGGACCCGGGCGGCGAGCGGCGGCCCGCCCCAGCCCTCGATCAGCGCTTCGGCGCCGGGTCGAACGACCACGGCGTCGCTCGACAGGAGTTCGACGATGACGTCGATGTCGCGCGGGTCGCCGATCTGGAGGATCGGCTCACCGGCCTGCACCGCCTGCTCGCTCTCGCGCAGGACCCGCAGGACGCTGCCGCTCACCGGGGAGCGTAGAGGCGTTGGCGCCCGCGCGCCGTCGAGCGGGTCGGCGAGGCGGCTGCGGGCGCTGTCGCGTTCCCGCAGACGCACGTCGACCGCCGCGCGGGCCGTGGCCACGGCGGCGTTGGCCGTATCGCGCGCCAGCTTGCGCTGATCCAGCGCCTGGGCGGAAATGACGCCGCGCTCGGCGAGCGTCTGTCCGCGGGTCCACTCGGCGGCGGCGAAGGCCGCCTGGGCCTGGGTCCGCGCCAGGTCGGCCTGGGCCAGCCGCACGGCGGCGTCGGCGACGGAAACCGCCGCCTGCATCTCCGCCCGCGACCGCACATCGATGAGGGGCGGGTCCAGCGGGCGAATGAAGGCCAGTGTCTGGCCGGCGGTCACGGCGTCGCCGGCATGGAGCGTGATGCGAGCGGTCTTCCCGGCCAGGGGCGCAGAGACGATGTAGACCTCGCGCACGCGGGTCCGGCCCGGCTCTTCCAGCCAGACGTCCAGCGGCCCGCTGGTGACCTTGCCTGTGTCCACCGGCACGCTGGCGGGCATCATCATCCAGACAAGCGCCGCGACCGCGAGGGCGGCGAGCGCGATCAGCAGGAGGACCCTGGGCGAGTTCAGTTTCACCGGTCAGTCCCTCGTCTTCAGAACGGCCACCAGATCGAGCCGGTTCACACGGTTGCGGACAATCATCATCGAGACGGCGGCCGCCGCCAACACGGCCAGCGCGGCGCGGGCATAGGTGGCTGGCGAGACCACCAGCGGAATGCGGAACAGTTCGCTGTCGAACGCCTCGACCATGGCCGCCGCCAGGCCGTAGCCGAGGGCCCAGCCGAAGGGAATGGACAGCAGCACCAGCAGGCCGATCTCGATCAGCAGCACGCGCGAGGTCTCGCCCGCCGTAAAGCCCAGCACCCGAAGGCTCGCCAGCTCCCGGGCGCTCTCGGACAGCTGGATGCGCGCGCTGTTGTAGATCACGCCGAAGGCCACGGTCATCGCCAGGCCAAGATAGGTGGTCATCATCACGTCGATGTTGCGCGCCATCGTTTCCCGGAACTTCTGCAGCGCGCGGTCCTGCAGCTGCAGGGCGCCGATCGCCGGGCTGGCCTTGACCGCCCGGAAGAACTCATCGGCCCTGTTCGGGTCGAAATCGACATAGGCGCCGGAGATGCGCGGCCCCTCGCCGAGAAGCGTGGCCAGGGCGGCAGGATGCATGAAGGTGGCGAGGCCGAAGTAGCTTTCCACCACCGCGCTGACCCGAACCTGCGCCAGCCGCCGGCGGCCCTCAAGGACCTCGACATTGAGCGTGTCGCCCGGCGTCACGCGCAGGATGGTCGCGAGCTTCGAACTGAGCACGATGCCATGGGGCGGGATATCGACCGGGCGGGAGGCTGCGTCGAGGGCGCGGCTGAGCTGACCGTCCGGCGACTTCGCCACGATCACCGCCCGGCGGCTGACCGCACCGCTGCGCAGCCGAACGGGCGCGGCGCGGAAGGGCTCGGCCCGCAGGACCGCCGGCAGATGGCGGATATCAGCCAGCGCCTCCGGCCCGCGCGGTTCGATGAAACTGAGCGTCGCGTTCTGGCGGTCGGCGCGGTTGAAGGTGATGTCGATCATCACCTCCAGCGAATCCAGGGAGAAGAGCGACCCCACGAGCAGGGCCGCCGACAGGGCCAGTCCCAGCATGGTCAGGCCGGAACGGACCGGCCAGCGGATCAGCCGCCGGAGCGCCATCATGGTGAGTTGCGATCCTGCCAGCGGCCGCACGAGGGCTTCCAGCGGCGACTGCGAGAAGCTCGGCGGAGCGGCGGGGGCCATCGCCGTGGCGGGGGCGAGGCGAGTAATCCCCCACACCGCGCGCGCCGCGCCGAGCACCGCCGCGCCTGCCGCTGTGACCACCGCCAACAGATAGGTCCGCGGATCCTGGACGAAGACCAGGAAGGGGAAGTGGAAGAAGTCCCCGTAGAGCCGGGTCATGCCTCGCCCCAGCCACACCCCGGCGACCAGGCCGATCACCACGCCCGCGGCGGTGATCAGCAGCGCCAGCTTCATGTAGTGCCAGGCGATCGGCAGGTCCTGGTAGCCGAGCGCCTTGAACAGGCCGATCTGCTCCCGCTCGAGGGCGAGCAGGCGAGAAAGGGTCATGTTGATGAGGAAGGCCGAGACCACCAGGAAGATCGGCGGCAGCACCCGCCGCATGGCGTCGAGCTGCTGCAGTTCGCTGTCCAGATAGCTGTTGGAGCCATGGTCCTTGCGCCCGTAGGCGCCGGCCCCGCCGTAGGGCGCCAGCAGGTCGTCCAGACGCCGGATCGCTTCGGCCTCCCGCGCGCCGGGCCACAGCTTCAGGCTCACGCTGTTGAACGCGCCGCGCAGATCGAAGGCGGCCTCCAGCGTCTCGCGCGGCATCCACAGCACGGCGAACCGCCGGTCGTCCGGCACGATGTCGCCCGGCCCCATGGCGTAGACGTACTCGGGCGACAGGGCGACGCCGACGACGCGCAGGCTGCGCTTGCGGCCATTCATGATGACGTCGAAACGGTCTCCGCCCTTGAAGCCGTGGGCCTTTGCGAAGGGCTCGTTGATCACCGTCTCGTCGATCGCCGCCGGATCTGGCAGTCGTCCCGAGCGCAGGGTCAGGCGGTTGAGCCGCGGCTGCCCCCCCTCCGGCAGCGACACCAGCACCGCGGAGGCGGGCTCCATGACACCGACCAGGTCGAGCAGGGCGCCCTGAACGATCCGGGTCTCGGCCACCGCGACGCCCGGTAAGGCATCGATCTCCCGGGCCAGACCCTCCGGCGCGCGCCGGACCTGGACGAAGACGTCGGCGAAGCCGCCCCGGTCGTAGTAGGCCGCGCGCGTCTCGTGAATGGACCGATAGGCGCCGTCGCCCAGGACCAGCGTCGCCACGCCGCAAGCCATAACCAGGGCGATGGCCAGGGCCTGGGCCCAGATCCGGCGGGTGTCGCGCAGCAGCTTGAGGTCCAGCGCCCTCACCAGCTCAGGTCCTTCGGCGACTTGCGCGCCGCGTTCTCCTCGACCCGGCTCACCCGCCCGTCGCCGAAGTAGAGCACGCGGTGGGCCATCTCGCGTATCGAGGTGTTGTGGGTGATGACGGCCGTTGTGGCGCCCAGGGTCTCGTTGATGAAGGCCAGGGCCTCGAGCACGCGTATGCCGGTTGCCAGGTCGAGCGCGCCGGTCGGCTCGTCGCAGAGCAGGACCTCGGGACGCTTTGCGATGGCCCGGGCGATGGCCACCCGCTGCTGCTCGCCGCCTGACAGCTGGGCCGGAAAGTGATTTGCGCGACCGGTGAGTCCGACCATCTCCAGGGCCTCGTCCGGCGACATCGGCCGTTCGGCGATCTCGGTGACCAGCGCCACATTCTCGCGCGCAGTCAGGCTGGGCACGAGATTGTAGAACTGGAAGACGAAGCCGACATTGCGCCGACGATACTGCGTGAGCTCACGCTCGCTGAGCGTCGTGAGCTCCTGCCCCTCGAACTTCGCCGAACCGCTTGTCGCCCGGTCCAGCCCGCCGAGAATGTTGAACAGGGTCGACTTGCCGCTGCCCGAAGGCCCGAGGAAGACGGCGAACTCACCGGCGTAAAGGTCAAGGTCGAGGCCGCGCAGGGCCGCGACCTCAACGTCTCCCGAGCGGTAGACCTTGGTCAGGCCCCGGGCCTCGAAGACGCTTGGACGATCAGGCTCACCCATGTGTTCTGTGTATCCAGTCGGGTTGTTCCTCGCATTGACGGCAATCAAAGCGCGATGGACAGCTGTTGACCAATGTCAACGCGCCCGGCCGGGCCGCAGGGCAACGTGTTCGCGTGATCGGTGCAGCGCCGCGTGACCTGTATCGCCGCTCAGGGTCGAGCCCGCGGCGACATGGGAAGGAAGTATCTATGACGGCGCGTGACGGCCCCGCCCCCGAATGGCATGTGCTGCCGGCTGAAGAGGTGCTCGTTCGCCTTGAGTCCCGCGCCGAGGGGCTCCCGGAGGCTGAGGCGGCGGCGCGCCTGGTCTCTGTCGGTCGCAATATCCTGCCCGAGCCGTCAGTCTCCTCGAAGCTGGTTGTGTTCCTGCGGCAGCTCAGGAGCCCCCTGATCTACGTCCTCATGGCGGCGAGCGTCGTCTCGCTGGCGCTGGGCGCCTGGAGCGACGCGCTGTTCATCTTCGCCGTGCTGGTCCTCGACGCCGGCATCGGGGCGGTGCTGGAATGGAGGGCGGAATCCAGCGCGGCGGCGCTGAAGAAAGTCCTGCATGTCGCGCCGACGGTGCTGCGCGCGGGTGTGCGGCGCGTGATCGACGCGGCCGACCTGGCGCCGGGAGATGTCGTTCTGCTGGAGTCCGGCGGCGCCGTGCCGGCTGATCTTCGACTGCTGTCGGTTCATGACCTGCGCATCGACGAGTCGCTGCTGACCGGCGAGTCCGCCGCGGTCGAGAAGACCGAGGCCGCACTCGACGCTGACACGCCCCTGGCGGACCGGCGCAACATGGCCTTCGCCGGCAGCATGGTGATCGCGGGACGTGGAACCGGCGTGGTTTGCGCGACCGCGGGGCGGACCCAGTTGGGCGACATCGCCAGGGCCCTCGGACCGGACCAGACTCCGCCGCCGCTGTTGCTGAGGATGCGGGCGCTGTCCCGCCGCATCGCCGTCGCCACCGTCGCGGTCGTGGTCGTGCTGGCCATTGGCCAGTACCTGCGCGGCGCGCCGCTGGCCGAGATCTTCGGCATGACCATCGCGCTGGCGGTCTCGGCCATTCCCGAGGGCTTGCCGGTGGCGATCACCATCGCCCTGGCGGTGGCCTCCGCCCGCATGGCCAGACGGCACGTCATTGTTCGTCGCCTTCCGGCGGTGGAGGGCCTGGGCTCGTGCACCCTGATCGCCACCGACAAGACCGGCACCCTGACCGTCAACCGACTGACGGTGAAGCGTGTCGCGCTGCCCTCAGGCTCGGTCCTCGAGATCGAAGGCGAGGGACTGGATCCTGACGGCCGCCTCTCGCCCTCGACGTCCGAGGCGGACCGGGACGCCGTGCGCCGGCTTGCGACGGCCGCCGCGCTGGCGAATGAGGCGCGGCTGCACAGCGCCAACGGCGTGGTTGAGGCCAGCGGCGACACCGTCGACGTGGCCTTCCTGGTGCTTGGGGCCAAGCTCGGGCTGGATCGCGACGATCTCCTCGCGGCGACGCCGCAGGACTCGGTCATTCCCTACGAGTCGGAACTGGGCTTCTCAGCCTCCGCGGGGGACGGGCTCGCGCGGGTGAAGGGGGCTCCCGAGCGCATCCTGGCCATGTGCGAGGGATTTGACCGCGTGACCGCCGAGGCGCAGGTCCACCTGCTGGCCGAGGCAGGCTACCGGGTGATCGCCGTGGCAGAAGGGCCCGCTGGCGCGGCTACGGGGCGCCTGTCCCCGTCTGACCTCCGCGGCCTGCGGCTCCTGGGTTTCGCCGGTCTGATCGACCCGATCCGACCAGAGGTTCCCGCCGCCGTCGCCGCCTGCCGCGCCGCCGGCGTCGAGGTTCGGATGATCACCGGCGACCACCCGGAAACGGCGCTGGCCATCGCCCGACAGATCTACGATGGAACCCCGCCGGAGCGGGCCGTGACTGGCGGCGAGCTGGCCCGGCTGTCAGGTCCCGAGCGAGACCGGTGCATTCTCCAGGCCGAGGTCTTCGCGCGGGTCGAGCCCGGTCAGAAGACCATGATCGTCAAGGCGCTTCAGGCGAGCGGACACTTCGTTGCGGTGACCGGCGACGGCGTCAACGATGCGCCGGCGCTGCGAGCGGCGGAGGTCGGGGTGTCGATGGGCGCCAGCGGCACGGACGTGGCCCGGGCCGCCGCCGAGCTGATCGTCACCGACGACAACTTCGCCTCCATCGTTGCAGGCATGGAGGAAGGCCGCACGGCCTACGCCAACATTCGCAAGATCGTCTGGCTGCTGATCAGCACCGCGATCGCCGAGGTGCTGCTGTTCTCGTTGACCCTGCTCACGGGACTGCCGATGCCGCTCACGGCGGTCCAGATCCTGTGGCTGAACCTTGTGCACGAGGGGATCCAGGACGCCGCCCTCGCCATGGAGGGCAAGGAGCCGGATGCCATGCGCCGTCCGCCCCGTCCGCCCCATCAGCCGATCTTCGACCGGCAGATGATCGAACAATGCGTGCTGACCGGCGTCTACATCGGCGGGGTCGCGTTCCTGCTGTTTGGCTGGCTGCTCGGTCCTGGCGGCTATGAGCTGGTCGAAGCGCGGAACATGACGCTGCTGTTCCTGGTGCTGTTCGACAACGTCCATGTCCTGAACTGTCGCTCCGAAACCCGGTCGGTCCTGCGGATTCCGTTGCGGGCCAATCCCGTCCTGATCGCGACCCTGGTCGGCGCGCCGATCCTGCATGGGCTGGCCATGCACACGCCGGGCTTGCGCGATGTTCTCGATCTTCAGCCCGTGAGCGGGGCAGAGTGGCTGTTTCTGGGTCTGCTGGCGGCGAGCGTTCTGCTAGTGGGCGAAGGCTACAAGATCGTGCGCGCGAGGCCGCTGCTGCGACGGTCGCGGCTCCGTCCATGGCCGCCCCGGGATGCCGCCATCCCGCGCTGAACCGGCTTCGCCCGGGGCTTGGCGCGGCAACCCGCGAGATCGCGGCTCCCAGCGTCCCTGCCTAGCCCGGCTTCAGGCCCAGGCGCGCTCTCACCGAGTCGACCAGCACCGCGCGCTTTCCGAACACCAGGCGATTGACGCCGAGCGCGAAGGCGACACAGGCCCCGAGCGTCACAACCATCAGATGGATGTAGTGAGTGGGCGTCCAGACGAAGGTGAACACCGCATAGAGCAGGGTGCCGAAGACCACCGCGCCCATGACCGCGCGGGCGTCCACGTTGCGGAACATCAGCCCGACGATGAAGGCCGACAGGATCGGCATCGACAGCAGGCCGTTGAGCTGCTGCACCAGATTGATGATCGACGCCGCGCCCATGTAGATCGGGACCAGCAGCACCGACAGCACCATGAAGGCCAGCGAGATGATGGCGTTCAGCCGGCCGACGTTCGGCTTTTCGGCGATGAACTTCTCGTGCAGGTCGCAGACGTACAGCGTCACCGATGAGTTCAGCACCGAGGTGTAGCTGGTCAGCAGGGCGGCGGCCATGAAGGCGGCGAAGGCGCCCGACAGCCAGCCCGGCATTACCGTCGCAACGATCCGGCCGTAGGTGGCGTCGCCGGCGTCGCCGAACAGCTTGTAGGCCGCCACGCCCGGCACGACCACGATCGCGGGAACGATCAGCAGCCGGATCGCCGCGGCGGCCAGAACGCCCTTCTGCCCTTCCCGCAGGCTTGGCGCGGCCATCGCCCGCTGGGTGATCGTCTGGTTGGTGCTCCAGTAGAACATCTGGATGAAGATCATCCCGGTCAGCAGGGTCTGCCAGGGGATCGGCGAGTCCTTGCCGCCGATCATGCTCAGGCGCTCGGGCGGTATGCCGCTGAAGTCGAAATCGATCGCCGCCATGGCCAGCACCATGACCAGCAGCGCCATGGCCAGAATGCCGATCCCGGAGATCGTGTCGTAGACCGCCACGGCGCGCAGACCGCCGCCGATGGCATAGGCGCCGCCGAGCACAGCCATAGCCGCGGCGATCACGATCAACGGGATCTCGACCCCGAACATCGTCTTTAGGAACAGCGAGCCGGTGTAGAGCATGATCGGCAGGTAGATGAACACGTTGCCGAGCAGGAACAGCACCGACACCACGGCCCGCAGGTGCTTCGAGCCGTACTTGCGCTCCAGCAGTTCGGTCGTGGTGGTGCAGTTGTTGCGATAGTAGATCGGCAGGAAGATCCAGCAGAGCATCAGAAGGCCGACGATCGCCGACAACTCCCACCAGGCCAGCAGCAGCATCTGGTTGCCGTTCATGCCGACCAGTTGGTCGGTCGAGAGGTTGGTCAGGGTGATCGAGCCGGCGATGAACGGCCAGGTCAGGTTGCCCCCGGCGAGGAAGTACTCGCGGTTCGAGTCGCTCGAGCGGCCGCCCATGCGGGCCACCTGCCAGCCCGTCAGGACGGCCATAAGCGCGGTCAGGCCGATGAAGACGGCCCACTGGATCAGATCGGTCTGCACGGCGTCCCCCCGGGCCCGCAGAGTCGCGGTATGCGAAGTTCGCCGTGCTGATCCTCCCGTCGTCAACCCGATGGTTGGCGCCGGACGAACGACCCGCTCGCCAACGGCTCCCTGCGTGCTAGCTTCGACCGAACAAGGGACGGGCGGTCCGATGCAGGCGGCCCCTCGAGGGAGGATGCATGAAGGGCCCGGCTATTTTCCTGGCGCAGTTCGCGGGCGACGAGGCGCCGTTCAACAGCCTTGAGGCCATCGCCCGCTGGGCCGGCGGCCTCGGCTACAAGGGCGTGCAGATCCCGACCTGGGACCGGCGGCTGTTCGACCTGAAGCTAGCCGCCGAAAGCGATACCTACTGCGACGAGGTCAAGGGCGTCCTTGCGGCGGCGGGCCTGGAGGTTTCCGAGCTCTCGACCCACACCCAGGGCCAGATGGTCGCGGTGCACCCGGCCTATGACGAGATGTTCGACAGCGCGGCGCCGGCGCGCGTGCGCGGCAATCCGGCGGCGCGGCAGGCCTGGGCGGTCGAGCAGGTGCTGTTGGGGGCCAAGGCCTCGCGGCGGATGGGGCTGGAGGCCCACGTCACCTTCTCCGGCTCGCTGGCCTGGCCCTATCTCTATCCCTATCCGCAGCGGCCGGCCGGGCTGATCGAGGAAGCGTTCGACGAACTGGCCCGGCGCTGGCGGCCGATCCTCGACGCCTTCGAGGAGGCGGGCGTCGACCTCTGCTACGAGATCCACCCCAGCGAGGACCTGTTCGACGGCACGACCGTGGAGATGTTCTGGGACCGAGTGGACCACCATCCCCGCGCCTGCCTGCTCTACGACCCCAGCCACTTCCTGCTGCAGCAGCTGGACTACCTCGAGTACATCGACCTGTACCACGAGCGGATCCGGATGTTTCACGTCAAGGACGCCGAGTTCCGGCCGACCGGGCGGCAGGGTGTCTACAGCGGCTATGCGCCGTGGAAGGAACGGGCTGGCCGTTTCCGCTCGCTGGGCGACGGCCAGATCGACTTCAAGGCCATCTTCTCCAAGTTCGCCCAGTACGGCTACCGGGGCTGGGCGGTGCTGGAATGGGAGTGCGCGCTGAAGGCCCCGGAGGACGGAGCCCGCGAAGGCGCGACCTTCATCCGCGACCACATCATCAACGTGACCGGCAAGAGTTTCGACGACTTCCTGGCCACCGACGTGGACGCGGCGGCCAACCGGCGGCTGCTGGGTCTCGACCGCTGAGATGCGCCTTTCGCTGGGGATGATCGGAGGCGGCGAGGGCGCCTTCATCGGCGGCGTGCACCGCATGGCCGCGCGGCTCGACGATCGCTGGACACTGACCGCCGGCGCGTTCAGCAGCGACGCCGGACGCTCGCGGGCGTTCGGGCGGACGCTCGGCCTGGACGACGACCGATGCTACGGCGACTGGCAGGCGATGGCGCGGGCGGAAGCGGCGCGGCCCGACGGGATCGACGCGGTCGCCATCGTCACGCCCAACCACCTGCATCATGCGCCGGCCAAGGCCTTTCTGGACGCCGGGATCGCGGTGATCTGCGACAAGCCGCTGACCACCGGGCTGAACGACGCGCTGGACCTGGCGGACGCCGTGGCGCGGACCGGCACGCCGTTCATCCTGACCCACAACTACAGCGGCTACGCCATGGTCCGGCAGATGCGGGCCATGGTGGCTGCCGGAACGCTGGGGGCGATCCGGGTGGTCCAGGCGGAGTACGCGCAGGACTGGCTGGCCACGGCCCTGCCCGGCAACAAGCAGGCCGACTGGCGCGGTGACCCTGACCGGGCCGGGCCCGGCGGGGCGCTCGGCGACATCGCCACCCACGCTTATCATCTGGCGACCTTCGTCCTGGGGGCGGCGGCCGATCAGGTCAGCGCCGAGACCTCGCGGTTCGTGCCGGGGCGGCGCCTCGACGACGACGTGCAGCTGCGCCTGCGCTGGACCGGCGGCGCGCGGGGACAGCTCTGGGCCAGCCAGGTGGCGGTGGGCGCAGCCAACGGCCTGCGGCTGCGGATCTACGGCGAGACCGGCGGGCTGGAATGGTCGCAGGAGGAGCCGGACATCCTGCGGTTCACGCCGCTCGGCGAGCCGCCGAGGATCCTGCGGCGCGGCGGACCCGGCCTGTCGGCGGCGGCCCACGCGGCGACGCGCATCCCGGCGGGGCATCCCGAGGGGTACCTGGAGGGCTTTGCCCAGATCTATGCCGACGCGGCCGACCTGATCGCCGCGCACAAGGCCGGGAAGTCCGCGCCCGTGGCGGACTTGCCTGGCGTGTCGGCTGGCGTCGAGGGGGTGCGGTTCATCGAGGCGTCCGTGCGCAGCGCCGCGGCGGACGGTCGCTGGATTTCGCTCAACGAGGCTACCGCATGATCCGTCAGAGCTTCGCCTGGTGGTCCTTCACCGCCGGTCGCGAGGTCGATCCGGCCGCGCTGCTGCGCGAGGCCGCAAAGGCCGGCGCGCAGGGGGTTGAGATGTTGCCCGAGGACCTGTGGCCGGTCGCTCGCGATGCGGGCCTGTCGCTGGTCACCCTGACGGGCCACACGCTGGAGACCGGGTTCAACAACCCGGCTCTGCACGCGGCCCTGGCCGACGAGGTCCGCCGCAACATCGACACGGCGGCCGCGGGCGGCTGCGAGGCGGTGATCGTGTTCTCGGGCAATCGCATTGATGACGGCGCGGACGGTCCGGCAATCGCGGCCTGCATCGAGGGCCTCGCGCCCGTCGTCGCCCATGCCGAACAGGCCGGGGTGCGGTTGCTGCTGGAGCTGCTGAACAGCAAGGTCGACCATCCTGGCCACCAATGCGACCGCACCGCTTTCGGCGCGGCGGTGGTCCAGGGAGTGGGATCACCCGCCCTGCGGTTGCTCTACGACGGCTATCACATGCAGCTGATGGAGGGCGATTTGAGCCGGACGATCCGCGCCAACTTCGACCTGATCGGCCATGTCCACACCGCCGGCGCGCCGGGCCGCCGCGACCTGGACGACCGTCAGGAAATTAACTGGCCGGCCATTGCCGGTCTGCTGCGCCATCTCGGTTACCAGGGTTGGGTCGGCCATGAGTTCGTGCCGCGCGGCGACCCCGTCGCGGCGCTGCGCGGGGCGCTCGCCCAGTTCGAAGACCCCATGCAATCAAAGGGAGCGGCGTGATGTTCGACGCCATCGTCGTCGGCTCGGGCATCAGCGGCGGCTGGGTCGCCAAGGAGCTCTGCGAGCGCGGCCTGAAGGTGCTGATGCTTGAGCGCGGACCCGACGTGCCGCACGGCGCCGGCTACAGCCACGACCAGGCGGCGAAGCTCCGGCGCCGGGATGACCAGATCCCGGACGACGAGAAGGCGCTGCACTACCCCTACCACGTCGGGGTCTCCTACGCCCTGTTCAACTCCAACAAGGCCTTCTGGGCCAGCGATCACGACCACCCGTACGAGACCGCCCCGGGCAAGCCCTACCGCTGGATCCGGGGCTATCAGCTGGGCGGCCGATCGTTGACCTGGGGACGACAGTCCTACCGCTGGTCGCCGCAGGACTTTCTCTCGAATCTCCAGGACGGTCACGGCGTCGACTGGCCGATCCGCTACGAGGACCTGGAGCCCTGGTACGACCACGTCGAGGCCTTCGCCGGAATCAGCGGCGACTTCGACGGCCTGGAGCAGTTGCCGGACGGCGACTTCCTGCCGGCCTTCCCGTTCAACGACGTCGAACTGGCCGCCAAGGCCAGGATCGAGGCGGACTTTCCGACCCGCCGGATGATCATGGGGCGGACGGCCAACCTCAGCCGCGTCGCCAAGCCCCAGATGGATATGGGCCGCAAGCGTTGCGAGCAGCATGTCCGCTGCCATCACGGCT
Source organism: Caulobacter sp. (assembly GCA_031426695.1). Classification (GTDB taxonomy): domain Bacteria; phylum Pseudomonadota; class Alphaproteobacteria; order Caulobacterales; family Caulobacteraceae; genus Caulobacter. Next base: position 223,480 of record JASJPM010000002.1, read on the forward strand.
GTCCGCTGGGCAGCTACTTCTCGACCCAGGCCGCCACCCTGCCGGCGGCGCTCGCCACCGGGAACCTGACGGTCCTGACCGATCGGGTTGTCGTGAGCGTGGTCCACGACCCCGTCACCGGCCGCGCCACCGGCGTGCGGACCGTCCACCGGGCCGACAAGGGCGGCGAGACCTTCGAGGCGAAGCTGGTCTTCCTCAACGCCTCGGCCATCAACACCGCCGTCCTGCTGCTGAACTCGAAGTCCGACGCCTTCCCGCGCGGCCTCGCCAACGGCAGCGACCAGGTCGGCCGCAACCTGATGGACCACGTCAGCAGCAAGAACATCGTCGGCAAGATGCCGGGCTTCTCCGGCGTCTACGATCAGCACGACCGGCCGACCGGCATCTATGTACCCCGCTACGGCAACGTCACCGAGGGCGACAAACCCTACCTGCGCGGCTTCGGCATGCAGGGCGGGGCGGCCCGTTCGCGGCGCGCCGAGAGCTTCGCCCAGGGCGTCGGCGGCGGCGATGACGAGGGGCTGCACGGCTGGCATTTCTCGCTGCTGCCGTTCGGCGAGGTGCTCCCCGATCCCGACAACCGCGTGACCTTGTCCGCCGTCCGCACCGACAGCTGGGGCATGCCGGTGCCGATCATCGAGGTGACCCACGGCCCCAACGAGTACGCGATGATGCGGGCGGCGGCGCGGGACGCGTCCGACATGCTCCGGGCCGCCGGCTGCGTCGACATCACGCCCTGGGAAGAGGCCGCCGAGCAGCTGACGCCGCCGGGCGACCGCATCCACGAGATGGGCGCCGCGCGCATGGGTCGTGATCCGGCGACGTCGGTCTTCAACGGCTGGGGCCAGGCGCATGAGGTGTCCAACCTGTTCTGTTCGGACGGCGCGGTGATGACCTCGAGCGCTTCGATGAACCCGTCGCTCACCTACATGGCGCTGTCGGCGCGCACGGCGCACCGCGCGGCCGATCTTCTGCAACAGGGAGGCCTGTAGGCCCATGAGACCGATCGGTCTGCAACTCTACACCCTGCGCAAGCCGTTCGCGGCCGACCCCTTGGGCACGCTCAGCCGCATCCGGGAGACCGGCTACGACGCGGTGGAATTCGCCGCCCCGCTGGGCTCCGACTTCGCCGGTTTCGCCGCGCACATGCGGGAGATCGGGCTCGACTGCCCTTCGGCCCACGCTGGCCTCGCCGACATGGCGGAGCAACCGGACGCGGTGCTGGCGATGGCCAAGGCGCTGGGCTGCCGTTACCTGGTGATGCCCTATGTGCTGCCAGAGCAGCGCGACTGGACATCAGTCATCGCCACGCTCGGCGTCTTCGCGAAGCGCGCGCGGGCCGAGGGGCTGAGGGTCGCCTACCATCACCACGACTTCGAGTTCGAGCGGACGGACGGCCAACGGCCCTTCGACCGGCTGGTGGCCGAGACCGACCCGGACCTCGTCGATTTCGAGCTCGACGTCTACTGGCTCAAGAAGGGCGGCGAGGATCCCAAGGCGGTCATCGAGCGGATGGCCGGCCGGGTGAAGCTGGTTCACCTCAAGGATTTCGCGCCCGACGGCGGCATGGCCGATGTCGGGGCCGGGACCTTCGATTTCGCGGGCCTGATCGCCGCGGCGGACGCCGCCGGCGCCGAGCACTACTTCGTGGAACACGACTTCCCGCCGGCCCCCTGGTGGCCGAGCGTCGAGGCCAGTCTGGCGCATCTGCGGACGCTTGGTTGACGGGTGCGCAGGCGGACAGTGTCGTCGGGCAGGGGCTGAACTGCCTCCGGCTTGGTCCCGCCGATCGGTGGGTTGGGGTAGGGGTGCAGGCAGGTGAGAGCAGCCCTTCTCTGTACCAAATTCCCTGTTCCGGCCCGATAAACAGGGAATTCTCCAGGATTCGGAGAGTCATTCTCTCCGCCAGTATTCTCCGATCGCCTTCTCCACAAGGCTTCTCCGCGGATTCTCCGGTAGCCGGTCGGCCGGCCGGCAGGGAATTTAGCAGGGAAACTTCTCGGACGGCCGACAACGCCATCGCAGACGCCGATCCATGGTGTTTGGGGCAGGCGGGGGCAAGATTGGCGATCAAGTGCTACTCGACGTTTATCTAAATAAAATGGGCCGGCTAACGCCCCTTCAGCTCACCAAGAGCGATAACGATTTGCTCCAGCTGGGTGCGCAGGCAATCGAATTTGCCAACAACCAGAAGCTCGGATTTTCTGGACGGTCGCCAAGGTGACGCCTCCCCCTGGCGAGGATTGGCTGCGGCCCGACTGACTGGGCGAGGTAGAGGCGCTCGGGCGCGAACTCTGCTCCACCTCCCGCTCTAGGTGTGCAATTGTTCAGTGTCCCAATGCCTCCTGAGGCTTCTCACGTCAGGATGGAATGGGGGCGGCCACAATTCGCCGGCGGAGTCTTTTCTGCAGCAGGCGGCGGCTTGGCAGAGGGCGCCCCCCTTTCACCCCGGCGCCCTGCGTTGACGCCTTATCGATCCTGCCAAACGACAGCACGGAAAGATAGTGACCGATTACTATCTTTTGTCTATATGGTTGCCGATGGCTCGTCAAAATCTCCCCGCCGCGCAACGCCGTGAAGTGACCGTGGAAGCGGTCGTCGACCTCGCCGCGACGCGCAATCCCGCCGAAATCACGACAGGCCAGATCGCGGAACATATGCAGCTGACCCAAGGGGCGCTGTTCCGCCATTTCCCGACCAAGGACGCGGTCTGGGACGCGGTTATGGTCTGGACGGCCGACCAACTCACCCGACGGCTTGATCACGCTGAGGCAAAAGGCTCGTCGCCCTTGTCCGCGCTTGAGCAGATGTTTCTGGCGCACGTCGATTTCGTCGTGGCCCGCCCTGGCGTCCCCCGCATCCTGTTTGGGGAGCTGCAGCGCACCGGCGATACGGCCGCGAAGCGAAGCGCACGGGCGCTGATCAACGGGTATCGAGCGCGTTTGGTGAAGCTTCTCGATCGTTGCAGCGCCAATGGCGATCTGCCCACCGATCTTGATGCCGAAGCCGCCGCGACGCTGTTTGTCGGGACGATCCAGGGGCTGGTGATGCAAGCCATGATGACCGGGGATTTCACTGCGATGCGGGCCATGGCCGGCCGGGTGTTCAGCATCTACCTCAAAGGTATCGGAGGAAGGCTATGAAGCTCTCCCTGCCAGGAAATCGGCGGACGTGGCTGTTGATCGCGGTCCTGACGCCGCTGATCCTGGTGTTCGCCTATGTGGCGGTGCGCTCAGGCCCGCTTGCGCCTGTGCCGGTCACCCTGGTGACGGTGGAGGAAAAGGCGATCTCGCCGTCGCTCTTCGGCATCGGCTCGGTCGAAGCGCGTTATACCCACCGTGTCGGTCCCACCACCGCGGGGCGCGTGCGCGCGGTGCTGGTGGATGTGGGCGACCGCGTCGTTACGGGCCAACCGCTCGCTGAAATTGACCCGATCGACCTCGACGAACGCATTGCCGCGCAACAAGGCGCGGAAGGGCGGTCCTTTGCCCTTGAGCGCGCCGCGCAGGCGCAACTTGCCGACGCACAGGCGCGGGCGCGGCTGGCCCGGACGCAGGCCAATCGAGCCGAACAGCTTCTCAAGGGGGGCTGGGTGACGCAGGCGGCCGTCGATGTGCGACGTCAAGAACTGCAGGTAGCGGAAGCCGGGACGGCGGCGGCGCAAGCCAATGTCGCTGCGGCCTCTCAGGATCGCGGGCGCTCCGGCGCGGAACGCGCGGCGCTCGTCCGCCAGAAAGCCAACCTACTCCTCGTCGCGCCGGCCAGTGGACTTGTCGTTCGCCGCGCGGTGGAACCTGGAACCACCGTGGTCGCCGGACAAGCGGTCGTGGAAATCATCGATCCCGCCAACCTGTGGATCAATACGCGCTTTGACCAGCTTCAATCGACCGGCCTTCAACCAGGACTGCGCGCCCAGGTATTGCTTCGGTCGCGCGCCGGAGCCCCGCTGGTGGGGCGCGTCATCCGGACCGAGCCGCTGGCCGACGCGGTAACCGAAGAAGTGATGGCCAAAATCGGGTTCGAGACCCGGGACCTTCCGCCCATTGGCGAACTGGCGGAGGTGACGGTGACCCTCCCGCCGGCCAGGAGGTCACTCGCCGTGCCAAATGCCGCCATTCACCGGGTCAAGGGCAAGTCCGGCGTATGGGTCGTTGAGAACGGGAAGCTCCGCTTCCAGCCTGTCACGACCGGGGCAACGGATCTCAATGGGACGGTCCAAGTCTCGGGCGGGCTGAAACGGGGCGCACGCGTCGTGGCCTATAGTCAGCGCAGTCTGACCGCCCGCACCCGCATCCGGGTCGTCGACCAGCTCGCCGGCGGCGGACAATGATCAGCCTTGCTGGTCGCGACATCCTCCATAGTTGGGGGAAGTTCGTTTTCACCGGCATCGGCCTGGGGCTACTGATCGGCGTCACCCTGACCATGGCCGGAGTCTATCGCGGCATGGTCGATGACGCCCAGGCGATGCTGGACAACAGCGGCGCTGACCTCTGGGTGGTGCAGAGAAACACGCTCGGTCCCTACGCCGAGCCGTCGAGCATCAATGACGATGTCGACCGATCAATCCGCGCCATGCCGGGAGTCGCGCGGGCGGCCAATGTCACCTACCTGACAATGCAGATCGGTCACGCTGGACGCGACGTTCGGGTCATGGTGGTCGGCATCAAGGCCGCGTCACCGGGGGAACCCGGCCAGCCACCCCATCTTATTGCCGGGCGCCAGATCGTGCGCGCCCACTACGAGGCGGTCGCCGATGTGAAGACCGGCTTTCGTCTGGGCGACGTCGTGCAGGTGCGGCGCAACCGATACAAGATCGTGGGGCTGACCAGCCGCATGGTGTCGTCAGGCGGCGACCCGATGCTGTTCATCCCCCTGAAGGACGCCCAGCAGGCCCAGTTCCTCAAGGACAGTGACGCGATCGTCCGTCAGCGGGCTCGCACGGCGCGGAATCCAGCGCTCAATCCGCCCGGCAATCCCGGAATGATCGACGCCGTGACCGCCTCCCAGACCAGTAATCCCTACGTGAATGTCGTTCTGGTGCAGATCAAGGAGGGTTTCAGTCCTGACCAGGTGGCCGAGCCGATCCGTCGCTGGCAACGGCTCACGGTCTACACCCGGGCGGAGATGGAGGAGATTCTGGTCGACAAGCTGATCGCCACATCCGCGCGCCAGATCGGCATGTTTCTCGTCATCCTCTCCATCGTCAGCGCGGCGATCGTCGCCTTCATCATCTACACGCTGACCATTGGTAAAATCCGGGAGATCGCGGTGCTTAAGCTGATCGGCACACGCAACCGGACGATTTCGTTCATGATCCTGCAGCAGGCGCTCGGACTTGGCCTGATCGGCTTTGTCGTTGGCAAGATCGCCGCTACCTTCTGGGCTCCGATATTCCCAAAATACGTGCTGCTGCTGTCCGGCGACTCCGTGCGCGGCTTCATCGCGGTCATGGTGATCTGTGCGATCGCCAGTCTGCTCGCCATCCGCGCCGCGCTTCGCATCGATCCGGCGGAGGCCATCGGTGGCTGACGGCATCCGCATCGACAATCTCGTCAAGACCTACGGGGAAGGCGAAACAGCGGTCCATGCGCTGCAGGGCGTGGACATGCATGTCGCGCCCGGAGAGGTCGTCGGCCTCATTGGACCGTCGGGATCGGGCAAGAGCACCCTGCTCAAATGCCTGGGCGCGGTGATCGAGCCAACGTCCGGGAGGATGACGATCGGTGAGCAGACCATCTACGACAACGCATGGAAGATTCCTGATATTCGCGCGCTGCGTCGCGACCGGATCGGCTTCATTTTTCAGTCGCCCTATCTGATCCCGTTTCTCGATGTCACCGACAATGTCGCCCTCTTGCCGATGCTCGCCGGCGTGACCAACGCCAAGGCCCGCGCCCAAGCGGTGGAGTTGCTCACGGCGCTTGATGTCGCCCATCGCGCCAAGGCCATGCCATCTCAGCTCTCGGGGGGAGAACAACAACGCGTCGCCATCGCCAGGGCGCTGGTAAGCCGCCCACCCGTCATCCTCGCCGACGAGCCGACAGCGCCGCTCGATGGGGAACGGGCGCTGGCGGTGGTCAAGATCCTGAATGACATGGCGGCCCGCTACCAGACCGCGATCATCATCGTCACCCATGACGAGAAGATCATCCCGACCTTCAAGCGCCTCTATCACATCCGGGATGGCCGAACGCATGAGGAAGGAGGTCGAGCGGAGTCGGTATCTTGACCTCGACCAGGCGGCCCACTGCGCATATGTCGCCGCGCCCTTGTGACCGGTCGGTCGCTGCACTCTGAATTCACCGGCGGAAAGGCGTGGTGGTCAGCCCCAGTCGCGGCGCGTCGCCCGATCAGGCCTTCAGGGCTGACACGTAGGTTCCCATGTCAAAGTAGTCCCGCCAGATCTTGATGCGACCATTCTGCATCTCAAATACGCCGCAACAGGGAAGATTGACCGGCTTGTCTCCCACCATCGTACGGTCCAGACGCTCGGCGATCACGACGTTGCCTTGAGCGATCAAGGTCAGCACATCCCATTCAGTCGAGCGCCAGTCCTTCAGAAAGGCAGCGATGAACTGGCGGAGTGCGGCATGCCCGGCCACCGGCTTTGTCGGCATGTTATGATAAATCCCATCCTCGCAGAAGAACTGGACCAGCTCTTCGACGTCCAGCCGCGACCACGCCGCGATGAAGTCACGAATCACCTGTTCGTTGCCAATCGCCATTGTTCGCTCCTTCAATCGCCGTACGCCGCACTATTGCACGTCCCGCCTGTGCCATACGCGCACCATCAACAACATGCGCGATGCTGCATCCAACTGTAGGGGCCTGACTCATAAGCCTACCCCCGCGCGAGTCGGCTGATGGACAAGGCTGCCTACCTCGACTTCGTCATCGAGGTCATCCGGCGATCCGATGACCAGAAGGGCTTCCAGGTCCTGCCCCGCCGGTGGGTGGTCGAGCGCACCTTCGGCTGGATGACAAGATGGCGGCGTCTCGGCCGCGACTACGAAGCCCGCATGGACGTCTCCGAGGCCATGATCCTCGTCGCCATGGGCGGCAACCTCCTACGTCGGAACGTTCGCCCATGAGTTTCCAAACGGACTCTTAGGTGTCAGCGCCTCTTGGCCAAGACCGGCTCGTCCTGCGCGCGATGGCCGTGGATGGATGCGGCGAGCCTTCGAAAGGATGACGGACTCTCGCCCGACCAGCGGGTGAACGCACGGGTGAATGCGGCCAGTTCAGAATAGCCCAGGGCCTCGGAGACCTGTTCGAGGTTCATCTCGGTGGTCTGCAACAGCTGCTGGGCCTGATGATAGCGGACGTGGTCGAGCAGGGTGCGGTAGGATAGGCCGCGCTCGGTTAGCTGGCGCTGCAGGGTTCGCTCTGACATCGACAGGGACTCGGCGAGCTGTCGGGCGCTGTGATAGCGCCCGGCGCTGCGCACGAGGGCGTCGAGGCACCGGCGGACCAAGGGGTGCTCGCTGCGGCAGCGGGTGATGATCTCGGCGCATTGGCGCTCATAGGTCTCCTCGCAGACCGAATTGCCCATGGGCAGGGCCACGTCCTGCAGGGCCTCGGGCCACAGCCAGGCGCTGCGCTCGGCGCCAAAGCGCACCGGCGCGTGTAGTTCGCGCTCGAACAGGGCGCGTTCCTTTGGCTCAGGCAGGGTCACTTCGATGCGGGTGAGCGGGAAGGGGCCCTGCCAGATGTCGTGCAGGATGGTGGTGACCGAGCCCAGGGCCCGGTACATGGAAAATTCCCGCAGGGCCTCGGGGATCGGCGAGGGGTCCATGCCGATGCCGATCAGGCCCCCCGGCGCTGCGACATTGGTGTAGCTCATCAGGGAGTAGTGCAGGTCGCCGAAAAGACTGGACAGCTCGAGCGAGCGGCGAAGGGTGCGCGCGGTCATCATCACGAAGCCGTAGGGGCCGTAGCACAGCATGCGGTAGCGCAGGCCCGTGCGAAACCAGACCTCGGGCGAGTGGCCGGTTAGTCCGATATAGGCGTGCTGGAAGTCCAGCTCCTGGCGGCCGCTGATCCGGCCGTTGGGGTCGTCGATCAGGGCCCGGTCGACCCCGGCCGCCCGGATCGCCGGGGCGCTGTCTAGGCCCAGCTCCTCCAGCATCGAGCACATGATGCGGATGCTTAGATTGGGAAAGCCGATCCGATCCAGCGTCTCCAGGCGCATGCCTGCTCGCTCCAGCCTGCCACGATGCCGCTGGCGCAAGGCCGCGCCGTTTGGCGGGAAATGTCAAGCTAATGGCGAACGGTGTCATTCAAAACAGGGGTGATCAGCGAGAAGGTGGTGGTGCGAAATTCCGCCGCAGAGCGGAAAACCGCTGAGGAACACGCGACCGATCAGGAACAGGCCACCGCCATGAACGCTCCGCTCAAGGGCTCTCCAGCATTCTTCCCGCACACGCCGGGCCTGCCCGCGCGGCCGGCCTATCTGGAGCTGCCGCAGACCGGCTTCGAGGAGCCGATGGGCGAGGTCAAGCGCCAAGTAGTCGACCTGGCCCGGCGGTTCGCCGAAGAGGTGATGCGCCCCGCCGGCGCCGCCCTCGACCGTCTGACCCCCGAAGAGGTGGCCGCGCCCGGCTCAGCCTACTGGACCACCTTGGCGCAGTATCGTGACCTGGGCTTCGACCAGGCCGACGCCCTGGACCTGTCGCCGGGCGATCTCGTCGATCTCAAGGCGATGCTCTACGAGGAGATGGGTCGCGGCGATTCCGGCCTGGCCATCGCCATCGGCGCCGGCGGTCTCGGCCACCTGATGGCCAAGCGCTGGGGCCGCACCGACCTCGTCGAGGCCTTCCCCACCTCGATGCTCGGCTGCTGGGGCATCACCGAACCCGTGGGCGGCTCGGACATGCTCGACTGGGACCGCCATGCCGGATACCCGGGCGGCGTCGATGAGCGCCCGTCCCTAGTGGCCACGCTGAAGGGCGACACGGTGGTGCTCAACGGCCAGAAGTCGGCCTGGGTCTCCAACGGGATCACCGCCGAGTTCTGTAACCTGTTCACCACCTTCGACCGCGGCCAGGGACGGGAAGGGGTCAATATCTATGTGCCCCTGAACCTGCCCGGCGTCACCCGCGGCAAGCCGCTGGACAAGCTTGGCCAGAGGGCCCTGCCCCAGGGCGAGATCTTCTTCGACAATGTCGAGGTTCCGGCCCGCCTGATCGCCGCCGGCCCCGACCAATACGCCGATGCGGTCTATGACATCCTGTGCGAGGCCAACGCCGGCATGGGCCCCTGTTTCGTCGGGGTGGCGCGGGCGGCCTATGAATACGCCCTAGCCTACGCCCACGAACGCAAGCAGGGCGGCGTGCCGATCATCCGCCACCAGAATGTCCGCTACCGCCTGTTCCACATGCTGCGCCGCATCGAGGCGGCCCGCGCCCTGACCCGCCGGGTCTACCGGTTCAACGAGCTGACCGGCCTGAGGGCGCTGCAGGCCTCAATCTCCTCCAAGATCACCGGCACTCAGCTGGCCTTCGAGGTGGCCAGCGAGGCGCTGCAGATCTTCGGCGGCAACGGCGTGACCCGCGCCTATCCCCTCGAGAAGCTGCTGCGCGACGCGCGTGCGGCGATGATCGAGGACGGCTGCAACGAGTTCCTGGCCATCAAAGGCGGCAGCCTTCTGGCCGATCCGGAGAGGCTCTGAATCTGCATGAGTAACAATGTCTATGTGATCGGCGCGGCGATGACCGCGTTCGGCAAGCACGCTGATCGCGGGCTGAAATCCCTGGGCGCAGAAGCAATCAATGGCGCCCTGAAGGACGCCGGCCTCGGTCCCGAGGCGCTGCAGGCGGCCTATATGGGCAACGCCGCGGGCGCGGTGATCACCGGTCAGGTGCTGATCCCCGGCCAGGTGGTGCTACGCGGCATGGGCATCGGCCGCATCCCGGTGGTCAATGTCGAGAACGCCTGCGCCACCTCGGCCACCGCGTTCCAGCAGGCCGCCGAGATGGTGCGGCTGGGTGCCTATGACACGGTCCTGGCGGCCGGCTACGAGAAGCTCTACCACCCGGACAAGACCAAGACCTTCTCGGTGTTCATGGGGGCGGTCGATGTCGAGAACCTGCCGCAGCTGATCGCCGGGCTGAAAGCCGCTGGCGGCGACGCCGAAGGGGGCCGGCCGCGCTCGCTGTTCATGGACGTCTACGCCCAGATGGCCCGCCAGCACATGGAGCGCTACGGCTCCACCGCGCGGCATTTCGCGATGATCTCGGCCAAGAACTCGCAGCACGGGGCGCTCAATCCCTACGCTCAGTTCCGCGATGTCCTGACCGTCGAGCAGGTGCTGGACGCTCCGATGGTGGCGTCGCCCCTAACCCTGTCCATGTGCTCGCCGATCGGCGACGGCGCCGCGGCCCTGGTGCTGGCCTCGGAAGCCAAGGTTCGCCAACTGGGCCTGATGGACCGGGCGATCCGGGTGCGGTCCTCGGTCCTGGCCTCCGGCTGGGACTATGTCGAAGAGGGCGAGGAGACCGTGCCGCAGTACGCCGCGCGGCTGGCCTATGAGACCGCCGGCCTGGGCCCCGCCGACCTGGACGTGGTCGAACTGCACGACGCCTCATCCCCTGCCGAGCTCGTCTATTACGAGCATCTGGGCCTAGCCGCACCGGGCGAGGGCATAAGGCTGGTCGAGGACGGCGTGACCTCCCTGGGCGGGCGCACGCCGGTCAATCCGTCGGGCGGGCTGCTGCGCAAGGGCCATCCCATCGGCGCCTCGGGCGCCGGCCAGATCTATGAGCTGGTCACCCAGCTGCGCGGCGAGGCTGGCGCGCGCCAGGTGGCCGGCGCCCGCACGGCCCTGGCCGAGAACGGCGGCGGCGCTCTGGGCGGCGACGTGGCGGCGATCGTGGTCTCGATCCTGACCCGGGAAGGCTGAGGCGGTCTGGCCATGTCCCGCAATGAACTGATCCTCGCCGACCTGATCGCCCTGCGCGCCGAGCAGCAGCCGGATCTCGACGTGCTGACCTTTGTCCGGGTCGCGCGGGACGGGCGGCTGGCGGACGAGGTGCGCACCTATGGCGACCTATGGCGCCACGGCAACCGCATCGCGGCGGCTCTGGCGTCCAGGGACTGCGTCGACGGCGCCAGCTTCGCCATCATGATGCGCAACCACCCCGCCTTCGTGGAGGCCATGGTCGGCGCCTCGATCACCGGGGCGGTGTTCGTGCCGATCGATCCCCGGGCCGCGGACGACAGGCTGGCCTTCATGCTGCGCCTCACCGCCTGCCAGGGCGTGGTAGTCGGCGACTATGCGCTGGACGCGCTGCTGGCGGTGCGCGAGCGGTTGCCGGCGCTGAAGTGGATCTGGGTGCTCCAGACCGGCGAGCCGCGGGCCCTGCCGTCCGGCGTTGAGCCGCTGGCCGAGGTGATGGCCTCGTCGCGCCCCGACATCGCCTGCCGGGTCTCTGATCCAGACCAGGTTCAGCAGTTGCTGTTCACTTCAGGCACCACCGGCGATCCCAAGGCCATCGTCTCGCCCTTCCGCCGCATGGGCGACGCCGGCCGCATGGCAGGGGTGTTCGGGCTGGGGCCGCAGGATCGGCCCTATACCGGCCTGTCCCTGACCCACGCCAACGCCCAGATGATCACCGTGGCCGGAGCGCTCCACGGCGGGCTGCGGGCGGTGGTCAGCGACCGGTTCACCAAGTCGCGCCTGCTGGACATCGCCCGGGCCTATGGCTGCACGGTGTTCACGGTGCTGGGCGGCATGACCACCGCCCTCTATGCCGAGCCGCGCCGGCCCGACGATGCCGACACCACGCTGCGGCTGGTAATCTCAGCCGGGATGCCGGCTGCGATCTGGCGGCAGTTCGAGCAGCGCTTCGGCGTCCAGATCTATGAATTCTACGGTGCGGCCGAGGGCGGGCTGTGCGTCAACCCTCCGGAGATGGGGCCGGTGGGCTCGGTGGGCCGGGCGCCGCCGGGCATGGTCCTGGCCATTCTCGACGAGCAGGGCCGCGAATGCGCGGCCGGCGAGGCCGGCGAGATCTGTTTTCGGGGCGCCGACGCGGGGCCGATGCGGGTCGATTATCTCAACAACGACGAGGCCTCGCGCGACAAGGTCGCTGGCGGCTGGCTGCACATGGGCGATATCGGCCATGTGGACGAGAACGGCTGGCTGTTCTTCCACTATCGCAAGGGCGGGGCGATCCGGCGCAACGGCGAGTTCATCGACCCGGCCCGGGTCGAGACCGTTCTGGCCGAGCATCCCCAGATCGCCGACGTCTTTGTCTATGGCGTCGCCGCCGCCTCGGGAGCCCCGGGCGAGAAGGACGTGGTCGCCGCCGTGGTCCCGGTCGACGATCAGGCCTTCGATCCGGCCTCAGTGCTGGACTGGTGCGGCGCCAATCTTGAGACCAACAGCCTGCCGGTGGCGCTGCAGGTGGTGGCCCAGATCACCAAGACCGCCTCGGAAAAACCCCAGGAGCGCTTCCTGGCCGTCGATCTCGCGGCCGGCTCCGGGCGCATCGTCTGGACCAGGGACATCCCGCAAACTCGGGCCGCGTCATGAGGCAGGCCCCTAACAGCAATCAGGAGCGATCCAATGGCTGAAGACCCCAAGGTCGTCGTCTATGGCGCGAGCGGCTACACCGGCAAGCTGATCGCCGAATTCCTCGCCAGAAGCGGCATTCGCTTTGTCGCCGCCGGACGCAGCGGCGAACGGCTGGAGGCGGAGATGGCCGGCGTGCCCGGGCTCAAGGCCTCAGACTACGAGGTCCGCGCCGTTGCCCACGAGGCCGGCGCGCTCGCCGCCCTGTTCCGCGGGCGCTCCGTGGTGATCAATGTCACCGGACCGTTCATGCAGATCGGCGAGCCCGTGGTGCAGGCGGCCCTGGCCGAGGGCTGTCACTACCTGGACACCACCGGCGAGCAGGACTGGGTGATCTTCCTGCGCGATCGCTACGGCAAGGACTTCGGGGCCAAGGGCCGGCTGCTGTGCCCCGCCAACGCCTTTATGTGGGTGGCGGGCCAGCTGGCCATCGAGACCCTGCTGGAGACCCCGGGGATCGACTCCTTCGACTTGGTCTACGCCCCCAACGGCTTGCCGACCGTCGCCTCAACCCTGTCCTTCCTGCGCATGTGCACCCAGCCCCAGTACATCCTGTCCCACAACGTTATGGAGACCTGGCCCGCGGCTTCGTACATCCAGGTCTCGGCCCCCCATACCCACGAGATACTGCGCGGACTGCCCTGGGGCGGGGGCTGCGAGCCGATCTGGTACCAGGCCGATCCGCGGGTGCGCAGCGTGCGGGTCTGCGTGGCCTTCCCCAACTCGCCCTTCGTCGACTGGATTCTGGAGCGGATGCGCGAGTTCGCCAGCCTGGCCCCTGGGCTCAGCTCGCAGGAGGCCGAGGAGCTAACCAACAGCTGGGGCCGCCAGATCGCCATGACTCCCCCGCGCGAGATCGAGGACGTTAATCGCTGCGTCGTCTCGGCCCGGACCCGCGGGCGGCTGGTCGGCAAGAACCTCGCCCTCTACGCCACCTCGCCCTATCTGCAGACCGGCGCCCTGGCCGCGACGGCGACTGGCCAGCTGCTTGAGGGCCGCCAGGCGAAGGTAGGGTTCGCCTCTCCCGCAGCCGCCTTCGGCCATCACAATCTGATCGCGGCCCTCAATGGAGCGGGTCTGCACTGCGCGATCGAGGAAGCCCTGTTCTAGGTGTGTGGTCCCGGGATGAGATGGTGCGGGTTGATCTTGAAGATTGACGGGTCCTTGGTCCAGGCCTCGCAGATGACCTGGTAGGGCGTTCGCCACCGCAGGGCCTTGAGGTGCTTGGCCTCCTCGGCCGGCGTCAGCACCGTGCTCTTGGGAGCCCTCGGCCCCATCGGCGCATCCGCCGTCGTGGTGCGCTTGCGCCACTTGTCCACGGTCTTGGGGTTCAGGCCGTAGCGGGCGGCAAGGGCCCGGCTGCTCTCTTGCGACGCTTGGAGCTCGGCTCGAACACACGGCGTCGTGCGGGCGCTGCCGTGAAGAACGCTTCCCATAGGACATCCTCCGCCTGACGAGTCAGGAACAACGATGCACCATCAGAATCCGGGACTACACATCTGAGCATCAGCGGCGCTATCTCAGCCCACTCCTCGTCCGTCAGATCCGACCGATAGCGCTTGGCCTTCTTGGCGACTTGCTACGCAGAAGCGCACATCCGTGAATTTCCAAACGGACTCTCAGAACAAGACCCAGCCGTGGCTGCCCGCCACGGCGCCGAAGACGGTCACCAGGGCCAGGGTGAGCAGCACGATGTGAATACGGTGCAGCGTGGCGAAGGCCCGGTCGGGATCGCGCCGCGCCCAGGCCGGGAAATAGCGATGAAGCACGAAGGGCTCGCCGATGAACAGCACCAGGAAGAACAGCGACCAGACGAAGACCATCGCGTGCATCCACCAGAAATGGCCGTCGGAGAAGCGCGCCCAGAGATCGAGCTGATCGATCATGTAGAGACCGCTGAGCCCGACCAGCAGCACCGCGGCGCGCGCCTGCCAGACGAAGCGCCGCTCGAATGCCTGAAAGGCCGCGAGGCGATCGTCGCCCAGCAAGCCGCGCCGGACGGCCGGCAGCGCCACCGTAGTCGCCATGGCCACGCCGCCAATCCAGATGACCACGCCAAGGACATGCAACACCCGCGCGAGCGCCAGACCATCGAGGGCGGTCATGGCGCGACCTGAGCACTGGCGTCGGGAGACAGCGCGCCGGCCCCGACCACCACCACCTGGATCAGCACGTCGTCCCGACGCGCCGCCGCCCAATGCACGCCGCCCCGCGCGGGGATGACGATCACGCTGCCGGGGCCGAAGTCGCGTTCCGCCACAGGATCGACCTTGTCGCCATCGCCCCAGGACAATGTGCCCGAGATCACCGTGAGCAGGCGAACGCCGCCGCTCTCGCCATGGGGCGGCAGGACCTGCCCCTTGCCGATGCGGAGCAGGACACTCAGCGGCCGGCCCTCACTATCGACGGCGAGGACCGTGCGGCGGGCGCCGTCGTGGACGACGTCATAACGCAGCTGGTCGATGTCGAGCCTGGTCGACTTCGCCGACGCCATGCCCGGCAGGGCCAGGACGGCGATGGCGGCGACGAGGAGCGGGATGCGATAGGTCATGGGCTTGGTCTTTCTCTGGGTCAGAATTTGAAGCTGATGCCGCCGGCGATCGCGCGGCCATCGCCGGGCAGGAACACGGCCTGGTCCGGCCGCGCCTGATCGACGGTCAAGGTGGAGGAGGCATAGGTCTCGTCGAACAGGTTGGTGACCTCGGCGAAGAATGCCACACCGCCGCCCAGCCGGTATTCGCCACGAAGGTCCGCCACTGCGTAGGGATCGGCGTAGAGCGTCCCCAGATTGTCGACCGGCGTGCGTTCGGGCGACCACCGCAGGCTTCCCCGCAGGGTCCAGGCATCGTTCGGCCGCCAGGCCAGGCTCGTGCTGATCCAATGGCGCGGCGCGCCAGCCAGGCGATTGTCGCCGCGCAGCGGATCGTTCTGGAAACGGAAGTCCTGCCAAGTGTAGGCGATCCGGGCGGAGGCGGTGGGCGAGAGGGTCGCCGTCAGACCCAGCTCGGCACCGAGATGGCGGGTGCGCGGCGCGTTGAACGCGCCCAGCGACACGCCCGTTTCGTCGCGCAGGCTGAGCAGTTCGTCGCTCACCCAGGAATAGTAGACGACCGCGTCCCAGGTGATCCGCTCGGCGCGACCGCGCCAGCCGGCTTCCACGGTCGTCGCGCGCTGGGCCTTGAGCGTCGGCGTGACGAAGGCGGCCGCCGCCAGACCGGGCGCGGCGGGATTGGGGCGTCCAGGGCTGGAGTTGGGCGTGCCGTTGATGGTTGCGAGAAGGTCGTCGTGGGTCGGCGGCTCGAAGCTGCGGCTCACGGCGGCGAACACCGTCTGGTCGTCGGATGGCCGCCAGGCGAGCCCTAGTGACGGGCTCCAGCCTTCATAGGCCCGCCCGTAGGTGGTGGAGACCGTCGGCACGGCGCCCCCCGGCAGCGCGACCGTGGGATTGGCCGGGCTGTAGGCGGCCGTGGGGCGCGTCGCCAGGCCATAGAGGTCGACATTGTCGCGCGTCGCGCGCGCCCAGGACAGCGAGGGCGATAGCATCAATCGCTCGCCCAGCGGGATGTTGAAGCCCGCGTTGAGCGACAGCGTCTCCGCCTCGAGCCGGCTGCGCCCGAACAACGCCCCGCGCCGGCCGGAGAGATTGAGATAGTTTTCCCGGTCGGCCGAGCCGGTGACATACTGCCCGGTCGCCTCGAACAGCGGCAGCGGCCCGGCGGCGCCCGGCTTGAAGGTATAGCGCAACACTGCGGTCACATCGTCGCCGTCGGTCACCCGGATGCCCGACGACATGGGAAAGCGAAAACTGTCGTCGGTGCGCGCATAGCCCAGCGCCACGTCGGCGATATGCGCGCCGAACACGCCGGTCGCGCGCGCGCCGGCCTGGACCTGTGTCGCCTCGCGGCGGGGCCGGTCGCGCACGACATTGGGACCGGGATTGATCGCGCCGGACGGCGTCACCGTCGGCCCGGCGAACACCGCCTGGGGATCGCTGTCCAGCAGCGCGCGCGTCAGCGGGCCGGACACGTCGAAGCCGATATCCGCGTAGCTGGCGAAGAGACGAACCGTGGTCGTGTCGGAAAGGCGCAGGCCGAGATTGCCGCCGACGCTCGCGCGGCGGGAGTCGTTGTAATCCCGATAGCCGTGCCTCTGGCTGGCGTCGGCGCGCAGCAGGACGTCGTAGCGATCCTGCGCCAGGCCGGCCCGCGCGCTGGCGCCATACTGGCTGAAGCCGCCGCCGCTCGCCTTCAGTGTGACGCCCGGCGCGCTGCGTCCCGTCGGCGAGATCAGGTTCAGCGCGCCGCCCAGCACCGTCGCGCCCAGGCGGTTGGCCATGTAGCCGCGATAGACTTCGATGGCCTGCGCCTCTGCGGGATTGGCGAAGCCGACGATATAGGACCCGTCGGCGCGGTTGAGCGGCAGGCCGTTGCGCAGCACCAGCACGCCGCGCTCGACGGGATTCTGCTGCAGGCCCGAGCCGCGGATCTGGACGCGGGGCTGGTCGGCGCCGCCGAAGAAATCCTGCACCACCACGCCGGGCACATCGGCAAGCGCGCGCGAGATGGTCAGGTTCGCGCTCGGCGGCATCATCTCGTCGGAGATGATCGCCACGCCGCCGGCCACGGCGTCGAGCCTTGCGACGACCGGGCTGCGCGGCGCGATCACCACGACCTCCTCGATCGCGCCGGGCGTTGCCGACTGGGCCCGCGCGCTTTCCGGAACGAAGGCGGCCGACAGGACCAGGGCGCCCAGGGCCGATGAACACAGAATGGCTTCGCGAAAGCGCGGAATGGACAGACGGGCGCTGGCGGAGGGCATCATGGGGACCGTTCAATTGCTATTGCGAGGCGTTCGCATATATACCCTTTTAGAGACGCCGAGTTTGCGTCAGCGCAAACCGGCGGCGGGTTTTTTGGCTGGCCGCCCCGACCGTCATGTCACCAAGCATCGCGCGCGGCCGGGTCGCCGAGCCGAGCGGAGGTCACGGATCGAATGGTTGTGGACTCGTCGGTGTCGCTCGACAGGATTGGCGATCTGGATCTGTTCCGTTTGCTCCCGGCCGAGGCGCTGGACGATGCGCGCGCCGCCATGCGAGCCGAGCGTGTCGCGAAGGGCGCGCTTTTCTTCAAGCAGGGCGATCGGGTCGACAGGGCCTATGCTCTGGCTGCCGGAAGCGTGCGTATCGTCCAGACGGGAAGCGACGGCGGGCAGGCCATCGTCCGCTTCATCGGCCCGGGCGAGATGTTCGGAGCCCTGCCGCTGTTCACCGACCACCGGTTCCCGGCCGACGCCATCGCCGCGGAGAGTTCCACCGTCCTGAGCTGGAGCGAGCGGGACCTGTCGGACTTGATCGCCCGCTACCCGCCGATCGCCCTCAATGTCATACGGGTGCTTAGCGCGCGCATGGCTCAACTCCAGGAGCGGATTCGCGAACTGACCACCCAGCGCGCCGAACCGCGCATGGCCCGGACCCTCCTGCGCCTGGCGGCCCAGGCCGGGCGGGAAGGCCCACGCGGCACGACGATCGACATCCCGCTCCGCCGCAAGGATCTCGCCGAATTCGCCGGAACCACGCTGCATACGGCCAGCCGGATGCTTGCCGCCTGGGAGAAGGCGGGCTGGGTCGCAGGAGACGGCCAGCGCCTCACCATCTGCGACCGCGTCGCCGTCCACCGTCTCGCCGAAGGCGATGGATGCTGTTGATCCCGCGCTGGCGGCGGCACGGCTGATCCTCTTGCTCTGACCGGGCCAGGCGCCATCCGAGGCGGTGGCGGTCTGGCGGGTCGCCATCGACGGCTCGCGCTCGACGATTCGATTCACATGAACATGATTGTTCTAGTGACATAGAATAATCTTCACTCATACTCAAAACGCCCCGCACGCCACACGGCGACGCCGCGAGGCAAGCCAAAATAGTCCGGCGAAATGGCCGGCGGGGAGGGATCAACCATGCGTGCCAAGACCATACTCATGATGTCAGCGGGCCTGCTGGCGTGCGCCAGCGCCGCCCAAGCCCAGACGACCCAGGTCGATGAGATAATCGTCACCGCCGAAAAGCGGAGCGTGAGCCTCCAGGACGTCCCGGTGGCGGTTTCGGCCTACACGGCCGAAGCCCGCCAGGTGGTCGGCCTCGACTCGCTCCGGGAGTTCACCAACTTTACGCCCGGCCTCAGCTTCTCGGCGGCCGACGACCGCGTGTTCGTCCGCGGCGTCGGCCGGCAGACCAACACCAATGGCAGCGACCCCGGCGTGGCGACCTACAGCGACGGCATCTACGACGCGGCCACCTCCTCGGCCGGGGTTAGCGATTTCTTCGTCGAACGCGTCGAGATCCTGCGCGGCCCCCAGGGCACGCTGTACGGCCGCAACTCCATCGGCGGCGCCATTAACGCCATTTCCCGGCGCCCGACCTCGTCCCTGTCCGGGGAAGTGCGCGCGACCGTCGGCGACTACGGGGTCATGAACTTTGAGGCGGCCGTCTCCGGCCCGCTGACCGAAGGGTTGCGGGTTCGCCTAGCCGGGGCCCGCTACAACCAGGAAGACGGCTATTTCACCAACGCGGCGGGCGGCCCCAGCGAGGGGGGCGCCGGCGAGCGTCGTAACGTCGAACTCCAGGTCGAGGCCGATTTGGGAGAGACCCTGAGCATCTGGACTAAGCTGTTCGCCGCCGATTCGGACCTTCGGCCGCGCAGCCGCAACGTCGCTGGCCCGTATGACTACGCGACCTATCCGACGACCTATATCGCGCCGGGCTCGGCGGTAGGCTACACGACCATCGGCTACACCGCGCTGGGAACGGAGACCACGAACCCGGGCATGCGCGACATCCGCCGGTTCAGCACCGACACCCCGCAAACCCAGCAGGACAACGCCGAAGGCATCGCCCTGGAGGTTGTCTGGAACCTGCCCCGCGTCGATGTGAAATACGTCGGCGGCTATCAGTCACATAAGGTCGACCTGACCTACGACTATGACAACACCAGCATGGTATCCTACTACTTCCCGCTCGATGCCGGCTTCTCGCTCTGCAACTACATTCCCGGCTGCACTCCACTTCTGACCTACCCGTCCCAACTTCTCAATTTCCGGGAAGACAAGACCTTTGGCAGCAACGAACTGAACCTCAGCTCAAGCGGCGGTGGGCCGGTTCAGTGGATCGTCGGAATCTACCGCTACGCCGAAGAGCTCGATCAGCAGATCCATTTCAACGCGCCCAACCAGCCGCAGTTGCGGGCGCCGGCGAACGGGCCGGCCAACCCGCTCGGCGATTTCGTGTTCGCCGGCTCGACACTTGAGTCGCGCTCCTCGGCGGTGTTCGGCCAGGTCGACTGGAGCCTGAGCGACACCGTCAGCCTCACGGCCGGCCTGCGGTATACGCACGACGAGAAGGAGGGCTTCGAGCGCCTCCGCATCATCTGCTTTAGCTGCGGCGGCTATGAGCCTGGCCAGTACGGATCCTATGCGCCGGCGTTGGACATCACCGGGGCCTTCGTGTCCTATTCTGCGGCGCCGGGTGTCGTGTCCCCCGTCGTCATCGACCCGGTCACGGGCACGGCGCGGCGTGAGCTGGCCGGCAGCTGGAACGCCACCACCGGCACCCTGGGCATTCAGTGGAAACCCGACGACGACACCTTGGCCTTCGCCCGCTACAGCCGCGGCTACAAGGCTGGCGGCTTCAACGCCGGCGGGATCTCGGTCCTGCCCCAGACCGACTCGGAGAAGATCGACGCCTTCGAAGTCGGCTACAAGCGGACGTTCGGCTCGCGCCTGCAGATCAACACCGCGTTGTTTCACTACAGCTATCAGGGCCTGCAGATTCCCCTGACGGTGACGATCCCCGGCGGCGCCAGCCTGACGGAGTTCTTCAACCTCGATGAATCGACCTCCTATGGTGCCGAGGTCGAGGCCGTCTGGTGGCCGGCGGACGCCCTGCAGCTGTTGCTCAGCTATGGTTACGGCCGTTCGGAGATCGACGAGGCCTGCTGTTTCGTGGACGGCGCCGACCCCCGCGCGGTCCAGCCGGGCGCCAATCCCGAAGGCGCCGCCGTCGGCGGGCAGCAGCCGCAGAACATCGCCGGCCAGGAGCTGCCGCAGACGCCACGCCACAAGGTCGCGCTCAACGCCAACTACCGCTTCGAATTCGACGCCGGCTCGCTAGTGCTGTCGGGAAGCTATGTGTGGAAGGCCAAGACCTATCAGAGCGTCTTCAATCGTTCCTACAATCAGTCGCCGGCCTATGATCAGGTCGATCTGCGGGCGGTCTGGACGACCACCAACAACCGCTATCGGGTCATCGGGTTCGTCAAGAACCTGTTCGACGAGACCGGCTACGATGGTTCGTCGGGCATGCTGCTGGCCGCGCCGCCGGCGACGCCGGAAACGGTGGTCACCACCTACGGCCTGACTCCGCCGCGAACAGTCGGCCTCCAGTTCCAGTATCGCTTCAACTAGCCGGGGCGCGAGCGGGAACGGCGGCGGCGCTGACAGGAAGGTCACCCGTCGCCGCCTCCGCCCGCGCGGCGATCATGCTTGCCATGATCGCCGTCGCCCTGTTCGATCCGTTCTTGGAGAACGGATTCGTCGATCACAGTCAAATCGCACCACCGAGCCAAGAGCCCACCCCATGAGCACGCCCACCGCCGGCCTGAAGATCCGCCTCGCCCCCATCGACGAGTATCCCCACGACCCGGGAGAGGCGAAGAACTACAACGAAAGCATGTACTTCAACCTGTTCGACCCGGTGAAGCAGACCGGCGGCTGGTTCCGGATCGGCAACCGCCCCAACGAGCAGTACGCGGAGGTCAGCGTCTGTCTCTATCTTCCCGACGGACGGGTGGCCTTCATGTTCGCCCGGCCGGCCATCACCGGAAACGAGCGGATGGAGGCTGGCGGCTTCAGCGTGGAAGTGGTCGAGCCGTTCAAGCGGCTGAAGGTCCGCTACCAGGGCGAGGTTCTGGTGCTGGCCCGTCCGGGCGATATGGCCGATCCGAAGGCGGCCTTCCGCGACAATCCGAAACTGCCCTGCACCATCGAACTCGACTATGAAGGCGTGTCGCCGATGTACGGGGGCGAGACGGTTCGCGAAGATGGCTCGGCGCTGGAGATCGATCCCGAGAAGTCCTTCGCCAAGGCCCATTACGAGCAGCACTGCGCCGGGCGCGGGGTGTTCACGATCGGCGAGACTCGGTTCGAGATCGAGGGTTTCGGCCTGCGCGACAAATCCTGGGGGCCGCGCCATTGGCAGTCCATCGACTGGTACCGCTGGTGCCCGATGAACTTCGGCCGCGACTTCGGCATGATGCTGTCGACCATCGGCGACGGAAAGGGCGGCGTGCGCCAGGGCGGAATGGTGTTCCGCGACGGGGTCTACGACCTGATCACCGAATGCGAGATCCACAGCGACTGGGACGCGGACGGCTACCAGACGGCCCTGCGTTCCCGGGTTAAGACCGCGGCTGGCAAGATTTATGAGGTCACCGGCGAGGTGATGTCGCTGATCCCGCTGCGCAATCGCCGCGCCACCGCCGATGGCGCCGAGCTGCAGACCCGCATCACCGAGGGCATGACCCGCTACCGGTGCGGCGACATAGTCGGCTACGGTCTCAGCGAGTATCTTGATCAGATTATCGATGGCCAGCCGAGCGGCAAGCTCGCCGGCTACTGAGCCGTCTTGCTCACGCGGCGTTCCTGTCCGTCGGGTGAATGATAGAGTCGTCGCGAATCGTGTGGGCCAGCCCTTTGTTGATGAGTGGACGAGACCTTTGACGACGACTTTAGGCGCTTTGACGGATAACCGTGACATCCAGCGCGAGCGCTTCCCCCGACGCACCCTGCGTCGCGAGCAGACGCGCGCCCGGATTCTGAAGGCCGCGTTGAAGCTGTTCAGGCAGGTCGGGTACGGCGCGGCCACGATGAACGCCATCGCCGACGTGGCTGATGTCCATGTCACGACGCTGTTCACCCACTTCAAGAACAAGCGGGATCTGGCCGTCAGCCTGTATGACACGTCCATCGAGCGCCTGGAACAGATGGTGACCGAAGCCCAGGGGCAGCAGCCGTTCTTCGAGTTCTTCCGTGCGGTGACCCTGAATGCGGCCAGGGCCATCGAAGGGGAGGCCGACCCGACGATGACGCACTGGCGGGAGTTGCTGAGGGATCCGGAGCTGACCTATGCTTGGTTCCTCTACGAACAACGGCAGGTCGCGCTGCTGGCGGGTTATATCGCCCACGACTACGGCCTTGACCCCGCGACCGACTATCGGCCGGACCTCGCGTCCAATCTGCTGGTCATGAGCGGGTGGGTTTCGCACCGCCGCTGGAGTGAGGCCTCCCAGACGCTCGATCTGGAAACCGAGACCGTAAAGGCCCTGGATATCGCCGAGCGCATGGCGTTGTCGGTGCTGGCCGGGGAACCCTCGAAATCGCGCTGAAGGCCAGCCGGTCTGCGTTGCCGCCGTTTAGCTGAACAAGACCGGCCCGCCCGCTGGGCCGTAGGCGGCGAAACGGCTCACGCCGCCCAGGCGCACGGCGTCCACCATCGATTGCAGCGCCGCGTCAATCTGTGACTTGGATGGCGGCCGGCCCGCCCGCCCTGGCAGCGCGGCGGCGAACACCACCTGCCATGGCGGTCCGGCGAGGCGAGATTCCGCCAGCAGGGCCTCGAAATCCGCCAGTTCAGCCGGCGCCTTGTCCACGCACATCAGTGGCGTCAGCGCGCCGCCCTGGCCCTCAAGGAAGCGTTCACGCTGCGCGAGGGTCGCGTCGGCGGGCAGCTCGGCCACGGCGAACACGAACAGCAGTCGTTGCGGCTCTGGCTGCGTGGCGGCGGCGTGGAGGAGCTGCTGGAAGTGAGAGCTTTGGGTCATGGCGCGCACCTTGCCGGAAAGTGTGGTCCGGGGACTTGAGCCCCATCAATCAGGTTGGGCCCGAGGTGTCGCAATATTCGACGCGAAGGAGACCGGACCATGACCCTGACCGATCCGACCCAGAACACTCCGGATTCGTCCGACACGGATCGGGCGCAACATGCACAGCTGCACCCGTACGCCGTCTATACCTTTGACGCGCGCGGCGTGGCCAAGCGTTTCCGACACGCCGCGATTTTCGCTTCGCTTGAGGCCCTCACGCCTGGCGAAGCGATGCGTTTCGTCAACGACCACGATCCCCTGCCGCTGCTGCGCCAGATGGAGGCGCACTTCGGCGAGACGGTCACCGTGGCGTACCGCCAACGTACGCCCGAGGGGGTGGTGATCGACTTTGTCAGGCAAGGCTGAGGTCGCCGTGATCATTCGGTCTCGCTTCCGTGGTTCGGCGCTTCAGGCGCTGTCCGGAACGGGCCGCGAACGGGTCCGCATGTCCAGGCGCCCTCAGGGCCCTGGCGGATGAGAGCCAGGCCTCGGGAACGGGGCGGGGGGGCGGACCAGCAGCGGCCGGATTGCGTTCGGCGTGGTTGCTGCCCGGCGTCGTAGACGCCCCCTGAACTAACGGCCATGGCAATGGCTGTCCGGCGCGCCCGTGATCTAAATGAAATGCAAGATAGTTGTTGTCTAGATAACAAATATGTATTAGCAATGTTGAGCCGCTTCGTCGCAGTCCGACGATCGGCCAGGACATCGAGAAGGCCGCGCAGATGACGCCAGTTCCCAGGAAATCCTCCGACGCCGCGCTTGACGTCCGGGTCGCGCGCCCGCCGGGCGGCGGGCGCCTTTGAGCGGCGGCTATCCCTTCGAGAACACGACAGTTTCAGCGACGCGCTGGAACGGCTGAGGAGAGGCAACGCAGATGACGAGCCCAAAGTCGGAATATGACGTGATCATGGTGGGGGGTGGGATAAACGGCCTCGCCACCGCCGCGTATCTGCAGAAGTCGGGCCTGAGCGTCGCGGTCTTCGAGCGCCGAGACGAGTCGGGAACCTTTTGCTCGACCGAGGAGGTCCTCCACCCCGGCGTGAAACTGAACATGCACGCCTCGCTCCTCCTCACCCATTTCGGCCCCGCCTATATGGACCTGGAGCTTGAAAGGTTCGGGCTGGAACTGCTTCGCCCCCCCGGCGCCGAGTACGCCTACTTCTATCCGTTCCTGGATGGCAACGCCGTGCTGTTCTCCGGGCGCGACGCCAGGGAGACTTATGAGGCGTGGAAGCGGATATCGCCGAAGGACGCCGAAACCTATCGAACGATCGTCAACTTCTTCGGTCCGATGATGCCTGCGATGTTTCAGGCCGGGTACGGAGAAAAGAACACCGACGAGAGCTTCCTCGCCATGCTTGAGGCCTACGAAAAGCTCCCGATCTTCCCCAAGGACTGGTTGTGGATGACGGGGGTCGAATTCGTCGACTGCATCTTTGAAAATGAACAGATCAAGGTGGCGGTGCTGAGCTATCCGGCCACCTCAGGCATCGAGGGTATCGGCAGCCGGCTCACCGGACCGCTCGCGGTGCTGAATTTCCTGCTCATGTTCACAGCCGATGGCGGCTACACGGCGCGCGGCGGCAGCCATGGCCTAACCCACTCGCTGGTCCGCTGTTTCGTCCACCACGGCGGCAAGATTTTCTACAATTGCCCGGTCGATAAGGTCACCATCGAGAACAACCAGGCCAAGGGCGTCGTCCTGTCGAAACTGGCCTGCTATCCGGAAGCGGTCTTCAAGGCCTCCCGGGCGGTAATCAGCGACCTCAGCGCCAAGCCCACCTTCTTCGGCCTGATCGGCGAGGAAAACCTGCCGGTGTCGGCGAGGGCCTCGCTCAAGCGCTTTGACTACCGCGGCTCCACCCTGTTCACCAACTACTACGTCATGAGCGAGAGGCCGGACTTTGCCTGCTCGGCGAAGTTCCCCGAGGTGAACAACACCTTTGTCTACAATTTCGGCGCGGAGACCATGGACGATGTCTCCCGGCTGATCGACGGCTGCCTTGTCCGGGACCTTCCGCCGGATCCGCCCATCGTCTGGGGCGCGGCCTTCAACTACTGCATCGCCGATCCCACCCAGGCCCCGCCGGGGCAGTACACCCTGCTCGCCTGGGCCATGGTTCCCTACGACATCAAACCGTTGGGCGGCCCCCAGGCGTGGGACGACCTGCGGGAGTCCTATGCGGACAAGGTCGAGGACGTGATGGTCCAGTACCTGCCCAATCTGAAGACCGCGAAGCTGGCCCGCTACGTCAACACGCCGCACGACTATGTGCGCCGGAACCCGCATTGCGGCGGCAACATGCATCCGAGCGGCTCGGTCAACGAGGCCCAGTTCTGGAGCTGGAAGCCGTTCGCCGGCTGTGGCGCGCCTAAAACCCCGATCGACAGCTTCTACATCTGCCAATCAACCGGCGCGGCGAACTACACCAACCTGGGCGCCGGCTATGCGGCGGCCTGCGAGGTCATCAGTGATCTCGGCCTCGCTCGACCCGAGTGGTGGAAAGCAAAAGCCTTCGACGGTGCAACGGAGCTGTTGAGGCGGCAGGGCGTCACCCAGCGATTCACTGTCGACTAAATTCGCCCGGAAGAAATTCCAGATTGCGCTGTCGGAGAGACAACAATGTCCGAAGATAAACAGTACGACGTGGTCGTGGTCGGTGCGGGCCACAATGGCCTGACCGCCGGGGCCTACCTGGCGAAGGCGGGGGCGAAGGTGCTCGTCGTCGAGCGACGCCATGAGACCGGCGGGGCGCTGGTCACGGAGGAGTTCTCCGGCTTTCGCTTCAACCTCCACGCAAACTACATGCTCATGCTGGACGTGGCGCCGCCGTACGCGGATCTCGAACTGGAGGCGGACGGTTGCGTCTACATCCGTCCCGAGGTCGAAGCCGCCCTGCTGAAGAAGAACGGCGAGGCGATCACCCTCTATGCCGACCTCGAAAAGACCGTCGAGTCGATCAGGAAGATCTCCGCCCGAGATGCCGAGCGCTACCGGGAAATCTACCTCGACTACAAGCAGATCGCCGATGAATACCTGATCCCGTCGACCTATGGCCGGCCGGTCGGTTCGGCGCAGCTCGCCGCCACCTATATGGAAAGTGAACTAGGCCAGAAGATCCTCAAGGTGTCCGAAATGACGCCGTACGAGATCTGCCAGAGCTGGAATTTCGAGACGCCGGAGTTGGGCGCCCTGCTGCTGTATCTGATCTGCATGTGGGGGATCGATCCGGAAGAGACGAACTCCAGCTATCTGGTCCCGCTGTATTTCAACCGCATCCTGAACGCCACGCTCGTGCGCGGCGGGTCGCACAGGCTGTCCTCCACGCTGCAGAAAGCCGGCATCCTGGCGGGCATGGACGTCATGGAGAACCATGAGGTCAAACGGTTCATCGTCGAGGACGGCGTCGCGAAAGGGGTCGAGATAGTCCCGACCGGCATGGATGGCCCGATCGTGCGGATCGACGCCAGGGCGATCGTCACGTCCACCGACCCCGTCACCACCTTCGGGGAGTTCATACCCGAAGCCGAGGTCCTGAATCGCTCCAAGCTTTGCCTCAACACCGCGCGCAACTGGGAGTGGGAACAGAGTTCATTCTTCCTGTGCCATCTCGGCCTCCGGAAGAAGCCGCGCTTCAAGGCGGAAAGCTTCGACCCCGGCGTGGAGAACGCCTTCATCAGGGTCTTTGGCGTCGAAACGCCCGAAGACGTCGTCACCCATCTGAAGGAGGTGATGGAGGGGCGGCTGCTCCATGCGATCGGCCACGTCACCTTCACCACGGACCTGGATCCCAACCAGGCCCCGAGGGAGGTTGACCCCGACAGCGCGGTCTGCCGCATCGAGGCCTGCGTCCCCTACGCGCCGGCGGAGGGGGAATGGTCCGAAATCTCGGCGCGATACGGCGACCGTCTGATCGCCAAGCTCGCCGAATACATGACCGACTTCGACAGCGCGGACATCGTGCGGCGCTATGACTACACGCCCGTCTATATCGAAATGAAGATCCCCCAGATGAAGCGCGGCTCGATCAAGCACGGGGCCTACGTGATGACGCAGATGGGGTATTCGAGGCCGAACGTGCAGTGTTCGTCCAACAAGACGCCGATCGATAACCTCTATGTCTGCGGCGCCAGCACGTTTCCGGGCGGGATGATCACGTTCGGCGGCGGCTACAACGCCGCCAAGGTCGTGGCCGAAGACCTGGGCCTGAACGTTTGGTGGCAAGAGCCGGAATCGGTCGGCGCGGCGCGGGAGAGGGGCTTCCTGCTATGATCGTCTGGTCGAAAGGTCTTGGAAAGCAAAGGCTCCCGCTGGAGCTTGTGGACGCGACATTGAGTGTTCATCCGACGTATCTGGCGATGGAAGGGACGATCGAGCCCGTCTGCTGGGAATACTCAATCAAGCTGTCGCCGGATGATCTTCGGGATTTTCTGAAGCTGTTGGCCAAGCCCCGGACAGCTGAATTCCTGGCGGAAGAGGGAGGGATATTGATCCCCTTCGTCTTGAGGCTCCTGGTGATCGCTCCGGGCCTGTTGCTGACCCTTGTGGTTCAGAGGTTGGCTGGACTGTTCAATAGGGGTGTCACCTCATGAATTTCTGGTCTGAAGGACTGGGTGATCGAGAGCTCGTCATGGGCCTCGACCGGGCGAAGCTGGACCGCAAGGGCGAGCATATCGTGTTGACGGGGATCGTCGATGCCCCCGCGCCCTGGGAGTACGAGGTCAAGATCCAGTATCAGGACTGGACCACGATCCTGCGAACCGCGACCAGCAAGGAGGCCTGCGGGTTCATCGCCTCCGCCGTCGGGGTCGGGACGATCGCGAGCATGGCGGTCTCGATCATGAAATTCGTCGTCTTGCTGGGCTACTTCCGGCTAGCGCGGCTGTTGGGTTTGTCCCGTGAGCATCTCGCCACCGGCGACGCGACAAGCAATGCGGCGTCAAAGGGTTAGTCGTTACGGGGGCAGGACCGGGGCGAGTGGAGTGAGTGCATGTCGGTCAAGGTGACCTATGTCAGTTCGAGTGGGGCCGCGCGTACGCTTGAGGTGGAGCCTGGTGTTTCGGTCATGCAGGCGGGAATGCGCAATGGTCTGGCCGAGATCGAGTCGGATTGTGGCGGCGCCTGCTCCTGTGCGTCCTGCCATGTCTATGTCGATGCCGACTGGCTCGACAAATTTCCACCCATGACCAAGATCGAGAATGCTCTTCTGTCGATGCTTGACGTGCGTGGGCCGAACTCCCGCCTGTCCTGCCAACTCAAGGTCACCGAAGACCTGGATGGACTGACGGTCCACACACTGGATCCCGTCGCCAACGAGTAGATGATCGAATTCCTTGGAGACGCGCGGCCGCCTCGCGGGCAAACCTCCGGCCGGTTCCACCAGAACCTCGGGGTCGAGGCCGCTATCTCCGCAATCTACGCGCGGGCGTCCTCCGCGGGCGCCGGGTCACGCCGCACATTGTAGGCGGCGGCGTAGAGCGCAGGCAGGAAGAACAGGGTCAGCTGGGTGGCCACGACCAGGCCGCCCATGATCGACCAGGCCATCGGCCCCCAGAAAACAGAGCGCGTGAGCGGGATCATCGCCAGGATCGCGGCCAGCGCCGTGAGCGTGATTGGCCGGAAACGGTGGACAGTGGCCTCGACGATGGCCTCGAAGGGCTGGCGCCCCTCCAGTTCCAGCAGCGTGATCTGCGACACCAGGATCACCGAATTGCGGATCACCATGCCAAAGAGCGCTAGCGAGCCCAGCAGGGCCACGAAGCCGAACGGAACGCGCATGGCGCCGAGGATCAGTGCGACGCCGATGAGCGCAAGCGGACCGGTAAGGACGATCAGCAGCATCTTCTTGCTGCTCTGGAGCTGGATCATCAGCAACAGAAGGATGACCAGCACGGCGACGGGCAGGGCTTTGAAGACGGAGGCCTGCGCCTTCGACCCCCCTTCCAGGGCACCGCCAAACTCCAACGCGGCGCCGTCGGGCAGGCTGTCCTTGATCGCCTGAAGGGATTGCTTCCAGTCGGCGACGACATCGGCCGGTTGCCCTCCCACCACGTCGGCCTGAACGGTGATGGTGGGGCGCCCGTCGCGAAGGTTGAGCTCCGCAGGCTGAAAGGTCGGCTGAAGGTGCGCGACCTGCGATATAGGCACCGACTCACCCGTCGCGGTCTTCACCTGGGCGTAGGCGAGGCGATCGATGCTGTTGCGCTCCGACGCCTCAAGTCGCGCCATCACCAGAATGGCGTCGTCACCCTCGCGATAAGTGGTCACCAGTGCGCCGCTGATCGCACTTTGAAGGCCTTGCTGCACCGACAGGGTGGTCACCCCCATGGCGCGCGCCTTGTTCTGGTCAAGCAGTATGCGGACGGACTTGAGAGGTTCGCCATAGTCCTTGTTGACGTCCCGGACGCGGGGATCGCCGTGCATGAGAGCTTCAAGTTGTTCCGCGGCGGGGGCGATGGCCGAAAATTGATCACCGGTGATACGGATCTGAAGCGGCTGACCCACCGCGGGTCCAAGTTCCAGGGTGCTGACCCGGCCTTGCGCCTCCGGAAAGCGAGCGCTTAGGAGACCTTCGATCTTTTGCCGGACCCGCTCGCGGCCCGGGCCGCCCTTGGTGTTGATGACGATCTGCGCCGTCGCTTGGCTCGCGTTCACGGTCGCGAGCGCCAAATAGAACCGCGGCGTGCCGCCGCCGACATATGTGGCCGTGGAAATGATATCGTCGTCGCCCTTCAGGGCGGTTTCCATGCGCCTGGCCACCGCCGAAGTCTGCTCGAAGCTGGAGTTCTCGCTCAGCCGTAGTTCGATGAGCAATTCCGGACGATCCGACGTCGGGAAGAACTGCTTCGGCACCGCGAACCCGAATAGGATCAAAGATCCGACGAACAGACTCGCGGTGATCGCCAGCACCGTGCGACGCCGATCAAGGGCCCAGGTCACGGCCCCGCGGAAGCGCTGGTAGAACGGGCTTTGATAGGTGTCACCATGCGCCGAGCCAGGGTCGGCGGCCGGACGGGCGGGCATCGTCGGGGCGGGCAGAAGCCAGTTGGCGAGAAAAGGGGTGATGAATACCGCCACCAGCCAGGACAGGCCCAGGGAAATCGCGACCACCTGGAAGATCGAGCGGGTGTATTCGCCGGTGGATGACTGAGCCAGCCCGATGGGCAGGAATCCCGCTGCGGTGATCAGGGTGCCGACAAGCATCGGCTGGGCGGTCACTTCGTAGGCGGAGGTAACCGCCCGGACCTTGTCCCACCCGGACTTGAGGTTGGTCTCAATCTGCTCGACCACGATGATGGCGTCATCGACAAGCAGGCCCAGCGCAATGATCAGGGCTCCCAGCGAGACCCGATGCAGCGGAATCTCCATTATCAGCATGCCGGCGAAGGTAAGCGCCAGAACGATCGGGATGCAGAGCGCCACCACGATCCCGGGCCGCCGGCCTAGGGCCAGGAAGCTGACGCCAAGCACGATAGCCACGGCCTCGGCCAAGGAGCGGCTGAACTCGCTGATCGACTCCCGGACGATCCCGGGTTGGTTGGCCACGGCGCCGATCGAGATGCCCACCGGCGCCTGCGCCTGGAACGCCGCCACCAGGCGGCCCAGGTCCTTCCCCAGACGGTTGCTGTCGCCTCCACTCCGCAGGCTCACCAGCAGACCGACCGCGTCCTCGCCGTTGAACCGCATGCGAAATCCCGGGGGGTCGGTCAGGCCGCGGGTCACGGTGGCCACATCGCCGAGGCGCAAGCTTCGCCCACCGACGGTCATGCGCATTTCACGGATCGCCTCAACGGATCCGAAACTACCGCTGACCGCGATGCGCACCCGCTCGCCGCCCAGATTGATTTCGCCCGCCGGGGCGACGACGTTGGTTGCCTGCACGGTCTGAACGATCTGCTGTGGGTCGACCCCCAGCAGAGCGAGCTTGGCGCCGCTGTATTCAATGTATATCCGCTCATCGACGGTGCCCGTGATGTCCGCCCGCCCGACGTCGGGGAGTGTGCGGACTTTGTCTCGCAGCGCTTCGGCGAACCCGTTGAGCTGCGTCAGGCTGAAGCCGTCACCGGTGAGCGCATAGACGTTGCCATAGGTCTGGCCGAGGTCGTCATTGAATTCTGGCCCCTGAAGGTCCTTTGGGAGCTCTGAGCGGTGATCGGAGACGCGCTGACGGATTCGGGTCCAGGTGGAGGCTATGGCCGTGGGGGACGCGTCGTCCCGCAGCGTGACATTGATGACCACCACGCCGGGCCGGGCGCTGGTCAGGACGCTGTCGACCTCCGCCAATGTCTGCACCGTCCGCTCGATAGGAGCCCCGACCTGCTCGGCCATCTGGGCGGCGTCGGCGCCAGGCCAGGCAGCGGTAATCAGCATCGTCTTGATCGTGTAGTCCGGATCCTCCTGCCGTCCGAGCGCACCGTAGGCGTAGATCCCGGTCAGGGCCGCAACCACGATGAGAAAGCGCATCATCCCGCGGTGGCTGAGCGCCCATGCCGAGAGGTTGGGGCCCTTCATTGAAGAACAGGCGCGGTGGACGGAACCGGACGAACCACCTCATTCGGAAAGAGGCGGTTCACGCCGGCGGTGACCACACGGTCACCCGGACGAACGTTCCCAGTCACCAGGACTGCGTTCTGTTGCACCTGGACCACTTCCACATTGCGGGCGGAGACCCGCGCCGGCGTTCCCGCGACCACCCAGACGATGGGGTGGCCGGCGCGCTGGCTGAGCGCGGAGACGGGCAGGCGCATGGAGGTTCCCACGATGGGCGTGGTAGCGGTCACTTCCGCCGTCGAGCCGACCGCCGCGGCGCCCGGCGGCGCGCTGAAGGCGATGCGAGCCTCGAAGGTCCGGGTCTGCATAGCCGCCGCGGGCGATATCACGCGAATGCGTCCAGGATAGCTGACTGTTGGCGCCGACCAGGTGCGCACCGTCAGGGTCGAGCGGCGGAAGGCCTCGGATTCACCCTCCGGAATACTGATCGCCGCTTCGATCTCGCCAGGCGTGGCGATGGTAGCGATGGTCTCGCCGGCCTGGACGACCCGTCCCGGGTCCGCGGCGAAATCCGCCACCACGCCGTCGCGCGCAGCCCTCAGGATGGTATAGTCCACCTGACGGACGGCTCCGGCCAGTTGCGATTGAGCAAGGCGCAATTGTTCCTTCGCCTGGTCGGCGCCGACCACCTTTCGGTCATACCCGGCCTGCGAGATGAAGCCGTCGGTCAGCAGGCGTTGCGCGCGGGCCAAGTCTATCGCCTGCTGGCGGGCGGCGCTCTCCGCGGCGGCAACCTGCGCCCTGGCGCCGACCACTGACAGTTCTGCGTCCACCGGGTCAAGTCGCGCCAGGATCTGCCCGGCGGTGACGGGCTGACCAACCTCGACAAGCTTGGCGATGAGCCGGCCCGAAACGCGGAAGGCCAGGCGACCATCGTAACGAGACAAAACCTGGGCCGGGTAGACCGCGACGGTGCCCCCCTGTGCGGGCGCCACGATAACGGTTTCGACGGGCCTTGGCTCGGCCGCCGGTTGCTCCTTCGGGCTGCAACTCCACTGCCCGATCATCAGGGCGGCGGTGCAAGCCAATGCGATCTTCGGGGGAGAGCGGTGCTGGCTTGCGCGTCGCTGTGCGGGCTCTATCGCTCCGCGGAGCAATCCAGGACGGGGGCAGCAGTAGGCGGTGGGGGCCTTGTCCATGATCGTCAGTCTGTTCCGGCGCGGCTCTGCGTTGCTGGCGCGATCTCCGCGGATACGGAATGCATGATCGCGCCGGCGAAGGTCGCCGTCAGGTCCCCGGCATCGAGCGTGTCCGGCTCCATGAGGCTCTGGACCTGGTTTCCATCGTGGATCGCCAGGAGCAGCCGCGAGACCTTGTCGCGATCCGCGGTGAGACGACGGCCATGGCGGGCGAGGGACTCCTCGACAATCGAGATGAGGGCCTCCCGCAGCGCCCGATGGTGCGTCGCCAGGCGCTGCGCCACCGAGGGTTGGCGTACCGCGTAAAGGTTGAACTCCGTGCTGAGCAGATACCAATCGCGCTCCAGCTGACCCCGGGAGAATTCTCGCAGCGCCGCCTCAAGGGATCCGCTCGCGAGGGTGACCTGCGCCAGCGCCGCCGAGAGTCGGTCGCGCAGGCGCGCCGACATGAGGTCATACAGCGCCAGGAACAGGTCCTCCTTCGACCCGAAGCTCGAATGGAACGCCCCGCGGGTAAGGCCTGCTCGCGCGGCGATGTCATCGATCGTCGCGCCGTGGAAGCCTCGCTCGGCAAAGGACGCCGCGGCGCCCTCAAGAATGCGCTCGCTCGTTTGCGCGCGGGTTGGGCGAACTCGCTCTCGACGCCTGACCATCGCCATCCTCCTTGATGCGAAGTGACATTCAATACCATAACGTATCAACATGGCAATGGCTGGCGAACCCGGTTGTTGGCAAACCTCCTCTTGGCGCATGGCCGTCTCGACGGTGAACTTGCCGATGCGGCTCATCGGAATGTCCTGGCCGATCACGGCCGTGAGGAACCGCATGACGGCGGGATCATCCTCAATAGTCCGATCGTCCGGGGCGGTTCAGCGGCCATGGTTGCGACTCCAGCAGACGCCGTATGGCCATCCGCGAATATCGACCCAGTAGCGGCCCGAAAAACGTTGCCCGCGGGTTGTCGAAATCCCCTGACCGGAACCACTGTGTGGGAGTCCCGCGGCGTTGTGAACGGAAGCGGGCGAGACGCTCTCGGACGGTCCATCGCGGGGATGGTCAGTCGCGCGACGAAGGCCGGCCGGTGGGCAGTGACTCGAACCTGCGACGCTTGAAACCACTAGGAGCGAAAGGGGCAGTCCATGTCGAGCAGGTCGCCGCTTTCAGGCGCAAAGGTCCGCTGCTCGCAAGTCGGATAGGCCCGCCGGTTCTCATGCTGGTTGATTGCGTTCGCTGCAGGCCTGTTGGCGCGTCCGCGATCACATCGGCGCCGGCGGCCGGCGGCTCTCTGTGGCGTGCAGCAGGCCGCCGGGTCGGACGTAGACGACGAAGGTGAGCGCCGCGCAGCTGACGTAGAAAATCAAAAAGCCCCAAAGGGCCGCGTTCGCCGAGCCGGTGCCGGCGATGGAGGCGCCATAGGCCTTGGGGATGAAGAACGCGCCGAACGCGGCGATGGCCGAGGTGAAGCCGATCACCGCGGCGGCCTCGCGATCTGCCTGACCGGGGTCGCTCGCCCCTCGACCCACGGTCTCCCGCCAGATCGCCGGGATCATCTGGAACGTGGAGGCGTTGCCGACGCCGGTGAAGAAGAACAGCAGCATGACCGAAGCGAAGAAGCCCCAAAAGCTCCCGGCCTTCAGGAACCACAGCGTGGCACCCACGGAAGCGATCATGCCGATGAACACCAGGAGGGTAATGCGCGCACCGCCGAACCGGTCGGCGAGCCAGCCTGTCGCCGCCCGCGAAACGGCGCCGACTAGGGGGCCGATGAACACGTATTTCAGGGAGTCCACTTCCGGGAACGAGAGTCGGGCGAGCAGCGGAAAGCCGGCCGAGAAACCGATGAACGAACCGAAGGTTCCTGTGTAGAGCCAGCACATCAACCAGGTGTGTCGGCGTTCGAAAATGGCCGCCTGGTCCGCGAACGAGGCCTTGGCGCTGGCCAGGTCGTCCATGCCGAACCAGGCGAGCACCGTTCCCGCCAGGATGAAGGGAATCCACAGGAAGCCGGCGTTCTGCATCCACAGCCGCCCGCCGTCGCCGGTCGCCTGTGGCTCGCCGCCCAAGGCGCCGAAGATCGCCACGGAAATCGCCAGGGGCACGATGAACTGCATAAGGCTCACGCCGAGGTTGCCGAGGCCGGCGTTGATGGCCAGCGCATTACCCTTCTCCGCCTTGGGGAAGAAGAAGCTGATGTTGGCCATCGACGAGGCGAAGTTGCCGCCACCCAGGCCGCAGAGCAGCGCCAGGATGACGAAGACGAGGTAGGGCGTCTGCGAATTCTGCACCGCGTATCCAACGCCGAATGCGGGAATGAGCAGGGACGCCGTCGAGATCGCCGTCCACAGCCGCCCCCCAAACAGCGGCACCACGAAGGAATAGAAGATGCGCAGCGTGGCCCCCGAGAGGCCGGGCAAGGCCGCCAGCCAGAACAGTTGATCCGGGGTGAAGCTGAACCCGACCGCCGGAAGCTTTGCCACGACGACGCTCCAGACCATCCAGACCGCGAAGGCGAGCAACAGGCAGTAGGTGGATATCCACAGGTTGCGACGCGCCACGGGCCGGCCGATCGTCCGCCAGAATTCGGCGTCTTCCGGCCGCCAGTCGGCGATCAGGGGTCGTTTCAACGGGCCGGCCTTACTCTCCTCCGCGGCCTCGCGCGCGACGTGGGCGGCGTGCAATGAGGCCATTTCCGGTAGTTCGGGAAACTGTTCACGGGCGGCGCTGGCCGGCCGCTCCATCCGGCGGATGGCGAAGTGCATCCAGGCCAGCGCGGTGAGGCTGAGCAGGAAGAGCAGGAAGAACGCGCTCGTCGAGACGCCGGTCAGGTCGTCGAGCACGCCGAACGCCAGCGGCAGGAGAAAGCCTCCCAGGCCGCCAACCATGCTGACGACCCCGCCAACCGCCCCGACATGCTCGGGGTAGTACATCGGGATGTGCTTGAACACGGCGGCCATGCCGAGGCTCATGAAGAACCCCAGCGCCACCAGGGTTACCAGGAATGGCGCCAGTCCCATGGAGGTGGAGAAGGCGATCGGGCCGCGGACTCCGTGGATGACGTAGTCGGTCGGCGGGTAGGACAGCATGAAGGAGAGAAGCGCCGCCGCGCCGAAGGTCCAGTACAGGACGGCGCGGGCGCCGACGCGATCGGAAAGCCGGCCGCCATAGATGCGGAAGAGACTGGCCGGGATCGCGAAGGCAGCGGTCATCAGGCCCGCGAACTTCACATCCACGCCATAAACGCCGACCAAGTAGCGCGGCAGCCACAGCGTCAGCCCGACGAAGGCGCCGAAGACGACGAAGTAGTAGAGCGAAAATCTCCAAACCTGCAGGCGCCTCAGCGGGCGCAGCTGTTCGATCAGCGAGGGCGCGACGGCGGCGCCCTGCCGCGTCGGTTCGTTTCTGGCCAGAAAGAAGAAGATCAGCGTGACCACGAACAATCCGGCGGCCCAGATCTGCGCCGCGCCGCGCCATCCCAGGGCCAGCATGGCGGTGGGCGCCAGGAACTCGGTGATCACCGCTCCCACCGAGCCGGCGCTGAACACGCCGAGCGCCGCGCCTTGGCGGCGGGTGGGGAAAAACCTCGAGGCGTAGCTGACGCCAACGGCGAATGAGCCGCCGGCCAGGCCGACGCCCATCGCCGCCAGGAGAAGCCTGAAATACGATCCCGCGAACGACATGAGCAGGGTCGACGCGGTGGCGAGCAGCATCACGATCAGGAAGGTGCGTCGCCCGCCATAGCGGTCCGACAGGATCCCCAGCGCGCCGCGGCTCAGCGCGCCCGTCAGGATCGGCGTGCCGACAAGCAGACCGAACTGGGTCGAGGAGAGATGGAACTCCTCCTGAATGCCAAGGCCGAGGATCGCGAAGAGGGTCCAGACCGCGAAGCATGCGGCGGAGGCCGCCGTGCTGACCCACAGGGCCCGTCCGGCGCCCGCGGCGGGTTCGGTCACAGATGTGGTCACGTCACGCCTCTTTCCGATCGACAATATTCAGGACAGCCCCTGCTCGGGGCCAAGTCAACTCCCACACGGCGAAGGAGGAGGGCGAAGAAATCGCAAGGCCCATGCAAACGTGATACGTGAGTTCCAGCCACCGGGAACTAGATTTGGGCCGCCAGCCGCCAGAACCGCCACCCTCGCAATGGCGCAAATTGTTGGCGGTCGCATTCGGCCCGCAGATCGCCGCCTGGCGTGGCCAAGCGCCGCTGGCGCACGTTTTCTGGGGCCAGGGCGTGTTCGTGAGCGTCGCCCTGATCCTGGTTTATGTCGATGCCCTTTACCGGCATGACCAGATCACCGAGCAGGTCATGCTGACCCTGTTTCAAGTCTATTCCATATGGGTGCTGGTCGCCATCTGGCGCTGCGCGGCGAATGCGAAGCCGCCCTGGGGCGTGATCGCCCGGCTTCTGACCATCGCCTGGGCCGTCAACACCATGCTGATCGCCGGCTTTCTGCAGCTTGACCTGTTATTCCGTTAGGCGTCTGGACCCGGCGCCTCGCGCCCCGACGCGCCCATGGCGCCGCACAAATCCACCCAGACGGTGCGCGCCAGGGCCAGCGCCGTGGCGGCCCAGACGGCGAACGCGACCCAGATCATCGTCCGGGCGACGGCGTGCAACGGCGGGAACTCCGCCGCCAGGGACAGCCGCAGACTCGCCAGGGCGTACATTCCCAGCGGGAAGACCAGGCTCCAGAGCATCGGCGTGTAGCTCAGCGGGACCCGCCGGACGCCATGCTTCCACAGGCCGAACAGCACCAGCAGCGGGATCCACCAGGTGGCCCAGGCCCACATGATCAGCGTCACCCCGTCGATGAACGGCCGCATGGACACAAGGAACGGCACGCCGCTGTCGGTCAGGATGAGCGTCGAACCCGCGTTCGCGCTGATAGCCGCCGCGCCCATCACCACCCATACTAGCGGCGTCATGTCCTCGGGGCCGACGTCGAAGAAGAAGATGCGGTAGGCGAACAGCGTGATGAAGATGCCGTATAGCCCCAGGCCCACGCCCCACAGCATGTGGATCAACACGAACAGCCACGGCGCCAGGGCGCCCTGCAGCGGGGCGATCATGGTCCCCAGGATCACCAGCGACTCGGTTCCCACGATGGCGATCAACCAGCCGCCGTGCACGACGTTGGCGTTGTGGGCCGAGTTGAGAAACGTCAGCACCGCGAAGCTGAAATAGATCAGGAAGAACCAGACGACGAGCGCGAAGAGCCAGAGCGCCAATGCCACCTCCGTCAGGCCTCTCAGGCCCATGCCCAGTCCGAGCACGTCGCTTGCCGCGACGATGGTGAAGAACGAGAAGACAAGCCTGGGATTGGTGAGGTCGACCCAGAACGCGCCGGGATACCGCGTCACCCGCAGGGCCGTCAGCAGCAGAAGCCAGGGAAAGGCCGCGACGTTCAGGCCGAACAGGATGTTCGACAGGCCGTGGAAGCCCTCGAGATGAAGCGTGTTGGAGATGATCCCGGTCGCCATCACCAGCGCGAAGTAGCCGGGAAACAGTCTGGCTACCTGGCCGTCCTGCCAGACCACGAGCCGTCGGGCCCATGCGAAGGTTTCCGCCACCGCCCATCCCCTCGACGCCGACAAATCCAGGCGGTGCCGACAAGGGGCCCGCGCGGGTAGCGACATCATGGTCTTTAGCGAACGAATACGCCCAGAGCCACCGCCCCGGTGCGCGAACCTTCAACATTGATCTAGCGCAATGACGGGCCTGAGGCCCGGGCCGCAGGCTCAATTCGACCCGAGCATCGGTTCATCCCGGTGCGGGGAGGAAACGACAACAACAATACTGAAAATGCCATTGGCCTTGCAGGCGTTGGAGCGGATTTT
>JASJPM010000003.1:0-196296 GCA_031426695.1 Caulobacter sp.
CAGAGGGGTCAATCTTGGACGCCGATCGGGGGTCACTTTTGCGCGCCGTTTGACACCTTGGCTTCAAGCGCCATCAGCACCGAGCCGACGGGCGCCCTGCGGAGTGGGGGAAGCGAGGCCAGCTCGTCCGCTTCGCGCTCCGACAGCTGGATTCCGTACTCGCTGGCCATCTCAGACAGGCTATTCACGCTTCCCTTCGGTGAACCACTCGAAGGCGTGCAGAGGACGAGATCGAGGTTCTTCTTACGGTCATTCACGAAGTCCCTCATTTCGTGATTGATCCCGAAATGAACCGTTCCGGCTTCGACATGACGACGAAGAAGGGGGTTGAGGTGTAGCAAATCAAAGACGATGCCCCAGCATGCTACCTTCGAGTGATGGTCGCTCCGGGAGTGGTATTGCCAGCGGTTGCCGTATCGGTCGATCCGGGTGACCTCGGAAAGCGTCCGCGCAAGTATCTGTGGGCCGTGCATTAGGCTGTCCGATACGAATCGCGGAACTTTCGCGACGCTGACTTGGTAGAACCTCTGGTCCCAAGAGTCATCTGGGCGCGCCGGCAGGATCGAGCCTGACCGCGACAAAGGTCCCGTGAGGATTGTTGGTGATCTCGAACAACTGCTTCATTTGTTCAATCTGACCGCTCGGCGTGTCACCGAAGTCGAATAGCGTGTCGGTAGCCGTGCGCC
Organism: Caulobacter sp.; assembly: GCA_031426695.1. Taxonomy (GTDB): domain Bacteria; phylum Pseudomonadota; class Alphaproteobacteria; order Caulobacterales; family Caulobacteraceae; genus Caulobacter. The sequence goes on from JASJPM010000003.1 coordinate 687, forward strand.
ACGAACCCACGCCCTGGTCAAAGAATATTGTGCCGCTCACACGGCTCGTGCGGAAATCGAGACGCCGCCGATGCGGAATGGCGTGGGAGGTTTCCAAGGAAGCCAGCGGCGAAATGGCTCCCAAGGTCGCCTTGAGGATCAGGTCGCGATCAGCCATCGCGCGCCAGTCCTTGTCGATCTTTGCACCGCCCTTCGACTCGCCACCGGGACGGACGGCTAACGTCCGCACCTGGATACGTGTTGCCGGCCCTGCGAAGCCCGACAGAAGCTCGCCCAGCAACCGCACGGTCAGCGGGCTCAGTAGGTAGCGGTCGGTATATGTCAACTCGATCGCCGGCTGGTCGAAGGCGCCCGCGAGATCCTGATTGGCAGCCCGTATCAACTCTCGGAATCGCGCGCCGAAGCCCGCGACTGGCCCGTCGAGCTCATTGCCGATCTCGAACACGGCCTCGCGCACCTGTTCTCGCAAGAGGGCTTCCGGATCGATAACGGACCGCACGGCGCGAGCCGATGCACTTTTCGCTCCCCACGCCGACGTCAATCTGAAAGTCGGGGACGAACAGGAAATTGGCGTCGAGGACCGACGCGAACTCCTTCGCCCAGGATTTCGGCGAACCAAGGTCGTTCAGCTCTATAAGCAGGGTCCTCAACGGAGTGAACTTCGCAGACTTGCCTTGGCGGCGAAGGCGCGAAGCAATGGCCAGCATTTGCCCTTCAACGCCGCCCCACTTCAGGTGTTGGCTCGCAATCTGCCTCTGTCGCTCTGTCTCGGAGAGCCTTGTTGTTCAGGCTCGCCTTGGTCTGTTCGATGAGCTTCTCCAGCGGAGGAAGCGTCGCCAGCGGAGAGCCGACCTTGTTGTGCGCTTGAGCGGTCTTGCTGGCCCACCGGATGTTCCCGGGTTCGTAGTGACCCTGCGGGTTGATGCGTTCGAGGGAGACCTTCGAACTGGCGGGCCATCCGATGGCCTTCACCAGGTCATCGACGCTGCCAAGAAGCACCTTAATGCCTGCCCCGCCGTAATTGGCGTAGCTGGGGTTCTTTGGATTTTGACAGCGCTGCTTCGCATTGTGAAACGCGTTCTTCGCTTGCTTGCGCTGCTTCGCGGACGGTTGTGCGTCGTTCTCCGTGCCCGTCTTCTGGGCATGGCTAAAGGCGACGACAACCCCTGTCTTCAGAGGGTTTGCCATTGTTCGTTGTCATTGTTCTGGGGTTGTAGGGAGGAGAGTGCGGAGATGCCCTTGCGGAGATCAATCGGTCCCGTTCGGAGCAGCCAGGAAGGCGTCTACATCCGTCAGCCGGTAGTAAATCATACGGCCAAACTTCGTGATCGGTGGCCCGTATCCTCGTTTTCGCCAAGCGCGGATGCCCCATACGGACAGCCCCACCGTCTGGGCGAATTGAAACTCAGTCATGAAGCCAGGAATAGTATTTGTCATTGGCGCTTCCAGTTCTTACCGGCAAGCCACGCGAATTGCCTCCGTGTATGGCAACCAATGGCGCCATCGGAATGAACTCGACTTAGGATCGCAGGCGTTCTCAGTCCGCAAAGTGAATGCAGATCAAAGAGCTATGTTGGGATTTTTCTCGGCCAGCTAGCGCAAGCCTCTATCACCTAGATGACGACCGAGCACTTCGAGTATGGTTGCTTAGACGTCAGAGTCAATGCTGATATTCCGGCGGTGGGGGAGCCATTGTCGGTCCGCCATCGGAGCCTCTGTGCGCCTGACTGGCCAAAAGGGAAACGGCGTCAAAGCCAATCCTCAGATCGGCGACGGCCCGATAGGCGACTTCCAGAGAGACGCCCTGACCGTACTGACTACTCACTGCGCCGTCGGCATGGCCGATGATCCGGTCGATGACATACTGAGGTGTAAGCGCGTTCCTGAATGCGTCCTCCATGCCATGCCTGAACGAATGGAAGACGAGGGCCGGGTCAGTGAGACCCACCTTCCCAAGCAGGCGACCGAACCACTTCGAAAAGATCGAAGAGGGCTGTCCGTCAGCTCCATAGCCGACTTCCCAGAACAGCCGCGTCCTGGTCCTGCGGTCCTTCTGCCGACCCCGAACGAACTCGCGGAAGCCGAGCTTGATAAGGTCCGGGTGGACCGGGACACGCCTGATTCCCGCGTCGGATTTCACATGCTTGACGTCAGCGGTGTCTGCCTTCGGGTCAGCGTCCTCGCTGACGTCGATGTAGGGGTGCGGACCATCCAGATGCAGGTCGCCCATGTGAAGCTGAATGATCTCGCCCAGCCGCATGCCGGTATAGAGGCCGATCAGTGGGACCCAGTAGTAGGCGTTCCGAACGACCAATGAGCCCGGCTCAAAGCGTCGGCGAGGAGACTTGAAGCCGGTGAAGTTCGGGGCCTCAAACAAGACCTTCAGTTCGTCTGGCGTGAACGGTCGCCGCGTCGGAGCTTTGCGCTTGGAGGTTTTGCCGACCTCGACTCGAATGTCGGTGGCCGGGTTTGCGGTGATGTAGGCGTCGGCCTTCGCCCACCGAAGGAACGCCTTACAGCTCTCGAAGATGAGCGAGGCTGTCTTGGCGGAAAGCTGGTGGCTCTCGGTGTCAGTCTGGCGTTCGCGCATCGTCTTGCCGATGCCCAGTCGATAGTTCTTGTGAAGGCGTCGGACCGCATCCCTATAGCCCCGCACGTCCTGAGCGGTGATGGTCTCCGCGAAGCGGTCCCTGCCGAAATGATCCAGCATCACGGCGAGCTTGGCTGTGTTCGACTTCAACGTCTTGGCGGTCCACTTGCGGCGCCCCTGAGCCAGATAGGCGTCAGCCAAGTCGCCGAGGCGCGGACCGGTCGGAAGCAATTCCGCACTGGACGTGGGAGCAACCGGCGACGCTGGAGCCCGAGCTTGTTCGATGAACAGGGAGTCCGTCGGGACATAGCGTGCGAGCCGGTCACCCAGCCGAAACATGAAGAGCCGGTCTTGCTCCGCCTGAACTCGCAGCATGCCCAGAGACAGGTCATGCGCGACATTGTCGGGCAGGCTGGCTGGCTCAATGCCGTGCTGACGTAGGAGGGTCGTCACCCAAGTTTTGCGCTGGGGCGTCAGGTTGCCGGTCGCGATCTCGTCTTCAAGTTCGCTGAGGTGTTCGCCAGCCAGGCCACGCTGTTCCGCGATCTCCAGATCGGGCCAGTCCGTTCGTGAAACGAACGGCTGTGTCGGCTTGTCGACAAGGTCGTGGAAGCAAGCCGCGACAAACGCTCGGGCTCGTTCAAGGGTGTAGCTTTCGGTACGCAGCATCTCAAAAACCTCCTTCAGTCGCGCGGCATAGCGAGCGGCGAGGCGGTGAGCGACTGACAGAGAGCTGGTCCGGAGGGACCGCCTGACTTCAACCATTCCGACCCGCAGCTTCAGATCGTCTGGCACCCTGACGCGCAGGTGGTAGGAGCCATGACGATGTTGCAGATGCGGGACACGGAATCCGCTCAAGGCGGCGCGTCCCAATCCCACTTTCGGCAGTCGCCGAACGCCCGGCACGTGGCCTCGGGCGGGGGTGCGTGTACCGCGCGCGTGTACCGCGAGGTACACTGGCGAGGTAGGCCGATCAGTACCGGCTTGATCTTCCTAAGGAAAATCAGGCCGTGGCGGAGAGGGTGGGATTCGAACCCACGGTACCCGTGAAGGCACGCCGCATTTCGAGTGCGGTACATTCAACCACTCTGCCACCTCTCCGTAACGCCGGGTGTGGGCCCGGTGAGGGGCCCTGAGTGCGAAGGCGCGGAACCTAGCGATGCGGTTCCGATTTCGCAAGGGGCGCTTTGCGCCTCAGGCGCGTGGCCACAGAACGCTCTGGGTGCAGCGGAACAGGGCGATGAGCTTGCCGGTGTCCTGATGACGGACCTCGGCGTCCCAGAGCTGCGTCGTGCGGCCGCCATGGACCATGCGCGCCTCGCAGGCGACGACGCCTTCGCGGGCGGTGCCGAGGAAGTTGCTCTTCAGCTCGATGGTGGTGAATCCGCTGGCCCCTTCGGGCAGTGAGACGGCGCTTCCATAGCCGCAAGCACTGTCGGCCAGGGTGATCACACTGGCGGCATGCAGGAAGCCGTTGGGCGCCATGTGGTGTTTGGCCACCGTGAAGCGGCCGCGCACGAAGCCGTGGCGGACCGTCTCCCATTCCATGCCCAGGACTCCGGGCAGATGGCCCTGCTGGCGTTCGGTAAAGACGGGTGCGAGCTCTTCGGTCATTGGAACTGTCCTCCACGGCCTTCGCCGCCGCTGAACCGGGTCGCGCCCGCCACCGCCTCGCCGGACGCGAGGGTTTCCAGACCGACGCCGATCTCGAACGTCGTGGCCGCGTCCCAGTCGAGGCTCCACTGTTCCATGGCCGAGAGGCGGTCATTGCGCAGGCACATCTGCGGAAAGCCGGCGATCTGGCGGGCCAGGGCGACGGCCGCCTCGAGCGCCTCGCCGTCCTCGACGACCCGGTTGGCCAGGCCCATGGCCAGCGCCTCCTCCGCGTCGACAGCCCGACCGGTCAGGATCATGTCCATGGCCCGGGAGCCGCCGATCAGACGGGGCAGGCGCACGGTGCCCAGGTCGATCAGCGGCACGCCGAACCGGCGGCAGAAAACCCCGAAGGTGGCGCTTCTCGCCGCGACGCGCAGGTCGCACCAGATGGCCAGCTCCAGTCCGCCGGCCACCGCGTAGCCTTCGACGGCGGCGATCACCGGCTTGGACAGGCGCAGGCGCGTGGGGCCCATGGGGCCGTAGTCGCCGGTCCGCTCGACCCGATTGCCGGCGCCCGTGGCCACCGCCTTCAGATCGGCCCCGGCGCAGAAGTTTCCGCCGGTCCCGGTCAGCACCGCGACGCTGGCGCTGTCATCGGCGTCGAAGGCTCTGAAGGCCTCGTAGAGGGCGCGGGCGGTGACGGCGTCGACCGCGTTGCGACGATCCGGCCGGTCGATGGCGATGACCGTTACGGGGCCGTCGCGGGAGATCGAGACGCTCATCCAGGGTCTCCTCTATTGGAACCTCGTCAGGATGAACGGGCGCCCCGCGCGTAAAGCAAGTCTTTTTTAGAAACGTGCGAGGGGCGTGGCTTTGGCTGCGGTCGTCCCGGCTGTGATGTCAGCTCCAGGGGCCCCGGCGGGCGGCGGTTCGGGGAACCGACGTGCCCGCGCGCCGAGCGCCGCCCGCCAGCTTCATCAAAGCCTCGATCCGGTTGCCGGTCGCCGGGTGGGTGGAGAACAGGTTGTCGGCGCCGCGCCCGCTCAGCGGGTTGATGATGAACATCTGGGCGCTGGCCGGATTGCGCTCTGCCGTCTCGTTGACCGTGCGGTGGCTCCAGGTTTCCATCTTCGCCAGCGCGTCGGCGAGGGCCTGCGGGTCGCCGCTGATCTCCGCGCCTTCGCGGTCGGCCTCGTACTCGCGGCCCCGGCTGATCGCCATCTGCACCAGGGCGGCGGCGATGGGCGCCAGGACGGCGATCAGGATGGTTCCGATCATTCCGGCCGGCCGGTCGCGGTCGCCGCCGAAGAAGAAGGCGATGTTGGCCAGGGCCGAGATCGCGCCGGCGATGGTCGCGGTGACGGTCATGGTCAGGGTGTCGCGGTTCTTCACATGCGCCAGCTCGTGGGCCATCACGCCGCGAATCTCGCGCCGGTCGAGCATGCGCAGCAGGCCGACCGTGGCGGCCACTGCGGCGTTCTCCGGATTGCGCCCAGTGGCGAAGGCGTTCGGCTGGTCCTGCTCGATGACATAGACCTTGGGACGGGGCATGCCCGCGCCGTCGGCCAGGGCCAGGGTGTCGGCGACGTAGTTGCGGATCAGCGCATCGGGATGGCTCTCGTCGACCTGCACCGCGCCGTACATGCGCAGCACGATCTTGTCGGAGTTCCAGTAGCTGAACAGGTTCATGGCGCCGCCGAGCGCCAACGCGATCAGCATGCCGGTGGTTCCGCCGATCAGGAACCCGGCCACGACGAAGATGGCCGTCATCGCGGCCATGAGCATGAAGGTGCGAAGCGAGTTGTTCATGAGCCCCTATGTGGCCCCGGTTTCGTCGGCCGCAAGCGGCCGTCTCGCCAGTTTCACGCAACGTCGCTATAAGCAGTCATGACTCATGAGAAAGAAGCAGCCGCCATCGTCGAGCGGCTTATCGAAGAATACGACCGCTCCGTCTCGGCCCTGCGGGCCGCGCTCAAGGCCTTCCTGACCGACGGACTGCGTCCCGATCCCGCCGATCGCCTGAACGGGACCTACGCCTACCCGGAACTGCGGCTGCACTGGAGCGGCGAGAACGGCTACCCGCGGATCAGCCGCGCCTATGCCCGGATCGGCCTGCCCGGTCACTACGCCACGACCGTCACACGCCCTGCGATGTTCCGCGACTATCTGGTCGAGCAGCTGGCCCTGATGATCCAGGACTTCGGCGTCACGCTGGATGTCGGCCGGTCGATGCAGGAGATCCCGTTCCCGTACGTTCTGGACGGCGGCGACCTGGCCCTGGCCGACGTCTCCGCCGCCGAGATCGCCCGCTGGTTTCCGACCACCGAGCTCGCCCACATCGGCGATGAACTGGCCGACGGCCTGTGGAGCGAGGCGCTGGAGGACAACCGGCCGCTGGCGCTGTTCGACGGCCTGCGCACCGACTTTTCGCTGGCCAGGCTCAAGCACTACACCGGCGCGCCGGCCGAGCATGTGCAGCAGTACATCCTGTTCACCAACTACCACCGCTACGTCGACGAGTTCGTCCGCTGGGGCTGCGAGCAGCTCGGCAAGGTCGGTTCGCCCTACATGGCGCTGTCGGCGCCGGGAAACATCCTGGTCACCGCTGAAACGCCCGAGCCGGAGCTGGTCATCGCCAACGGCCCGTGGCGGCGCCACCAGATGCCGGCTTACCACCTGATGGCGCCGGGCGGCCGGGGCATCACCCTGGTCAACATCGGCGTCGGCCCCTCCAACGCCAAGACCATCACTGATCACCTGGCGGTGCTGCGGCCGCAGGCCTGGATCATGATCGGCCACTGCGGCGGGCTGCGCGGCAGCCAGACCATCGGCGACTATGTCCTGGCCCACGCCTATCTGCGCGACGACCATGTGCTGGACGAGGTGCTGCCGCCGGATATCCCCATCCCGTCGATCGCCGAGATGCAGCGCGCTCTCTATGACGCGGCCAAGCTGGTCAGCGGCGAGAGCGGCGAAAGCCTCAAGCGCCGCCTGCGCACCGGCACCGTGGTCACCACCGACGACCGGAACTGGGAGCTGCGCTACACCTCCAGCGCCATCCGCTTCAACCAGAGCCGGGCGGTGGCCATCGACATGGAGAGCGCCACCATCGCCGCCCAGGGCTATCGGTTCCGGGTGCCCTACGGCACGCTGCTCTGCGTGTCGGACAAGCCGCTGCATGGCGAGATCAAGCTGCCCGGTCAGGCCAACGCCTTCTACGAACGCGCCATCAGCCAGCACCTGCAGATCGGCATCGCGACGGTGGATCTGCTCCGCGCGGAGGGGCCGAATCTTCACTCCCGTAAGTTGCGTGCCTTCGACGAGCCGCCGTTCCGGTAGAGCTGGCGCGATCGCGTCCAGACGTGTAGGCTCCTGGCATGTCGAAGCCACCAAATCTTGAGCCCAATCGCCCTTCCGGTGTCGAGGAAGCGTCGGTCGCCTACGAAGATTGCGATCACGCCGAGGCGCGGGCCGCGCTTGAGGAGTATCAGCGCACAGGCGTGTCTTACTCGGTTGATGAAGCGGTGACCGAACTTGACCGCCTCATCGCGGAGCGGCGGGCGCGGAACGCTTGACGAATGAGGTGCGGCTCTCATCGCGTGCGTGGCGCGACCTTGAGAGGCTGGCCGATTTTCTCGCCGAGAAGAGCCCATCGGCCGCGCAGCGTGCAAAGCAGGCCATCTGGGCTGCGATCCGGTCTCTGGATCAGCACGCAGATCGCGGCGCGGCGTTCGGCTCACCTGACGTCCGGCAATTGATCACGCCGTTCGGCCAGGCGGGCTATGTCGTCATCTATCACTTCGAGCCCGGCAGCGTGACCATCCTCCGCATCTTCCACGCCCGCGAAGACCGCCAAGCCTGAACCCTTCCATAAAGTGGACTTGGCGGACCCCATCCGCTATCGCCTCGTCGCGCGCGCGACGGAGTTCCAGCCTTGACCGACAAGACCGAGGAAGCCGGCTGGGCCACCGCGAGGACGCTCGCGGAGGCGCTGCCCTACATCCAGATCTATGACCGCGAGACCGTGGTCATCAAATACGGCGGCCATGCCATGGGCGAGGACGAGGTGGCCAAGCTGTTCGCCGCCGACGCCGTGCTCCTCAAACTGATGGGCCTGCATCCGGTGGTGGTGCACGGCGGCGGGCCCCAGATCTCGGCCATGCTGGATCGGGCCGGCGTCAAGTCGACCTTCATCGACGGCCTGCGCGTCACCGACGAGGCGACGATGGAGGTCGCCGAGATGGTGCTGTCGGGCGCCATCAACAAGGAAATCGCCAACTGGATCACCCTGGCCGGCCGCGAGGCGGACGTGCGGGGCGTGGGCCTGTCGGGCAAGGACGCGCGGCTGATCACCGTCACCAAGGCGCGGCGCACCAAGAAGGACCCGGACAGCAACATCGAGCAGGTCGTCGACCTGGGCTACGTCGGTGAGCCGCAGAAGATCGATCCGGCCCTGATCAAGGCGCTGATCCACGCCGAGCAGGACTATATCCCGGTCATTGCGCCGATCGGCGTTTCCGAGTCCGGCCAGACCTACAACATCAACGCCGACACGGTCGCCGGCGCCCTGGCCGGGGCGCTGAAGGCCAAGCGCATGCTGCTGCTGACCGACGTGGCCGGGGTCAAGGGCGCGGACGGTGAACTGATCCGCCAGATGACGGTCTCCCAGGCGTTCGACCTGATCCGCACGGGCGTCGCCAACGGCGGCATGATCCCAAAGCTGGAGACCGCCATCGCCGCCATCGACGCCGGGGTCGAGGCCGTGGTCATTCTGGACGGGCGCCGCCCGCATGCCATGCTGGTCGAACTGTTCAGCGAGCATGGCGCCGGGACGCTGATCCGGGCGTGACCGATCTGGTCCACATCGACACCTGGCTCTTCGACCTGGACAACACCCTGTACCCGGTCGAGACCGAGTTCATGACCCTGATCGAGGGCCGGATGACCGACTTCATGGAGAAGGTCACCGGACTGCCGCGCGACGAGGCGCGGGCGATCCAGAAGAAATACTACCACGCTCACGGCACCACCCTGGCCGGGCTGATCGCGCACCACGACATCGACCCGGAGGACTTCCTGACCGAGGTTCATGACGTCTCGCTCGACCGCCTGACGCCGGATGTGAAGATGGCCGACGCCCTCATGCGGCTGCCGGGCCGGCGACTGGTCTTCACCAACGGCTCGGCCGCCCATGCCGAGCGGGTGCTGGAACGGCTGCAGATCGCCCATGCCTTTGAGGACATCTTCCACATCTCGGCCGCCGACTACATTCCCAAGCCCTCGCCGTTGACCTTCGAGAAGATGATGGCCCGCCATGGGGTCAGCGCCGCCGGCTCGGCCTTCTTCGAGGACAGCGAGCACAACCTCGCCCCGGCCGCGGATCTGGGTATGACCACCGTGCTGGTCGGCCCGCACGCCGCCGCCTCGACCGCAGATTTCGTCCACCATCGCACCAACGACCTCGTCGCCTTCCTGGCCGGCGCGAGCGTCCGGGGAACCGCCGCATGAGCACCGTCAGCCTGTCCGACCTCGAGCTGGAAATCGAAGCCGCCTGGGAGGCGCGTGACAACGTCTCGCCCGCCACCCAGGGTCCGGTCCGCACGGCCATCGAGGAAACCCTCGCCCTGCTCGACAGCGGCAAGGTCCGCGTCGCCGAGAAGATCGACGGTGAGTGGGTTGTCCGCCAGTGGGCCAAGAAGGCGGTGCTGCTGTCCTTCCGCCTGAATCCCAACGCCATCATGCGGGCCGGGACCATGGGCGGCGCGGTAGGTCCCTGGTGGGACAAGGTGGCTAACAAGTTCGACGGCTGGGAAGCGCCGCAGTTCGAGGAGGCCGGCTTCCGCGCGGTCCCCGGCGCCATCGTCCGCCGCGGCGCCTATGTGGCGAAGAACGTCATCCTGATGCCCTCATTCGTGAATATCGGCGGCTACGTAGACGAGGGCACGATGGTCGACACCTGGGTGACCGTCGGCTCCTGCGCCCAGATCGGTAAGCGCGTGCACCTCTCTGGCGGCGTCGGCATCGGCGGCGTGCTGGAGCCGCTGCAGGCCAATCCGACCATCATCGAGGACGACTGCTTCATCGGCGCCCGCTCCGAGGTCGTCGAGGGCGTCATCGTCGGCCAGGGCGCGGTGCTGTCGATGGGCGTCTACCTGTCGGCCACCACCAAGATCGTCGACCGCAAGACCGGCCAGGTCCACATCGGCAAGGTGCCGCCCTACAGCGTTGTCGTGCCGGGCAGTCTGCCCGACCCCCATGGTGTCGGCCCGAGCCTCTACTGTGCCGTGATTGTCAAGACTGTGGACGCCCAGACCCGCTCGAAGACCTCGATCAACGATCTGTTGCGCGACTAGGCCATGACCCTCGACGTTCTCGACCTCGCCCGCGACCTGATCCGCCGCCCGTCCGTCACCCCGGCGGACGAGGGGGCGATGGACGTGCTGCAGCGCGCGCTGGAGGGCCTGGGCTTCGCCTGTCGGCGGATGAAGTTCGGCGAGATCGAGAACCTCTACGCCCGGCGCGGAACGGCGCGGCCCAACCTCTGTTTCGCCGGCCACACCGACGTGGTGCCGGTGGGCGACGCGGCGGCCTGGACCAGCGGTCCGTTCGCGGCCGACATCAACAGCGACGACGTCCTGATCGGCCGCGGCGCGGTGGACATGAAGGGCTCGATCGCCGCCTTCGTCGCGGCGGTGGCTCAGGTCGGCGACGTCCCGGGCTCGCTCAGCTTCCTGATCACCGGCGACGAGGAGGGCGTGGCCCTCGACGGCACCCGCAAGGTGGTCGAGGCGCTGGCCGCCGAGGGCGAAGTCATCGACCACTGCATCGTCGGCGAGCCGAGCAGTTCAGAGCGCCTGGGCGACATGATCAAGATCGGCCGTCGGGGCAGCGTGAACAGCTGGATCACGGTCACCGGCAAGCAGGGACACGTCGCCTACCCGCACCGCGCCGCCAACCCGATCCCGGTGATGGTCGACATCCTCTCGCGACTGCAGGCCCGGGTGCTGGACGACGGCTATGAGGGCTTCCAGCCGTCCAACCTCGAGGTCACCACGTTCGACGTGGGCAACACCGCCACCAACATCATTCCGTCCGAGGCCAGGGCGCGGCTCAACATCCGCTTCAACCCGGCCCACAGAGGCGTCGACCTGCAGGCTTGGATCGAGCAGCAGGCGGTCGAGGCGGGCGCGGGCTTCGCCGGGCGGGTCGAGGTGAAAACCCTGATCAGCGGCGAAGCCTTCCTGACCCGCCGGGGCGAGTTCACCGACGTGGTCGCGGATGCCATCCGGGAGGCGACCGGCGAGGAGCCTGATCTCTCGACCACAGGCGGCACCTCCGACGCCCGCTTCATCCGCGACCTCTGCCCGGTCGTCGAGTTCGGCCTGGTCGGTCAGACGATGCATGCCGTCGACGAACAGGTGCCGGTCAGCCAGCTGCGGGCGCTACAGACGACCTACGCGGCCATCATCGGCCGCTACTTCGCGCGCTTCGGCGAGCGCGTCTGAACCATCGACTCCGCGCGGCGTTGACGAACGGGGCCGCCATGGCCCCGTCATCGAACGGAGCGGCGCATGGGCATTCTGAGCAACATTCTCGGCAAGATCTTCAACCGCAAGCCCAAGGCCGCGCCGCAGCCGACCCCGGCCGGCGCGGCCCCTGCGCCGCAGGCGGCTCCAGCCCCCGCTCCCACACCCGAGCCCGTCGACGTCGAGGCGGTGCTCGAGGAGATGGCGGCCGGGAACCCGCAGAAACTCAGCTGGCGCACCTCGATCGTCGACCTGATGAAGCTGGTCGGGATGGAAAGCAGCCTGGCCGAGCGCAAGGAGCTGGCCGATGAGCTCGGCTACACCGGCGACAAGTCCGACAGCGCGACGATGAACATCTGGCTGCACAAGCAGGTGCTCAAGAAGCTCGCCGAGAACGGCGGCAAGGTGCCGGCGAGCCTGCTGGACTAGTAGCTCACACCCGTGAAGTAGAGACCGTCGGCCGGGGCCACCGGTCCGCAGGCGCGGCGATCTTTCGCCTCCAGCGCGGCGGCGAGGTCGGCCTTGGTCCAGCGGCCAACGCCGACCTCGACGATGGAGCCGGCCATGGAGCGGACCTGGCGGTGCAGGAAGCTGCGCGAGGCGAACTCCAGCAGCACCATCTCGCCCTCGCGGCGCACAGTGGCCGTGTCGAGGGTCTTCAGCGGCGACTTCGCCTGGCACTGCATGTCGCGGAAGGTCGTGAAGTCGTGGTGGCCGACCAGCGCCTGGACGGCGTCATGCATCGCCTCGGCGTCCAGCGGCTTCTTCACGTGCCAGACCTTGCCCCGGTCCAGCGCGGGCGGGGCAGGGCGGTTCAGGATGCGGTACCGGTAGCGGCGCTGCCTGGCCGAGAAGCGGGCGTGCCAGTCGTCCGAGACCACCTGCGCGTCCAGCACCGCGACGGGTTGCGGCACGAGGTGGGCGTTGAGGGCGTTCATCACGACCTCCGGCTTCCAGTCCCGGGTCAGGTCGACGTGGATCACCTGGCCGGTGGCGTGGACGCCGGTGTCGGTCCGGCCAGCGGCGTGGATGCGGACGGTCTCGCCGGAAAAGCCCAGCACGGCCGCCTCGATGGCGCCCTGGACGCTGGGCAGCTCGGCCTGGGCCTGGAAGCCGCGGTAGGGCCCGCCGTCGTACTCGATGGTCAGGCGGTAGCGGGGCATCAGGCCAGCACCGTCCCGGCCGCCAGCGGGAAGCCGCGCACGAACTCGCCGGCGTCCTGGGCGCTCTTGCCCTCGCGCTGGGCCCGCAGCAGCCGCACCGCGCCCTCGCCGCAGGCGATCAGCAGGCCGCCGTCCAGCACCTGGCCGGCGGGGCCGGAGGCGTCCTCGACAGCGGACAGCAGCGCCTTCACCCGCACCGGCCCCTTGGCCGACGGCGCTTCGAACCAGGCGCCGGGGAAGGGCGACAGGCCGCGGATGTGCAGGTCGACCTCCCGCGCCGGACGAGACCAGTCGATGCGGGCCTCGGCGGACTTGATCTTCTTGGCGTAGGTGACGCCCTCGGCCGCCTGCGGCGTCTCTACCGCGGTACCGGCCTCGATGGCGGCCAGGGTCGTGGGCAGCAGCCGGGCCCCGGCCTCGGCGAGGCGGGCGCTCAGCGTCGCGGCGGTGTCGAGCGCGCCGATGCGGACGGTCTCGGCAGCGATGACAGCCCCCTCGTCCAGGCCCAGGCTCATGCGCATGACCTGGACGCCGGTGACCGCGTCGCCGGCCATGATCGCCCGCTGGATAGGCGCGGCGCCCCGCCAGCGCGGCAGCAGCGAGGCGTGAACGTTGAAGCAGCCGAGCCTGGGCGCATCCAGCACCCGCTGCACCAGGATCTGGCCGAAGGCGACGACCACGGCGGCGTCCAGGTCCAGCGCCTCGAAGGCGGCGATCTCCTCCTCGGCCTTCATGGAGACCGGCGTCCGCACCATCAGGCCCCGGCTCTCGGCGAAGGCGTGGACCGGCGAGGGCTGCAGCGTCTGGCCCCGGCCGCGCGGCGCCGGCGGCTGGGAATAGACGCAGGCGATCTCGTGCCCCGCCTCGAGGAGGGCGGCGAGGCTGTGGACCGCGAAGTCGGGAGTTCCCAGGAAGGCGAGGCGCATGGCGGGCGTTTACAGCGCCTGAAGGGTTGCGGGAACCCGGCCGCTCACAGATCGTTGATCCGTGGATCACAAACCGGAAGGGGCCTTTCCATGCGCAAGCTCATCATCGTCGCCGCCATCGCCGCCACGGGGCTGTCCATCGCCGCCTGCTCGCGCGAGGATCGCACCGACATCAAGGACGGCGCGGTCGCCGTCGGCTCCGAGGTGAAGGAAGCGGCCGGCGACATCGCCGACAATCCCGACGTCAAGGACGCCGGCGCCGCGATCGGCAATGCCGGCGAGGAAGCGGCCGGCGCGGTCAAGGAGGCCGCCGCCGACGTCCAGGAAGGCGTCGCCGACGCCTCCGACGAAGCCAAGCGCGAAGCCGACGAGGCCCGCGCCGCCGCCGGCGACACGACCCGCAAGCAGTAGTCGCCGGAAAGCTGGATCAGGCCGCGCGAGCGGCCTTTTTCACCTTGCTGATCGCGCGATCGCGCTTCAGCCGGGACAGGTGATCGATGAACAGCACGCCCTCGAGATGGTCCATCTCGTGCTGGATGCAGACCGCGTACATGCCGCTGGCCTCTTCCTCGACCGGCTGGCCCTGGTAGTCGAGGTAGCGCAGCTTCACGCGCGCCGGGCGTTCGACGGCGTCGAAGATCTCCGGCACCGACAGGCAGCCCTCCTCGTAGGTGAAGAGCTCCTCGGATTTCCAGGTGATCTCCGGGTTCACGAAGTAGCGCGGGTTGCGTTGCGCGATCTCGGCCTCGCCCTCGGCGGTGTCGTCGTTGACGCTCAGCGGCGCGACGTCGCGGTCGCCCAGGTCCATGACGATGATGCGCTTGTCGACGCCGACCTGCACGGCGGCCAGGCCGATGCCGGGCGCGGCGTACATCGTCTCCAGCATGTCGTCCATCAGCGCGCGGTGCTCGTCGGTCACGCCGCCCTCGACGGGGGTGGAGACGCGCTTGAGCACGGCCAAATCGGCGGCGTTGTCGACGGTGAGGATGCGGCGAAGGGTCATTGGTTCACGAGGTAGGGGGCCGGTTCCGGGCCGTCAAGGTGGAGCGGGGTCGCGTCAGGCGCCCTCGCCGCCGATGGCGCGCAGCTTGGCGCTCTCCTCGCCCGCCAGCTTGGCCAGCGGCCGGACAGCGGTTTCGACCGGCTCGATCTGCACGATTTCCTTGCCCTCGTGGTCGACCTTCAGATCCTCGAAGCGGCGCGCCTGGGTCAGGACCTGGGTCTCCAGCGAGCCGACGAACTGGTTGTAGCGGCTGACGGCGGCCTCCAGCGCCTTGCCGACGCTGGCCGCGTGGCCGCCCATCACCGACAGCCGCTTGTAGAGCTCGCGGCCCAGGGCGGCGATCTTGTCGGCGTTGGCCGCCTGCTCCTCGACGCGCCAGCCGTAGGCCACGGCCTTGCACAGCGCGAACAGGGTGGTGGGCGTGACCAGCAGCACCCGCTTGTCCATCGCCTCGGTCATCAGGTCGGGCATCCGGTCCAGCGCCGCGGCCAGGAAGCCGTCGCCGGGGACGAACATGGCCACGAAGTCGGGCGAGCGCTCGCTGGCGAACTGGTCCCAGTAGGCTTTCGCGGAAAGCCCCTGCATGTGGCTGCGCACGCTCTGGGCGTGACGGGTCAGGGCGGCCTCGCGGGCGGCGTCGTCGACCGCCTCCTGGGCGTCCATGAAGGCGTTCAGCGAGCACTTCGCGTCGATGGCGAACACGGCCCCGGCGGGCATCTTCACCTTCACGTCGGGCCGGCGACGACCCTCCTCGGTGTCGAGGCTGAACTGTTCGGAGAAGTCGTAGTGGGCGGTCAGGCCGGCGGCGTCGAGGACGTTGCGCAGCGTCTGCTCGCCCCAGCGGCCCTGAACCCCGGCCCCCCGGCGCAGGGCGGCCGACAGCTTCCGGGCCTCGGCCTGGGTGGCGGCGGAGGCGTCCATCAGGGCGGCGATCTGTTGCTTGAGCCCGCCGGTCTCCTCGGCGCGGGCCTTCTCGACGGCGGTGACCTGGGCCTCGAACTTGGCCAGGGTCTCGGCGACGGGCTTCAGCTGCGCCTCCAGCCGCTGCTGGGCCAGCAGATCGCGGTTGCGGAAGGTCTCGTCGGCGCGCTTCAGCATCTCCTCGGCGACCACGCCGGCCGACTGCGTGGCCTGGACGCGCAGGAACTCCGACTGGGCGCCGGCCTGGTCCTCAAGCAGCTTCATCCGCGCCTCGGTCTCGGCGTAGCGCTCGCGCAGGTCCCAGGCCCGCTGCTCGGCGGCGCCGGCCCGGCGACGCTCCATTAGCGCCCAGGCCAGGAAGGCGAGCGCCAGGGCGGCGGCGACGGCGGCGATCAGGACGGCGGGGTCGAGACTGTTCATGCTCCGTTCCTTAGCGGGAATTCGCGGCGGCGGGTAGGGGGATGGCGCGTCGTCTGACACGGCTTCGCCGCCTCACGGGTTTCAGCCCTGAGGGTCGGGGAGGGGGCGGAGCGCCGGGCCTCCGCCCGGAGCAGGCAGTTCAGTAACCGTTTCGACGAAGGCTGACGCTCCGCGTGGTCGTTGTCCCGCAGGCCCGGGACGCGCAGGGCTGTTCACCCTTTTTTCCCGGACTCTCCCCGCCTAGCCTCTCCAGACGGTTTGAACTGCTGCCCACGAACGGGCGGGCCTGCACACCAGCGCACGCCTGGAACGGAGGCTTACGTCCCCTCCGCCTGATCCCGCTCGACCACTCCCCGCCGCCGCATCGGGCTGGTACCAGGCGCCCTCCCCCGCGACGGGGACAGGGAGAAGTATGCGCGGGGTTGGAGCGAGGGGGATAAGTCGCGATCTATCCCCCCATCTCCGTCTCCCCGGCGAAGGCCGTGGTCCATACGGGGCAAGGGCCGGCGCGGGATCATGGATCCCGGCCTTCGCCGGGAAGACGGTGGATAAGAGCCCCGACCACACCCGCCCTTAGGCCTTGATGGAATGGGAGCGCGAGCGGTCGGCCTGGTCAAGGACGGCCCTGCGGGCCGCCGCTCCGCGGCCGGCGTAGCCGGTCCTTGAGCAGGACGCCCGCCCGCGCAATGCTCCGCCAAGGCATCAGGGCGGGGACCGCCAAGCGTGGAAGCGGACTCTCCCGGGTGCGGCTCCGGGTGGAAGGCGGACGTTGGGTGTTGAGGGACAGCTACGCTGCGCGAAGCAGTCCCGGGCCCTAGGCCGGCCGTCGGGCCCGCAGCGCCTGGGCGATCGTGCCGTCGTCCAGCCAGTCGAGGTCGCCCCCGACCGGGACGCCGCGGGCCAGCATGGTCACCGGCACTCCGGTCGCGACCAGCCGTTCGGCCAGGTAGTGGGCGGTGGTCTGGCCGTCGACCGTGGCCGGCAGGGCCAGGATCACCTCGCGCACCAGCCCGTCGCTCGCCCGGTTGACCAGTTCGGCGGCGCGCAGGCGCTCCGGCCCGATGCCGTCCAGCGCCGACAGCAGCCCGCCCAGCACGTGATAGCGGCCGCGAAACGCGCTGGCCCGTTCCATCGCCCAGATCGACCCGACCTCCTCGACCACGCAGATCAGCGCCCGGTCACGGCTCTGGTCAGCGCAGATGGCGCAGGGGTCCGACGTGTCCAGCGAGCCGCAGGTGGTGCAGGTCCGAACCTTGCTCTGGGCGTCGATCATGGCGGCGGTCAGCGGATCCAGCAGCTGCTCGCGCCGCTTGAGCAGCGCCAGCGCCGCCCGCCGCGCCGAGCGCGGGCCAAGGCCCGGCAGCTTGCCCAGCAAGGCGATCAGTCGCTCGATCTCGGGTCCTGCGGCGGCGGCCATGAGTCCTGACATATGGGGCGTCGGGCGCGAGGGGAAGCGCGTTGCGTCCTTCGCGACGCTCGCTTGAGGCTCGCTCCTCAGGATGACGAGCGTGGGTGGGCTCCAACAAACTTCGTCATGCTGAGGAGCCGGCTCTCGGGCCGGCGTCGCGAAGCACGCAAGGCCTCTAGAACTTCAGCCCCGGAATGTTCATCCCGGCCAGCGGGCCGGCGGCCTCGCGCATCAGCTCGGCCTGCTGGGCGTCCAGCTTGCGCTTGGCGTCGGCGTGGGCGGCGACCAGCAGGTCGGAGATCACCTCGCCCTCGCCGGGGGCCAGCAGGCTCTCGTCCAGCACCACGCCCTTCAGCTCGCCGGCGCCGGACAGGGTGACCTTCACCATGCCGCCGCCGGACGTGCCCTCGATCTCCAGCGCCTTGAGGCGATCCTGGGCCTCGGCCAGCTTCTGCTGCATGGCCTGGGCCTGCTTCATCAGTCCGCCGAGATCCTTCATCGCTTCACCTACTCCTGGGGTGGGTTGAAGAGGCCGGCCTGCGCCATCTGGTCCCGGATCATCTCCGGGTGCTGGGTGACGACGAGGTCGTAGGCCTCCAGTTCAGACGGGACATACCAGTGGATCTTGTCGGTGTGGTAGGCCCCCCAGACCGCCTCGGCCACTTCGCGCGGCGGCGTCAGGCGCCACATGCCCTCGGTCGGGGCGTTGACCTTGGCCTCGTCGGGCAGGATCGGGGTGTCGATCAGGCCGGGCAGGGTGTCGGCGACGCGCACGCCCGCCGCCTTCAGCTCGACCGACAGCGCCTCGGTGAAGCCCTTCACCGCGTGCTTGGTGGCCGAATAGACGGCGATGTTGGCGATGCCGAAGATGGCGCTGCTCGACGAGGTCGAGAAGCACAGCGAGCCGGGCGTCGCCTTCAGCAGCGGGATAGCCAGGTGGATGCCGCTCAGCACCGCCACCAGGTTGATGTTGATCACCGCCATGGCGTCTTCCCAGGCCATGTCCGCGAACGGACCGCCCCGGCCGATGCCGGCGTTGTTGAACAGCACGTCCAGCTTGCCGTCGGTCGCTTCAGCAAAGTCCGCCAGGGTCTGGCGGTAGGCGTCACGGTTGGTGACGTCCAGCTCGCGGATCATGCAGTTGTCCCAGCCGAGCTCCTGCTCCAGCGCCCGCAGGCCGTCGGCGTTGACGTCGACGCCGCCGACGTACCAGCCGTTGGACGCGAACAGCCGGGCGGTCTCCAGCCCCATGCCGCTCGCCGCGCCCGTGATGAAGATCGCCTTGCGGCCGTTGGCCTTGGACATGGTTCACTCTCCCTTGGCCCTCGGCGCATCTGGCGGCGCGGATGGGCATTGCGTGGTTCGCGACGCGGACCTGACGGTCCGCTCCTCACCACGACGAAGGTGGTTTGCGGTCCACAGACTTCGTCATCCTGAGGAGCGAGCGCTTGGCGAGCGTCGCGAAGGACGCACGGAGCGGACCTCAGTCCTCTTCGCCGTCCTCTTCCGGATCGACGCTAACCGCTTCCCCCTGCGGCATCGCAAGCTGCTTCACGCCCAGCAGTTCGGTCCCCGGGAAGGCGTCCATGACCGACTTCACGAAGGGGTCCAGCAGGATGGCCTCGTTGGCTTCCTTCTGCTCGCGCTTCTCGCGCTCCCAGGCGCTTTCGGCGCCGCCGCCGCCGGCCGTGGCGACCAGCCAGGTCTGGCCGGTCCATTCCTTCAGCCGCTGGGCGAGGCGCTTGGTCAGGTCGGCGGGCGCGCGGGGCGCCGGTTCGAACTCGATGGCCCCGGTCCGGAAGCTGATCGGCCGCACGAAGCGCTGGACGTCCATGTAGAGGGTGATGTCGCGCTTGGTCTGGATCAGGCGCAGCACGTCGTCGAAGGTCGCCAGCGCCGTCGTCGCCTGCACGGCGGCGACCGGCGCGGCCGTCGCCATCACCGGCTGGGCCGAGGAGAACATGCCGCCGCCGGTCGCCGAGGTCCCGCCGCCGCCGGACGGGGCCACGCCGCCGCCGCCGGAGCCGCCGGGGATCGGTTCGCCGTCGCGCAGCGCCTTCAGCGCCTCTTCCGGCCCGGGCAGGTCGGCGGCGTAGCAGATGCGGATCAGCGCCATCTCGACGGCGGCCGACGGGTCGGGCGCGCGGCGCACCTCCTCATAGGCCTTCATCAGCATCTGCCAGAGCCGCGACAGGGTGCCGGCCGAGGCGGTGGCCCCGATGGCCGCCAGCCGCGAGGCCTGGTCCTTGGGCAGATGCAGCGCATCCGGGCCCAGCGCCTTGGACACCGACGCGCCGTGGCAGTGCTCGAGCAGGTCGAGCATCACCTGGGCCGGGTCGGCGCCGAAGCCCCACAGGGTGCGGAAGGCGAGGATGGCCGCGCCGGTCTGGCCCTTCATCACCTCCTCGAACAGGCCGATGGTCTGGCCCCGGTCGGCCAGGCCCAGCATGTCGCGCACCACGGCCGCGCCGACGATCTGGCCGCGGTCGGCCTGGACGATCGCCTGGTCGAGCAGGGAGAGGCCGTCGCGCACCGAGCCTTCGGCGGCGCGGGCGATCAGGGCCAGGCCCTCGGCGTCGACGCGGGCGCCTTCCTTCTCGGCGATGCCGCCCAGATGCTTGACCAGCACGTCCGGCTCGACCCGGCGCAGGTCGAAGCGCTGGCAGCGGCTGAGGATGGTCACCGGCACCTTGCGGATCTCGGTGGTGGCGAAGATGAACTTGGCGTGCGGCGGCGGCTCTTCCAGCGTCTTCAGCAGCGCGTTGAACGCCGCCGTCGACAGCATGTGGACTTCGTCGATGACGTATACCTTGTAGCGGGCCTCGGTCGGGGCGTAGCGCACCCCGTCCAGCAGCTCGCGCATCTCGTCGACCTTGGTGCGGCTGGCGGCGTCGAGCTCCAGCACGTCCATGTGCCGGCCCTCGACGATGGCGCGGCAGTGGCGGCCCTCGTGGGTCAGGTCGACGGACGGCTGGTGGACCGTGTCGCTCTCGAAGTTCAGGGCCCGGGCCAGCAGGCGGGCGGTGGTCGTCTTGCCGACCCCGCGCACGCCGGTGAGCATGAAGGCGTGGGCGATGCGGCCGGTGGAGAAGGCGTTGGTCAGGGTCCTGACCATGGCCTCCTGGCCGATCAGGTCCTCGAAGGTGCGCGGCCGGTACTTGCGGGCCAGCACCTGGTAGGCGGCGCCGTCGTCGGCCGGGGCCTCGGCGGGCGCGGGCGGCGACGGAGCGGGGGCCGGCGCCGGATCACCGAAGATGTCCGCCGTGTCGGGATCGCGCTCGGGGAGGGCGTCATCCACCTCCCAGGGTGGCGGTTCCATCGGGGCGTCGGTGTCGGCCATGAAGCGCGGAGGGTCCTGCTCGGAAGAATCCCGAAGGGCTCATCCTACGTCATCGACGGGCGTGGCCGCCACCGCCTTGCGTCCTTCGCGACGCCGCTGCGCGGCTCCTCAGGATGACGAAGGGGAGTGGGCCGCAACAAAGCTCGTCATGGTGAGGAGCGAGCTCTTCAGCGAGCGTCGCGAACCACGCAAAGCATTTCAGCGATGGGATGAGGTGGAACCGGCGCGACCCGGAGCGAAACTCGTTGTGGCTGCTGCCTTCCGGCCCTGACCAGGTTGGCGAGGCGTCCGCCCGCGCCGGCTCCAAGGCCTATATCGTGGATCGGAGGGGCGAGTGCAAGGCTGGCGGCGGGGACATGTTCCGGCGCAAGCCGGTACGTGTCCCCGAAAGGCGAACGGGGACACGTACGCTTCGCGAACATGTCCCCGGACTTGCCACCTTCGCCGCCATGCGCCACGAAGCGCTCCATGCCTCTTTCAGCCGTCAACAACACCTTTTCCGGCAACCCCCTGAACCGGGCCAGCGAGCGGCGCGGCGACGTCGCCTGGCTGGCCGAGTTGCTGGACGCGCCCTCGACCCTGTGCCTGCCGCTGTGGAACGGCTCGCCGCTGACCGAGAAGACCGCCGACGGCAAGGTCCAGCTGGCCTATGTGGCCGGCGGCATGACCAATGAGCTGGCGGGCGGGAACGAGCGCATGCTGTTCATGGGCCTGTGGAAGGACACCGCCGTCTTCGCCGTCGACATGGAGGGCGCGCCGGACCCGACCGACGGGCCGCTGAACGGCCTCGGCAAATTCGCCGACCTGCGCCAGGTGGCGCTGCTGCTGCCGGCGACCGAGGCGGCGATCGCGGCCACGGCCAAGGGCATGTTCGAGTGGCGCCGCAAGCACCGCTATTGCGCCGCCTGCGGCGAGCCCAGCCTGGTCACCGACGGCGGCTGGAAGCGCACCTGCCCGGCCTGCCGTGTCGAGCACTTCCCGCGCACCGACCCGGTGGTGATCATGCTGCCGGTCAAGGGCGACAAATGCCTGCTCGGCCGCCAGGCGATGTGGCCCAAGGGCATGTTCTCCGCCCTGGCCGGCTTCCTGGAGCCCGGCGAGAGCATCGAGGAGGCCTGCGCCCGCGAGGTGATGGAGGAGGCGGGTCTGACCGCGACGTCGGTGCGCTATCACTCGACCCAGCCCTGGCCCTATCCCAACTCGCTGATGATCGGCCTGATCGCCGAGGTCGACAGCGAGGACGCCCGGCCCGACCAGACCGAGCTGGAGGCCGTGCGCTGGTTCACCCGCGACGAGGCCCGCCAGCTGGTCGCCGGCGGCTACGACGGCTGCTTCGCCCCCCCGGCCATGGCCATCGCCCACCAGCTGCTGAAAAGCTGGTCGGAAGAGTAGGCATTGCGTCCTTCGACACGCCGCTTCGCGGCTGCTCAGGATGACTAAACTGGAACGCTACCCAACATAGTCATGCTGAGCAGCGCCGCAGGCGCGTGTCGAAGCACGCAAAGCGTCAGGCCATCGCGCCCATGGCCACGACCACCGTCAGGCCCATCAGGGCCAGGGTCGACAGCGCGAACAGCAGGAAGCGGACCGCCACCACGTTCACCGTCACCTGCAGCAGGCTGTGCAGGACCCGCAGCCCGACATAGGCCCAGGCCAGGGCGCCGGTCAGCTCGTTCGACTGCGCGGCCAGGTAGGCGATGATCGCCACCGCGTAGAAGATCGTCGGCTGTTCCATCAGGTGGTTGTAGTTGTCCGCCGCCTGCCGGACGTCGTCGGGCAGCCCGTTCAGCGAGCCCGGGAAACGGGCGTCCTGCGGATTGATCTTCGCCTTGCCCATGGCCGGGATGCGCTTGGCGTACATCCAGATCCAGATGAGCAGCGACCAGGCCACCAGCGCCGTCGCGGCCGCCAGCGTCGATTGCAGATACGGAACGCCGTTGAACATCGTCTTGCCCTCCCCAGGCTGTGTTATGCGGGGAGGCTAGAGCGTGAACGGCGGTTTGCGAAGGGGTGTCGGGGACAGTTTAAGGTGTCCCCTGGGACACCTTAAACTGTCCCCTCGATCAAACCCGGTCCCGGAACGGATCGGCCGGGAAGACGCCGAGGATTTCGATGGTCTCGGAGAAGAAGCTCAGCTCCTCCAGGGCCAGGGCCAGGCCCCGGTCCTCGGGACGGCCGTCGACCTCGGCGTAGAAGAAGGTCGCGGTGAAGGCGCCGCCCTCCATGTAGCTTTCCAGCTTGGTCATGTTGACGCCGTTGGTCGCGAACCCGCCCAGCGCCTTGTAGAGGGCGGCCGGGATGTTCTTCACCTTGAAGCAGAAGCTGGTGATGCAGCGGCTGGTGAACGGCGGCGGCGGCGGGGCCTTGTCGGCGGTCATCACCAGGAAGCGGGTGGTGTTGTGCCGCTCGTCCTCGATGTCGCGCAGCAGGATGTCCAGGCCGTAGATGTCGGCGGCCAGGGCCGGCGAGATGGCGCCGCGCGTCGGGTCGGGGTTCTGGGCCAGGGCGCGGGCGGCGCCGGCGGTGTCGCCGACCGCCTCGGTCTTCACGCCCAGCTTCCTCAGCGAGTTGCGGCACTGGTGCAGGGCGATGGCCATGCTGGAGACGGTCTGGATCTGCTCCAGCTTGACGCCCTTGTTGGCCATCAGCTGGAAGCGGATCGGCTTGAACCGCTCGCCGATGATCTTCAGGCCGGAGCTGGGCAGCAGGTGGTGCACGTCGGCGACGCGGCCGGCGATCGAGTTCTCGACCGGGATCATGCCCAGCTCACAGACGCCGGTCTTCACCGCCTCGAAGGCTTCCTCGAAGGTGGGATAGGGGGCGGCCTGGTGGTCGGGGAAGTAGGTCCGGCAGGCCTCGTGGCTGTTGGCGCCGGGCTCGCCCTGGAAGGCGATCTTGGGAAGTACGCTCATGCGTCGTGGTCTTTCGCGTGGATCCTGGCCGCCTCGAGGTCGGCCGGATTGTCGACGGAGATCGGGGCGTCGTCGGCGACGGCGGCCCAGTACGAGAGGCCCATTTCCAGGCCCCGCAGCTGCTCCAGCTTCTCGCGCCGTTCGAGGGGCGAGGGCGGAGCGGCGATAAATCGCGCCAGCGCCTCGCGCCGATAGCCGTAGATTCCGACGTGCCGCCAGATCGCGGCGTCGCCGTACAGGGTCGATCGCGTGAAATAGAGGGCGCGGCCCGATGTCGCGCCTGGGTCCAGGGCCAGCACGGCCTTGACCACGTCCGGATTGCTCCGGTCGGCGGGTGAGGCCTCCGCCGCGACCACTGTGGCGACGTCGCAGGACGGCTGCTGTTCCAGCAGCCGGGCGCAGTCGGCGATGATGGCGCCCGGCACGAAGGGCATGTCGCCCTGCAGGTTGATCACGGCGTCATGCTCGCCGCGTGGATCCAGGGCGTCCAGCGCCGCCTGGATACGGTCCGAGCCTGACGGCAGTTGGGGATCGGTCAGCACGGCCAGGCCGCCGGCGGCCCGAACCGCCGCCACGATCTCGGGGTCGCCGGCCGCGACCGCGACCGGGCCCACGCCCGCCGCTTCAGCCTGTCGCAGCACCCGCACGATCATCGGCAGGCCGCCGATGTCGGCCAGCGGTTTGTCCGGCAGTCGGGTGGCCGCCATGCGGGCCGGAATCAGGATGATCGGGTTCATGCTCGGTGACGTGGATCAATTCAGGCGGTCCGGGCTCTGGGCCCGGCTTGCGCGAGGGGCGGTAGCGTGTAAGAGAGCCCGGCGCAACACAGGGCGCGTCGCGGGATTCCCGGGACGCTGACATCGGCTCCCGCCCGGGGCTATCCAGAGGACGAAGACAGCGGACATGAGCGATCTGACGTTCAACAAGATCGCCGGCGGCGTGCTGGCGGCCGGGCTCGTCATTTTCGGTCTGCGCGAGCTGACCACAATCGCCTTCGAGAAGGAGCCGCCTGAGAAGGCCGGCTACGCCGTGGCGATCCAGGAAGCCGCCGAGGGCGGCCCGGTCGCCGAAGTGGCCCCGGACTGGGGCACGGTCCTGATGGACCCCGCCAACGCGGTCACCGGCCAGGCCGTCAGCGCCAAGTGCGCCTCGTGCCACAGCTTCACCCAGGGCGGCGCCAACGGCACCGGTCCGAACCTGTACGGCACGCTCGGCAAGTCGCCGGCCGCGCACGCCGGCTTCGCCTACTCGGCCGCCTTCACCGGCTTCGCCGCCGGCAAGACCTGGACCTTCGACGAAATGGACGCCTTCCTGAAGGCGCCGCAGAAGCACGTCCCGGGCACCAAGATGACCTTCATCGGCCTGAAGAAGCAGGAAGAGCGGGTGGCGATGATCGCCTACCTGCAGAGCCTGGGCTCAACCCTGGCCATCCCGGCGCCCCGTCCGGCCGAGGTCGCCGCGGCTCCGGCCGAAGGCGCCGCCGCCGAGGGCGAGCCCACGGCCACCGGCTCCACCGCCGTCGCGCAACCCGCGCCGGGCACGACCACCACGCCGCCCGCCGGCGCCGCGCCGGCCCCGGCCGCGCAATAGGCTGCATTTTTCGAGTGTTTGAAGGCCGCGCCGGGTTCTCCCGGGGCGGCCTTCTCACGTTCGGAGACCGGCCCACCTTCTCCGTCATGGCCTGAACGAGTCGGGCCATGACGAAACGGGGTGAGCAGTTCGCTGCGCTCTACCCGAACCGCGTCTTCAGCATCGCGTACAGCGCCCGGATCGCCTGGGCCTCGGCGCCGACCGGATGGCCGGGGCGGCTCTTGGGGTTCCAGGCGAAGATGTCCAGGTGGACCCAGCTGCCCGCCGTCGGGGCGAAGCGCTTGAGGAACAGACCGGCCGTGATCGACCCGGCCTGGGCCCAGCCGTCGGGGTCGTTCTTGAGGTCGGCGACGTCGCCGTCCAGGGCCTCGTCGTAGCCGGGCCACAGCGGCAGCCGCCACAGCGGGTCGGCCACCGCCTTCGAGGCCTGCGCGATGTCCTCCGCCAGGGCGTCGTCGTCGGTGAAGAACGGGATCACCTGCGGCCCCAGCGCCACCCGCGCCGCGCCGGTCAGGGTGGCCAGGTCGATGGTCAGCACCGGCTCCAGCTCCCCGGCCCGGGTCAGGGCGTCCGACAGGATCAGACGGCCCTCGGCGTCGGTGTTGCCGACCTCGACGGTCAGGCCCTTGCGGGTGTCCAGCACATCGCCCGGCCGCATGGCGTCGCCGCTGATGGCGTTCTCGACGGCGGGGATCAGCACCGCGACGCGGATCGGCAGCTTCGCCGCCATCAGCATGCGCCCCAGCGCCAGCGCGTGGGCGGCGCCGCCCATGTCCTTCTTCATGTTGCGCATTCCGGCCGAGGGCTTGATGTCCAGGCCGCCGGTGTCGAACACCACGCCCTTGCCGACGATGGCGACCAGCGGCCGGCCGGCCTCGCCCCACTGCAGCTCGATCATGCGGGGGGCGCGGGCCGGATCGGCGGCGCGGCCGACGGCGTGCACCGAGGGATAGCCCTCGGCCAGCAGCGCGTCGCCGGCGACGACGCTGAAGCGCGCGCCGTGCCGCTCGGCGATCTCGCGGGCTATGGTCTCGATCTGCAGCGGCCCCATGTCGTTGGCCGGGGTGTTGACCATGTCCTTCGCCAGCGCGCAGGCGTGGGCGATCTCGCGGATCTCGGCGACATCGACGCCCGGGGCGACGACCAGCCGGGCGTGCTTCTCGCGCTTCTTGCGGTAGCGGTCGAAGCCGTAGCCGCCCAACGCGAAGGCCAGGGCGACCTGAGCGGCGTCCAGATGGCCGGGCGCGTTCTCGATGCGGTAGTCGCCGGCCGGCAGCTTCGCGGGCAGGGCGCGGAAGGCCATGGCCTGGGCTTTGGCCGGATCGCCGAGCCCGAACAGCACCCGGGCGGTCCTGCCGTCGGGCCCGGGAACGGCCAGCAGCTGGCCCGCCTTGCCCTTGAAGTCGGCGGCGGAGGCGAGGCCCTGCTCAAAGGCGGTCAGGCCGTCCAGCGCCCCCTCGGCGACGCAGGCGACGGGGATGGTCTCGCCCTCGGGGGCGGTCAGCAGGACTTCGGTCATGGTTCGGGTTGGGGCTCGATTTTATGCTTAACGATTCCTTGAGCCCGGTCGCGGAAGCTCAGGTCCGCTATCCGCGAAAGGCTCGCCTCCCATGTGTCGCACGCCGGCTCTCGCCGCAACAGTCCTGGCCCTCCTGGCGTCTCCCGCGCTCGCCGCCGAGCCGGCGAAGCCGCAGGCCGCCGCGCCCGCCGCCGCCGCCCCGGCGCGCGCCAAGGCCGGCGCCCAGCAGCGCCTTGAGGCCGCCCGCATGGATCCCCTGGCCCGCGCCGCCTTCTGGGGGCGCGAACTGGAAGCCGACGGCCGGGATGTCGAGGCCGCCGTCGGCCTCTCCCAGGCGCTGCGCCAGCTCGACCGCGCCGACGAGGCCGCCGACGTGGCCGGGCGCGGCCTGATCGTGGCGCCCGACAACTATGACCTGCTGATGGAATCGGCCCGCGCCTGGATCGGCAAGGGACAGGGTTTCTACGCCGTGGAGCCGGCGAAGAAGGCCCAGGCGATCGCGCCGCGCGACTGGCGACCCGTCGCGTTGCTGGCCGTGGCGATGGAACAGACGGGCCGTGAATCCGAGGCCCTGGCCTATCACCAGCAGGCGCTGGCCCTGGCCCCCAACGAGCCGGGCGCCATCTCCAACCTGGCCATGTACTACGCCGCGCGCGGCGAGCTGCCGAAGGCCGAGCAGATGCTGCGCGTCGCCGCCGGCTCGGCCCGCGCTGACGCCCGGGTGCGCCAGAACCTGGCCCTGGTCGTCGGCCTGCAGGGCCGGATGGCCGAGGCCGAGCAGCTGGCCCGCCAGGACCTGCCGCCCGAGCAGGTGACCAACAACCTCGCCTGGCTGAAGGCCGCCACCGAGCGCGCGCCGAACGGCCAGGGCCGCTCCTGGGACTCGGTGACCGGCGGCGGGCGATAGGGCTTCGGGGACAGTTTAAGGTGTCCCTGCAGGGACACCTTAAACTGTCCCCGATCGGACACCGGGCTGGACGCTGCGAGCGCACCCCGCTAAACACCGCCCCGGCTGCCGCATGGCGGCCGACAACTGATCCCAAGTCCACGCGCCGAGGAGCCTGTCGAAGGGCGCGCTGGATCGTCCCGGCAGGCGGGAGGATCGTATCCATGGCCAATGTGACCGTTGTCGGCGCCCAGTGGGGCGATGAGGGCAAGGGCAAGATCGTCGACTGGCTGAGCAACCGCGCCGACGTGGTCGTGCGGTTCCAGGGCGGTCACAACGCCGGCCATACGCTGGTCGTCGACGGCAAGGTCTACAAGCTGGCCTTGCTGCCGTCGGGCGTGGTGCAGGGCAAGCTGTCGGTCATCGGCAACGGCGTGGTCGTCGATCCCTGGCATCTGCTGGGCGAGATCGAGAGCATCGCGAAGCAGGGCGTGGTCATCGGGCCGGACCTGCTGGTGCTGGCCGACAACGCCTGCCTGATCCTGCCGATGCACAAGGACCTGGACCAGGCCCGCGAGGCCGCCTCGACCCAGAAGATCGGCACCACCGGCCGCGGCATCGGCCCGGCCTATGAAGACAAGGTCGGCCGCCGCGCCATTCGGGTCGCCGACCTCGCCGATCCCGAGGCGCTGGCGGCCAAGATCGACCGGCTGCTGTCGCACCACGGCGCCCTGCGCAAGGGGCTGGGCCTGCCCGACGCCGACGCGGCCGCGCTGCTGGCCCAGCTGCTCGAGCTGGCCCCGAAGATCCTGCCCTACGCCCAGCCGGCCTGGCGGCTTCTGGACCAGGCCTACAAGGACGGCCGCCGGATCCTGTTCGAGGGCGCCCAGGGCGCCCTGCTTGACGTCGACCACGGCACCTATCCGTTCGTGACCTCGTCCAACACCGTGGCCGGCCAGGCCGCCGCCGGGTCCGGCATGGGCCCGCGCGGTCCCGGCTATGTGCTGGGCATCGTCAAGGCCTACACCACCCGCGTGGGCGAGGGCCCGTTCGCCGCCGAACTGAACGACGAGGTCGGCCAGCATCTGGCCACCGTCGGCCGCGAGGTCGGGACCAACACGGGCCGGGGCCGCCGCTGCGGCTGGTTCGACGCGGTGCTGGTGCGCCAGTCGGTGGCCATCAACGGCATCGCCGGCATCGCCCTGACCAAGCTGGACGTGCTGGACGGCCTCAAGACCCTGAAGATCTGCGTCGGCTACGACATCAACGGCAAGACCTTCGACTACCTGCCGGCCGGCATGCGCGACCAGGCGGCGGCGCGGCCGATCTACGAGGAGATGGACGGTTGGACCGAGAGCACCGCCGGCGTCCGCTCGTTCCGCGACCTCAACGCCAACGCCATCAAGTACGTGCGCCGGATCGAGGAGCTGATCGGCGCGCCGGTGGCCCTGCTGTCGACCAGCCCGGAGCGGGACGACACCATCCTGATGCGCGACCCGTTCCAGGGTTGAGTCGGCTCGCATAACCTCGTTCCGGGTTAGCGATTGTTTATCATCTGATCCCCTAAACCCTTGCGCTGTAAGGGTTGAGGGGGATCGGCGTGCTGGCGAGACGCAGGAGAGGACCGACGAGCGTCGCGGATCGCTCGTCGCGCAGCCTGCGCGCGCTGGAGCGCACCGCATCGACCAGTCGCGTGCTAAACCTGCTGGCCATCGCCAATCGCCACGGGGCCCGTGAGGACTGGGAAGAGCAGCCGCTGTTCCGCAACCGCGTCCTGAACGCCTCGATGCTGCTCAAGCACCGGCTGCGGGCCGACGAGACCTACCTGTTCGACGACTACAAGACCTCGGCCACCAAGATCATCATCCCGTTCGAACGCCGCGACCTGGCCCTGGGCGGACAGTCGTTCTTCGTCGGCCAGCGCGGCTGGCTGGACCTGCTGCGCGAGGCCTGCGCCGACAGCCGGTCGCTCGACCACGACGTGGGCGTGCTCAAGCTGATGGACCGGCTGCCGTCGCTGGACCCGTTCCTGTTGCGCGAGCATCTGCGCCGGCACGGACACAGCGTCGCGGCCTGCTACTTCGCCATCTCACCCGCCGACCTGGAGGCGATGCACGGCTACGTCTCGATGCAGGTCGAGGAACTGATCCGGTTGGCCTACAGCAACGCCGACACCAGCTCGGCGGCCTACACCGCCCGCCTGGTCCAGGCGCTGCTGTCGACCGAGGTCGACGAGCGGCTGGAACCCCTGCGCGCCACGCTCATGCTCGAGGGCGAGGACTTCCGCGAGGGCGTCTTCAGCTGGAAGGGCTTCCTCTACTACAAATGGATGCTGACCACGCTCCAGCCTCAGCTCAAGGCCGTGGCCGCCGAGATCGGAAGCCTTGTGGTGTCCGGCCCCCGCGACGTGGAGACCGGCATGTACCTGGACGCCGCCCGCCGCCGGCTGCGCACCGCCATCGCCGGCCAGCAGAAGCAGGTCAACCGCACGCTGGAGGTCTATGACGCCGCCTTCGCCGGCCTGACCCGCAAGGGCGAGCCGCTGGCGTTCCGCAACTTCCTGCTCGACGCGCCGCGCATGTTCCTGTCGCTGGGCGAGAAGGTCGGCGCCGCCTCGCATATCGCCAGCTTCTGGCGCTACCGCTTCCCCGCCGGCAAACCGCCGATGGGCCCGGTCGACGAAGTGGTCGACATCTTCCAGGACTTCGAGGCCAGCCTTGGCGAAGCCCTCGCTGTCTGACGTCGTCAAGGCGATCTTTACCGAGTGCGGGCGACACTGGCCCCCGAATCGACCCGAGGCGCACCGCCGTGCTTGACGAACAGAGGCTCTTCCAGAAGCTGACCCCCAGGCTCCACAAGGTGCTGGTGGTGGATCCCGCGCCCGTGAGCGTCAAGCTGCTGACCGAACTTCTGCGCACCATCACCGGCGGCTCCGCCCAGGTCTGGTCCGCGCCCAACGAGGCCAAGGCCATGCAGATGGTCCAGGTCGTCGACCCGCAACTGATCTTTCTCGAACATTCCGGCCCAGGCCTGGACGGCGCCCGCCTGACGCGACTGATCCGCCGCAGCGACTTCGCCTGCCGCGAGGTTCCGGTGATCATGGTCACCGGCGAGGCCACCGCCGCCGCCATCATGGGGGCCCGCGACGCCGGCGTGCACGAGTTCCTGCGCAAGCCCTACACGATGAAGGATCTGCTGCGCCGGCTCGAGGCCGTGTCGCTCAAGCCGCGCGACTGGGTCGAGGCGGTGCAGTACGTCGGTCCTGATCGCCGCCGCTTCAACTCCGCCGAGTACGCCGGCCCGCGCAAGCGCAAGAGCGACGCCGACACCACCTCGGACGCGGCGCGCATGCTGCAGGCGTTGAAGATCGTCCGCGCCGCCGCCGGCTCGCTGAAGACCGACTGGGCCCAGGCCCGCCGCGCGCTGCTGGCCCAGGCCGCGATGCTGCACAAGGTCGGACAGTCGTCGGCCAATCCCGGCCTGTCGCAAGCCGCCGCCGCCATGGCCCGGGAGCTGCCCGCCGAGGGTCAGCCGAACTGGCGCGCGCTGGAGGCGTCCATCGTCGCCGTCCTGCAGTACATGCCCAAGGACGCGGCGGCCGCGAAGGCGGCTTAGGTCCGCCAAAGAAAAAGGGCGCGGCCATGACGACCGCGCCCAGTCCAGACTGGCGATAGACTGGATCGAAATCAGGCCTCGACGAGGTTCCGCTCAAGGGCGGCGGCGCGCATCGTCTTCTGCAGCTTCTCGAACGCGCGGACCTCGATCTGGCGCACCCGCTCGCGGCTGACGCCGTACTCGGAGGCCAGGTCCTCGAGGGTGGTCGGGTTGTCCTTCAGCCGGCGCTCGGTGAGGATGTGCTTCTCGCGGTCGGTCAGTTCGGCCATGGCCTCCTGCAGGAGGTCCATGCGCAGCGAGCGCTCCTCCTCCTCGGCGACCTGGGTCTCCTGGCTGACGGCGTTGTCGTCGGCCAGCCAGTCCTGCCACTCGCTCTCGCCGTCGGCGCGCATCGGCGCGTTCAGCGAGGCGTCGCCGCCGCTGAGGCGACGGTTCATCGAGATGACCTCTTCCTCGTGAACGCCCAGCTTGGTGGCGATGGTCGTCACGTGCTCGGGCAGCAGGTCGCCTTCCTCGAAGGCGCTGATCTGGCTCTTGGCCTTGCGCAGGTTGAAGAACAGCTTCTTCTGCGCCGCGGTGGTGCCCATCTTCACGAGCGACCAGCTGCGCAGGATGTATTCCTGGATCGAGGCGCGGATCCACCACATGGCGTAGGTCGCCAGGCGGAAGCCCTTGTCAGGTTCGAACTTCTTCACCGCCTGCATCAGGCCGACGTTGCCCTCGGAGATCACCTCGCCGATCGGCAGGCCGTAGCCGCGATAGCCCATGGCGATCTTCGCCACCAGGCGCAGGTGGCTGGTGACCATCTTGTGGGCGGCCTCGGAGTCCTGATGCTCCTTCCAGCGCTGGGCGAGCATGAACTCCTCGTCCTTGGCCAGCATGGGGAACTTGCGGATCTCGGTCAGGTAGCGCGACAGACCGCCGTCCGGCGTCATCACGGCAAGAGAGGTTGCAGCCATCGAGATCGTCCCCTTCGTAGTTCAGCGGACCGGCACACAAACGACGCCGTCCGCCCCCTTCGAGTTCCACATAGGAAGCCGAAATGGCCTTTCAAAGGCCAGTGACCGATTTGTAATCCCTGACTGTGGCGCTCGGGTATCGAGAATGTGTCGGTGCATTGTCAGAAAAGATGCACCGCTCGGAAGCCCGGCGAAGGCGCGACAAACGCAAGCGGGTGGCCGCTAGAAAAAATCCACATGCAGGTGGTCGTCATGCCTTGCGGCTCTACAACCCGCGAACCGCACCTTTGGGTCCATCGAGAAGCCGAGCCGTCGCTTCAGGTGCGGCTCGATGAAGATGCGCCGGACGCCTGGATCGGCCGAGAGGATTCCGATCAGGTCCCGCGTCCGGGTCTCGTCGAGACGCCAGCGCCGGTCGGGGGCCGGGTCCGCGCCATCATTCCGCTTCGCCCGACGCTCGGCGCCGACGCAGCTGCGGTCGGCCTCCCGCCTCGGCGGCTCATAGGCCCCGTAGCCGGTCACCGTCGGCGGCCTCGCCAGCGGGCGACCGTCACGGTCGACATAGAACAGCGCCAGGTCGATCTGCCGACCGTCGCCGTGGGACAGATGAGGCGGCATCGGTCGACGTCCGATCGGCCAGGAGGCCTCCAT
The DNA here is from genome assembly GCA_031426695.1 of Caulobacter sp. Lineage (GTDB taxonomy): Bacteria > Pseudomonadota > Alphaproteobacteria > Caulobacterales > Caulobacteraceae > Caulobacter. The sequence continues at coordinate 33,712 of JASJPM010000003.1, forward strand.
GTAGGCGACCATTGCACCCGGATGTTCGCGCCGAAGGCGCGCCGCCGCCTGTTGGAGGCTGCGTTGCGCGTCGGCGGTCACGTAGTGACGGTTCGCGGCGCAATAGAACCGCCAGTGCGGGACAAGCGGTCCGGCGGCGTCGCAGGGCAGGGCGACCAGGCCCGGAGCGACCCTTGGCGGCGCGGCCGGGCGAGATGATCCGGGCGGCGAAGCCTGACCGCACCCCGTCAGCAGCAGCCCGGTCAACACGACGGCGAAGCGGAGGATCCCCATCCGCTGACGCTCGCCGCCGGCCATCCAGCCGCGGAGGATCGATCATGAACCTTTCGTGCAGGCTCAGAGCTGCTCCAGCGCAGCCTCCAGCACCCGCATGTCGTCCGGCAGGGGCGTCTCGAAGCGCATCGTCTCGCCGGTGATCGGGTGGACGAAGCCCAGCACCGCGGCATGCAGCGCCTGGCGGGTCAGGCCGGCGGCGGCCATGGCCTCGCGCACCGGCTGGGCGGGCGGGCCGGAGCCGTAGGCGGGGTCGCCCAGGCAGGGCGAACCCTTGCTGGCCATGTGGACGCGGATCTGGTGGGTGCGGCCGGTCTCCAGCCGGCAGGCGACGCGCGCCGCCACCGGCTTCTCCGCCGGGCCGAACGTCCGCTCGACGCGGTAGTGGGTGATCGCCTCGCGGCCGCCGGTCTTGAGCACGGCGATCTTCTTGCGGTCGTGCTGGCTGCGACCAAGTCGGGTTTCGATGGTCCCTTTCGCCGGATGCGGCGCGCCGCGCGTCAGGGCGATGTAGACACGATCGATGTCGTGGGCGGCGAACAGGGCCGACAGGCCCTGGTGGGCGGCGTCGGTCTTGGCGGCGACCATGACGCCGCTGGTGTCCTTGTCCAGGCGGTGGACGATGCCCGGCCGGGCCACGCCGCCGATGCCCGACAGGCTGCCCGCGCAGTGGTGCAGCAGCGCGTTGACCAGGGTGCCGCTCTCGGTGCCCGGCCCGGGATGGGCGGCCATCCCGGCCGGCTTGTCGATGACGATCAGGTGCGGGTCCTCGAACAGCACGCTCAGCGGGATCGCCTCGGGCTGCGGCTCGGCCGGGGCCGGGGCCGGAATGAGGATCGTGTAGAGCCCGGGCTTCGCCTTCGACGAGGCGTCGGTCACCGTCGCACCGTCGAAGCTGATCTGCCCGTCGGCCATCAGCGCCTGGACGCGGCCGCGCGACAGCTCCGCCGCGTGCTCCGCCAGGGTCTTGTCCAGCCGACCGCCGGCTTGGTCGGGCGTGATCTCGATCACCCGCACGCCGGGCGGACCGGCGTCGAGGGGCTCCTCCTCGTCGAGGAGGGGATCGGGAAGAGCGTCGGGTTCGCTCACGCCTTGCCCGTCGCCTTTTCCTCGTGACCGGTGATGGAGCCTTCCTTGAACAGGTACTCGCGCAGGTTCTTGTCGGTCTCCGGATCGCTGCGCCGCAGCCATTCCAGCGCCATGGCGGCGTGCTCCAGCTCCTCGGCGGCGTTGTGCAGCAGGATCGCGCGCAGTTCCGCGTCCTCGCAGTCGTCGGCCCGCTGGCGATACCAGTCGACGGCTTCCAGCTCCTCGATCAGCGAAGTGATGGCGTAGTGCTGCAGAAGCGTCTTGGGCTTCAGCTTCTCGCGGGGGACATGCAGGCCTTCGCTGGACACGGGAACTCCTCGGGGTTGGGTGAGCGGGACTCTACAGCCGCCCGTGACGCGCGGCCTAGGTTCAATCGTGCTCGTCGCCAGCGACATGGGCTGCGGCTCGGTCGTGCGTCCTTCGACACGCCGCTTCGCGGCTGCTCAGGATGACTGGGTAAGAGGCGCTTCATCCAGAGTCATCCTGAGCAGCGCCGCAGGTGCGTGTCGAAGGACGCAGCGCGGCCAGCAACGCCTTTTTGTCCCCGTTTCCGGGAGTTCAGCGCCCCGCCGTCACTGACCCGTCTTCCCTCTGTCATCGACGCTCGCTAGCCAAGGTGATCATCGATCACGTTCGAGGGGATACGAACATGACACCGTCCTTCCGCCGCCTGCTGCTCGCCGCAGCGGGATCTTCCGCCATGCTGATCGCCGCCGGGGCCGCCACCGCCCAGGAGGCCGCCTCGACCGAGGTCGAGGAGATCGTCGTCACCGCCCAGAAGCGGGAACAGGCGTCGGTCGACGTGCCGCTGTCGCTGACCGCCTACAGCGGCGAGCGCCTGCAGGCGCTGGGCATCCAGGACTTCGCCGACCTGTCGAAGTTCACGCCCGGCTTCGAGGTCCAGGACCAGTCGCCCAACAACCCCGGCTATGTGATGCGCGGCATCACCTCGGACTCGACCGACGCCTTCTCCGAGCCGCGCGTGTCGGTGTTCCAGGACGGCGTGTCGATCTCCAAGGCGCAGGGCTCCTATGTCGAGCTGTTCGACATCGGGCGCGTCGAGGTGGCCAAGGGACCGCAGTCGACCCTGTTCGGCCGCGGCGCGCTGATCGGCGCGGTCAACATCATCCAGAACAAGGCCGACCCGTCGGCCTTCGACGCCGGTCTGACGCTCGAGGGCGGCGACTATGGCTATCGTCTGGGCCAGGGGATGGTGAACGTCGCCCTGTCGGACGTGCTGGCGGTCCGCCTCGCCGGGTCGCTTCGCCAGCGTGACGGCTACGTCGACAACGCGCTGCCGGGCGATGACTTCCAGGGGCTGGACAGCCGCGCCGTCCGTCTGGGCGTCGGCTTTGAGCCGACCGACAGCTTCCGCGCCGATCTGATCTTCAACTACCAGCAGGACGAGACCGGCGGCACGGCCTTCAAGTCGATCAACTACCTGCCCACCGATCCGGCCACCGGCCAGCCGCTCGGCGGCCTGGGCGCGCAGGACCCGGCGGCGCTGGTCGCGCCGGCCAGCTTCCAGGGCGGCCGCGACCTTGGCCTTGATCGCACCGTCCGGGGCGTGACCGGCCTGGTGACCTGGGACCTGAACGACGCCCTGACCCTGTCGTCGATCACCGCCTGGCGCGAGTTCGACTCCGAGGAGGTTTTCGACGCCGACGGCGTGTCCCTGCCGATCCTGACCGGCCTGAACGACGCCGTGGGCGAGCAGTTCAGCCAGGAGCTGCGCCTCAACTACGACAACGGCGGCCGGGTGAAGGGCTTCGTCGGGGCCGGCTACTTCCGTGACGACGCGACCAGCCGCATCCCGATCCAGATCGACGAGCGCGTCGCCATGGGTCTGGTGACCGGCCAGCTGAACGCCGGCGCCGCCGGCTCGGGCCTGCCGGCCAACAACCCCGCCGCCCTTGCCTATTTCGGCAACACCGCCTTCACCGGCGCCCTGGTCCAGGGCTTCGCCTTCCAGGCTAGCGGCGGCAATCTTGTCCTGACCGGTCCGCAGGCCCAGGCCATCGCCGCCAACCTGCGCGCCAACCATGTCGAGGAGGCCCGCACCGGCAGCGAGCTGACCGCCGTCGACCTGTTCGCCGACGTCAGCTTCGCCGTCACCGACCGCTTCGAAATCTCGGCCGGCGTCCGCTACACCGCCGATGACCGGACCACCGAGTTCGGCTCCTCCACCATCGGCGGGCGCAGCGTGCTCGGCGGCCTGGTCGCGGCCAGCCAGCTGGCCGCCACGGGCACGCCGCTCGGCATCGGCCAGGGCAACGCCATCGCAGCCGCCCTGCAGAGCCCGGCCGTGCAGTTGATCCCCGCGGCGATGCTGCCCAACTTCGGCGTCACCTTCCAGCCGACGGCCAACAATGGCGACGTCAGCCGGACCTCGAACGACGACGCCGACTTCACCTGGCGCCTGGTCGGCCGCTACGCGCTGTCGGATGACGCCAACCTCTACGCCAGCTACGCCCGGGGCCGCCGTCCGGCCGTGCTGGCCGCCGCCGGACCGGCGGTCCCCTACGGCGCGGCGCGCTTTGATGTCGTGGAGGCCGAGACCGTCGACAGCTTCGAAGTCGGCTACAAGGCGGCGCTGCTGGACCGCACGCTGCGGCTCGACACCGCCGTCTACTACTACGACTACGACAACTTCCAGACGGTCGAGCAGCAGGGCACGCTGTTCATCATCACCAACGCCGGCAAGGCCAAGGCCTACGGCCTGGAGGCCCAGGCCGAGTGGCGGGCCATGGCCGGTCTGGACGTCTACGCCACCTATGCCTGGAACCACGCCCGGTTCGAGGGCGGCGCCTATGACGGCAACCGCTTCCGCCTGTCGCCGGACCACACGGTCTCGCTGGGCGCCAACTGGCGGTTCGACGCGCTGGGCGGCGTGGTCTCGGTCCGGCCCAGCTACAGCTGGCAGTCGAAGGTGTTCTTCGACGACAACAACGACCTGCCGGGCTTCCAGCAGCCGCCGGTTTCGTTCCTGCCGGACAACATCCAGGACGAGGTCCAGGACGCCTACGGCCTCGTCGACCTGCGGGTCGGCTACAAGCCGGACGCCGGGTCGTGGACGGTCGGGGCCTTTGTCACGAACCTGACGGATGAAAGCTTCATCATCGACGCCGGCAACACCGGCGACTCGCTGGGTCTGCCGACCTTCATCGGCGGTCGCCCGCGGATGTGGGGCGTCACCATGGGCTGGAAGTACTAGCCGGACACTGGACGGGCCGGAGCAGGCGTCGCACTGTTCCGGCCAACCAGACAATGATCGGGGAGGATCAGGGCATGCGGATCAACAGACGTGGGGCCCTGGGCCTGCTCGGCCTCGGCGGGGCCGCCACCGCCACCTCGGCGCGGGCGACCAAGCTCGTCTCCATCCGCTACGACCACGGCGTGGCCAGCGGCGATCCGCTGCAGGACCGCGTCGTCCTCTGGACCCGCCTGACCCACGCCACACCCGGCTTCTCCGGTCCGATCACCGGCAAGCTGCTGATCGCGACCTCGCCTGACTTCAAGGGCGGCCGTGCCATCGATGTCTCGACCGGAGCCGACCGCGACTGGACCGTGAAGGCCGACGTGGACGGGCTGAAGCCGGGGACGGACTATGTCTACCGCTTCGAGTTCGACGGCCATGCCTCGCCGGTCGGCCGCACGCGCACCCTGCCCGAAGGCTCGGTGAAGGACGTGGTCCTCGCCGTCGCCTCCTGCTCGCTCTACCCGGCCGGCTACTTCAACGCCTACGGCGCCATCGCGGCGCTGGAGCGGGTCGACGCGGTGCTGCACCTGGGCGACTACATCTACGAGTACGGCGCGGCGGAGGGACAGTACGGCATGAACTCGCCGGTCGCGGCGCAGCGCATGCCCGTGCCGCCGCACGAGATCGTCAACCTGGCCGACTACCGGGCCCGCCACGCGCTCTACAAGGCCGACCCCCAGCTGCAGGCCGCCCACGCCCGCGCGCCCTGGATCGTCGTCTGGGATGACCACGAGACGGCCAACGACAGCTGGCAGGGCGGCGCCGAGAATCACAGTCCCTCCACGGAGGGCGACTGGGCGGCCCGCAAGGCGGCGGCGCTGAAGGCCTACTATGAGTGGATGCCGATCCGCGATCCGGCCCCCGGCGCCCTGCTGGAGTCGTCCTGGCGGTCGTTCCGCTTCGGCGACCTGGCCAGCCTGATGATGGTCGAGACCCGTCTGGCCGCCCGCGGCGAGCCGCTGGACTACACCGACAAGACCCTGCCCGTCGTCGACGGCAAGCCTGACGTCCCCCACTTCCTGAATATCCTCAACGATCCGTCCCGCCAGCTGATGGGCGAGCGCCAGGAGAAGTGGCTGGCCGGCGAGCTGGACCGCTCGGTCAAGGCCGGCGAGGCCTGGCAGGTGCTGGGCAACCAGATCGTCATGGCGCGCGTCTGCCCGCCCAACCTGCGCGCCACGATGGGCGAGGCGGCCTGGGCTGACATGATGGCCAAGCTGCCCGACTACGCCCGCGCGCCGGTGCAGCAGTCGTCGGTCCTGTCGGCGCTGGGGCTGCCGCTGGGCCTGGACATGTGGGACGGCTACCCGGTCGCCCGCGAGCGCGTCTACGACATGTTCAAGGCGACCAAGGCCAACGCCGTGGTGCTGGCCGGCGACAGCCACAGCTTCTGGGCCAACGAGCTGTGGGACGACGGACGCCGCAACCGCGTGGCGGCCGAGTTCGGGACGACGGGCGTCACCAGCCCGGGCTTCTCCGACATCCTGCCGGGCCTGCCGCTGGGCGAGGCCTTTGTGGAGCGCAATCCCGAGGTCAAGTACGCCAACTCGGCAGCCAAGGGCTTCGTGCTGCTGACCCTGACCCGCGACCAGGCCCGCGCCGACATGATCGCCGTCTCGACCATCCTGTCGATCGACTACACGACCGCGACCGTGAAGAGCTTCACCGTCGCCCGCGAGAACGGGGTGGGCGTGGGGCCGGTGGTGGAAGGGTAGGCCTGATCCTCCCCTCTGGGGGAGGTGGCTCGGCGAAGCCGAGGCGGAGGGGGTCAGCTCAGCGGCTACGGACCCCCTCAGTCAGCCCTTCGGGCCGACAGCTCCCCCAGAGGGGAGCATCGAGGATTCGCGATGCACGGGGCGGTCGCGCGAGGGCTCAGGTCCGCTCCTCCAGCGTACCGTCCGCCGTCGCCGCCCGGTAGAAGCAGGACCGGAACCCGACGTGGCAGGCGCCGCCGTCGCCGCGCGGGCGGACCTTCAGCAGCACCGCGTCCTGGTCGCAGTCCACGCGCAGCTCGACCACGTCCTGCAGCTGGCCGCTGGTCTCGCCCTTCTTCCAGAGTTCGTTGCGGGAGCGGCTGAAGTAGTGGGCCTGACCGGTGTCGAGGGTGAGCTTCAGCGCCTCGTCGTTCATCCAGGCCAGCATCAGCACCTCGCCGGTGTCGGCATGCTGCGCCACCGCCGCGACCAGGCCGTTGGCGTCGAAACGCGGGCTGAGCACGCCGCCGCGCTCGAGGGCGGCGGTGTCGGCGGCGGTGGGGAAAAGGGGCGCTGTCATGGGAGTGATATGCGCCATCAGCCCTGTTCAGAAAAGCCACGGAAATCCTTCTCCCCTCGCGGGAGAAGGTGGCCGCGAAGCGGTCGGATGAGGGGGCGCGCGGCGTTCGACGCAAGGAAAAGGGGCCGAGGCGGATAACGCCTTCGACCCCTCATCCGTCGGCCTGAGTTTATCCTCGGGCCGACCATGGTCGGACCCGGGGGGCCGCCACCTTCTCCCGCAAGGGGAGAAGGACAGGACTCAAGCCTTGTTCACGAAGTCCAGGAAGCGCTGGCGCAGGTGGGGGTCGGTCTTGAACACGCCGCGGAACTGGGTGGTGATCGTCGAGACGTCGCGGTGGTGGACGCCGCGGGTGGTCATGCACTGGTGCTCGGCGTCGATCAGCACGGCCACGCCCGCGGGCTTGAGGCTGTCGCAGATGGCGTCGGTGATCTGCTGGGTCATGGTCTCCTGGGTCTGGAGACGCTTGGCGAAGATCTCGACCACCCGCGCCAGCTTGGAGATGCCGACCACGCGGTTGGTGGGCATGTAGGCGACGTAGGCCTTGCCCAGGAACGGCGCCATGTGGTGCTCGCAGTGGCTTTCGACCTCGATGTTCTTGAGGAACACGATGTCGTCGTAGCCCTGCACATCCTCGAAGATGCGGCTCAGCTCCTTGGCCGGATCGGCGCGATAGCCCTCGAACCACTCGCTGTAGGCGTCGACGACGCGCTTGGGGGTGTCGATGACGCCTTCGCGGCGGGGATCATCGCCGGCCCAGGCGATGAGGGTGCGGACCGCGTCCATGGCCTCCTCGCGGGACGGCCGCTTGACGGGTTCAAGATCAAGACCGGGCGCGCCGATCAGGGTTCGCTCGCTGGCGGTAGCATCCATGGGAGAGGGGGTCTTTCCTGGGCTGAGTTGCGCCGGAGCGCCTGTCGCTCCGGAATTACGCGTGCCACCCGTTTTCACGTCGCAGGGAGCCGTGGCTTCGCCCGCTGCTGAAAGCTATATGGGACACCCCGCCGACCCGGCAACCTCTCACGTAACGTCAGTCTGAAATGTCCCTGAAGCTCTATGACACCATGGCCCGCGAAAAGCGGACCTTCGTTCCCGCCGATCCCGAGCGGGTGACGATGTATGTCTGTGGGCCGACGGTCTACGGCTACGCCCACATCGGCAACTTCCGGCCGGTGGTGGTTTTCGACGTGCTGTTCCGGGTCCTGCGCCACCTCTACGGCCAGGACGCGGTGGTCTATGCCCGCAACGTCACCGACGTGGACGACAAGATCAACGCCAAGGCCACGGCCGAGGGCGTGCCGATCAAGACCATCACCGACCGCTACCTGGCCGCCTACAACACCGACGCCGGCGCGCTGAAGGCGCTGCCGCCGTCGCTGGCGCCGCACGCCACCGACCACATCCAGGCCATGCAGGACCAGATCGCCGCCCTGATCCAGCGCGGCGCGGCCTATGCGGCCGAGGGCCATGTGCTGTTCTCGATCGAGGCCTTCCCCGACTACGGCCAGCTGTCGGGCCGGCCGCTGGACGAGATGATCGCCGGCGCCCGGGTCGAGGTCGCCCCCTACAAGCGCCACCCGGCCGACTTCGTGCTGTGGAAGCCGTCCAAGCCCGGCGAGCCGGAGTGGCCGAGCCCCTGGGGCGCCGGCCGTCCCGGCTGGCACATCGAATGCTCGGCGATGATCGAGGCGGTCCTGGGCCTGCCCATCGACATCCACGGCGGCGGCATCGACCTGACCTTCCCGCACCATGAGAACGAGCTGGCCCAGGCGCGCTGCGCCCACGACCTGCCGACCTACGCCAACTACTGGCTGCACAACGGCTTCCTCGACATGAGCGGGGAGAAGATGTCCAAGAGCCTGGGCAATGTGATCATCCCGCACGAGCTGCTGGAGACCACGCCGGGCGAGGTCATCCGCTGGGCCCTGCTCAGCGCCCACTACCGCCAGCCGCTGGACTGGACGCCGTCGCTGATCGAGCAGAGCCGTTCGGCGCTGGACCGTCTGTACGGCGCCCTGCAGCGGGTGAAGGGGCTCGACGTCGAGGACGCGCCGCCGCCGGCGGGCGTGATCGAGGCGCTGTCGGACGACCTCAACACGCCCAAGGCCTACGCCGAGCTCTTCGCCCTGGCCAAGGCGCTGGAGACCGCCCACGGCGAGGGCAAGGCGCTGGCGAAAGCCGAACTGCTGGCCGCCGCCAACCTGCTGGGCTTCCTGGAGGCCGATCCCGACGTCTGGTTCGCCGGCGGCGCGGACGACGAGCTGCGCGGCAAGGTCGAGACGCTGCTGGAGGCCCGCAAGGCGGCCCGCGCCGGCAAGGACTGGGCAGCCGCCGACCGCATCCGCGGGGAACTGGACGCCATGGGGGTGATCGTGATGGATTCCGCCGAGGGCGCGACCTGGCGCCTCAAGGATCCTGTCTGAGCTTTCCGGATTGATGTGACATGGCAGTGAAACTCGAACGCCGGATCGGCATCAACGCGCCCGACGAGATCGTCTGGGAGCTGTTGTCGGACGTGCCCGGCTGGGCGGCCTGGAACCCGCTCTACCCCCGCGCCGAGGGCGAGATCCGCATCGGCCATCGCTGGGACCTTGACCTGGCGCTGCCGGGACAGCCGCCCCGGACCATCAATCCGGTGATCCTCGACTGGGCGCCGTTCGACCACATCCACTGGCGCAACGACATGATGCGCGGCTGGGTGCGAACGGTGCGCTACCTCGAGATCGAGGCGATGGGGCCGGAGAACGTCATCTTCTCCAACGGCGAGATCTTCGACGGCTGGATGGGCCCCTCCGCCGCCCGCCGCCTGCGCCGCCCGATCCTCAACGGCTTCGAGGCGCTGAACGAGGCGCTGAAGGCCCGCGCCGAGGCGCTGTGGGTGGAGCGGAAGTAGGCGAAGGCCCGGGGACATGTACTTCAGTACGTGTCCCCCGCCGCCTACCCCTGTCGCAAATCTGCCGATCTACGTTGCCGCTAGGATCTTGGATTTCATCTCCTGAAACTCGGCGTCGCTAATCACGCCGGCGTCCAAGAGCTTCTTCGCCTCTTGAATCTCGGCGAGCATCCGATTTCCTGCTTGCGGTGCGGCGCTTGTCTGGGGTGCGTTATGGACCACCACGCCGCCAGCAGCGGCTCGAACCTCTTCCATCACGCGGACGCGCCGTTTTTCTTCCCAGGCGTGCTCTTCACTTTGCGCGCGTGAGTATATCGTCGACGCAGTTTCGGTATCGATACCATCCACTGCCATCCATAGCGCGTTGGCATTGAGATGCTTGAACATCAGGTTCGATCCGCAAATATTCTCGAGTACGTTTTGTTCGAGTTTGGCGTCGGCGAGGTCCTTCCACTGTATGTCGGACATCTTGAATCCACCAAGAATGCCCCGCCGGACAATGATGATGCGGCTATTCGTAATGGCCACCACCACTCGACGTGCAAAAAGTCCAAAAATGCGATGCTGGATTCCTTGAGCGACGATTTGCTCGTCGGTCATCAGAGTAGTTTTGATCTGATGGAGCGCCTTTTGTGCGCGCCCCTCCGCGCCCGCAAAAATCAAAATAACCCAGAGGGCGAGAACTGGCACGGCAATGAACATTGTGAACAATGAACCTGCGATTATGACACTGGCAAACGCCAGCGCGCTCATGATGCCCTTCATTTTGGCCCCCCTGACCACTCGATCATGCATACCTACCAACAGGGGAGGCTCCGGGCTAGGCACTCAGCGGCTGTATTTCTTCGCGGGTGCACGGATCTAGCACGACGGTGCATGTCCCGTTCGCAGTTGCTATATCCCCTCCCATGATCGACGACCTCTACTCGGCGAAAGTCTTGTCCCTGACCGCGAACATCCCGCGGATCGGGCGGCTGGTCGCGCCGCAGGGGTCGTCGGAGAAGGTGGCCAAGCTGTGCGGCAGCCGCATCGTCGTCGACGTCGTGCTGGACGCGGGCGGCCGGGTTGCCGACTTCGCCCAGGACGTGAAGGCCTGCGCGCTGGGTCAGGCCGCCGCCTCGGTGCTGGGCGCCAACGTCATCGGGGCCGGGGTTGACGAAATCGCAACCGCGCGCGATCAGCTTTCCGCGATGCTCAAGTCCGGCGGTCCCGCGCCGACCGGACGTTTCGAGGACCTGGCCGTGCTGGCGCCCGTGAAGGACTACCCCGCCCGTTACGCTTCGACGCTCCTGGCGTTCGAGGCCGCGGTGGAGGCTGCCCGCCAGGCTGCGACTCGAACTAGCGGCGCCGACGCGGCTTGATCGCGCGCGCTGGCGCGTCGATAAGCGCCGGGACCCGTTCACCCACGCAAGCGTCGGCATGACCCTCTACGAACGCAGCGTTACGCTGGCGCACCGCGCCTACAAGCTCACGCTGTCCCCGTTGATCGGACGCCAGTGCCGCTTTCTGCCGACCTGTTCGGACTATGCGCGCGAGGCCCTGATCATGCACGGACCCCTTCACGGCGGCTGGCTCGCCACGAAGCGTCTGTGCAGCTGCCATCCCTGGGGCGGCTCCGGCTTTGATCCGGTCCCGCCACGAAAGTGCGAACCAGAACCATGATCGACCTGATTTTCCCCGACGGCTCCGTCCGTCAGTATCCGCAAGGCTCCAGCGGCCGCGACGTGGCCACGGCCATCTCGCCCTCGCTGGCCAAGCGCACGCTGCTGGTGCGCCTGAACGGCCAGCTGCTCGACTTCGACCGCCCGCTGCCCGACAGCGGCGGCAAGGTCGAGTTCGTCGACCGCAATGACCCCGACGCCCTCGACACCATCCGCCACGACACGGCCCACGTGCTGGCCGAGGCGGTGCAGGAGCTGTTCCCCGGCACGCAGGTGACCATCGGCCCGAACGTCGAGGACGGCTTCTACTACGACTTCGCCCGCGACGAGCCGTTCAGCACCGACGACTTCGCGGCCATCGAAAAGCGCATGGCCGAGATCGTCGACCGCGACGAGAAGATCGTCCGCGAGGTCTGGGAGCGCGACAAGGCGATCGCCCACTTCAAGGCCATCGGCGAGCAGTACAAGGCCGAGATCATCGAGGGCATCCCGGCCGACCAGGACGTGACGCTGTACCGTCAGGGTCAGTGGGCCGACCTCTGCCGCGGGCCGCACCTGCCGTCGACCAAGCATGTCGGCAAGGCCTTCAAGCTGATGAAGCTGGCCGGCGCCTACTGGCGCGGCGACCAGAACAACGCCCAGCTGCAGCGCATCTACGGCACGGCCTGGGCCTCCCAGGCCGACCTCGACGCCTACCTGCTGCGGCTCGAGGAGGCCGAGAAGCGCGACCACCGCAAGGTTGGCCGTCAGATGGGACTCTTCCACATGCAGGAAGAGGGCCGGGGCATGGTCTTCTGGCACCCCAAGGGCTGGACGCTGTGGCAGACGCTGGAGGCCTACATGCGCCGCCGGCTGACGGTCGCCGGCTACATCGAGGTCAAGACGCCCCAGGTGCTGGAACGGACCTTCTGGGAGAACTCCGGCCACTGGGAGAAGTACCGTCCCAACATGTTCGTCTGCGAGACGGTCGAGGGCGAGACGCTCTCGCTCAAGCCGATGAACTGCCCGGGCCACGTGCAGATCTGGAATGTCGGCCAGCGCTCCTACAAGGAGCTGCCGATGCGCATGGCCGAGTTCGGGGCCTGCCACCGGTATGAGCCGTCCGGCGCCCTGCACGGGCTGATGCGGGTGCGGGCCTTCACCCAGGACGACGCCCACATCTTCTGCCGCGAGGACCAGATCGTCGAGGAGACGGAGCGCTTCATCCGCCTGACCAAGATGATCCATTCCGACCTCGGCATGGAGACCAAGTACATCGCCCTGGCCACGCGGCCGGAGGTGCGGGCCGGCCCGGACGAGTTCTGGGACAAGGCCGAGGGCATGCTGGCCGAGGCGGCGAAGCAGGCCGGCGTCGAGCCGGTCATCGCCGAGGGCGACGGCGCCTTCTATGCGCCCAAGCTGGACTTCATCGTCCAGGACGCCATCGGCCGGGAGTGGACCTGCGGCACGCTGCAGCTGGACTATGTCCTGCCCGAGCGGCTGGGCGCTGAGTACATCGCCGAGGACGGCTCCAAGCAGCGGCCGGTGATGCTCCACCGCGCCATCCTGGGGTCGTTCGAGCGCTTCATCGGCATCATGATCGAGAACTACGGCGGCCGCTTCCCGCTGTGGCTCGCGCCGGTGCAGGTGGTGGTGGCGCCGATCACCTCGGACGCCAACGATTACGGCGAGAGCGTCGTCGCGGCCCTGACCAAGGCGGGGCTGCGCGTCGAGGCCGACCTGCGCAACGAGAAGATCAACTACAAGGTCCGCGAACACTCCGTGGCCAAGACGCCGGTCATCGCCGTCGTCGGCCGCAAGGAGGCCGAGGAGGGCAAGGTCGTCCTGCGCCGCCTCGGCTCCCAGGAGCAGCAGACGGTCACTGTCGAGGAGGCGGTCGCCATCCTCGCCGCCGAGGCGACGCCGCCGGACCTGCGGTAGGGCTCGGGGAGCACTAGAGCCTGATGGGTTCAGATGGAATCATCTGAACCCTGAATCAGGCTCTAGACTTTTGATTCTAGAGCACGATGCGGGCGGACGGTTCCGTCTGACCGCATCGTGCTCTAGGCTTCTGTTGGCATCCCTAGCGATCGACGGATAACGTCGGTCGCTCAGGGAGGTCCGCATACATGTCCAGATTCAGACCAGCCATCGCTGCTGCTGTCGCCGCGCTGCTCTTGGTCGCAGGCGAAGCCTCGGCGACCGACAGTCCTCCCGCGGCGGCGCCCACGGACTGGGGGCAGGCGCTGGAGGAGGATGCCAAGGCGTTCCACGATCTGATCGCCGAGTCTCATCCTGGACCGGTTGACCGTGAGAATTCCGACTTCAACGTCCTGCTCAAGTCCGGCCTCAAGACGGCGCTGAAGCGCGCCAGGACCGCAGACAGCTATGAGGACTGGTTCTTTGCCCTGAAGGCCTACGCCGCCTCGTTCGATGACGGGCACCTTACGCTGGACGACTTCCAGGCCCTCGGACACAGCTGGCGACCGGCGTGGCCCGGCTTCCTGACCAGCCTGCGCGACGGGTCGATGACGGTGGTGTTCAACCGTGACCCGGCCGCGCCCCCCGTCGGAGCCAGGCTGATCCAGTGCGATGGTCGCGGGGCGGAGCCGCTGGCCGCCGAGTTGATCGGCAGCGGCGCCGGTCGCTGGAGTCAGCAGTCGCGCCGCGCCAGCCTGGCCGGGCAGCTGTTCATCGACATTGGCAACCCCTACGTCCGCCGTCCATCGCAGTGCCTTTTCGAGGTCGCCGGCAAACGCGCCCGCTACAAGCTCGTGTGGCGTGAGCTGACCCCGCAGCTGAATCAGGAAGGATCCGCGGCCGCCCAAAGCCAGCGCTTCGCTTCACCGATAGAGCTGCGCACATTCGGCGAGGGCGGAGTCTGGATCGGGCTGAGCTCGTTCGAGGGCGAGGTGGCGAGCAAGCCTGGCAAGGAACTGACCGCCTTGCAGGCCGCGGTTGAAGCCCGGGCCCCCGAGATTCGCGCTGCGCGATTTGTTGTCTTTGATCTGCGCGGCAACAACGGCGGCAGTTCGACGTGGATCTACGGATTGGCCAGGACCCTCTGGGGCGAGGGCTGGGTCGCGGCAAAGCAACCCTCCGGCACAACAGTCGAATGGAGACCCTCTCAGGCCAACATTGATCTGATGGTCGCCTACAAGGGCATGCTGGGCGACGATCCCAACATCAGACGTTGGCTGGACGTGATCGAGGCCGGTCTGCGGGACGCGCGGGCCAAGGGCCAGCCGCTCTGGCTGCAGACCGACGACGAGCCCCCGGCGCAGGCGCCAACTGTGGCGCCGACAACCGACATGGCCGCACGGGTCTACATTCTGACGGACTTTGGATGCGCGTCCGCATGTCTCGACGCGGTCGATCTGCTGAAAGCCCTGGGCGGCGTGCAGGTCGGCCAGGAGACCTCGGGCGATACGGTCTACATGGAAGTCCGCTACGGGCCATTGCCCAGTGGCCGGGTGTCGGCGGGCGTCCCGATGAAGGTCTATCGCGGTCGGGCGCGCGGCAACAATGAGACGGCCGTCCCCGTGCATGAATGGACCGGCGCGCTGAACGACACGACCGGGCTTGAGGCCTGGATCGCGATGATCGACGCGAGACGCTGACGCCGCCCCATTTCCCGCTTGACCCTCCGGCCACAGAGGGCAGGCTCCCTTACTGACGCGTACGCAGGGACGCGATCGGGGCAGGGAAACATCGATGAGTACGTGGACCGCCCCGGACGGCGTCTCCATCGCCTACGACGACACCGGCGGGCCCGGCGCGCCGATGCTGCTGATCCACGGCTTTTCGTCCAACCGGCAGGAGGCGTGGAAACGCACCGGCTGGTACGCCGCCTTCGCCCAGCGGGGGCAGCGGGTCGTGGCGCTGGACCTGCGCGGTCATGGCGAGAGCGGCAAGCCGCATGACCCGGCCGCCTACGGCCGCGACGTCCTGCTGGGCGACATCGTGGGGTTGCTCGACCACCTGGGCGTCGAATGGGCCAATGTGCTGGGCTACTCGATGGGCGCCCGGCTGGCCCTGGGCCTGGCCATGTCGCACCGCGAGCGGGTCGGCTACCTGATCGTCGGCGGGGTCGGCGGCAGGCTGTTCGATCCGCCGCTGCCGGGCGATCCGATGGCGGTGGCCATGGAGGCCGAAAGCGTCGAGGCCATCAGCCAGCCGCTGCTGCAAAGCTTCCGCCAGTTCGCCGACGAGCAGGGCGAGGACCGACTGGCGCTGGCCGCCTTCACCCGCGGCCGGACCGACGCGATCAGCCGCGACAGCCTGGCCGCCATCGGCGCCCCGGCGCTGGTCGTGGCCGGTTCCCGCGACGACCTGGCCGGCGACCCGCAGGGGCTGGCCGACGCGATTCCCGGCGCCAAGGCCCTGATCCTGGCCGGCTGCGACCACTTCAACGCCATCCCGCACGGCCTGCTCAAGGCGGCGGTGTTCGACTTCCTGGACGGGTATCTGGACGGGGTTTGAGTCCTTGCGGGGTTCGCGACGCTCGCCCGAGAGCTCGCTCCTCACCCTGACGAGCTTTGTAGGGCCGCCCACCAACCTTCGTCATCCTGAGGAACGCCCGCAAGCGGGCTGCTCAGGATGACTGGATTGGAAGGCTACTCATCAAAGTCATGCTGAGCAGCGCCGAAGGCGCGTGTCGAAGCACGCAGGGCTACTACCGCCCCAGCGCGTAGGGCCCGCCCTTCTCCAGCCCGGCCTTCCAGGCCGGCCTCGCGTGGATGCGCTCGATCCAGGCGGCCATGTTCGGATAGGCGTCCAGCTTGCCGAACGCCTTCAGCACCTCGGGCAGGAAGCTCATCTGCACGTCGGCGCCGGTCGGCTCGGCGCCCAGCAGGTAATCGCGGCCGTCCAGCGCCCCCTCGACATAGGACATGTGGTTGGCGATCTCGCTCTCGATGCGCGGGTGCAGCGGCGCGCCGGCCTCGCCCAGCCGCATGACGTACATCAGCATCATCAGCGGCAGCATGGCGCTGCCCTCGGCGTAGTGCAGCCACTGCAGATAGGCCTCGTGCTCGGTCGTGCCGGGCGTGGGGGCCATGCGGCCCTTGCCGTGCTTGCGGATGATGTAGTCGATGACCGCGCCGGACTCGTGGACCACCCGGCCGTCGTCGACGATCGCCGGCGACTTGCCCAGCGGATGCACGGCGATCAGCTCCGGCGGCGCCAGCCGGGTTTCGGCGTCACGCTGGTGGAAGGCGATCTCGTAGGGCGTCCCCAACTCCTCCAGCAGCCAGAGGATGCGCTGCGAGCGCGACTCGTTGAGGTGGTGAACGACGAGCATGGCGACCTTCCTGGAGGGATGTAATTATTTCCCACCATAGGGCTGGCCTTCCGGCTGGCAAATTCTACCTTGCAGGACGTCCGTTGTGTGCAAGTGCGAAACGATTATAGTGCGCCGCAACAATAATTTGGGGAAACCTGCCCATGAGCGCCGCCGTCGCCCAGACTGAACCGCAAAGCCTGATCCTTCCGGGTCTGGTCGCCCTGTTGCGCGAGGCGGCCGACGCCGCCGGCGCCTTTGTCCACGAGGCCAAGGGGCCTGTGAAGGCGAAGATCTCGGCCGGCGGCAAGATCGACCGCAAGCTGGCTGACGTCGAGCAGCACGCGGTCCACGGCTACGGCTGGTACGCCTCCTACGGCGAGCTCCTGAACCAGGTCGCCGGCTGGGCCGAGCGGCTGGAGGCGGACGGCGCGTTCGGCGAGACCGAGGCCCTGCTGGCCCAGCTGCTGTTCTCCGAATACGCCGCCCAGATGATCGGCGGCATCCCGATGAACCAGGGCGAGACCATCCGCCCGGCCGATCTGGGCGTCGCGCCCGAGACGCTGGAGAAGCTGTTCGCCGCCCCGCTGCTGACGCTCGTCAACCAGGGCGGCGGCCAGGCGGTGAAGATCCGCGTCGCCGACCTCGTCGCCGCCTCGCGCGGCAAGGCCACCGTCGAGGTCACCGGCCTGGACGAGACCTTCGAGATGATCCGCGACCAGTTCCACGCCTTCGCCGAGGAGAAGGTCGTTCCGCATGCCCACGGCTGGCACCTGCGCGACGAGCTGATCCCGATGGAGCTGGTCAAGGAGCTGGGCGACCTGGGCGTCTTCGGCCTGACCATCCCCGAGGAGTATGACGGCGCGGGCCTGGGCAAGACCGCCATGTGCGTGGTGTCCGAGGAACTGTCCCGCGCGTGGATCGGCGTCGGGTCGCTGGCCACCCGGTCGGAGATCGCCGCCGAGCTGATCCTGACCGGCGGCACGCCGGCCCAGCGCCAGGAATGGCTGCCCAAGATCGCTTCGGCCGAGATCCTGCCGACCGCCGTGTTCACCGAGCCCAACACCGGCTCGGACCTGGGCGCCCTGCGCACCCGGGGCGTGCGCGACGGCGACAGCTATGTGGTGACCGGGAACAAGACCTGGATCACCCACGCGGCGCGGGCCGATGTGATGACCCTGCTGGTCCGCACCGATCCCGATACGACCGACTATCGCGGTCTCTCCATGCTGCTGGCGCCCAAGACGCGCGGCGACGACGCCAATCCCTTCCCGACCGCGGGCATGAGCGGCGGCGAGATCGGCGTCATCGGCTATCGCGGCATGAAGGAATACGAGATCGGCTTCGACGGCTTCACCGTCCCGGCCGCCAACCTGCTGGGCGGCGTCGAGGGCCAGGGCTTCAAGCAGCTGATGGCCACCTTCGAAAGCGCCCGCATCCAGACCGCCGCCCGCGCCATCGGCGTGGCCCAGCGCGGCCTGGAGCTGGGGCTGAACTACGCGCTGGACCGCAAGCAGTTCGGCGGCCCGATCTTCGGCTTCCCGCGCGTCGCCAACAAGCTGGCCATCATGGCCGCCGAGATCATGGGCGTGCGCCAGCTGACCTACTTCGCCGCCCGCCAGAAGGACGAGGGCAAGCGCTGCGACCTCGAGGCCGGCATGGCCAAGCTGATCGCCGCCCGCGTCGCCTGGGCCGCCGCCGACAACGCGCTGCAGATCCACGGCGGCAACGGTTTCGCGATGGAGTACGAGATCAGTCGCGTGCTGGCCGACGCCCGCATCCTCAACATCTTCGAGGGCGCCGGCGAGATCCAGGCCCAGGTCATCGCGCGCAGGCTGCTGGAAGACGGGAACTGAAGTCTGGGGTGCGATCGGGGACAGTTTAAGGTGTCCCTGCAGGGACACCTTAAACTGTCCCCTACGATCAGCGCGGCAGCAGGCCGTGGAAGATCAGCCGGATCTGGCGTTCCATGATGCCGGTCATGACGACGTGGTCGGCCCGGCCGGCCGCCGCGAGGCGGTAGTTCCAGGCATAGGCGCCCATCAGGGTGTCCAGAATCAGATCGAGGTCCGCGTCGTCGCGGACCTCGCCCTTCGTCTGCCCCTCGCGGAGCATCTCGATGATCATGACCTTGAAGCGCTCGTTGCGTCCGTAGGGCACGGTGCTTGATTCGAGCGACGGACTGAACGAGGCGGCGATGTGCGCCAGGAAAAGCCGCACCCGCCGGCATTCGAAGTCGTAGTGAATCGCGAACAGGGAGCACAGCCGGTCAAGGACTGACCCGCGCATGTGCCGGGCGACGTGCTCCAGCTCACTGTAGAGGGCGTCGACCCGGTCATCCATGACCTGGCTCAGCACATCGGCCTTGGAGGCGAAGGTGGTGAACACGCTGCCGACAGACACGCCCGCCCGCTCCGCGACGGCGCGGATGGTGGTTTCCTCGTAGCCGATCTCGTTGAAGAGATCGCGCGCCGCCTCAAGCACCTTGCGGCGCGTTTCCAGTTTCTGCGTCTCGCGTACGCCCAAACGATGTCCCCCCGGACAGCCGCGCTCCCCGTTCGGGAAGCGCGGCGCGATCCCTATGCCTTGACGGCCGCCAACACCACGTCGATCCGATCGGCGAGCTTGTCGGTCTGGTTCTCGACAGAAGCGCCGTCGAACGCGGCCGGACGATAGCCAGCCAGGAACAGGTCCCACATCAGTTCGGCGATCAGGCGCAGGTCGAAACGGGCGGCCAGTTCGCCGCGCTCGACGCCGCGTTCCAGGACTTCCAGGACCAGGGCGCGGATCGGACGCATGCTTTCGCGGCGCAGGCGCTCGGCCTCCGGCGTGCGGGTCCAGGACGCGGCGAGCGCGGCGAGGATCAGCGGAAGCTGATGGGCGTGGGCGCGGTAGGCGGCGCCGAACATGCCGATCAGGGCCTCGCGGGCGGTCTTGGCGCCGATGACGGCGTCCTGCATCGGCTCGAGCAGGGCGGCGAAGTCGTCGTTCAGGATGGCGTCGAACAGCTCGTTCTTGTCGGCGAAGCTGGCGAACACGGCGCCGGTCGACATGCCGGCGACGCGGGCGATGTCACGGATCGTGGCGCCTTCGTAGCCGCGCTCGATAAACAATTCGCGGGCCGCCTGCAGGACCTTTTCACGGGTCTGCTGCTTGGCCATGGCGCGGCGGGTCATCTTCTGGGGCCGTATGGCCGGCGCATTCATGCGCATGGGGATATGGTTCATTGGTCCGCCTCCAAACGGGCCAGCGCGGCCTCGGCGCGCTTTTCGAATTCCACGCAGTACTCCTCGACGACCTTCACCAGGACGTCAGCGTACCGGCGTGCAAGATCGCGGCCGTCCTGCACGGCGTCACGCAGATCCTCGATCAACTGCCGAACCTCGGCGATGGTTTCATTATCCGCCGCCGGGTGGGCGGCGGCGCTTTGGGGCATACCCATGAATGGCTCCGTCTCGCCTCCCCGCCTGTCAAGGTCTGCGCGATCCGCGGTGAGGAGTTGATCGCGTTCAATGAACATGCTCAACGAGCGATGTGAGGCGCCGCGTACACCGAACGCCGGTCGCGATCAAGAACTTTTTTCCCAACAAAATGCGGCGAGAAACCGGTGACATCCGCCGATCTGAGGCCTCATAACGGGTGAGCGTGCTCAGTGAACGCGCTCGACCAAGGCGAAAAAGTTGTTGAAAGAACGCGCCGGTGGTCGCCCGACCCCTGACGCGCTAGGTTCCGCATGATGGATACGCTCTTCAACATACTCGTCCCGGTCTCGCTCGCGGCGGTGCTGATCGCGCTGCTCGCCGGTCTCTACGCCCTGCACAGGGGCGGAGATTTTGGCCGGTCCTATTCCAACCGCCTGATGCGGCTTCGCGTGCTGCTACAGTTCGTCGCGGTCATGGTGCTGGTCGCCGCCTTCTGGTGGAAGACGCAGGGCTAACCGGGATGGTCACGCTCAACCGCATCTACACCCGCACCGGCGATGGCGGCACGACGCGCCTGTCGACCGGCGAGCCCGTGCCCAAGGACAACCCCCGGGTCGAGGCCTACGGCACGGTGGACGAGACCAACAGCTGCCTGGGTCTGGTCCGGCTGCACACGGCCGGCGATGCGGTTCTCGACGGGATCCTGGCCCGCGCCCAGAATGACCTCTTCGACCTCGGCGCGGATCTGGCGACGCCGGACCGCGGCAAGCCGCTGGGCTGGGAGCCGTTGCGCATCCTCGAGTCCCAGGTCGAACGGCTGGAGCGCGAGATCGATCTGCTGAACGGCGAACTCTCGGCCCTGACCTCGTTCGTGCTGCCGGGCGGGACGCCGGCGGCGGCGGCGCTGCATCTGGCGCGGACGGTCTGCCGCCGGGCCGAGCGGGCCTGCGTCACCCTGGCCGCCCTGCCGGACGAACCGGTCGGCGCGGCGGCGATCAAATACCTCAACCGCCTGTCGGATCTGCTGTTCGTCGCCGGCCGCTGGGCCAACGACAAGGGCGCCGGCGACGTGCTCTGGGTTCCGGGCGGAACCCGCTGACGTCTATTTCGGCGAGGGCGTGACCGGCGTCGCTGCGACGGGCGTCGCGGGCGCCTTCGCGGCGGGCGCGGGCGTCACGGGCGCGGACGGATAGCCCAGATGGTCGCGCTGGTTCTCCTCGGCGGCCTTCTGCTCCGACCAGGCCTTGCGGCTGACGCCGGCCGGACGGCCGGTGATGTCGGGGATGTAGATCGGCTGGGCGCAGACCCGGCGATCCTTGTCCCACCACTGGCCGCCGGCCTCGCACTTCTTGGCCGGCCAGACATAGAGGATCTGGTAGCCCCACAACGCCACGCAGGCGACGGCGAAGACGCCGAGGAAGATGAGCTTGAGGCGGTCGATGGTCGGATTCATGCGAGGCCCTGTACCTTAAAGGGCCGCTGCAGCCTAGACCGCCGCGCGTCCGGGCGCGCCCGCGAACGGAACCGACGTCCGGAGCCCTTGCCGGGCATTTTTCCAGCGCCAGATTGACCCCAAGGGAAACTTGCATTGCGCGCGGGAGTCGGTATCAGCCTGTTCGCGCAAGATTTTTCGCAACGCAACACGGCGGAATAAGCCCATGAAGGTGCTCGTCCCGGTCAAACGGGTGATCGATTATAACGTGAAGGCTCGGGTGAAGCCCGACCAGTCGGGCGTCGACCTGGCCAACGTCAAGATGTCCATGAATCCCTTCTGCGAGATCGCGGTCGAAGAGGCCGTCCGTCTCAAGGAAAAGGGTGTCGCCACCGAGGTCGTGATCGTCTCGATCGGCCCGGCCCAGGCGCAGGAAACCATCCGCACGGCGCTGGCCATGGGCGGTGACCGCGGCATCCTCATCCAGTCCGACACCGACGTCGAACCGCTGGCCGTGGCCAAGCTGCTCGCCGCTGTCGCCAAGGAAGAGGGCGCCGACGTGGTGCTGATGGGCAAGCAGGCCATCGACGGCGACAACAACGCCGTCGGCCAGATGCTCTCCACCCTGCTCGACTGGCCGCAGGCCACCTTCGCTTCGAAGGTCGAGATCGGCGGCGGCAAGGCCGTGGTGACCCGCGAGGTCGACGGCGGTCTGCAGGTCCTGGAAGTCGATCTGCCGGCGGTGATCACCGCTGACCTGCGCCTCAACGAGCCGCGCTACGCTTCGCTGCCCAACATCATGAAGGCGAAGAAGAAGGAAATCGCGACCAAGGCGACCGGCGACTACGGCGTCGACGTCGCCCCGCGCCTGAAGGTGCTGAAGGTGTCCGAACCGGCCAAGCGCTCGGCCGGCGTCAAGGTCGAAAACGCCGCCGAACTGGTGGCCAAGCTCAAGACTGAAGCGGGGGTGCTCTGATGGCCGTTCTCGTCGTCGCCGATAACGACAACGCGCACCTGCGCGACACCACCCACAAGACCGTCACCGCCGCCCTGGCGATCTCGAGCGACGTGGACGTCCTGGTCCTGGGTCAGGGCGCCGACGCCGTGGCCGCCGCCGCCGGCAAGATCGACGGCGTGCGCAAGGTCATCCTGGCCGAGGGCGCGGACGTGGGCCACGGCATCGCCGAAGCCATTTCCGACACCATCATCGGCCTGGCCGGCGGCTATGACGCCGTGCTGGTTCCGGCCACCTCGGCGGGCAAGAACTTCGCCCCCCGTGTCGCGGCCAAGCTCGACGCCTCGCCGATCTCGGACGTCATCGAAGTGGTGTCTGCCGACACCTTCGTGCGCCCGATCTACGCCGGCAACGCGCTGGAAACCGTCCAGACCGCCGACAAGACCAAGGTCCTGACCGTCCGTCCGACCGCCTTCAAGGCGGCCGGTGAAGGCGGCTCGGCCCCGGTCGAGAAGACGGCCGCGGCCTCGGCCGCCAAGTCGCGCTTCCAGTCGGAAGAGATGGTCAAGTCGGACCGTCCGGAACTGACGGCCGCCAAGATCGTCGTCTCCGGCGGTCGCGCCATGGGCTCGGCCGAAGAGTTCCAGCGGGTCATCGAGCCGCTGGCCGACAAGCTGGGCGCCGCCGTCGGCGCCTCACGCGCCGCCGTCGACGCCGGCTACGCCCCCAACGACTACCAGGTCGGCCAGACCGGCAAGGTCGTCGCCCCGGCGCTCTACATCGCCATCGGCATCTCCGGCGCCATCCAGCACCTGGCCGGCATGAAGGACTCCAAGGTGATCGTCGCGATCAACAAGGACGCCGACGCGCCGATCTTCCAGGTCGCCGACTACGGCCTGGTCGCCGACTACAAGGCCGCCGTGCCGGAACTGATGGCCGCGCTGGGCTAAGGTCCGGTCGCAAGGCTGAAATGACGAAGGCCCGGAGCGCTCGCTCCGGGCCTTTTTCATTGGAAGCCTAGTCGTCTGAGCGTTGCGCGAGCGCCGCATACTTTGCTTGCAAGCGCGCGAAGACGGCCTCTGCCGGGATCGAAGGACCACTTCGAATACCTTCCTCGATGAGCCGGCGAAGGCGGTGGACTTCGGCTATGCGACGATGTTCGCGTTCGGGAGTCATCAGTAGGAAATCGTGCTGCAGATGATCTTGCCGTGGACAGGATGCGGCGCGCGTCCTCGGTTGCACCAGTCCTCGTCGAGTGACCGCCAAAGCCATAGACCGCCGAAAGCCGCAACGAACACGATTGCCAGCACCGTGAAGGTCCTGACGGCGATCTGGCTGGGCGACGCTCCCCTATTTGCCATGCGCTCATGTCCTGTGACGAGTGTTCACGTTAGAAGGCGCCGGAGGCGGGCGTCCAGTCCCCGCTACGCCGGATCCTCGAACACCCCGTCCTGGAACAGGGTCCGGCCGAACCAGGGATGGTGGAAGTCCATCGTGAAGCGGAACCGTCCGCCGCCGACGTCGGCGTGCACGACGTGGGCCCGGCCGGGGGTCAGCAGGTCGGGGATCGGCAGCCGCAGCCGGCCCAGGCTCGCGAAGTAACGGCGGCTGCGGAAGTGCAGGGCGCCGTCCTCGACGCTTACGGTCAGCGCCATGCCGAGCCCGCCGCGCACCACCTCCAGCAGCTCGCCTCCCGCCGTCATCAGCTTGGTCGAACTGACCAGCACGGGCGAGCGGCGGTCGAAGCTGTAGGTCCGGGCCCAGACGAGGCCGCCCCGCTGGTCGAGGTGGACATCGACCGAGGTCGGCACATCGGCGCCGGTCCAGGGGGCCAGCGGCGTGCCGATCAGCCGGCAAATCTGCGAGACCAGTCGGCCATACCAACTGGCCTCGACCACCATGCGGCCGTCGTAGACCGTGTTGAGCCCCAGGGCCGGGTGGGCGGCGAACCTGCGCTGGACTGCCGCCGGCAGCCGGGTCCATGCCTCGGGGCCGAGCAGGGCGGGGAAGTCGAGGGGGACGAAGGCCGGTCTCACCCGGACGGGGGCCGTGGCTCCCTGGCATCCCGTCAGAACCCGTTCCATCGCCCCGTCTCCCTCCCTAGCGTCCTATGAGCCCGGCGATCTTCGCGCCCAGGCCCATCAGCTTGACCAGCGTCGGGCGCGGGATCTGACGGACCTGCCCGTACCAGCGGTCCAGCCGGGTCATGAACCCTTGCATGTCCTTGAGCCGGGCCTTCACCCCCGAAGGGGTGGATGGATCGGCCTCGGCCTCCGCCACGCAGGCGGCCAGCATCTCCAGCGTCGGGTCGATCTCGCGCTTCTTCCGGCCCTCGACGATCAGGGTCAGCATGTCCCAGGGATCGGTCTTGCCCTCGAAGTGGTCGCGCCGGTCGCCGGGCAGGTGGAGCAGGCGGATCAGGCCCCAGCCCTGCAGATCCTTGAGGCTGTTGGAGACGTTCGACCGCGCGATGCTCAGCGTCTGGGCGATCTCCTCGGCATGCATCGGCCGGCCGGCGAGGAACAGCAGCGCCTGGATCTGGGCCACCGACCGGTTGGTCCCCCACCGCGTCCCCATCTCCCCCCAGTGGAGGATGTAGCGCTGCATGACGGGGGTGAGGTCCACAGAGGCTCTCTAATTTCTGTCGAGACAGAAATAGCAGAAACGGGCAGGGGTTCAATGAGAAAGGGACAGACACCTGCGGTGTCTGTCCCTGGTCGTCCGGCAGGGTGAGTGGGGACGGCTACCGTCTGCGACGGAAGCCGTCCCCAGGACCCTACGGCGTGATCAGGTACTTCTCGCCGGTGGACTTGCGATTGTACGCAGCGATGACCTGCGGATCGAGCGCCTCGGCCAGGGTGATCTGCGCGGTGTAGTGGCTGGCGAAGGTGGTCTTCAGCTCGGCGACGACGCGGTCGCGCAGCTTCTGGGTCTCGACCGGCCCGATCTTCATCAGGAACGGCGTCAGCAGCCAGCCCCCCAGGCCCCACATCATGCCGAAGGCGCGGTTCAGCTCGGTCGGGCCGGTGTCCAGGCCGCCGTAGACATAGACCTGCTTCATCTGGTTGGAGCCGTAGCGGCTGTAGACCTTGGCCGTCTTGTTGGCCGCCACTTCCATGCAGTTGAGGATCTGGCCCGACAGCTTGCCGCCGCCGATGGCGTCGAGGGCCAGGTAGGCGCCGGTCTCGACGATCGCCTGGGTCAGGTCCTCGAGGAACGAGGGCTTGCTGGAGTCGACGATGTGGGTGGCGCCCAGGCCACGCAGGATGGCCGCCTGCTCGTCGTTGCGCACGATGTTGACCAGCGGGATGCCGTCCTTGAGGCAGATCTTGACCAGCATCTGGCCCAGGTTCGAGGCCGCCGCCGTGTGGATCAGGCCCGTGAAGCCCTCGCGCTTCATGGTCTCCGGGAAGCTCAGCGCCGTCAGCGGATTGACGAAGCAGGACGCGCCGTCCGCCGGCGCCGTGCCGTCCGGCAGCAGCATGACCGACGCCAGCGGCAGGGTGCGGAACTGGCCGTACATCGCCCCGCCCAGGCAGGCGACGGTCTTGCCGAGCAGCGCCTGGGCTTCCGGCGACGCACCCGCCGCCACCACGACGCCGCAGCCTTCGTTGCCGACCGGCATGCTCTCGTCGGCCCGGGCGGCCATCATCCGCATCAGGTGCTTGGGGATGTCGGCGGTGAAGGTCGGGCCGTTGGCGTTGCTGCCCACGCGCCCGGTGCTGATGTCGGCCGGACCGATCAGCAGGCCCAGGTCCGACGGATTGATCGGCGAGGCCTGCACCTGGACGACCACCTCGCCGTCGGCCGGGGCCGGCGTCTCGACCCGCTCCAGCGACAGCTGCAGCTCGCCCGCCGAGGTCACCAGCGACCGAAGTTGAAGTCCCGACTGCCAGGCTGTCGTCGTCATGATGTCTCGCTCCCGCGCCCGGTTGATCCGGATTGGCGCGCAATTGAGCGCGGAGCGTTGCCAATGACAATCCTCCCCGGCGAGCGGGGGAGGATTCTCAGGGCGCCCGCTGCATCGCAGCAAAGACCTTGGCGGTCCCTCTGACTCTCGTGCTAGAAAGCCCGCCACAAAGTTTGACGGCGCGGACCCTCCCCGGACTCAACCGCGCCGACGTCAAGGGCGAGACTTCATGGCGGATATCAAGACGGTCGGCGTCATCGGCGCGGGCCAGATGGGGTCGGGCATCGCGCATGTCTGTGCGCTGGCCGGTTATGACGTGTTCCTGCACGACCTCAGCCAGGAGAAGATCGACGCCGGCCTGGCGACCATCGAGCACAATCTGGCGCGCCAGGTCGGCCGGGGTCTGATCGACGACGCGGCCATGCAGGCGACGCTGGGCCGGATCCGGCCGGCCGCCGACCTGGCCCTGATCGGCCAAACGGACCTGGCCATCGAGGCGGCGACCGAAAATGAAGAGACCAAGAAGGCGATCTTCCGCGCGTTGCAGCCGCACCTGAAGGCCGAGACGCTGCTGGCGTCCAACACTTCGTCTATCTCGATCACCCGCCTGGCCTCGACCACCGACCGGCCCGAGCGGTTCATCGGCCTGCACTTCATGAACCCCGTGCCGCTGATGAAGCTGGTCGAGGTCATCCGCGGCATCGCCACCGACGGCAAGACCTATGAGGAGGCCGTGACCTTCGCCCGCTCGCTGGGCAAGACCACGACCAACGCCGAGGACTTCCCGGCCTTCATCGTCAACCGCGTGCTGGTGCCGATGATCAACGAGGCGATCTACACCCTGTACGAGGGCGTCGGCACGGTGGAGTCGATCGACACCGCCATGAAGCTGGGCGCCAACCACCCGATGGGCCCGCTGGAACTGGGCGACTTCATCGGCCTGGACACCGTCCTGTCGATCATGAACGTGCTCCACGAGGGCCTGGCCGACAGCAAGTACCGCCCGTGTCCGCTGCTGGTGAAGTATGTCGAGGCCGGCTGGCTGGGTCGCAAGACCGAGCGCGGCTTCTACGACTACCGCGGCGAAGTCCCGGTCCCGACGCGATAGGCTGCTACCAGAGCGTTTCGGCGCCTAGAGCTTTCAGTCGATGGTCGACGCTGACTACGGGTATCGCGAGCGAGATCGCCTGCGCGGCTACAATCCTGTCCCAGGGATCCTTGTGAGATTTCGGCAGGCGTCCCGCCAGAGCCGCCTGCTCGGGATCCAGTGCGGCCCAACGAAAATCCAGGTCAGCCGCTGCCGACAGCAGGTCGTCTGGTAGCAGGGCAAGCGCCGGGTCCCGCTGGCGCTTGTATTCGATCTCATAGGCAGCCGCGATGCTGACCACGATGTCGTTACCGATATCTGCAAGGGCGTCAGCGGCGGCGGATGATAGTCGTGAGCTGTCACTCAACGCCCAAACGAACGTGTGCGTGTCCAGCAGTAGCTTCAAGGTTTGGGCCAGACTGGTTCGTCCATGGCGGCCTCGACCTCCGGATCCTGGTCGAAGAAGACCTCGTCCGGAACCTTCACGTTCAGATGATCCCAAACACCCAGCTTGCGTCGCTCGCCTGTTTTCAGCGCCGGCTTGATCGCTCGGAGGGTGGCCACGGGCTCGCCGTCGCGAGTGAGGATGACTTCCTCGCCAGCCTGAACCTGGTCAACGACATCTGACAACGTCGTCTTGGCGATGTTGACGCGGACGGTCATGCGGCAAAGCTATCATAACCTGCCCGCTCCACAAATCCGGCCGTTGTCAGCCCCCGCCCATGGCCAGCGAGACCCGATAGGTGATGAAGGACGCCAGGTAGGCCAGCGCGAACATGTAGGTGAACATCACCGTCGGCCACAGCCAGCTGTTGGTCTCGCGCTTGACCACGCCGAGCGTCGGGAGGCACTGCGGCGCGAACACGTACCAGGCCAGCACCGCCAGGCCAGAGGCCAGCGACCACTGACTGGCGAGGATGGCGCTCAGCGTCGCCCCCCCGGCGCCCTCGACGTCGCCCACCGCATAGACCGTGCCCAGCGCCGCCACCGCGACCTCGCGGGCGGCCATGCCCGGCACCAGGGCGACCGACATCTGCCAGTTGAAGCCGATCGGGGCCAGGAAGGGCTCGATGGCGTGGCCGATCATGCCGGCGAAGCTGTAGTCGATGGCCGGCCCCGTCGCGCCGGCCGGCGCATAGGGGAAGGTCGACAGCACCCAGACCAGCACCATCAGCGGCAGGATGATCCGCCCGGCGCGATTGATGAAGATGCCCGCCCGCTGCATCAGGTTGCGCAGCACGTTGGCGGGGTCCGGCAGGCGGTAGGTGGGCAGCTCCATCATGAACGGCTCCGACGCCGTCCTCCAGAACACCTTGCGGATGACGAAGGCGACGGTCAGGCCCGACACGATCCCGCTGGCGTAGAGGCCGAACATCACCAGCCCCTGCAGGTTCACGAAGCCCCAGACGGTGCGGTCCGGGATGAAGGCCCCGATGATCAGGGTGTAGACCGGAATGCGCGCCGAACAGGTCATCAGCGGCGCGATCAGGATGGTGGTCAGGCGGTCATGCTTCTGGTCGATGACCCGGGCGGCCATGACGCCGGGAATGGCGCAGGCGTGGCTGGACAGCAGCGGAATGAAGGCTCGCCCGTGCAGACCCGCCGCGCCCATCATCCGGTCCATCAGGAAGGCGGCCCGGGCCATGTAGCCGCTGTCCTCCAGCAGCAGGATGAAGAAGAAGACGATCAGGATCTGCGGCAGGAAGACCAGCACGCTGCCGACCCCGGCGATCAGGCCGTCGACCAGCAGGCTGCGCAGCAGCCCGTCCGGCGTGACCATGGCCACAATGCCGCCCAGCCAGCCGAAGCCGGCCTCGATGGCGTCCATGGCCGGCGACGCCCAGGCGAACACCGCCTGGAACATCACGAACAGGATGGCCGACAGGATCAGCAGGCCGCCGACCGGATGCAGCAGCACATCGTCGATGCGGCCGGTCCAGGTGTCGGGGCGCTCGGCCGGGCGGACGTGGGCCTTCATGATCCGCTGGGCTTCGGCGTGGGCGGCGCGGATCTCGGCGGCGGTCGGCTCGCGCCAGGTGCTATCGGTCGGGGCGACGGTCAGGGCCAGGGTCTCGGCCCGAGCGACCAGGTCATCGATGCCGCGCTTGCGGGTGGCCACGGTGGTGACGATCGGCGCGCCGACGGCTTGCGACAGGCCTTCCAGGTCGATGCGCAGGCCCTGGCGCTGGGCGATGTCGTACATGTTCAGCGCCAGCACGAACGGCCGGCCGACCTGCTTCAACTCCAGCGCCAGCCGGAGCACCAGCCTCAGGTTGGTGGCGTCGGCCACGCAGACGATGACGTCCGGCGGCGTTTCGCCGGTCAGCCGGCCCAGCACAGCGTCGCGGGTGACCGCCTCGTCCGGGCTGCGGGCCCGCAGGCTGTAGGTGCCGGGCAGGTCGAGCACCTGGATGACCCGGCCGGACGGCGCGGTGACCACGCCCTCCTTCCGCTCGACGGTGACGCCGGCATAGTTGGCCACCTTCTGGCGGCTGCCGGTCAGGGCGTTGAACAGGGCGGTCTTGCCGGAGTTGGGATTGCCCACCAGCGCCATGCGCGTCGAGGCGGGGACGGCGGCGGCGGTCAAAGCCCGGCCTCCTCGAAGGCGACTTCCACGGCGCTGGCCTCGCGGCGGCGAAGGGCCACCCGCATGTCGTCCAGGCGTACGGCCATTGGATCGCGCCCGAACAGGCCCTCGTGCAGCACCTCGACCACCGCGCCCTCGACGAAGCCCAGCTCCAGCAGCCGGCGCTCCAGCTCCTCGACGCTCAGGGCGCCGCGGGCGTCCTCGTGTGGATGCACGCGCTGGATCACGCCGCGCGCGCCGGGCGCGCCCTCGCTCAGGAAGCGGGCGGAGGGGTCAGACTGGGTATGGGTCAAGGTGTGGAGGTCCGGGCGCCCGACAAAACTTGCGACTGATTATCAGCAGGGCGGCCGGCTGTCGATGCATCGCCGAGCGATCGTGAACATGCGGCGTTAATACAATCGACACCATGATCGTCCGCGTCGGATACTCATCTCGACGATTCGCAAGGGCGGGTGCTGAATGCAGCGACTCACTCAGGTTCTGATCGGCGCCGCGTTCCTCTGCCTGGCGCTCATCCTCTCGCTGCTGATATGGCGCGGCGGGGGCGGCTGGGGTGCGGCTGTGTCCGGCTTCGTCGCCGGCCTCGCCGTTCTGGGCGTGGTCTACCTGCTGGTGGCGCGCGGTCTCGACATGGCCGGTCTGCGCGGCGAGCTCGGCGCGATCCGCGAAGCGCACCTGATCCTGACCAACCAGCTGGAAAAGGTCGACGCCCGCCTGACCGAGGTGGTCGAGACGGTCACCGTCGACGCCCTGCGTCGCTCCGAGGAGCTGTCCAGCGAAGTCCACATGCTCGAGGACACCGTCCAGCGCATGGCCGAGAAGATGGAGGCGCAGCTGTCCAGCCGCGTCGCCGCCGCCCCGATGCACGCCTTCGGCCACTCGGCCCAGTCCGAGGCCCTGCTGGATACGGTCAAGGCCGCCCTGGCCGAGAACCGCGTCGACCTCTACCTGCAGCCGATCGTGTCGCTGCCGCAGCGCCGCACCGTCTTCTACGAGAGCTTCTCACGGCTGCGCGACGACAGCGGCCGGGTGATGATGCCGGCCGAGTACCTGGCGGTGGCCGAGCCCGAGGGCCTGGTCGCGGCGATCGACAACCTGCTGCTGTTCCGCTGCGTGCAGATCGTCCGCCGCCTGGCCAAGCAGGACCGCAAGGTCGGCATCTTCTGCAACATCTCGCTGGCCAGCCTGTCGGACGAGCAGTTCTTCCCGCAGTTCCTCGACTTCCTGTCGGCCAACAAGGACATGGCCGGCGCGCTGATCTTCGAACTGGGCCAGTCGGCCTTCTCGCGCCGCGGCGCGGTCGAGGCGCGGCATATGGCCCGCCTGGCCGACCTCGGCTTCCGCTTCAGCCTCGACAAGGTCAACGACCTGGACCTGGACTACCAGGACCTGGCCCGCGCCGACGTGAAGTTCATCAAGGTCGGCGCCCAGATGCTGCTCGACCAGCTGGAAGAGACCGACGGCCGGCTGGTGATCAAGTCGCTGCCCGACCTGCACGCATCCGACTTCTCGCGCCTGACCCGTCGCTACGGCGTGGAGATCATCGTCGAGAAGGTCGAGAGCGAGCGCCAGATCGTCGACATCCTCGACCTCGATCTCGCCTTCGGCCAGGGCCACCTGTTCGGCGAGCCCCGCGCCATCCGCGACGCCGTCCTCGCCGAAACCGACCCGCCCGCCGACTTCATGCGGGCCTCCATGCGCCGCGCGGTGGGCTACTAGGGTCGACGTTCAGCCCGCAGGCTGGACGCATCCAACAGGCATCGTAGCTGCGGGTGCGCTTTCATGGCCCAATCTGCCGCCACCGCGTAACGGTCCAGTCCGCCGGCGGCGGGCCCAGCGGCTTGTTGCAGACAATGCCGCCCGCCGGCTTTCCCTTGAACGTCAGCTGCACCGACCGACCTGCCGCGCAGGCCGCTTGGCCGGCGTCGAATGCATCGGACGCGTCGGTCATCAGGCTGCGGCCCTCGAAGGCGTCGACCAGCATCCCCGACTTCAGCGGGCCGCAGCTGTCGGGCCCATCCAGCTTCAGATGGTCGCTATCGCCGAAGAAGCCCACGGCGCCCTCGCCGCAGGACAGGCCCATGAGGTGGAATAGCAGGGCGGCGCGGTCCTTGATGGGCGAGCGCGCGGCGTCGACTTCGACGCCCAGCGGCTTCATGGCGGCGAGCAGGCCCGGCCAGCGCGACGCGCCGCCCCCGGGGGTCATAAGGGTCCGCCAGGGCGAGCCGGCGGGCGCATCCAGGCGGCGCGAGAAGGTGTCGGCGTCGTAGATGCGCGCCGGGCCGGTCGCCTCGAAGACGTCGCGCCACAGATCGACGACATCGCGCCGCCCGTCGGAGGCCGCCCGCACCTGCAGGTCCGCAGACCAGGCGGCGACGACGCCGCAGTCGTAGACGCCGGATCCGCCTCGTGGCGGATCGGCGGTGAGTGAGCGCTCCCCGAGGATGCCCGCGCAGGCGGTCAGGCGCCGGCCCAGCGCGGTCCGCATGCCGGCCTCGTCCAGGTCGCCGAGTTCCAGCGCCGCGAGCAGCGAGATGTATTCCGCCGCGCCCTCGTGCAACCAGGCCTCGCCGTCGAAGTCGCGCGGCTTGAACAGGTCGGCGTTCCAGAAGTGGAAGTACTCGTGACCGACAAGGCCGGTGATGCCCCTCGCCGCCGTCGCATCCTCCACCGCCCAGGGGTCTCCCTGGAACCGAAGCGACACGACCCGTCCGGGCGTGACATCGCCCCGGAAGTCGCCGCCGGAGCCGGGCCGGTAGTTCACGATCACCAGCGGTGGCGTGGGTAGGGCTACGCCCAGACGGCGGGCGTAGTAGGCGGCCAACGCCTCGCCGCGTCCCCGGATCGTCGACAGGAGCCAAGGGGGAACCTCGGGTCCCGCGACGATCGACGTGTCCTCCGCCGTGACCTGCGCGGCCGGACCCAGGTAGACGAAGCCGCCGCTCCCCTCCGCCGCCTTGACGCCCTTGTCCGGCAGGCCGGTCCAGCCGTTGAGCGGCGCCAGGGTGAGCCGCGTCATCCCCTGGTCCTTCGCGCCGACGAGGTAGGGCTGGTAGATGAGCCAGCCATCGGCGCCGACGCGGGTAAGCGCGGGGTAGATCCTGTCGCGCTGCTCGCTGTCGGGCCGGATCCGGATCTCGAACCGGCGGAAGGCCTTGCCGTCCTTGGCGACCACCGCCGCGCCGTCCCACCGAAAGCCGTCGGAAAGGGTCCAGCCTTGCTCGCGGATGTCCTCCACCGCCCGTCCGAAGACGAAGCGGTTTACGGGACGCGACAGGCGATAGACCGCGATCAGCCCCTCGGGCATCGCGCGCACCTCTGCGTTCGCGGTGATCGTAACCGGCGCTGACCATGCCGGGCCGCAGAGCAACAGGGCGAGGAGACAGACCAGGACACGCGACACCCGAAGCCCCCGACACGCCAGCTACGGCCGCCACGGTAGCATGAGGTCCGCCCATCGTTACAGCGCCCTTGCCCCCCGGCGCCGCCGCTCCTAGCTTGCCGCCACATTCCGATTTGGGGGACTTCCCACATGCGTCTCTTCGCGGCGGCGGGCCTTGCGCTCGCGCTTCTGGCCACGACCACGGCCGTCCAGGCCCGGCCCTTCACCGCCAAGGATCTCGCCACCCAGGAGCGGCTGACCGATCCGCGCGTGTCGCCGGACGGCCGCTGGGTGGCTTACAGCGTCCGCACCACCGACTGGGACGGCAACAAGGGCGTCAACGCCCTGTGGCTGCTCGACCGCAAGACCGCCGGCGCCAGGCCCGTCGCGATCAGCGATGACGAGAAGGCGCCCGGCGCGCCGCGCTGGTCGGCCGACGGCAAGTGGCTCTACTTCCTGTCCGGCAAGTCCGGCTCGCGGCAGGTCTGGCGTGTCGCGCCCGACGGGAGCGGCAAGGCCCAGATCACCGCCCTGCCGCTGGACGTGGGCGGCTTTCGCCTCGCCGCCGACGGCCGCACCCTGCTCGTCGGGCTGGACGTCTTCCCCGACTGCGCCGATCTCGCCTGCACCAAGGCCCGTGTCGAGGCCAAGGCCAAGCTGAAGACCAGCGGCCAGAGCTATGTCGAGGGCGCGCTGCCCCGCGCCTTCGACCAGTACGAGGACGACCAGTTCACCGCCCTGTTCACCGTCCGGCTCGACGGCGCGGGCGCGCCTGCAGACGGCGTGGCGCTGACCAGGGGGATCAAGGCCGACGTGGCCGGCGACGTCGCCATCAGCCGCGATGGCAAGACGGCCTGGTACAGCGCCACGCCGTCCGGCGTGACGCCGGGCACCGGCCCGATCGCCAGCCTTTATGTCGTGCCGGCCGACGGCTCGGCGCCGCCGGCGCGGCTCATCCCCGACAGCCGGACCTCCGACGCCCGCCCGACCCTGTCGCCCGACGGCAAGACCCTGGCCTACGTGTCCGAGGCCGCGCCGGTGATGATCGCCCAGCGCTCCAGGCTGATGGTCCGCGACCTGAAGACCGGCGCCACGCGGGAGGTCGCTCCGGACCTGGACCTCGGCGTCGGTTCCCTGGCCTGGGCGCCGGACGGCAAGAGCCTCTACGTCACCGCCCCGCACCTGGGGCAGGTGAAGCTGTTCGCCGTCGCCTTGGCCTCGGGCAAGGCGACCGAGGTGGTCTCCGACGGCTCGGTCGGCGGGTATGACCTGGCGGCCGGGACCACGGTCTATGTCCGCGACAGCCTGACCTCGCCCGGACAGCTGTATGACCTGACCGCCGGCGGCGCGCCGCGCCAGCTCAGCGAGGTGGCGAAGGCCGCGATGGCCGACACCCCGATGTCCGAGACCGAGCAGTTCAGCTTCACCGGCTGGAACGGCGAGACGGTCCATGGCTACGTGGTCAAGCCGACCGGCTGGGAGGCGGGAAAGCAATACCCGGTCGCCTTCCTGATCCACGGCGGCCCGCACGGCAGCTTCGGCAACGCCTGGTCCTATCGCTGGAACCCGCAGGTCTGGGCCGGCATGGGCTATGCGGTGGTGATGGTCGATTTCCACGGCTCGACCGGCTACGGCACGGCCTTCGCGCAGTCGATCGTCGGCCACTGGGGGGACCGCCCGCTGGAGGACCTGCAGAAGGGCTGGGCCGCGGCGCTGGCGAAATACGGCTACCTCGACGGCGACCGGGCCTGCGCGCTCGGCGGCTCCTACGGCGGCTACATGATCGCCTGGATCGCCAGCCAGTGGCAGACGCCCTGGAAGTGCCTGGTCAACCACGCCGGCCTGTTCGACACCCGCGGCTTCGCCTACGCCAGCGACATCCCCAACTTCGCCGAGGCGCAGTTTGGTGGCGACACCTGGTCGGCGCCCGAGGCGGTGGAGCGGTTCAACCCCGCCAACCACGTCAAGGACTGGAAGACCCCGATGCTGGTCATCCACGGGGCCCGCGACTACCGCGTGCCCCTCGACCAGGGCATCGGCGCCTATACCGCGGGCCAGCGCGTCGGCGCCCCGACCCAGTACCTGCACTTCCCGGACGAGAACCACTGGATCCTCAAGCCGCAGAACTCGGTGCAGTGGTACGCGACCGTCGAGGCCTGGATGGCGAGGTGGACGGCGGCGAAATAGGGCGCGACACCCGGAAGCTCGTCATGGCCCGAACAAGTCGGGCCATGACGGAGGAGGGGCGGTTGCGATTTCTGGAACGCGTAGCAAGCATCGGAATGCTTGCCGCCGCCCAACCGCCGACAATGGCTCCATCGCAAGAGGAGCCATGCCATGACCTACGACACCGACGACGCGCGCTGGACCGCGCTCGAGCGCCGTGACCGTGACGCCGACGGCTCGTTCCTGTTCGCTGTGATCACCACGGGCGTCTATTGCCGTCCGGGCTGCGGCGGCCGGCCGCAGCGCAGGAACGTCCGCTTCTACGAGACCGCCGAGGAGGCCCGCGCCGACGGCTTCCGCGCCTGCCGCAACTGCCGGCCGGACGAGGCGCGGGAAACCCTGCGCTGGGCGACGGTCGCCACCGACCTGGGCCTGACGCTCGTCGCCACGTCGGACGACGGCATTCGGGCGATCACGCTCGGCGACGACGCGGCCGCGCTGGCCGCCGACCTTGGCGTCCGCTTCCCGAAGGCCCGGCTGGTCGAGGACGCGGTGGCGCTCGGCGACCTGACGGCCAAGGTCCGCGGCCTGGTCGCCGACCCGCGCGCGCGGACCCCGCTGCCGCTCGCGGACCAGGGCACGGACCTGCAGCGCGCGGTCTGGACCGCCCTGCGCGCCATCCCGGCCGGAACGACGGCCAGCTACGCCGACATCGCCCGCGCCGTCGGCCGGCCCAGCGCGGTGCGGGCCGTAGCCATGGCCTGCGCGGCCAATCCGCTGGCGGTGGTCACGCCCTGTCATCGGGTGGTGCGGTCGGACGGCGGCCTCTCCGGCTACCGCTGGGGTGTCGAGCGCAAGCGCGCCCTGCTGGCCCGGGAAGGCGTGGCCCTGTGACCCTCGACGGCCTCGACTGGAAGCGAATCGCCGCCGACATCGACGCGCGGGGGTGGGCCCTGACCGGGCCGGTCCTCGATGACGCCGACTGTGAGGCGCTGGCCGGCCTCTACGAGCAGGAGGTCGGCTTCCGCAGCCGGGTGGTGATGGCGCGCCATGGCTTCGGCCAGGGTGAGTACCGCTACTTCGGCTACCCGCTGCCGGGTCCGGTCCAGGCCCTGCGCGAGGGGCTCTATCCGCCGCTCGCCTGGATCGCCAACCGCTGGATGGGGCGGCTGGGTGAGGAGCGGCGCTTCCCGGATGCGCTGGCCGGGATGCTCGAACGTTGCCACGCCGCCGGGCAGGTGCGTCCCACGCCGCTGCTGCTGAAGTACGGCCCCGGCGACTACAACTGCCTGCACCAGGACCTCTACGGCGACCACGTCTTCCCGCTCCAGGCCGCCTTCCTGCTCGACCAGCCGGGCGAGGACTTCGACGGCGGCGAGTTCGTGCTGGTCGAGCAGCGCCCGCGCCAGCAGTCCGCGCCCCAGGTCGTGCCGCTGGGCAAAGGCCAGGGCGTGATCTTCGCGGTCCGCGAGCGGCCCCACGACGGGACCCGCGGCGTCCACCGCCGGATCCTGCGGCACGGCGTGTCGCCGGTGCGGTCAGGCCAGCGACGGGTGCTGGGGGTGATCTTCCACGACGCCAGCTAGGTGCGTGCTTCGCGACGCGCTTTGCGCTCCTCAGCATGACGAAGGTTGGTGGGCTCTACTGAGCTCGTCATCCTGAGGAGCGAGCTTCAAGCGACCCCGGATCAAGTCCGGGGGAAGAACGCAATGCGTTGACGCACCGCAGCACAGTCGGTAGCCGCTCTCACCATGACCGCGTTGCCCTCCGGCCTTGCCGACCTCGCCGACCGCTATGACGTGCTGCTGAGCGACGTCTGGGGCGTCATCCACAATGGCCTTGAGAGTTTTCCCGACGCCTGCGCCGCCCTGGCCCGGTTCCGGGCGGAGAAGGGGCCGGTCGTCCTGATCTCCAATTCGCCGCGCCCGGCCAGCGACGTCGTCGCCCAGCTGGACGCGCTGAAGGTGCCCCGCGAGGCCTGGACGGCCTTCATCACCTCCGGCGACGCCACCCGCGTGCTGCTGGGCCAGAAGGCCGCGCTCGGCGCCGCCTGGCGCATTGGTCCGGATCGCGACATGCCCTTGTACGAGGGTCTGGGTCTTTCCTTCGCCGAGCCTGCCGAGGCCGCCTTCATCACCGTCACCGGCCCCTTCGACGACGAGGTCGAGACGCCCGAGGACTACCGCGAACGCTTCGCCGGGCCCGCCGCCCGCGGCCTGCCGATGATCTGCGCCAACCCCGACCGGGTCGTGCAGCGCGGCGACCGGCTGATCTACTGCGGCGGCGCCCTGGCGGATCTCTACGCGGACATGGGCGGCCAGGTGCTGATGGCCGGCAAGCCCTACGCCCCGATCTACGACCTCTGCCTGGCCGAGGCCTCGCGTCTGCTGGGCCGCGACGTCGATCCGCGCCGGGTGCTGTGCATCGGCGACGGCGTCCACACCGACGTCCAGGGCGCCGAGCAGCAGGGGCTGGACTGCCTGTTCATCGCCAAGGGCATCCACGGCGACGCGGCCATGGGCCCGGACGGCACGCTGTCGGCGGCGGGCGTCGACGCCCTGCTGGCCGCCGAGGGCGTCAAGGCGGGCTACGCCATGGCCGATCTGGTCTGGTAGACGCGACACAACAAGACAGAGGGAAACGCGCGATGACGGCACTGTTCTTTGAGGACCTCAGCGTCGGCCAGTCGGCCGAATTGACCCGCATCGTCGACGAGAAGGCCATCCAGGGCTTCGCCGACGTCAGCGGCGACCACAATCCGGTCCACCTGGACGAGGCCTTCGCCGCCACCACTCCGTTCAAGACCCGCATCGCCCACGGCATGCTGTCGGCCGCCTACATCTCGGCCCTGATCGCCGGCAAGCTGCCGGGGCCCGGCGCGATCTACCTGGGCCAGACGCTCAGCTTCAAACGCCCGGTGAAGATCGGCGACGAGGTCACCGTCACCGCCACGATCACCGCGCTGGACGCAGAGAAGGCCCGCGCCACCCTGGCCACCATCTGCACCGTGAACGGCAAGCCCGTGATCGAGGGCGAGGCCCTGATCATGGTTCCGCGCAAGGGCGGCTGATGGGGCTGCGGATCGTCCATGGCTGGAAGGGGCTGGCCGAGAGCGACCGCGGCGCGGCCGTGGCGCTGGGCAACTTCGACGGCGTGCACCTGGGCCACCGCGAGGTGATCGCCGGCGCCGTGGAGGCCGGCCGGCGCCTCGGCGCGCCGGTGGGGGTGATCAGCTTCGACCCGCACCCGCGCCGGCTGTTCCATCCCGACGAGCCGGCGTTTCGGCTGATGACCACCGAGCAGCAGGCCCGGGTGCTGGAGACCATGGGCGTGGACCGCTTCTACGTCCTGCCGTTCGACTTCGAGATGGCCAACTTCAGCGACCGCGACTTCGCCCTCAAGGTCCTGCACGAGGGCCTGGGCGTGCGCCACGTCGCCGTCGGCTTCGACATCTCCTTCGGCAAGGGCCGCACCGGCAGCCCGGCGCTCATGAAGGCCTATGGCGATGAGATGGGCTTTACCGTCTCCGTCGCCGAGGCGGTGGGCGAGGGGGCCGAGAAGTACAGCTCCACCGGCGTGCGCGAGGCGCTGCGCGACGGCCGCCCGCAGGACGCCGCGGCGATCCTGGGCCAGCCCTTCGCCATCGAGGGCGTCGTGCGCCGGGGCCAGCAGCTGGGCCGCACCCTGGGCTTTCCGACCGCCAACGTCTTCATGGCCGACTATGTCGTGCCCAGGCTCGGCGTCTACGCCACCCGCACCCGTCTGCCCGACGGCCGCGTCGTCCCCGGCGTCGCCAACATCGGCAACAACCCGACCACCGGCGAGGTCGAGACCCGGCTGGAGGTCTGGCTGTTCGATTTCGACGAGGACCTCTACGGCCAGGTCATCGAGACCCAGCTGATCGCCTTCCTCCGCCCGGAGGAGAAGTTCGACTCCATCGACGCGATGGTCGAGCAGATCCGGGTGGACGAACGGCAGGCGCGGGCGATTCTGGCCTGAACGCGTTGCGTCCTTCGCGACGCGGCTGCGCCGCTCCTCAGGATGACGAAGGTGGGGGACTGCAACAAAGTTCGTCATGGTGAGGAGCGAGCTCTTGGGCGAGCGTCGCGAACCACGCAAAGACTCTCCCGACAGGCGACGGGGTCTTCCCACGCTCCCTCCGCCATGCTTCCGTTAACCAATCGGGGGCGGGGGCCGGGATGATCAAGGGGCGCAAGTACGATCTGTTCGCGCAGGCCAGGCGCCCGCGCCGCCGCCTGCCGGCCACCTTCAACTATCCGCCCGAGACGCAGCTGGTCTTCGATCCGGGCGAGGCGCCTCCGTTGCTGGTCCGCGACATGGGCCTGCTGGACGCCTATTCCAACGCCGTGGTCGACGCCGTCGAGGCGGTGGGACCGGCGGTGGTGCGGGTCATCCCCATCGTGCCGGACGGCTACATCGCCGGCGAGGGCTCGGGCTTCTTCGTCAGCAGCGACGGGCTGATTCTGACCAACCGGCACGTCATCGCCGGGGTGAACCGCTTCGCCATCATCACCGCCGACGGCCACGGCCTGACCGCCCGCCCGATCGGCGAGGACGCCGACACCGACATCGCCGTGCTGCGGCTGGAACAGTCGATGCGGACGCCCTGCGCGAAGCTGGGCGATTCCAAGAGTCTGCGCCGGGGTCAGCTGGTCATCGCCATCGGCGCGCCGCTGGGCTTCGAGGCCACGGTGACCACCGGCGTGGTCAGCGCGCTCGGCCGCTCGATCCGCGGCGAGCGCGGCCGGCTGATCGAGGACCTGATCCAGACCGACGCCGCCCTCAATCCCGGCAACAGCGGCGGGCCGCTGGTCAACTCGGCCGGCGAGGTGATCGGCGTGGCCACGGCGGTGATCAGCGGGGCCCAGGGCCTGTGCTTCGCCGTCGCCTCCAACACCGCCTCGTTCGTGATGAACGAGATCCTCAAGCACGGCTACGTCCAGCGCGGCTCGATCGGCGTGGTCGCCCAGCAGACCCCGGTGCCGCCCTCGATCCAGAAGTCGGCCGGGGTCAGCCAGGCCTACGCCGCCTGGGTGGCGACGGTGGAGCCCGGCGGCCCGGCCGCCAGGGCGGGCCTGGTCCAGGGCGACCTGATCGTCGCCGCCGACGGCAAGCCGATCACCGGCCTGGACGACCTGCTGCGCGTGCTCGGCCCCGGCAGCATCGGCAAGAGCATCGCCTTCGACGTCGTCCGCGCCGGCCGGCGGATGACGGTGACCGTGACGCCGAAGATGCGGAAGAAATCCTAGGTTCCTTCCCCCTGGAGGGGGGAAGGTGGCCTGCGAAGCAGGTCGGATGGGGGTGGGAGCGAGGCCGCGTCGCTCCGGCCGGCCAGTGACTCACCACACTTCACCCCGGTCTCCACCCCCATCCCCAACCCTTCCCCCCTCCAGGGGGAAGGGGGTTCAAAGGCTCGCCAACTTGCCCGCCCTCTGCTACAGCCCCGCCCCATGACTATGGCCTGGAAGACCCCGCGAATTATCCGCCCGGCGTGACGCCGCCGGGAACGGCCGCGCATGCCGGGACGTGAACCCGCACCCTTCCGACCTGACCCCGAGAAAGTCCCCATGGCCGACGACGCCGCTTCCCCGCGCGACTACCGCGAAACCGTCTTCCTTCCCGACACCCCGTTCCCGATGCGGGCCGGCCTGCCGAAGAAGGAGCCCGAAATCCTGGCCGGCTGGGCCGATCAGGACCTCTACAAGGCCATGCGCAAGGCGCGGCAGGACGCCGGCGCGCCGCTGTTCGTGTTCCACGACGGCCCGCCCTACGCCAACGGCGCGATCCACATCGGCCACGCGCTGAACAAGCTGCTCAAGGACTTCGCCTGCCGCAGCCGCTTCGCGCTGGGCTA
Source organism: Caulobacter sp. (assembly GCA_031426695.1). GTDB lineage: Bacteria > Pseudomonadota > Alphaproteobacteria > Caulobacterales > Caulobacteraceae > Caulobacter. Next base: position 75,237 of record JASJPM010000003.1, read on the forward strand.
CGACGTCGACTTCATCCCCGGCTGGGACTGCCACGGCCTGCCGATCGAGTGGAAGATCGAGGAGGAGTACCGCAAGAAGGGCCGCCGCAAGGACGACGTCCCGACCGCCGAGTTCCGCGCCGAATGCCGCGCCTACGCCGGCCACTGGATCGGCGAGCAGATGAAGGGCTTCCAGCGCCTCGGCGTCCTCGCCGACTGGGAGCGTCGCTACTCGACGATGGACTTCAAGAGCGAGGCGACCATCGTCGCCGAGTTCCACAGGTTCGCCATGTCGGGCCAGCTCTATCGCGGCTCCAAGCCGGTGATGTGGTCGCCCGTCGAGCGCACCGCCCTGGCCGACGCCGAGGTCGAGTACCACGACCACAACAGCCCGACGGTCTGGGTGAAGTTCCCGGTCCGTGAGGTGAGCGAAGGCGCTGTAGTCGACGGCGTGACCGTGAAGTCGCCCTACACCGGCGCTTCGATCGTCATCTGGACGACCACGCCGTGGACCATCCCGGCAAACCGGGCGATCTCGTACGGCCCCGACATCGACTACGCCCTGTACGAAGTGACGGGGATGAAGTCCGAGGAAGAACTCGGCTTCCAGCCATGGGCCAAGGTCGGCGAAAGACTGATCATTGCTGAGAAGCTCGCCGACGAGGTGCTGAAGGCGGCCAACGCGACAAGTTGGACGCTCGTGCGCCGCATCGACGAGGGTAAATCCTCGAAGCCCGCGCACAATCGCAACACTGAGATGAGCTTGCTTGTCGCGTCGCACCCGCTTGCGAACTTGGCGCCCGACGCCGACGACAAGAAGGGATACGGCTTCGAAGTGCCGCTTTTCGCGGGCGATCACGTCACGGACGATGCCGGTACAGGCTTCGTGCATACGGCGCCCGGTCACGGCGCTGAGGACTACATGGTCTGGATCGCCAACAGGTCGATCAAGGACATCCCCGAGACCGTCGACCCTGACGGCGCCTACTACCCGCACGTCCCGCTGTTCGCGGGCCTGAAGGTGCTGGAGACCGAGGGCAAGAAGTCGGGCAAGTTCGGCCCGGCCAACCCGGCGGTGATGGAAAAGCTGATCGAGGCCGGCAACCTGCTGGCCCGCGGCCGGCTGGAGCACAGCTATCCGCACAGCTGGCGGTCCAAGGCCCCGGTCATCTTCCGCAACACCCCGCAGTGGTTCATCCGCATGGACGAGCCGCTGGAGAACGGCGAGACGCTGCGCCAGCGCGCGCTGAAGGCGATCGCCGCCACCACCTTCCACCCCGACGCCGGCCGCAACCGCATCGGCGGCATGGTCGAGACGCGGCCCGACTGGCTGATCAGCCGCCAGCGCGCCTGGGGCGCGCCGCTGGCCATGTTCGTCGACAGGGAGACGGGCGAGCCGCTGCGGGATCAGGCCGTCAACGACCGCATCGTCGCCCTGATGCACCAGGAAGGCGCCGACGCCTGGTTCAACCGTCCGGCCACGGACTTCCTGGGCGACCACGACCCGGCGAAGTACGAGAAGATCGAGGACATCCTCGACGTCTGGTTCGACTCCGGCTCGACCCACGCCTTCACGATCGAGGGCCGCGACGACAGCGCCTGGCCCGCCGACCTCTATCTCGAGGGCTCCGACCAGCACCGCGGCTGGTTCCAGTCCTCGCTGCTGGAGTCCTGCGGCACGCGCGGCCGCGCGCCCTACAAGACCCTGGTCACCCACGGCTTCACCCTCGACGAGAACGGACAGAAGATGTCCAAGTCGCTGGGCAACACGGTCGAGCCGCATGTGGTCATCGCCGAGTCCGGCGCGGAAATCCTGCGCCTGTGGACCGCCACGGTCGACTACATGGAGGACCAGCGGATCGGGAAGACGATCCTGGCCACGGTCACCGACAGCTACCGCAAGCTGCGCAACACCATGCGCTACCTGCTGGGCGCGCTGGACGGCTTCACCGACGCCGAGCGGGTCGCGCCGGCCGACATGCCGCCGCTGGAGCAGTACATCCTGCACCGCCTGTGGCAGCTGGATGGCCAGGTGCGCACCGCCTACGAAAACTACCGCTTCAACGAGGTGGTCCGGCCGCTGCTCGACTTCTGCCAGAGCGACCTGTCGGTGTTCTTCTTCGATATCCGCAAGGACAGCCTCTACTGCGACCGGCCGGATTCGCTGAAGCGCCGCGCCTACCGCACGGTGCTGGACGCCATCTTCGAGCGCCTGACCATCTGGCTCGGCCCGCTGCTCAGCTTCACCATGGAGGAGGCCTGGACCCAGCGCTTCCCCGACGCAGGCTCCAACTGCCTGCGGGTGTTCCCGCAGACGCCGGACGACTGGCGCAACGACGCGGAGTTCGATCGCTGGACGGCGCTGGACGTCGTGGTCTCGGCCGTGACCGCATCGCTGGAAGTCGAGCGGCGCGAAAAGCGCATCGGCGCCTCCCTGGAGGCCGCGCCGCGCGTCGAGCTGACGCCGGAGCTGGCGAAGCTGTTCGACGGGCTGTCGGCGGCGGAAATCTTCCGCACAAGCGACGTGGAGATGGCGTCGGCCGGCGAACTGGCCGTGCGTCCGTTCCGGGCCGCGGGCGACAAGTGCGACCGTTGCTGGCGCATTCTCCCCGAGGTGAAGGCGGCCACCAAGCTCTGCCTGCGCTGCGAGGACGCCGTCGAGGCCTGGGACAAGACCCGCGCCGCCTGATATTTCACCGGGGTCCCGGCGCAGGCCGGGATCCAACTTCGACCCCCTCGCGGGGCCAGAGGGCCGCAGATTGAGTTCCGAAGACCCGCACGTCTCCGAAGTGTCCCATACGCCTGAGCCGACCGCGCCCGCCGCCGCGAAGCCGGTCGTGCTGCAGGGACCCAAGGCCTTCACCATCGCGCTGGCGGTGATCGTCGCCGACCAGATCTCCAAGTTCTGGATCCTGGGCAGCGTCTTCCCGGCCGCCTGCCAGCCGTTCGTGGCGACTCCGGCCTACTACACGCCGTGCAGCGTGCCGGTCCTGGGGCCGCTGAACCTCTCCATGGTCTGGAACCAGGGCGTCAGCTTCGGCCTGTTCCGGGGCGAGGCGGACTGGGTCCGCTGGGTGCTGGTCGCCTTCTCGCTGGGCGTCGCCGTGGCGCTGGGGGTCTGGGCGCGGCGGATCGAGCGACCGCTGCTGGGCGCGGCCGTCGGCCTGATCATGGGCGGTGCGATCGGCAACCTGATCGACCGCGCGCGGCTGGGGGCGGTGGCCGATTTCCTCGACCTCCAGGCGCTGTATTTCCCCTGGGTGTTCAATATCGCCGACAGCGCCATCACCATCGGCGTGCTGCTGCTGCTGCTCGACAGCGTCCGCCGCGACGTGAAGCCGTAAACGAAGTTGCCGCCCGCCTAACTTTTGGCGTATCCACCTCGTCTGAATACGGCCGGGGCGGCCTGTAGGAGCTAGGCTCGATGATCTCTACCCGCGTTATGTGCGTGGTTGCGTTGACGGCGGCGACCGGACTTGGCGGATGCCAGTCGGCGAGCCGCGCCATGGGTATGGCCAAGGTGACGCCGGACGAGTTCCGCGTCGTGACCAAGGCGCCGCTGGTGATCCCGCCGGAATACGCGCTGCGTCCGCCCGCGCCGGGCGAGCCCCGTCCGCAGGAACTGCAGCCGGAAAGCGCCGCCCGCGCCGCCCTGGCCGGTCAGGCCGCCGGCGCCCAGCGCTCGGACGGCGAGCGCCTGCTGGTCGCCCGTACCGGCGCCGACCGGGCCGACCCGCTGATCCGCTACGTCGTTGATGACGAGTTCGGCGACCTGGCCCACAAGGACAAGACCTTCGCCGACCGCGTGATGTTCTGGCGCAAGGACGCGCCGACGCCGGCCCCGACCACCGAGGGCGCCGCCCCGCCGGTGCTGGTCGACGCCGCCGCCGAGGAAGCCCGCCTCAAGAGCCTGACCGGCGGCAAGACCGTGATCATCGCCCGCGACAAGGGCAGCTGGGTCAAGCTGCCGGGGCTGTAGGCTCCAGCTATCTCCACGATGTTCGGAAGGGTCTCGCTGGCGACGGCGGGGCCCTTTCCCTTTGTGCGTCCTTCGCGACGCGGCTTCGCCGCTCCTCAGGAAGACGAAGGGGAGCGGGCTGCAACAAGCCTCGTCATCCTGAGGAGCGAGCCTCAGGCGAGCGTCGCGAAGGACGCACCGACTCACCCCTGCGGAATCGTCTAAACTCCCCCCATGCCCATCCGCCGCCTGCCGCCCGAGACCGTCAACCGCATCGCCGCCGGCGAGGTGGTCGAGCGGCCGGCCAGCGCGATCAAGGAGTTGGTCGAGAACGCGCTGGACGCCGGAGCTTCCCGCATCGAGGTCGAGGCCGATAACGGCGGCCTGACCCGCATCCTGATCAGCGACGACGGCTCCGGCATGGATGCCGATGAGCTGGCCCTTGCGGTCGAGCGCCACGCCACCTCCAAGCTGGCCCCGCTGCCGGACGGCAGCTGGGACCTGCTCAACATCCACACCATGGGCTTTCGCGGCGAGGCGCTGCCCTCGATCGGCTCGGTGGCCCGGCTGTCGATCGCCAGCCGCCCGCGCGGCGGCGGCGCGGCCCACGCCATCCTGGTCGAGGGCGGGGCGGTCGGCCCGGTCGGCCCCGCCCCCTTCGCCGGCCCGCACGGGGCCCGAGTCGAGGTCCGCGACCTGTTCTACGCCACGCCCGCCCGGCTGAAGTTCATGAAGTCGGCCCGGTCCGAGCAGATGGCCATCGCCGAGGAGCTCAAGCGCCAGGCCATGGCGCACGAGGCGGTGGCCTTCACCCTCGACCTCGACGGCCGCCGCGTGCTGCGGCTGGCGGCGGAGCATCCGGGGCCGGAGGGACGGCTGGCGCGCCTCTCCGCCGTGCTCGGCCGCGAGTTCCACGACAATGCGCTGGAGATCGATCACGAGCGGGACGGCGTGCGCCTGACCGGCTTCGCGGGCCTGCCGACCTACAACCGCGGCAACGCCGCCCACCAGTATCTGTTCGTCAATGGCCGCCCGGTGCGCGATCGGCTGCTGCAGGGCGCCCTGCGGGCCGCCTACGCCGACTACCTGGCCCGCGATCGCCATCCGACGGCGGCCCTCTATATCGAGCTCGACACCGCGTACGTCGACGTCAACGTCCACCCGGCCAAGGCCGAGGTGCGGTTCCGTGATCCTGCGCTGGTCCGGGGCTTGATCGTCGGCGGCCTGCGCCACTCGCTGGCCGGCGCCGGGCACCGCGCCTCGACGACGGCGGCCGGGGCGGCGCTGGCGGGCTTCCGGCCGCAGACCTACGCGCCCGGCCCGTCGCCCGCCGGCTTTTCGGCCTGGCAGTCCGGCGGCTGGCAGCCGTCGTCCGCGCAGCAGCTGCCGGGGATGAACGCGGTCTCCGCCCGCGTCGAGCCGGGGTTCGCCATGGGCGGGCCCGGTCTGGCGGAGGCCGTCAGCGCCGTCTTCGACGCCCCGCAGCCGCCGATGGCCGACGGCCGGGTCATCGACCCCGTCGACTTCCCGCTCGGCGCCGCCCGGGCCCAGGTGCACGAGACCTATGTCGTGGCCCAGACCCGCGACGGCATCGTCATCGTAGACCAGCACGCCGCCCACGAACGCCTCGTTTATGAGCGGATGAAGCACGAGATGGAGGCCGGCGGCGTCACCCGGCAGACCCTGCTGCTGCCCGAGGTGGTCGAGCTGGACCCGGCTGAAGCGGAACGGGTCATCGCCCGCGCCGACGAACTGGCGGCGCTGGGGCTGGTCATCGAGCCGTTCGGGCCCGGCGCGGTGCTGGTCCGCGAGACCCCGGCCCTGCTGGGTGACACCGACGCGGCGGGTCTGGTGCGCGACATCGCCGACGACCTTTCGGAGAACGGCCAGGCCCTGGCCCTGCGCGAGCGGCTGGAAGAGGTCTGCTCGACCATGGCCTGTCACGGCTCGGTCCGCGCCGGCCGCCGGCTGACCGCCGCCGAGATGAACGCCCTGCTGCGCGAGATGGAAGCCACGCCCCACAGCGGCCAGTGCAACCATGGCCGCCCGACCTACGTCGAACTCAAGCTGGCCGACATCGAGCGGCTGTTCGGGCGGCGGTAGGGGCGTCTCATCATCCGCCGCCGCCGGGGGTCAGGCGGCCTTGTCGACCGGCGTTCCGGTGCGGTCACGGTCCATGGCGGCGTTGATCGCGGCGGCCAGCAGGTGGGTCTTGATCGGCTTTTCGACCACGCCGCCCATGCCCTCGGCCAGGTAGTGCGCGGCGTCCCAGGGATCGGCGTTGGCGGTCAGGGCCAGGATCGGCGTCATCGCCGCGGCGCCCGGCAGCCGGCGGATCGCCCGCGTCGCCTCCAGCCCGTCCATCCCCGGCATGCGGATGTCCATCAGCACCAGGTCGAACCGCCCGGAGGCGGCGGCTTCCACGGCCGGGGCGCCGTCGTCGACCGTCTCGCTGGTGCAGCCGAACAGCTCGCACAGGGTGCCGGCCACGAAGCGGTTGGTGGCGTTGTCGTCGGCGATCAGAATGTGCAGCGGCCGGCCGAAATCAAAGACCTCGCCTGGAGCGGCGGCCGGCTGGATCTCGGGCGGGACGTCGAACAGGACCAGTTCGAAACGGAAGGTCGCGCCGGTTCCGGCGTTGTTGAACGCCCGGATCTGGCCGTCCATGCATTTGACGATCTCGCGACAGATCGACAGGCCAAGGCCCGCGCCCCCCTGTTCGCGACCGTTCTCGGCCTGGACGAAGGGATTGAAGATCATCTCCAGCCGGTCCTCCGGCAGACCGGGGCCGCAGTCCCGCACCTCGCCGACCAGATGGACGTGGTCGCCGACCCGCTCGGTGGTCAGGGACACCTCGACCGCGCCGCGGTCTGTGAACTTCAACGCGTTGCCGATCAGGTTGTTGAACACCTGCTTGAGCCGGATCTCGTCGCCCAGAGCCCACTGATCCGGTTGCCCCCGGTAGGAGAAGGTCAGGGCCAGGCCCTTCTGTTCGGCGTGCACGCGCCAGAGGCCGTCGAGGTCGTCGATCAGGCGAGGAACGCAGAATCCCGTCTCGGCCAGATCCATCGCTCCCGCCTCGGCGCGGGAGATGTCCAGCGCGTCGGTCAGCAGGCGCAGGAGCGTCTGACCCGACTCGACGATGGTGTGGACGTAGGGCTTGAGCTCGGCCTGTTCCAGTTTGCGATCCAGGATGTCGGCCAGGGCCAGGACGCCGTTGAGCGGCGTGCGGATCTCGTGGCTCATCACCGCCAGGAACTGCGACTTGGCGCGCAGCGCCGCCTGGGCCTCGACGGTGGCGGCGTTGAGCCGGTCGGCGATCCGGGTCATCTCGGCGGCATGGGCCCGGTTGGCCTCGCTGGTCGCCTGCAGCAGTGACAGCAGCGTGCCCACGCCGGCATAGCGCCCCGCCTCAAGGACAATGAATCCCAGCATCAGCTCGGACGGGCGCTCGGCCAGCGCCTCGCCGGTGAAGTCCGCCACCAGGGTGTCGCCCTCGGCCATGAGCGGAGAGCGGTTCATCAGGGTGGAGATGGGCCGATTGGCGTACAGGGCTCGGCCGTACTCGGCGGCCATCCTGAGGAAGAACCCGTTGCGGTCGAGGATTCCGACGGGGCGTTGATCGGCGTCGACGACCGCCAGCACCAGCAGGTCCGGCTCATGCTCGAAGCGGCGATAGACCTCCGCGCCGGACGTCTCCGGCCCGACCGGATCAGGCCGCGTCGCCAGGCTCGACAGATTGCTGCTCATCGGGTCCCCCAACTCCGGGACGACAGTCACCACGGCGGCCGCTAAGCAATCGTGAATCAAAAGCTCGCAGTATTCTTGATTAATCCGTACGAAGACAGAATAGCTATGACAGATATGCGACAATGCGCCAGACGCATAGTCATCAAGGGTATCGATTCATGTAAACGGGAGGCTGTTGCCGGGGTCGCGATGTTGGGTTAGAGACCAGATCGTCCAACCGCGAGGCATCATGCTTCCCAATGTGATCGAGGCCCGGGCCTGACGGTCTGACCTTTCAAAGGTCCGACTGTCTCGAGCGCCCGATGAACCGCCCGTCCCTGTCCAGGCAGGGGCGCGACGTCTCATGCCTCGAACGCGGACTTTCTTCAGTGAACATCTCCAAACCGCAGCAGCGAACGCTGCACGCGCTCGCCCAGGGCGGCGCGATCCTCCTCGAACGCGACGAAGCTACCGGCGCCGTCATCGGCGCCGACTGCATGACCCGTGACGGCTGGCGGCTCAGCGACTGCACGCTGGACGTCTTCCGGTCGCTCAAGCGTCGTCGCTTTATCGCCAGCAGTGGCGGCGGACCCTACCGGATCACCCGGGAGGGCCTGCTCAGCCTGCGCTCGCAGCTCGATAACCGGGTGACGATGAAGCGTCTCTAGCCGGCCGGCGGGCCCCGCGTGGCGTAACGCCGCGCGGGGCCCTGGGGTCGTCTAGTCGCGGCGCTCGGCGCGGATGCGCTGGCTCAGATCGTCGAAGCGGCGATCGAGATCGGCGCGTTCGGCGGCGGTCAGCCCGTTGCGACGGTAGTCAGCTTCCATCCGCACCAGCATCTGGAAGTCGGAGCGGAGACTGGCCGCCTCGGCCTGGCTCAGCGACCGGTCCCGGACGCCGGCGTCGATGCGGGCGTCGAGGTTGGCCTGGCGCTGGTCGATCGAGGTCCACCTGCCGTCGCTGTCCTGACGGTCATCGCGGATCCGCTCGCTCAGCATGTCGAAGCGACGATCCAGGTCGGCGCGCTCGGCGGCGGTCAGGCCGTTGCGGCGGTAGTCGGCTTCCATCCGCGCCAGCGCCTGGAACTCGGCGCGCAGCTGGCTGGCCTCGTTCCGCGACAGCGAGCCGTCGCGCACGCCGGCATCGATGCGGGCGTCGAGATCAGACTGACGCTGGTCGATCGAGGTCCAGCTGCCGTCGCCGTCAGCCCGCTCGTCGCGGATGCGGTCGCTCAGAGCATCGAAGCGACGATCCAGGTCTGCGCGCTCGGCGGACGTCAGGCCGTTGCGGCGATAGTCAGCCTCCATCCGCGCCAGCATCTGGAAGTCGGCGCGCAGCTGACTGGCCTCGTTCCGCGACAGCGAGCCGTCGCGCACGCCGGCGTCGATGCGGGCGTCGAGGTTGGCCTGACGCTGGTTGATTGAGGTCCAGGAACCGTCGCCGTCCTGACGCTCATCGCGGATGCGGTCGCTCAGGGCGTCGAAGCGACGGTCCAGGTCGTTACGCTCGGCGGCGGTCAGGCCGTTGCGGCGGTAGGTGGCTTCCATCCGGGCGAGGGCCTGGAAGTCGGCGCGCAGCTGACTGGCCTCGTTCCGCGACAGCGAGCCGTCGCGCACGCCGGCGTCGATGCGGGCGTCAAGGTTGGCCTGACGCTGGTTGATCGAGGTCCAGGCTCCGTCGCCGTCGGCCCGCTCATCGCGGATGCGGGCGCTGAGCAGATCGAAGCGTCGGTCGAGGTCGTTGCGCTCGGCGGCGGTCAGGCCGTTGCGGCGGTAGGTGGCCTCCAGCCGGACGAGGGTCTGGAAGTCGGCGCGCAGGCGGTTGGCTTCAGCCTGGGTCAGCGAGCGATCACGCACGCCGGCGTTGATGCGGGCCTCGAGGTTGGATCGGCGATCGCCGATGGAGCTCCAGCCGGACTGATCGTCCCGCCGCTCGGTCTGGATCCGCAGGCTCAAGGCGTCGAAGCGACGGTCCAGGTCGGCGCGCTCGCGGTTGGACAGGCCGCCGGAGTTGTAGCGGCGCTCGAGGCTGATCAGCGCGGAGAGGTCGCGGCGAAGGGTGTAGGCTTCATTGCGCGTCAGCGAGCCGTTTCGCTCGCCCTGGACGATGCGGCGTTCCAGCCACTCGCCGCGACGGCTGATCGACACCCATTGGTCGCGCGAGGAGCCGTAGCCCCAGCCCTGCTCGCCAAAGCGCGGATCGTATCGGGGGTCGCCGTAGCCGGTTTCGCCCCAGGCCGGGTAGCGCGAGCCGGGCGCGTACAGCGACCCGCCGTCGTTTCCGCCCAGCAGCGCGCCGGCGATGGCCCCGATGATGGCGCCGGCCAGTTGGCCCGAGGTGCTGGAGGAGGAGCCAGAACGTTCGATGTAGTCGCCGCCACGGGCTTCGGCGCCGACGCAGGACAGCATGCCGTCGCGGTTGCTGAGGTCAGAGCGGCAGTAGGGGTAGTAGATCGAGCTCCAGCGGTAGCGTCCGGAGTTGTCGCGGCAGACGGCGGTGACATAGCCGCTGTCGAGCGACTGCACGTCCTCGCAGCTGTTGCCGAGGCTCTGGGCCGGCGACATGCGGTAGCCCTGGGCGGCGGCCTGCGAGCCGGCGAAGGTGAGCGCGCCGGCGGCGATTGCGGCCAGCAGATGGGTCTTGGTCATGGAAATTCTCCAGTTCGTCGCCGCTGGCGCGACAGATCGCGCGTGCTGCCCGGACCCGCCGGGAGGGCGGGAGTCGGACGGGGCTGTCGTGGAAACGGACTGGCGGCGTTAAGGTTGCGGCCAAGTAGTCGCAAATGACCGCCGCCGCAGTTGAAGTGCTTAGCTGATCGCAGAGCGCGCCAGGCGGAAGTGCGCGCGGCTCCGCCGCCCGAACGCGCCCTAGAGCGCCAGCCGCAGGAAGCTCACCCGGGCGGCGCCATAGTCGCGCGTGTCCAGCACCTCGTAGCCCGGCGCCGACAAGTCGGCCTCGTCGGACCCGCGCTCGACCAGCACCAGGGCGCCGGGCTTAAGCCAGCCGCCCTCGGCCAGGCCCGCCAGCGCCCGCTCGGCCAGGCCCTGGCGGTAGGGCGGGTCCATGAAGGCCAGGTCGAAGGGCTCGCCGGCGCTGGCCGGGCGCAGGCCCAGGTCCGTGGCGTCGCGGCGGTGGATGCGGGTGGCGCCGAACAGGCCCAGCGCGTCGATGTTCTCGCGGATCGCGCCGCGCGCCGCCTCGTCAGTCTCAACGAACAGGCAGAAGGCCGCGCCGCGCGAGATGGCCTCGAAGCCCAGCGCGCCGGAGCCGGCGAACAGGTCCATGACCCGCTTGCCCTGCAGCTCCGGCGCCCAGGCGGCGTGCTCCAGGATGTTGAACACCGCCTGCCGCGCCCGGTCGGACGTCGGCCGCGTGCCCTGGCCCTCGGGCGTGATCAGGTTACGGCCCCGAAGGCCGCCGGAAACGATACGCATGAGCTGTCCCTGCCGCTGGCGAATCGCCGGGGTGCGACGTTGGAGGGCGGTAAAGCCAGACCCTTAGCCGATCCGGGAGCGCGCGTTCAAATGGAGACCGGGCGGCCGTAGGCCGTGACCGCCGCGACCTGGACCGGGTTGGACGGGGCGGCAACAGAGACCTTGCGCTCGACGCGCGAACTCCATGAAATGCCACCCATGGAGGAGGGGGCGACGATGAACCGGTTCTGGCGATGGCGGCCCGCGTTTCTCGAAGCGCACCGTTCGCGGAAGGCTTGGCTCGGTCTTCTCCGCTTCATGCTCGCCTGGCCCGTCCTGGCGCTGCTGCCGGCCCTTCTCGCCTATCTGATCGGTGCGTTCATTGGCGCATGGCTGCTGCGCGGGCTGGATATTCTGACGTTGGACTTCTGGATGGTTTTCCGAAACGTCTTCCACGACCGGATGATCTTTGGCGGCGCTGTCGGCGACCTGATCCATGGCATTCCCGACGCAGGCGGCTTCGTGACCCTGGGTATCGGGACGGTTCTGGCTGGCAGTTGGGCCTACCGCACCCCGTTGATGAGTTGGATAACCGCCGCGCCGAGATTTCGCTGGCGGCTGGTGGTCTGGGGGTTCGCCTGCTGCGCCGCCGTCTTTGCCGGTGGCCTCGTCCTGCAAGGCGTTATCTCGCACGATGGATATCATCCAGACTTCGGGTGGGCCGAAGACAAGCCACGCGTGATCGCCTTCTATCTGACGGTCTCCGTCCTGGTGACCGTCCTGCAGAGTTCCGCGGAAGAGGTCCTCTTCCGGGGCTCCCTCATGCGGCAGGGCTGGATGTTCGTCCGCAATGGTCCGGTGATCATCGTGCTCAGCGCCTCGGCATTCGCTCTTGCTCACCGGGAACTGGATCCCCCACGGCTGTTGCAGCTCTTCCTCGCGGGCTTGGCTTTCGCATGGGTGGCGATGCGATCTGGCGGGATCGAATGGAGCATGGGCATGCACGCCGCCTGGAACCTGGCCTTCGACTTCATCACGGACCGTTCCGACCTGTCGCTCCGAAGGGGCGACCACCTGGGGGTCGTCTCCCAATGGGAAAGGTTCGCCACGGAGTGGGCGGTCTTCCTGGTCCTGCCCCTGCTTCTTATCGTGACGACCGAACTTGTCCTCCGCGCGCCACGGCTGCGCGCCATGGTCGACCTCAACTCCAACGCAGCGGCGGAGCCTGGTCCTTGAGCTTGAGCAGGGCGTCGCGCAGGCCGTCCATAAACTCCGTCCGCCGCCCATGCCAGTGCACCGGCTCGCCGATCAGCACCGCGCAGTTCATCGGCACGGGAATGATCTCGCCCTTGGGCAGCACCCGTCCGGCGCCCTGGATCCACACCGGCGTCACCGGCGCTTCGGGAAACGCCTCGGCCAGGCGGGCGACGCCGCTCTTGAGGCGGGCCATCTCGTCGGTGGCGTCGCCGCGCGTGCCTTCCGGAAAGACGACGATAATATCGCCGGCCGCCAGCGCCTCGCGGGCCGGGGCCAGCACGTCCTCGCCGGTCCCGACCTTGTCGCGCGCCACCGGCACGATGCCGATCATGTTGCGCGAGAACCAGCCGATCACCGGATCCTTCAGGAAGTAGTCGGCCGCCGCCGCCGGCCGCACCCGCATCACCGCGCCCGACGGGAAGATGCTGAGCAGCAGCAGGGTGTCCATGTGGCTGTTGTGGTTGGCCGCCACGATGGCCGGCCCCTTCAGCGGCAGATGCTCGCGCCCGCTGACGTCGGCCCCGGTCAGGAACCGCGCGATCGGCCGCACGATCAGAAGCAGCAGCAGCCAGCGCAGCCAGCGGATCATCAGAACGACTCCAGCGCGAAGAAGGCCAGCAGGTGGAAGTAGATCGGCGCGGTGAAGGTCAGGCTGTCGATGCGGTCCAGGATGCCGCCATGGCCGGGGATCAGGTGCGAGGTGTCCTTGACCCCGATGTCGCGCTTGATGGCGCTCATCGTCACGTCCCCGGCGAAGCCCGCCACCGGCAGCACCAGCGCCACGACCGCAAGGTCTAGGCCCTCCAGCGGGGTGAACAGCGGGCCGGCGAACCAGATCAGGGCGGCGGTGGTCAGCCAGCCGCCGAGGAAGCCCTCCCAGGTCTTGTTGGGACTGACCTTCGGAATGATCTTGTGACGCCCGAAGAGCTTGCCCCAGACGTACTGGGCCACGTCGTTGAACTCGGTGGCGACCAGCAGGAAGAACACCAGCCCCGCCGCCCCGGCCGGCAGGTCGGCATCCGACGTCCGCATCAGGAAGGCGACGTAGCCGATGTTGTAGATGCAGGTCATCAGACCCCAGTGGAACATCGCCACACTGGACAGGTAGCCGCGCGTCTGGCCGATCACCGCCATCAGGTACGGCGTGATCAGGAAGGCGTAGACCGGGATCAGCACCAGGTAGATGCCGTAGATGTCCAGCGCCACGAAGGCGTAGTTGACCGGGATCGCCAGATAGGCGGCCAGGATGATCAGCCGGTCCTCGCGCCGCGTCGGGGCGAGCGACAGGAACTCGCGCAGGGCGATGAACGACACCACCATGAACAGCAGGGTGGTCGCCTGCCAGCCGGCCAGCAGCGCCGCCGACAGGAGGCCGATCATGACCACCCAGCTGGCGATCCGCTGGCGCAGCTCGGTGTAGTCCTTGCCCGGGCGGGTCACGGTCAGCAGGCCGGCGATGACGGCGCCCAGCGCCAGGATGCCGCCGACGCCGACCAGGCCCCACATCAGGGCCGGCGGCTGGGCCGACAGGAAGCGCGTGATGATGTCCAGGACCCGTCTCCGCCGATTGGCCGTGCCGCCGAACGGAGGTTGCCGAGCGCGGCGTTCCGGTCAAGGCTCCGTTGCATGGAGCGACTTCTGAAATCGAGCCCGGTCCACATCGCCTTCGGGTTCGTGATGATGGGCGGCTGGGCGCTGTTCGCCAACCGCAGCCACGGCCTGGCCGGGGCCTGGTTGCCGGCGCTGGTCCAGGGGATACTCTCGGGCGCCCTGACCGGGGTGCTGAAGAAGACGCTGGAGGCGCTCGACGGCCGGCTGACGGGCGTCCTGGCCCTCGCTGTTCCGCCAGCCGTCACCGCCGGCTCGATCCTGGCGCTGCTGACCCTCGTCCACACCGCCATCGGCACGCCCGAGGTCATCGCCACCATCGCCGTGCCCTGGTCGGTCTCGACCCTCTACGCCATCGTCTACAACGCCGGCCTCGTCCGGGCCCGCCGGAACGCCGCATGACCGAGACTCCTGAGAGCCCCGAGAACCGCCGCCCGCTGAAGACCCGCTCCGCCGGCTGGGCCGGGGCGCTGGCCTCGGCGCTGGGCAAGGCCGGGGTCAGTCCCGACGCCATCTCCTTCACCTCGGTCGCCTTCGCCATGCTCGGCGCGGCGGCGCTGGGCGTCAGCGGCAGCGTCGAGGGGGGCGGCCGCATCGCCTGGCTGCTGCTGGCGGCGGTCTGCATCCAGCTGCGCCTGCTGGCCAACATGCTCGACGGCATGGTCGCGGTGGAGCACGGCCGGGGCGGGCCGGCCGGGCCGATCTGGAACGAGCTGCCCGACCGCATCGCCGACGGCCTGTTCCTGGTCGCCGCCGGGTACGGCGTCGGCGCGACCGGCCTCGACCACGGCGTCTGGCTGGGCTGGCTGGCCACGGCGCTGGCGGTGCTGACCGCCTATGTGCGCGAGCTCGGGCGGGGCCTGGGCTTTGCCGCCGACTTCTCCGGCCCGATGGCCAAGCCGCACCGCATGTTCGCCCTGACCGTCGCCTGCCTGGTCTCGATGGCCGAACCGCTCTGGGGCTGGCGCGGCGAGACGATGCTGATCGCCCTGGCGGTGATCGCGGCCGGGTGCGGGGTCACCGTCTGGCGGCGCACGGCGCGTCTGGCGAAACAGCTGCGGGAAAAGGCAGGTGAAGAATGAGTCTGGTCACGGTTCAGCAGCACGGCGCCGCCGCCGTCGTCACCTACGCCAACCCGCCGACCGGCACGATGACGGCGGCCGGCTCGGAGGCGATGTACCGGGCTGTGAAAGCCTCGGCCGAGGACCCTGCGGTTCGCTGTGTCGTCCTGACCGGCGGACTGCCGGACATCTTCGTGCGCCACTACGATGTCGGCGAGCTGTCGGTCCTCAGCGACATCCTCCACGGCGACGCGCCCGCCCCGGCGCCGCAGGCCGAACCCGTACCGGAAGGCGGCTACTTCGCGGCCCTGGTCGATGTGATCGCCGCCGCACCGAAGCCGGTGATCGCCGCGATCAACGGCCTCTGCATGGGCGGCGGCTTCGAGATCAGCCTCGCCTGCGACCTCCGCATCGCCGCGCCGGGCGTCGAGGCGATCGGCCTGCCCGAGACCCGCGTGGGCATTTTCCCGGGCGGCGGCGGCACCCAGCGGCTGCCGCGCGTGATCGGCGAGGCGAGGGCGCTGGAGTTCATCCTGCGCGGCCGCACCGTCACCGGCGCGGAGGCCGGCGAGATGGGGCTGGTGCACGAGGTGGCAGACGATCCGCTGGCCCGCGCACTCGAGATCGCCGCCGAGTTCGCCGCGCGTGGCCCCGACGGCATCGCCCAGGCGAAGCGGCTTACCCGCGCCGCTTTGGACCGCCCGTTGGCCGAGGGCCTTGCGGACGAGCGCCGGGCTTTCCTCGCGGTCCTGAGAACGGCTTCGGCCCAGCAGGCCCTTCGCGACGCGGCCCGGCCGGGCGTGCGGATCCAGGACCAGCATTGACGCCCGGACGCGCCTCGCGCGGGCCGTCCGTGCGCGGCGCGGGGCGCGCGCTCTTGGGCGTCTCGACCCACTTCTTCTTCACTTCGCCGGGCTTCTTCGGGGTGCGCAGGCCGCCGGGCGGCTTGGGTTTGGCCTTGGCCCAGCCGGCCTTCTTCGGCTGGTGCTCGCCTTTCAGTTCACCGGTCTCCTGGCCCGGGCGCGGGCCGCGACGTTGGGGCTTCGGCGCGGTCGCCTCGTGCGGGGTGCCGCCCGCTTCGCCCGAGGGACGGCGACGACCAGGGCCGCGCGCGCCCTTGAACTGGACCGCCGCGCCCTTGGGCATGTTGTCGGCCGGGATGTAGTCGGCCAGCAGCTCGCGGATCACCCGGGGCCCGACCTCCTCGACCTCGCCGGCGCCCAGGTCGCCCAGCGAGAAGGGGCCGTAGCTGAGGCGCAGCAGGCGGTTGACCTTCAGGCCGATGGACTCCAGCACGCGGCGAACCTCGCGGTTCTTGCCCTCGGTCAGGGTGACGGTGATCCAGACGTTGCGCGCGCCGTCGCGGTCGCCGGTCGCCTTGTCCAGATGGGCGTCGATGGGGCCGTAGCGGACGCCCTCGATGGTCACGCCGTCCTTGAGCTTGTCGAGCCGTTCCTGGGTGGCGTAGCCGAAAGCCCGGGCGCGATAGCGGCGGATCCAGCCGGTCTGCGGCAGCTCCAGCGCCCGCGACAGCTCCCCGTCGTTGGTCAGCAGCAGCAGCCCTTCGGACGCCAGGTCGAGACGGCCGATGGAGATCACGCGCGGCAGGCCCTCGGGCAGGGCCTCGAACACCGTCGGCCGACCTTGGGGATCGTTGTGGCTGGTCAGCAGCCCGACAGGCTTGTGATAGCGGAACAGCCGCACCGGCTCGGGGCCGCCCACTACCTCGCCGTCCACCGTGACGATGTCGCCGGGCATCACCTTCACGCCGGGCGTGGTCAGCACCTCGCCGTTGATGGCCACGCGGCCGGCCTCGATCAGGCGCTCGACCTCGCGGCGCGAGGCGACGCCCGCCCGGGCCAGCACCTTGGCGACGCGTTCGTGGTCGGCGGACTCGGAGGGATCGGAAGTGGGGTCTGCGGGCATCGGGCCGGCTCCTGGCAAAGGATCATGTCGCCTCCCGGCGAGATGGGGTTCTATAAGCACAGATCGCCGGACTTCGCCACGTGACGCCTCTTTCAGACACCGACGCCATGCGCCTGGCCCTGGACGCCGCCCATGCCGCCGCCGCGGCGGGCGAGACGCCCGTGGGCGCGGTGGTCCTCGACCCGGCCACGGGCGCGGTGCTGGCCGTCGCCGGCAACGGCCCCATCGGCGCCCACGACCCGACCGCCCACGCCGAGATCGCCGCGATGCGGATCGCGGCGGCGAAGCTGGGCAACTATCGCCTGACCGGCCTGACCCTGGTGGTGACGCTGGAGCCCTGCGCCATGTGCGCCGGGGCCATCAGCCACGCCCGCATCGGCCGGGTGGTGTTCGGCGCCGAGGACGCCAAGGGCGGCGCCGTGGTCCACGGCCCGCGCTTCTTCGAACAGCCCACCTGTCACTGGCGGCCGGAGGTCACCGGCGGCGTCCTGGCCGACGAGAGCGCCGACCTGCTGCGCGGGTTCTTCAGGGCGCGACGGAAAAAGGGGGAGCGGACATGAGGATCGTCATCGCGGCGCTGGCCCTGCTGCTGGCCACGCCGAGCGTCGCCCGCGAACCGGCGCCGACCTCCATCGACGACCTGACCTGGATGGCCGGCGCCTGGACCCAGACCGACGACCGCGGGGTCACCACCCGCGAGACATGGCTGGCCCCGCTGGGCGGCGCCATGGCCGGCGTCGGCCAGACCACGCGGCCCGGCGGCCGGACCAGCTTCGAGTTCATGAGCATCACCACCGAGGCTGCCGGTCCGACCTTCACCGCCCGCATCGAGGGCCAGACCCCGACGCCCTTCGTGCTGAAGCCCGGCCCGGCCAGCGAGGCGGTGTTCGAGAACCTCGCCCACGACTTCCCACAGCGGGTCATCTACCGCCGCTGCGGCGAGGACCTCTGCGGCCGCATCGAGGGGTTGGTCGATGGTCAGGCCCGGTCGGTCGACTGGCGCTATGTGCGGGTGAAGTAGGTCGCCAACGGCGATCTCCACGAAATCCTCACAGGGGCCTCATGGCCTTGGTGGTCCGCACGGGCCACAGTGCGGGTTCACGGAGGGCTGGATCATGACAGGCGCGGCAGGCAGGAGCGGTTGGCGCGGGCAGGCGTGGCGGCTGGCGCTGTGGGGCGGTCTGATCGCCCTGTGGCTGCTGCCGCTTGCGGCCATGCAGGTAACCACCGAGGTCGCCTGGGACCGCCAGGACTTCGTCCTCTTCGCCGTGATGCTGACCGTCGTCGGCGGCGCGATCGAGGCCGGCGTCCGACTGAGCGGCGCCCCGGCCTACCGCCTTGGCGTCGCCGTCGCCGCCGTGGCGGGCTTCCTGCTCGTGTGGGCCAACCTCGCCGTCGGCGTCATCGGCAACGAGGAGAACCCGCTGAACGCCATGTTCGGCGGGATCCTGATCGTCGGGATCATCGGCGCGGTGATCGCCCGGTTCCGGGCGGCGGGCATGGCGCGCACGATGATCGCCATGGCGGTCGCCCAGGTCGTCGTCGCCGCGGTGGCGCAGGCCTTGGGCCACTTCATCTGGCCGATGACCGTGGTGTTCGCCTGCGTATGGCTCGGATCGGCCGCGCTGTTCCGCAAGGCGGCCCGGTCGGCCGCGTCCACCGCGCCCTAACCCCGCCCCACCGCCTTGATGAGCGCCAGCGCCTCGCCCGGCGGTTTCTGCTCGACCCGCCGGTACTCGCGGCAGTCCAGCGTGCGGGTCATCAGGCCGGTCTGGACCAGCTCCCGCCGCAGCAGGGCCGGGTCGCCGAAGCGGTGGCGGTCCTGCAGCCAGGCGCTGATCTGGCGTTCGGTCATCACCGCCTCGGCCGGGATCTTCGCCCACAGCGCCCAGAGGGCCAGCCGCTGGTCGGCGGTCTTCGCGGGCCAGGCCGTCAGCCGTCCCTCGCCGTCGAAGTAGCGAGCGACCCGCTCCACCCGCCGGTGGTCCGCGGGCTCGGCGGGGGCGGGCGGCGCGTCCAGCCGGTCGGCCGCCGCCAGGTCGGCGCGGAAGTGCTGGAAATTGCGATAGCCGCCGGCGCGGGCCAGCATGTTGAGCAGCTGCACATGGCCGGGCGCCCCGTCATGGGCGGCCAGCTCACGCTGCAGCGACCGCGCGAGCGCGGAGACATCGCTCGTGGCGAAGGGAAGGGTCGTTCGGGTCATCACCTGTTCCTCTGGCGCGCCTTGGAACTGTCGATGGTCGCTGGCTTTCGACGCGGCGCGAGGAGCGGTGCCTGTCGATGGGGACTGCGGCAGGTTTAGCTTCCCTCGCGGGACAGCGACGCCTCGGTGAACTGCCGACCGTGCGTCGGTGATAGCCCGGTGAGACGGCGAGCTCAATATCCTCTCCGCATCGGCAGGGTGAGGGCGCTACGCGAACGTTTCCCGCAGCCGGAAGTCCAGCTTGTCGCGCACGGTCGGCCAGTCGAAGTCGCAGATCGACAGCACCACGGTGTCGCGCACATGGCCGGTCCAGGTGATCTTGTGGTTGCGCAGCGAGCCCTCGCGGTGGGCGCCCAGCTTGGTCACCGCCGCCTGGCTGCGGGCGTTGCGCTCGTCGATCATGAACTCCACCCGGATGGCCCCGGCGTCGAAGGCCTGCGTCAGCATCAGCCGCTTGGACTCCGGATTGACCGGTCCCGACCGGGCGTCCGGGTGCAGGAAGGTGGCGCCGACCTCGACCCCTTTGTGGATCCTGCGGATGTTCAGGAAGCTGGAGGTGCCGACCACCCGCTTGTCGCTCAGCCGCCGGATGGCGTAGCCGATCCGCTCGCCGCGTTCGGTCTCGCCCTGCAGCGCGCCCCACCAGTCGGCGAAACCCTCGCCGCAGCCGTTGACCGACATGATCTCCCAGGACTCGGGATCGCAGTCGACGGCGGCGCGCAGCTCCTCCTTGTGGTCGGCGGTGATCGGTTCCAGCCGCACATAGCGGCCCTTGAGGAGCTTGGGCTTGAGGTTCATGGCCGCGAGGATGGCCAGCCCGTCCAGTCCACGCAAGAGGGGCGCGGCCACGCCCTGTGTGCACCGCACCCAAGTCCCTTCGCACTTGCCCCCAACGTAAGCCGGGTGGTACGGTCTTCAAACAATCGTTTGAAACAAGGGCAGGGCCGCCATGGACTTCGATATTTCCCCCAAGCAGCGTCAGTTCCTCGACCGCGTCGTGGCCTTCATGGACGAGCACATCGCCCCGGCCGTGCCGCGCTACAACGAGGAAATGAACGTCCTCGGCGACGCGCGCTGGAAGGTCGTCCAGGTCGTCGAGGAGCTGAAGGAAAAGGCCAAGGCCGCCGGTCTGTGGAATTTCTTCATGCCGCCGCACAGCGGCCAGACCCATGTGGATGACACCTTCCAGTTCGAGGGCATCCAGCTGACCAACCTCGAATACAGCATGATCGCCGAACAGATGGGCAAGATCGGCTTCGCGTCCGAGGTGTTCAACTGCTCCGCGCCGGACACCGGCAACATGGAAGTGCTGATGCGCTACGGCACGCTGGAGCAGAAGGAGCGCTGGCTGCGCCCGCTGATGAACGGCGACATCCGCTCCGCCTTCCTGATGACCGAGCCGGACGTCGCCTCTTCCGACGCCACCAACATCGAGACCGAGATCCGCCGCGAGGGCGACGAGTACGTCATCAATGGCCGCAAGTGGTGGTCCTCGGGCGTGGGCGATCCGCGCTGCAAGGTCGCCATCGTCATGGGCAAGACCGACCCCGACAACCCCAGCCGCCACCAGCAGCAGTCGCAGGTGCTGGTGCCGCTGGACGCGCCGGGCATCGAGATCGTCCGCATGCTGCCGGTGTTCGGCTATGACGACGCGCCGCACGGCCACGCCGAAGTCCTGCTCAAGAACGTGCGGGTCAAGGTCGAGGACGCGCTGCTGCTCGGCGAGGGCCGCGGCTTCGAGATCGCCCAAGGGCGGCTTGGCCCGGGCCGCATCCACCACTGCATGCGCACCATCGGCACCGCCGAGATGGCGCTGGAGAAGATGTGCCGCCGCCTGATGAGCCGCAAGGCGTTCGGCAAGTACCTGGCCGACCACTCGGTCTGGGAACAGCGCGTCGCCGAGGCCCGCATCGACATCGAGATGTGCCGCCTGCTCTGCCTCAAGGCCGCAGACATGATGGACAAGGCCGGCAACAAGTCGGCCCGTCTGGAGATCGCCATGATCAAGGTCGCCGCGCCGCGGATCGCCCTGAAGATCATCGACGACGCCATCCAGGCCCACGGCGGCGCCGGCGTGACCACCGACTTCGGCCTGGCCAAGATGTACGCCGGTCAGCGCACCCTGCGCCTGGCCGACGGCCCCGATGAAGTCCACTGCCGCACCATCGCCCGCGACGAGTTCGGCAAGTACGGCGACCTGCGCATGCAGAAGAAGAACGACGCGGACAAGGCCCTGGAAGTGGCCGGCATCCGCTAGCGTCAGACAACCGGAACCGCTGAATTCAACAACGGTCCGCGCAAGGAACCCCGCCGGTGGCAACACCGGCGGGGTTTTTTGTTCTTCCCACCCGTCATCCTCGGGCTTGTCCCGAGGACCCATGAACACCGGCTTTGACAGCAAAAAGGCGCGGCCATCTCGGCGCTTCCCGCGGCCACCACACCACGCATGGGTCCTCGCGACGAGCGCGAGGATGACGGCGGGAGGGGCTACCGCGTCACCACCACGTCCCCGCTCTGGATCGGGCCGGGCATCAGGGCGAAGGGGTTCTCGACGTTGGTGAAGGCCATCGGCCGGCCGACGCAGTCGAGCGCGCTGGGGCCGTCACAGACGTGGAAGTGCAGGTGCGGCTCGGTCGAGGAGCCCGAGCTGCCGACCTGGCCGATCAGGTCGCCGGCCCTGACCCGCGCGCCGACGGCCACCGGCGAGGCGCCGGGCCGCAGGTGGGCGTAGACGCTGTACTCGCCCCAGTCGTGGCGGATGACCACGACGTTGCCGCCCAGCGCGTCGTTCCCCTGGACCATCAGCGCCGCCTGCCAGCCCTGGATGCGCTCGAAATAGGCCTCCTGGGTCTCGCCCGGCCGGCGGAACTGGTCCGGGTCCTCCGGCAGGTTGGACACGACCTTGACCACCTCTCCGTCGGCCGCCGCGTACACTGGCTGGCCGTAGACCAGGTAGTCGGTGAAGGCCTGGCCCGAGCCGCGATACCTCTTGAGGCCCTCGCCGAGCTGGCCGATGTCGAGCGCGAACTCCTCGGGCACGGCCCAGCGGTGGTGGGTGTGGAGACTCGCCCCGGCCTGGACGTAGAAGCTGCCCTTCATCGGGAAGCGGAAGCGGGCCTCGGGCGCGGCGGTCCGCACCGGCAGGGTCAGGCTGGCCGTAGCCGCGCCGGGCGCGGCGCCGGTGATGGTGATGCGCAGCGCATCGCGCTGGCCGCTCCAGCTGAACACCTGGCTGGTGATCAGCAGCGCCTCGCCCGGGGCCAGCGTGGGCGTGGCGGGCAGCTTCGCCGCAGGCTTGCCCAGCACATCGCCGAACTGGAAGCCGACGACCTCGATCATCCCGGCAGCCTGGGCGCCGGCCCCGCCCCGGGCCATGCGTTCGACGTCGGGGCCGGTCAGGACCCGCGTCTCGATCACCTGATCGCCGCGCAGCAGCTCGAACCGCACCGAGCCGACCGTCATCGGCGCGCCGGTGGTGTTGATCACGGCGGCGTTCTGCAGCAGCAGGCTCTGCACCCCGCGCAGGCTGTCCAGCGGCCAGGCGTACAGCGGCCCGGCAGGGAAGGCCCGGATCGTCGGCTCGGCCGCCGGGGCCGGTCCGGCCAGGGCCAGGGCGAGCAGGAACGCGGCGGCGAATTTCATACGCATGGCGGAACCCCTCCGTCGGATGTCGCCGGCAGGAAAATCACGGAACGCCGGTCGTCGCCGCTTAATTCGCGGTAACGCCGCCGGGTGGCGCCGGGCCGCGATGTCGCTTGTGTGGCATTCGGAGTCGTGTCTACCTTGAATTGCACAACGGGGAGGGCGCAGGATGCTGCCAGACGCCATTGTCGCCGGCGCGTTCTTGCCGGCGCGTGTGAAGGCCGAACTCGATTTCGCCGGCGACATCGCCCGGGGCGCCAGGGGCGTCCGCGCCAGGCGGGTGCAGGAGCATCTGTCTCTGGCCGGCTTCGGCCTCGGCATCGACGCCGACTTCGGGCCGGCGACCCAGACCCAGGTCCGCAAGTTCCAGACCGCCCGGGGCCTGCCCTCGACCGGCGTGGTCGACATGGCGACCTGGACGGCGCTGGTCTCGCCGATGATCGCCGCGATCGCGCCGATCGCCCCGGCCGGCCAGTCGCTGTCGCAGCTGGTCGAGGCCTTCGGCCGCCAGCATGTCGCCGTCCATCCGCGCGAGGCCGGGGGCGACAATCGCGGCCCCTGGGTGCGGGCTTACCTCGGCTGGGACGGGCGCGACGCCCGCTGGTGCGCCGGCTTCACCTGCTTCGCGCTGGAACAGGCGGCGCACGCGCTGGGGATCAAGGCGCCGATCGCCTCCTCGGCCAGCTGCGACACCCTCGCGGACCGGGCGAAGGCGGCGGGCCGGTTCGTGGCGGGCAAGGCGGTGAACGCGGGGACCTGGCCCAAGGTGAACCTGGCGCCGGGGAGCTTCTTCCTGGTCCGGGCCTCGCCGACCGACTGGGTCCATGTCGGCATCGTCAAGACCGCCGGCCCGGAGAGCTTCTCGACGCTGGAGGGCAACACCAACGACGAGGGATCGTCGAACGGCTACGAGGCCGTCCACCGCCAGCGGCGGTACGGCGCGGTCGACTTCATCGTCTGGTGATCAGACCGTGACGGTCGGCCCGGCGATGACGCCGTGGCGCGACACCCACCAGGGCAGGGCAAGGGTCAGGGCCATCATCGCCTCGAAGGCCAGGGCCTGCAGCGCGCGGCCCTCGCCCGGCCCTTCGCGCAGGTTGTTGACCAGCCGCCCGACCAGCGCCCCGCCCCAGGCCAGGGAGAGGGCCAGAGCCATATAGGCGCCGACGGCCGGGCTGTAGCCGAGCATGCCGGCCGACCCGGCGTGCGAGGCCAGCAGCATGCCGCCCAGCGCCCGCGCCTCGCCCGGTCCGTCCCGGCGCCCCGCGATCGCCATCAGGCCGGCGCCGGCCATCGCCGGCTCGGGCCGGACCATCAGATAGCCGCCCATGGCCCCGGCCAGGCAGCAGGCGATCACGGCGAGGGGCAGGGCCAGTCCGTACAAGGCGGCAACTCCAGGTCAGGCGGGGGCGTGGCAGACGGCCTCGATGTTGTGGCCGTCCGGATCGAGCACGAAGGCCCCGTAGTAGGACGGATGGTAGTGCGCTCGCACCCCCGGTCCACCGTTATCGGTTCCGCCGGCCGCCAGCGCCGCGGCGTGGAAGGCGTCGACCTCGCCGCGGGTCTTCGCCGACAGGGCGATATGCAGCTTGCCGCGCGTGGCGTCCTGTTCGGCGATCCAGAAGAAGGGGCGGTTGTCGCCGTAGCCGACGCTGTGGACGCCGCCGGTGTGCTCGACCGGGACTTTCATGATCTGCTTGATGCCCAGCGGCGCGAGCGCCCTGTCATAGAAGGCGGTGGACCGGGCGTAGTCCGACACGCCGAAAGTGATGTGGTCGATCATGGTCGCTCTCCCGTCAGGTGGCGCTCAGACTAGCGCCGATCGGCGTCCGAAGTCTTGACTCCGGAGGGGCGCGTCCCTACTTCCCGCCTGTCGTTGGCACTCGGGGTGGCAGACTGCTAACAGCAGCCTCCCGGCGTCGGCACACCGTTCAGAACAACCGTTACCTACGGAGACGACCCGATGAAGTTTCGTCCTCTTGGCGACCGCGTCCTTGTGAAGCGGGTCGAGGAAGAACAGAAGACCAAGGGCGGGATCATCATCCCCGATACCGCCAAGGAAAAGCCGCAGGAAGGCGAAGTGATCGCCGTTGGTCCCGGCGCGCGCGATGAAGACGGCAAGTACATCCAGCCGGATGTGAAGGCCGGCGACAAGATCCTGTTCGGCAAGTGGTCCGGCACCGAAGTGAAGGTGGACGGCCAGGATCTGCTGATCATGAAGGAAAGCGACATCCTGGGCGTGGTCGAGGCTTAAGGCCTCCCGCATTCCCCGGACTGTTTCTTCCCCCACCCTTTTAGAAAGAGAGCACCGAAATGGCCGCCAAAGACGTCTATTTCTCTTCCGACGCGCGCGACAAGATGCTGCGCGGCGTCAACATCCTCGCCAACGCGGTGAAGGTGACCCTGGGCCCCAAGGGCCGCAACGTCGTGATCGAAAAGTCCTTCGGCGCCCCGCGCTCGACCAAGGACGGCGTGTCGGTCGCCAAGGAAATCGAACTGGCTGACCGCTTCGAGAACCTCGGCGCCCAGCTGATCCGCGAAGTCGCCTCCAAGACCAACGACAAGGCCGGCGACGGCACCACCACCGCCACGGTCCTGGCCCAGGCGATCGTCGTCGAAGGCCTCAAGTCGGTCGCGGCCGGCATGAACCCGATGGATCTGAAGCGCGGCGTCGACAAGGCCGTGATCAAGGTCGTCGCCGAGATCAAGGCGACCTCCAAGAAGGTCACCACCAACCAGGAAATCGCCCAGGTCGGCGCCATCTCGGCGAACGGCGACAGCGAAATCGGCGACATGATCGCCCGAGCCATGGAAAAGGTCGGCAACGAGGGTGTCATCACCGTCGAGGAAGCCAAGACCGCCGAGACCGAGCTCGACGTCGTCGAGGGGATGCAGTTCGACCGCGGCTACCTGTCGCCGTACTTCATCACCAACGCCGACAAGATGGAGGCCGTTCTCGAGGACCCGCAGATCCTGCTGTTCGAAAAGAAGCTCTCCTCGCTGCAGCCGCTGCTGCCGGTGCTGGAAGCCGTCGTGCAGTCGGGCCGTCCGCTGCTGATCATCGCTGAAGACGTCGAAGGCGAAGCCCTGGCCACCCTGGTGGTTAACAAGCTGCGCGGCGGCCTGCGGGTCGCGGCCGTCAAGGCGCCGGGCTTCGGCGATCGCCGCAAGGCCATGCTGGAAGACCTCGCCATCCTCACGGGCGCCGAAGTCATCAGCGAAGACCTCGGCATCAAGCTCGAGAACGTCACGCTCGAGATGCTGGGCCGGGCCAAGAAGGTCACGATCACCAAGGACGACACCACGATCGTGGACGGCGTCGGCGCCAAGGACGACATCGAGGGCCGCATCGCCCAGATCAAGCGTCAGATCGAGGACACCACCAGCGACTACGACAAGGAAAAGCTGCAGGAACGTCTGGCCAAGCTGGCCGGCGGCGTCGCGGTCATCCGCGTCGGCGGCGCGACCGAAGTCGAGGTGAAGGAGCGCAAGGACCGCGTCGACGACGCCCTGAACGCCACCCGCGCCGCGGTTGAGGAAGGCATCGTCCCCGGCGGCGGCGTCGCCCTGCTGATGGCCTCCAAGGCCCTCGAAGGCATGGTTGGCGACAACGCCGACCAGACCGCCGGCATCGCCATCGTGCGCCGCGCGCTGCAGGCCCCGATCCGTCAGATCGCCGAAAACGCCGGCGTTGAAGGCTCGATCGTGGTCGGCAAGATCCTCGAGAGCAATACGGCTTCGTTCGGCTTCAATGCCCAGACCGAAGAGTACGGCGACCTGGTGAAGATGGGCGTCATCGACCCGGCCAAGGTCGTGCGCACGGCTCTGCAGGACGCGGCCTCGGTCTCCGGCCTGCTGATCACCACCGAAGCGGCCATCGTCGAAGCGCCGAAGAAGAACGCTCCGGCCGGCGGCGGCATGCCCGGCGGCATGGGCGGCATGGGCGACATGGACTTCTAGTCCACGTCACTCGCGCTACGATCTACGAGAAGGGCGGTTCCGGAAACGGAGCCGCCCTTTTTCTTGCGAGAGAGACTACTCCCCCCGCTCGTCCCTCGGCCCGATGACCATCTGGCCGATCCAGTTGACGACGCCCATCACGATGGCGCCCAGCACCGCGGGCCACAGGCCGTCGACGCTGAAGCCCTCGAGGAACCAGGCGGTCAGGCCGAACATCGCGGCGTTCACCACCAGCAGGAACAGGCCCAGCGTCAGGAAGGTCACCGGCAGGGTCAGGACGAAGACCACCGGCCGCACCACCGCGTTGACCACCCCCATGATCAGGGCGGCGATCAGCAGCGTCTCGTTATTGGTGATGTTCACGCCGTTGATGAACCGGTCGGCCAGCCACAGCCCGGCCATGCCGACCAGGGTGCGCAGGATCAGGCGGATGATCAGCATGGGCGGCCTCTCGCGAACGGGCGGCCAGCCTAGCACCGGATCGCCGGGTCGCCAGCCCGTCTTCAACCAGCTGTGAAGCAACGACCCCGGGCGCTCAGCGCTTCTTCTGCCATCCCAACCTGACAGGAGAGAGCTCATGACGCCGCTGCGCGAAATGATCGCCACCCACCCGCACGTGAAGGGCAACATCAACGACCCGCTGGCCTCGGCCGCCGAGAGCGCCGCCCTCTGCGCCGCCATTTGCCGGTCCTGCGCCGACGCCTGCCTTGGCGAGGACAGCGTCGCCGACCTGATCCAGTGCATCCGCCTGGACCTGGACTGCGCCGATGTCTGCCAGGCCTTTTCCAACGTCGCCCTGCGCCGCGCCGGCGGCGATGTGCCGATCATCGAGGCCCTGGCCCAGGTCTGCGAGGCGGCCTGCCGCCGCTGCGCCGACGTCTGTCGCGGCCACGGCGACCGGCACGAGCACTGCGCGATCTGCGCCATCGCCTGCGAGATGTGCGCCGACGCCTGCCGCGAGGCGCGCAAGAGCCTGGGCGACGCCCATCACCCGGCCCCGGCCGGGACTCACTAGCGGCAACGAAAAGGGGCAGGCGCGCGGCGCCTGCCCCCGATCCGTCGTCTCGGTGTCGCCCCCGGCGCTATTCCGCCGGCAGCAGGGTCTCGCCGCGGCGGGCCATCAGGCGGTCGAACTCGCCCCAGACGCCCTCTTCGCCGTGCCACTGGCCCTTGGTCGCGGCCTTGGAATACTCGGTGGCGCGGGCCTCGAAGAAGTTGGCGTGCTCGACGCCGCTCAGCATCGACTGCAGCCAGGGCAGGGGGTTCTCCTTCACCCCGTAGACCTCCGGCAGCTTCAGCTGACGCAGGCGCCAGTCGGCGATGAAGCGGATGTACTGCTTGATGTCTTCGGGCGTCATGCCCTGGACGTCGCCCTGCTCGAAGGCCAGGTCGATGAAGCGGTCCTCCAGCATCACCACATGCTCGCAGCAGGCGACGATGTCGTCGGCCACGGCCTTGGTCACCGCCTGGGTCTCGGCGTTGAAGGCGTGGTAGAGCTTGATGATCCCCTCGCAGTGCAGGCTCTCGTCGCGCACCGACCAGCTGACGATCTGGCCCATGCCCTTCATCTTGTTGAAGCGCGGGAAGTTCATCAGCATCGCGAACGACGCGAACAGCTGCAGGCCTTCGGTGAAGCCGCCGAACATCGCCAGGGTGCGGCAGATGTCGGCGTTAGTCTCGACGCCGAACTGCTGCATGTAGTCGTGCTTGGCCTTCATGGCCTCGTATTCCATGAAGGCGCCGAACTCGCTCTCCGGCATGCCGATGGTCTCGAGCAGCAGGGCGTAGGCGGCGATGTGGATGGTCTCCATGTTGGCGAAACTGGAGAGCATCATCTTCACTTCGGTCGGGCGGAACACCCGGCCGTAGCGGTCCATGTAGTTGTCCTGGACCTCGATATCGCCCTGGGTGAAGAAGCGGAAAATCTGCGTCAGCAGATTGCGCTCCCTGTCGTTCAGGTTGGCCGCCCAGTCCTTGCAGTCCTCGCCCAGCGGCACCTCCTCGGGCATCCAGTGGACCTGCTGCTGCTTCTTCCACATGTCGAAGGCCCAGGGGTACCGGAACGGCTTGTAGGCCGCCGACGGGGTGAGCAGGCCGGGCAGGGTGATCAGCTTGGACGAGGCGGTCACGGCGACTTGGTTTCCCTATGACGGACGGGCGGACGGATTCGGGACGACTGGAAACGCACGATACCAGTCAATCGGACAACATCTAGCGGCGAGTTAACGCACCCACGCAATATGTTGTGAGTGCGCGGGGGATAACTCGCCTCGCCAGCCCTCCGCGCCGCGCGACGCCGCCCGGGCCGAGGCGACGGCGCGCCTAGCGCATAGCGTGTAAATTTCACGCAAGGGTAGACAGGTCGCCTCAACCGGAGCCTACTTGAGGTTGCCGGATTCGCCGCCGCCATCTTCGGTGATCCGCAACCCATCGGGGATAAGGGAGGCTATTCCATGAAAACGACAATTCGTATCGGCGCCGCGGCGCTGGCCCTGGCCGCGGGCCTTGGCTCCGCCGCGCCGGCGTTGGCCCAGGCCGAGCCGTTCATCGGGCAGCTGGCGCTGTTCGGCATGAACTGGTGTCCGAAGAACTGGCTTCCGGCCAACGGCCAGACGCTGTCCATAGCCCAGAACTCCGCGCTCTTCTCGCTGTTTGGCACGCAGTACGGCGGCGACGGCCGTGTGACCTTCGGCCTGCCGAACCTGCAGGAGCGCGCCCCGGTCAGCGCTAGCGGCTCCTATCCGGTCGGCACGTCCTGGGGCCAGGCCAGCGTGACCCTGACCACGCAGCAGATGCCGATGCACAATCACCTGGTGATGGCGGCCTCCAGCGGGCCGGCCACCAACAGTCCGGCCGGCGCTTCGCTGGCCACCTTCCCGACCAGCACGGTGATCTACGCCGCGCCGTCGGCGACGCCGGACATCGTCATGAACCAGCAGATCGTCACGCCGGCGGGGGGAAGCCAGCCCTTCTCCACCCAGAGCCCCGTGCTGGCGATGAGCTGGTGCGTGTCGATGTCGGGCATTCTCCCGAGCCGGCCTTGAGGAGGAGCGCTCCATGACGTCGCTGAAAACGCTCGCGGCGGCGGCCTGCGCCGCCGTGCTCGCCGCCGCGGCCACGCCGGCCGCCGCCCAGGTCGAACAGTATCTCGGCGCGGTGTTCCAGTTCGGTCAGAACTGGTGCCCCGTCAGCTGGGCGCCCGCTGATGGCCGGCTGTTGTCGATCGCCCAGAACGAGGCGCTCTTCACCCTCTACGGCACCCTCTACGGCGGGGATGGCCAGGTGACGTTCGCCCTGCCGGACCTGCGTCTGCGCATGCCGATCTCGAGCTCCAACAACCTGCCGACCGGGGCCATGGTCGGATCGGGATCGCGGACTGTCCTGAGCTCGAATCTGCCGGCTCACTCGCACGGCTTCAAAGGGGACGACACCGGGCCCGTCGGCTTCAGCCCCAACGGCGCGATGCTCGGCATGTTCCCGACCAGCTCGCCGGTCTACGCCGCCGCGTCCGCCCCGCCGATCACCATGATGAACCCGCGGATGCTGCAGACCTCGGGCGCCAGCAACCCGGTCGACACCCAGAGTCCGGTTCTGGCCGTGACCTGGTGCGTGGCGGTCGAGGGGATCTATCCGCAGCATCCCTGAGCCGACCCGGGGTGCGCGGTTCCCCCGCCGCGCATCTTGACGCCGTCTCCGCCTGACATCAGGTGGAGGCGGCGGACAAGGGGACGCGGAATGCTCACGGTCTATGGCGCCCTGGGATCGGGTAGCGTGCCGGTCGAGGCGGCGCTGACGCTCATCGGACTGGCGTACGAAGTCGTCGAGGGCGCCACCTGGGAGCATGACGCGGCGATCCTCGAGCAGGTGCGCCGGGTCAATCCGCTGGTCCAGATCCCGGCCCTCGTTCTGCCCGGCGGCGAAATCCTGACCGAGAGCGGCGCCATCCTGACCTGGCTGGCCGACAGCCATCCGGACGCCCGGCTGGGCCCGGTGGTCGGCGATCCGTTGCGCGGCCAGTTCCTGCGCTGGATGACCTACATCCCGGCCGCGATCTATTCGATGTTCTGGGTCCGCGACGAGCCTGCGCGCCTCGCCGGCCCCGACCCCGACCCCGACGCCCAGGCCCGGGTCAAGGCCGCGACCGCCGAGCGCATCGCCGACTGCTGGGCGATGATGGACCGCCAGATCACCCCGGCCGGCGACTATCTGCTCGGCGACGACCTGTCGGTGCTCGACCTCTATGTCGCCGTGGTCAGCCGCTGGGGCCCCGGCCGCAACCGCTTCTATCGCGAGGCGCCGGGCATGGCGCCGGTGGTGCGCCGGGTGGACGCCGACCCGCGGCTGACGGACTTCTGGGCCGAGCGTTTCCCGTTCGCGCCGGGCTGGGAAAGGTAGCGGCGCCCTTAGCGGCCCGCCGGCTATCGCGCCGCCGCCGCGACGATCGCCGCGATCGCCCAGCGCTTCACCGCCCGGGCCTCGGCGTCGCCCAGCCGCAGGACGTCCTTCAGCGCCACGAAGCTTTCTGCGCCGATGACCATGGCCAGCGCTTTGGCGGCCAGGTCGAGGGTCGCCGGGTCGGCGGTCTCGCGCAGCGGGTCCAGCGCGGTCTCGATCAGCGGCGAGCGGCGGTTCTGGCGGATGGGCAGGTCGCCGGGCGCCTCGCCGCGGGCCACCCGTTCCACCGACCGGGCCAGCATCAGCCGCAGGGCCGGCTCGTTGGCCAGGATCATCTCGTGGAAGGCGGAGTCGACCCGCTCCAGCCGCACCACCGGGTCGGTCGGCGCGCCGGGCCCGAACAGCGCCCGGCCATCGGGGGCGGCCACGTCCAGCGCCGCCTCCAGCAGCAGGGCCTCGATGCTCGGGAAGTAGCGGTAGGCGGTGGCCCGCGAGACCAGCGCCTCGGCGGCCACCGCCTCCAGGCTGGGCGACTGTCCGGTCTGCATCAGCCGGTAGGCCGCCTGCAGCAGGTCCTTGCGCGTGCGCTGCTTCTGGTTGGGACGACCGGTCACGTCAGTCCTGCGGCAGCTGCTGGATGATCGCCGCCAGATCGAGCCAGACATTCTCGCGCCGGATATCGCCGCTGTCGGCGAACTCGACCACATGCAGCAGGCGGAAGGACAGCGGCCGGCCCCGGCCCTCCAGCCCGAACGGCCGACCCGGCGCCCGGCCGCTCCACACCGACTCGTCGACCATGAAGTCGTCGCCATAGAGCCGGCGCCTGGTGTCGACCTTGCCGTCCGACAGATCGCTGAACAGGGTCTCGTAGAAGTCTCGCGGCGCCTCGCGGCCCCGGGTCGGACCGGACGGCCAGCCGACGATGTCGTGCTCGGCATCCTCGGTCAGGGTGGCCAGCACCCCCTCGACGTCGTCGGCCGCCTCATAGCCGAAATGCTCGTCCATCTTGCTGTCCATCAACGCGCGGCTCAGGGCCATGGCGAAATCCTCGAACGGTGTTGTGATCCTGACTGACGGCTTAATGAGACAGATGTCGCACGACAAGTTACAAATCTCACATGATTCGAAGTCGCTCCGGTCCTCCTGCGGCCCGCGTGGCAGTCTGTCCCTGAATATCCTGTTGGAGCGACCCGGCGCTGCCGCCGCCTGTGTCGGAACCTCGCCCGCCCGAACGTCCTGGGGTCGGATCAGACCCTCAGAGGAGACCTCCCATGGCCTATGTCGATGGTTTCGTGCTCGCTGTGCGCAAGGACAAGCTCGACGCGTACAAGGCGATAACCGAGCTCGCCGGCCGCGTCTGGATGGAGCACGGCGCGCTCAGCTATGTCGAATGCGTCGCCGACGACACGCCGTACGGCGAGCTGACCTCGTTCCCGCGCGCCGTGATGGCGACTGACGACGAGGTGGTGATCTTCTCCTGGATCACCTACGAGAGCCGCCAGAAGCGCGATGAGGTCAACGCTAGGGTCATGGCTGACCCGCGCCTGCAGCCTGATCCCGCCACCATGCCGTTCGACGGCAAGCGGATGATCTACGGCGGCTTCACCGAACTGACGCGCTTCTAGGGCGCGTCAGGCGGGACGCCCCCTCCGTCGCACAATCCGGCTTGCG
Organism: Caulobacter sp.; assembly: GCA_031426695.1. Lineage (GTDB taxonomy): Bacteria > Pseudomonadota > Alphaproteobacteria > Caulobacterales > Caulobacteraceae > Caulobacter. Next base: position 108,039 of record JASJPM010000003.1, read on the forward strand.
GCGGCCTGCCTCGGGGTTGAACAAGAGGCGGAGCAACAGCGAAGGCTCCGATGGTCCACAGGGCGTCCTACCTCATCTGCGCAACGCCGCGCTCGGGCACGACGCTGCTGTGTGACCTGTTGACCGAGACGGGACAGGCAGGCGCGCCGCATTCCTACTACCGCCGCCAGGACATTCCCTGGCGCTCCGAGGAATGGGGTGTTTCGCGGGGCGAGACCGGCGACGCGACCGCGTTTGAACGCGACTACCTTGACGCCGTGCTGCGGGTCGGAGCCGGCGCGACCGGGGTCTTCGGCCTGCGGCTCATGTGGGGCACGCTCGCCGAGCTCCGTGAACGCCTGGCCGGACTCTTCGCCGGCGAGCTGACGACCGCTGCTCTGCTGGACCGGGCATTTGGGCCGCTGACGTACGTCCACGTCTTTCGTGAGGATAGGGTCTCCCAGGCCATCTCTCTGCTCAAGGCCGAGCAGAGCGGGCTCTGGCACCTGGCTGCGGACGGGACAGAGCGCCAACGGACCGGCCCGCCGGCCCAGATCGGCTACGATGGCGCGCGCCTCGCCGAACTCGTCGACGAACTCGAGCGCGATGACGCGGCGTGGACCGCCTTCTTCGCGGCGTCAGGCGTCTCGCCCCTGACGGTGCGGTACGAGGATCTCGCGGTCGATCCGGCCAGAGACGTCCGGAGGGTGCTCACGGCGCTCGGCCAGACGTCGGGACTGACCGCGCCTGTCGCACAGCGGACAGCGAGAATGGCCGACCAGGTCAGTGAGGAGTGGCGGGAGCGCTTTCGACGGGAGCAGGGGCGCTGAGCGAGGCTGGCAGGTCTGTGACCCGGGAACGCCGCCAGCCCCTACTCCATCCGCCCGACCGGCCGCGGCCTCGGCAGGGAGCGCCCCAGCAGGGCGGCCTCGGTGCGGTTTCGCGCGCCCAGGGCCCGCAGGACGGCGCGCACGTGAACCTTGACCGTCGGCAGGGCGATGCCCAGCCCTTCGCCGATCTCCAGATTGGTCTGGCCGCGCATCAGCCCGTCCAGCACCTCAACCTGGCGCGGCGACAGGGCGGGCGGGTGGTCCACCCTGGTCGGCTCGATCGGCAGGTCGTCGCTGGTCGAGAAATAGCGTCCCCCGGCCAGCACCACGGCGATGGCCGCCGCGACCAGATCGCGCCCGGACGAGCGGGTCACATAGCCGCTCGCGCCCGCCGACGCGCAGGCGCGCAGGGCGGCGTCGTCGTGGCGGGTGTCGAGCACGAGGACCGGCGCGGTGGTCAGCCGGGTCAGCACCCCCACGCCTGCCTCCCGATCAAGATCGGGCAACGACAGCTCGACGACAATGAGATCAGTCCGGGCTCTCGCCAGCAGGGCTGCCGCGGCCTTCGGTTGGTCGGTCACCCGGATGCCCGCGTCCGGCGCCCGTTCGCGAACGAGCGTCGACAGTTGCTCGATGCAGAGCGCCTGATCATCGATGATGAGGACATCCAGACTCACAGCGCGCTTCCCCCGAACCGCATGCGCCCTTTGTAAGAGAGCCTCCGGGGCTTCTATTGCGCGAGCAGACTCCGCGCAATACCCACACTCAGTTTGCGGACAAAAAGTCCACTGTGTCTAGTCCCAAGGTATTAGTAGGGTGTAATCAGGTACAGACGCTAATGGTCTAACATCATAGAGCTATACTAAAGACACCGGTGACCGCCGGAAGGCATTAACAAATTCCAATGTTCATATAACGTCGCAATTCGAGTTGCCATTTACTGGCGAATCACCAAACGTCCCATCTGCGCGGAACGGTAGTTTGATCCATTCACGCAACGCTTCGATTGAGGCGGCGCAGGGGAGACGACGATGATCAACAGTGCGGGGCTCAACGAGCGGCTAGCGTTCATGCAACTGGATACCGCCGCCCAGGCGGACATCCGCGGCGTCAAGGATATCGTCAGGGCCCGGTTGCCCGGCATTCTCGACAGCTTCTACGATCAGGTCCGGGCGACGCCGCAAACCCGGTCCTTCTTTCCCGACGAAACCCTGCTGGGATCGGCCCGGACGCGCCAGCTGCGGCACTGGGACAGCATCTCCGACGGCCGGTTCGACGGCGCCTATGTCGAGGCCGTCACCCGGGTCGGCGAGATCCACGCCCGCATCGGCCTGGAGCCGCGCTGGTATATCGGCGGCTACGCCATGGTGCTGGGGGGGCTGGTCGAGGCGGTGCTGCAGGCGCGGTTGCCGCAGCGCAAGCGCGACGACCGGGTGTTGACGACGCGGGTCGCGGCCGAGCTGGCGGCCCTGGTCAAGGCGACGCTGCTGGACATGGACTTCGCCATCTCGGTCTATCTGGAGGCGGCGGAGCGCAACCGCGTCGAGGCCGAGCGCCGGGTGCTGGGCGAGGAACGCGAGCGGGTCCAGCGCGCCCTGGGCGAGGCGCTGGCGGCGCTGAGCCAGGGGGACCTGACCCGCCGGGTCACTGATGACATCCCGGTGGAGTATCACGGTTTGCGCGATGCCTATAATGCGGCGGCCGCGACCCTTGGCGAGGCTCTGGCCGCGGTTTCCGCCTCCACGGGCGAACTGGCGCGCGGCTCCAACGAGATCGCTCGCGCTTCGGACGATCTGTCGAAGCGCACCGAGCAGCAGGCGGCGAGCCTCGAGGAAACGGCGGCCGCGCTGGACCAGATCACCCAGACGGTCAGGCGCACCGCCGAGGGCGCGAAACAGGCTGCTGACGCGGCCACCAAGGCGCGGTCCGAGGCTGAACAGTCCGGCGAGGTCATGCGGGACGCTGTCGGCGCCATGACCGAGATCGAGAGCTCGTCGTCGCAGATCGGCCAGATCATCGGCGTCATCGATGAGATCGCCTTCCAGACCAACCTGCTGGCCCTGAACGCCGGCGTAGAAGCGGCCCGGGCCGGCGACGCCGGCAAGGGCTTCGCGGTCGTCGCCTCCGAGGTGCGGGCGCTGGCCCAGCGTTCGGCCGAGGCGGCCAAGGAGATCAAGGCCCTCATCAGCACCTCGAGCGCCCAGGTCAACCGCGGCGCCAAGCTTGTCGGAGACACCGGCAAGGCGCTGTCTGCGATCGTCGAGGCGATCGCCAACATCGACGCGCTGGTGGGCGAAATCGCCGCATCGACCCACGAGCAGGCGACTGGCATGGGCGAGGTGAACACCGCCGTGAACCAGATGGATCAGATCACACAGCAGAACGCCGCCATGGTCGAACAGGCCACCGCCGCGGCGGCGGGCCTGCGAAGCGAGGCCGCCGGCCTCGCCAGCCTGGTGTCGAGGTTCGATATCGGTGGCGAGGGTCAGGCGGCGCCGAAATACAGCCGCGCAGCTGCGCCCGCCCCCGCACCCGTCAGGGACGACAATCCGGTCCACGCCGCTCGCGCGCGACTGGCGTCCTTCGGCCGCTCGGGCGCGGCCGTCGCCCTCAAGCCCTCCAGCGACTGGGAAGAGTTCTGATGGCCGCCGACCTGATCGACGTGCTCGCGCGCGATGACGACCGCATCGAGGTCATCACCTTGGTGGTGAAGGACGTGGAGTTCTGCGTCGACATCAAGGCCGTCCGCGAGATCCGGGGCTGGACGCCCGCGACGCCGGTGCCCCATTCACCCTCCTACGTCAAAGGCGTGATCAATCTGCGGGGCATCGTCATGCCGGTGCTCGACCTGGCCGCACAGCTGGATCTGGGCGTGACCGAGCCGACCAGCCGCCATGTCATTGTCGTGGCCCAGTGCGGCGATAAGCTGGCCGGACTGCTGGTCGACAGCGTGCAGGAGACCTTCCACGTCTCCGCCGCCCAGCTTCAGCCGCCGCCCGCCGACTGCGAGCGCGACGGCGGCAGTGTCGTGGACGCCATTCTTCCGCTGGAGGGTCGGATGATCAGCCGGCTCGTCGTCGACCGGCTCGTTCAGCACCAGGCCCCGCTGGCGGCGTAGATGTCCAGCGTCGCCCCAGTCTTCTCCGATGCGTCCCTGGATATCCTGGCGCATCTCGAACGCGCCCAGCGTCTGTCGGGCACGGGAAGCTGGGAGTGGGACATCGCCGGCGGCGGCCTCGTCTGGTCGGATCAGATCTTCCGCATCTTCGGCCTCGACCCCGCCGGCTTCACGCCCAGCTACGCGGCCTTCCTGGCGTGCATCCATCCCGATGACCGGGACGCCGTGGCCGCCGCCGTGGACCGGGCGCTGGAGGGCGAGCCCTATCGCATCGAGCATCGCGTGGTCCGGCCGGACGGCGAGGTGCGCTGGGTCATCGAGCAGGCGGAGCTGACGCTGGGCCCGGACGGCCGGCCGCTGCGCATGCTGGGCGCGGTGCAGGACATCACCGACCTGCGGGCGATGCAGGCCGCCTCCCGCCGCAGCCAGGACATGCTGTCGGGGATGATGGCCATCTCGCCGGAGGCCATCGTCGTCGCCGACGCCGCCGGGCGGGTACAGTTCTTCAGCGCCGGGGCCGAGGCGGTGTTCGGCTACAGCCAGCAGGAGGTCGTCGGCCAGTCGGTCGAGATCCTGATGCCGCAGGCGGCGCGCGCCGCGCACCAGGGTCACGTGGAACGGTTCGCGCGCGGCGAGCTGACCAGCCTGCGGATGCACGACCGCGCCGAGATCTCCGGCCTGCGCCGCAACGGCGAGGCCTTCTCCGCCGAGGCGTCTCTGGCCCGTCTGGAGACCCCGGACGGTCGCTTCTTCGCGGTCATCGTCCGCGACCTGTCCGATCGCAAGGCCAACGAGCAGCGCCTGCTCGAGGCCTGGGAGACGGCCGAGCGGGCCAGCCGGTCCAAGTCGGTGTTCCTGGCCAACATGAGCCATGAGATCCGCACCCCGCTCAACGGCGTGCTCGGCGTCGCCCAGGCCCTGGCCCGCTCGCCGCTGACCCCGGCCCAGCACGAGATGGTGCAGCTGATCGAGGTCTCCGGCCGGGCGCTGGAGAGTCTGCTGGGCGACATCCTCGACCTGGCCAAGGTCGACGCCGGCCGCCTGTCGGTGACCCGCGAGCCGTTCGACCTGCGGGCCCTGGCCCACGACGTCCACGCCCTGTTCCGCGCCAGCGCCCGCGAGAAGGGCGTCGACCTGCGCATGGAGCTGACCGCCGGCTGCGGCGGCTGGTTCCGGGGCGACGCGCTGCGCATCCGCCAGGTGCTGTCCAACCTGCTCAGCAACGCGGTCAAGTTCACCCGCCAGGGCGAGATCGCGCTGTCGATCCGCGTCGACGAGAGCGAGGGGGCCCGATCGCCCGGTTCTCGATCCGCGACACCGGCATCGGCTTCGATCCCGGCCAGGCCGAGCGGCTGTTCGAGCGCTTCGAACAGGCCGACAGCTCCACCACCCGCAGCTTCGGCGGCACGGGCCTGGGCCTGGCCATCTCCCGCTCGCTGGTCGAGCTGATGGGCGGGACCATCTCGGCCACGGGCGAGGCCGGGAAGGGCGCGACCTTCAGCTTCGTGCTGCCGGTCGCCTGCGCCGAGCCGCCGGCCGGGGCGGGCGATGACGCCGACGCCGCGGCGGCGCGGGCGGCGGGCGAGCGCCGGGTGACGGTGCTGCTGGCCGAGGACCACGCCATCAACCGCCGGGTCATCGAGCTGATGCTGGATCCCGACCTGGTCGATCTGGAGTCGGTCGAGAACGGCCAGGAGGCGGTCGCCCGCAGTGCGGCGCGGGACTACGACCTGATCCTGATGGACATGCAGATGCCGGTCATGGACGGCCTGACCGCCATCCGGGCCATTCGTGCGCGGGAGGCCGCCGGGCAGGGTCGCCCCCGCGCGCGCATCTTCAGCCTGACCGCCAACGCCCTGCCCGAGCACCGCCGCGCCTCGGCCGAGGCCGGCGCCGACGGCTTCCTGACCAAGCCGGTCGACGCCCGCGCGCTGCTGGAGGCGGTGTTCACCCAGGCGTGGGACGCCGACCCGGTCACGACCTGAGGTCTTCACCCCCGCGGGGAAGGGCTGTAGGCAGGAGGCTTGACGCCCGATCGCCGCCGCACGGGGCCCGCATGGCCGAGATCACCCGGTTCTCCTTCCTGTACGACCCGGCCGAGGACCGCATCGCCCTCGACGCCGAGGACGCCGACGGCGCGGCCACGCGGCTTTGGCTGACCCAGCGGCTGTGCCGGGGCCTGGTCGGCGCCCTGGTCCCCATGCTGACCCCGCCGGCCTCGGCGCTGGAGGATCCCGGCCGCCAGTCCTGGGAACAGGCCGCCGCCGTCGAGGCCATGGGCGCCACCCCGCCGGTCCGCCCCGGCCCCGACGCCACGGTCGGGCTGGTGCACGAGGTGACCATCGCCCCCGGCGGCGACCGCCTGGCCCTGACCCTGCGCTTCGCCGGCGGCCGGTCCCGCGCCCTCAGCATCGCCACCGTCGCCCTGCGCCAGACCCTGGCCGAGCTGCACCGCCTGCACGTCATCGCCGCCTGGCCCCAGGACCTCTGGCCCGCCTGGATCGCCGACCCGGCGGGAGGCGCGGCGGCGGTGGGGGCGGTGAACTAGGGGGTTAGGGGGAGGGGCCCGCGGGTTGCCCCACGGCCCGGCTCATCCCGGCGAAAGCTGGGACCCAGGGGGATGGGGGGACTGATCAAGGCCCGGTGCAGCTTCAGATCCGACGGCTCTGCAGTGAATTCCCTCCAACTCCGACGCACCTAGAGGTAGGAGACATATGAGCTTGTCGATCCCACGAACTGAATGAAGAGCGGATGCAGAGGCGCAGTGTCTGCGGCGAGGAACAGAGAGTGGGGGATCTAGCGCCCGGTCTTCTTCAACAGTCGCAGCCGAGCGGTCACTGCGGCCGCCCGCATCTGCGAAATCAACTCAACAATCCTTCGCATTCGGTCAAGGTCTGCAGCCCGGCGGGATTGACCAAACTTCCCGCCGGTTAGAACGTCGAGAAAATCAATCGAGGCAGTCACTGACGGGAAAATCTCGATGCCCATTGTTCGGAGCACCTCAGAGTTACTGAGTACGTCGGCCTGCATGGACAGAATTTTTGCCTCTACCGATTTGTCATCGGTGGCCCGCGCTCGACTCCAATATTCTGTCGATAGCCGTTGAAGCTCTCTTAGATCGCCACGAACCTCATCGCAGATTTTTGTAGAAACTTCTCGATCGGCCTTGAAGCGGTCGATCGCGAAATTTGTCAGTCCGGTGAACACTACTGCGACGACCGCTGGTGCAAGAAGCTTGTCCGAGAACCAGTAGGTTACGGACCCCAGCAAGTCCCAGACATCGCTGATCGGCCAAACACTATTAGGCAGAAAGCACGGAGCTTCGGCCTTCACGCGTGGACGCGCTCAGCGGCTTCCTTCATGTAGCGCTCGATTAGACCAACATATGGCTGCTTGGCGCGTTGCGTGGTCGTCGCCTTCACTCGCCCAAGTAGCGATCTGGTCGCATTTTTGCGCCTGAACAGCCCACCGAACGCTTCCTCAAGAAATGACGATGGCAGCCCGGCCACGTCATCCAATTGCACGACTACGTCCTCGCCGGAATCAACAGCGGGTTCCAGAAGGCGAACACGAAAGGCTTGGCCAGAGTAGGGCCCATCAGCGTTGAAGCGGCCACCTGGAGTGGCCGAAAAGTCTCGCGCAATCGAGATCGTCTTCATGACGCCCGCTCCCTCGCGATGTCGATTTTCGCTCGCCATCGAACCATAGTTCCACCGAAACGCGTCTTCAATGAGGTGCGTTCCAGCGCGCGCCCTTTAGAATATACCACTTCACCTTGCAAACTGGTAAATCTCACATCGGCTTCGGCGAACTGATGAGTCAATTCGCACATGCGCCACAGTCCATTCCCCCGCCCCTCAGCTTCAGCGCTGATTCCCGGCGCAGAGGCTGCTCCAGAACGGCCGTACTCTAGGCCGCCAGCAATCACCGCTGAATCAGAAAGCTCTGGAAGCTGGCCGAGAATTAGTGACCACCACGGTCGCCTGACGAGCGTGGACGGTATGCCGACACCCTGATCGAAGACCACTAGGTAGAGATTGCCCTCAGCTTGATCAATGAGGGCTCCGGCCCACCACCGTTCGGCGGAGGGCAAGCCATCTCCTTCAATTTCTTTGCGGTAGGCGTGTTGAACGGCGTTGGTGAAGGCCTCAACCAGGCAATCGTAGACGGCAAGCTGTGCCTCATCCGATGGATTGCAGTGCTGGACCAACGCATCGCGCAGCTCTTTCGCCTTGCCCGGGTCTGCTTTGTGGCAGCTGAGAAATGGGACAATGGCGATGCCCCGTTTGTTTAGGTCCGAGACTATGTCGTCGATCTCGATACCGTAGTTGTGCCGCCCAGCCTCCATCACCCGATAGAGCCCTAAGCCGTAAAGTAGGGATCGTACCCAAGGGTCCCATTGGCCATCGTCGAGCATGGCCGGAATGCGGAACACGTGCCTTACCCGGTCGAGTTCGGCCGCTAGGATCAATGCACCCTCGAAGTCGATCTCTCTAATCTCGTCGAGGTCTACGTATAGCGGAGGGCGTCGCTTGGTGCCCCGGCCGCGGAAGCGGTCCTTCAAGAACACCTGCCTCCTTAGTTCGTAGACGAACTCCCAAACGCCGTCTGGATTGTCGTCGTGCCGAAAGTCGCGAGGTGCTTTGAGGCGCCAGCAGCGAAACACCTTGCCTTCTGGCGATGTGAACTTTGAACGGCTGAGTGAAAGCTCCCGAATGCCTTCGGTGCTCTGGCGGAATAGAGCCGGATCGGTCGCAAGCGATGCGCTCCTTCGCCTGAGGGGTGAGGCTGCGCGTGGCGTTCTCTTGCGCTGTCGACGTAACGCTCGTCGCCTCTCGAGGCGAATGGACCGAACCTTCTCGTATGTGGTTACCCGCCGCATGTACCCCGTACTTACCGAATCTCGGAAGAAGGGGGCACAGTGGCCAATCCAGCCAGCATGAGCAACGCTGCCGAGCGCATCGGCCAACTTCATCCCAAAGTTATTCCACTGGGTACTCGTCCCGGGTGTCGGGGGTTTCAAGGCCATCCCCCCCCTCACAACACCCGCACCCTGAACCCGCCCCGCACCGTCATCACCTCCGGCGGCGGGTCCTCGCCCGTCTCGGCGTACTCCGCCCGCGCCTGCACCCGCTGCGCCGCCCGCTTCGCCGTCACCTGCGCCCAGACCCGCTCCCGCTCCGCCTCCCGCGCCTCGTCCGCCTCTGTCCAGGGGTCCTTCGGGCGCACCGGCTCGACGCCGTCCTTCGCCCAGCGCTCTTCCCACAGGATGCGCGCGTGAAACTGTTCCTCGGGGATCAGCTCGGCCTCCAGGCGCGGGTCGCGGGTCCAGAGCTGGTGGATGGTCAGGGCCTGCAGCGGGGTGACCGGGTCGTCCGGGTGCTCGTCGTTCCACCACGGAACCCAGACCTCGATGATCCAGCGCAGCGGCGGGGCGGGCAGGTCGGCGACCGGGGGCATCGGCCGGTCGAAGCGGGCGCGGACCTCTTCGATGTCGCCCGGCGGCGCGAACAGCTCGCCCGCCTCCGGCAGGTCGGCCGTGCGCGCGATGCGGCCGACCCGGGGATCGAACACATAGTCGGGCAGGCCGAGCGCGTCGTCCCAGCGCCCGCCGGTCCACATGTCGCGCACCAGCATGTCCAGCCGCTTCTCGGCCAGGGCGGTCAGCTTCTCCCAGCTGGTGCCCTTGCCCGGCTGGTAGTAGCGCATGAAGTCCAGGCCGTCGTCGACATGGTCCGGATCGGTCGGCCCGGCGCCGCCGGGCGTGAAGTGCTCGCCGCCGAGCATGGCCGCCTCGTCCGGGGTCAGGTCCTCGCTGTAGAAGCCGGGATCGGCCTGTTTGGCCTTGGCGGAGGCGTAGACCTGCGCGCGGTAGGCCGCGCCGCCCTCCACGAAGGGCGCCATGGCCGTCTCCAGCTCGGCGGGGATCGGGTGGCGCCCGGTCAGGGACGGCCCGGGGCGCCCGGCCGGCGAGGGGGCCGGTGACGGGGCCGAGTCCCTGGGCTGCAGCCGGCTCATCTGCGCCGCCAGCCGGGCCCAGCGCTGGGCCTCGTCCGGCTGCCCCTGCTGCAGGGCCCGGGCCGAGCGGTCGAAGGCGATGCGCGCCGCGTCGGCCGGCGAGGCGGGCGGCGGGGCGTCCGGGTCGGGCGCCACGCCGGGCTCCCCCAGCGGCGGGATCACCGCCCAGGAGAGCTCGCGGGCGCAGGCTTCGGCGGCGTCACGTTCCTCCCGCCAGCCGTGCTCGCGCGATCGCCAGTAGATGATCGCGGTGTTCACGCCGAACTTTTCGGCCAGGCGCGGCACGGAATGGCCGTCGACAAAGCCGCGCCGGATGGCCTCCCAGACGGCGGCGGAGTGCTTCTCATAGGTGCGGGGGCGGGGTCGTCCGGTGGGTTCTGTCATGACGCGATGATGCGCCCGGCGCCGGGGGAGGGGGATTGGCGGGGGTGAAGCTGTTATTTTTCAAGCCTCCCCGCTCGCGGGGAGGGGGAGCATGCGGAGCATGGTGGTGGGGTAGCGCCGAGGCTGGACGTTCAGCCGCCCTGCACAGCGCTCCATCCTGAGAACCCTGCGCCGCCCCCTCCGACCTCGCTCCGCGAGGCCACCTCCCCCTCGCTGCGCTCCGGGGAGGACTGGCGACGTCACTACGCCCGGTGCTACCACCGCCTCCGCTCAAGGGAGATCCACCATGGCTCAATTCGTGCTCAGCGTGGTCGGCAGCGACCGGCCCGGCCTGACCCGGGCGCTGGCGGCGGCGGTGCTGTCGGCGGGCGGCAACTGGCTGGAGAGCCGGCTCAGCCGGCTGGGCGGCCTCTATGTCGGCTCGGTGCTGGTCGAGCTGCCGGCCGAGGGGGGCGAGGCGCTGCGCGCCGCCGTGGCGGCGGTGGACGCGGCCGGGCTGGAGGTGCGGCTGGCGCCGGCCGCGGCCGAGGCGGACGCGCCGGCCGGCGAGGCGCTGGCCCTGTCGCTGGTCGGCCAGGACCGGCCCGGCATCGTCAACCAGGTGACCGCCGCGCTCAGCGACCTGGGCGCCAATATCGAAAGCTTCGAGACCCGGGTCAGCGCCGAGCCCTATTCCGGGGCGCCGCTGTTCCACCTCGACGCCCGGCTGCGCCTGCCGCCAGGCCTGGCCGGCGACGCGGCCCAGACCGCGCTGGAGGCGATCTCCGGCGAGATCATGGTGGACATCACCCTGGCCCCGGCGGGGTAGGTAAGGGGACACGCACTGAAGTGCATGTCCCCGGCGCTCCTAGTACTTGCGGTCGGTTTCCGACTTGATCGCGTCGGCCTGCTTCTCGCCGGCGTCCTCGACCGCGTCGGCCTTGCGTTCGAGCGAGTCGGCGGTGGCGTCGGCGGCTTCCTTGCCGGCGTCGGCGGCGCCGGCGGCGGCGTCGCGGGTGGCGTCGGCCTGGTTTTCGAGCGCGTCAGCGCGGACGTCGGCGGATTGCTCGACCGCGTCGGCCTGCTTGTTGGCGGCGTCCTCGGCCGGACCGCTGCAGGCGGTCAGGGCCAGGGCGCCGGCGGCGACCGTCAGAACGGAAATGATGTGGCTGCGCATGGGGGCGTCCTCTCGTTTGTGTGAAGACGAGAACCCGGATCGGGCCGGGGCGTTCCCGGAAACTTGATGGTTTTTCGCGGCGATTTGACGGGATTGGCGGGAACTCGGGGAAATCTCGCCGGATTTCGCGGGGCGGGGTGCGTCCTTCGTGACGCTCGCCCAAGGCTCGCTCCTCAGGATGACGAAGGGGAGTGGAACGCACAGACTTCGTCATCCTGAGGAGCGGACCTTCAGGTCCGCGTCGCGAAGGACGCAACGAAAAAGGGCCCGGCGTTTCCACCGGGCCCCTGATTTCCGTCGCTCGTCCCGCCTACTGGCAGGCGAGGCATTCCTCGTAGTCGGTGCGGGCGCTGCTGGCCATGTCGACCGCCTCGACGGTCTCGTTGCCGGCGTGGCTGGCGCGCTGAACCGACTTGGAGCGCAGGTAGTAGAGGCTCTTCATGCCCCGCTCCCAGGCCTGCCAGTGCAGCATGTGCAGGTCCCACTTATCCACGTCGCCGGGGATGAACAGGTTGACCGACTGGCTCTGGCAGATGTCGGGCGTGCGGTCGGCGGCCAGTTCGACGATCCAGCGCTGGTCCAGCTCGAAGGCGGTCTTGTAGACGTCCTTCTCGTCCTGGCTCAGGAAGTCCAGGTGCTGGACCGAGCCCTCGTTGGCCAGGATGGTGTCCCAGACCGGCGCGGTGTTCTGGCCCTTGGTCTCGAGCAGCCGCTCCAGGTAGGGGTTCTTGACCGCGAAGGTGCCCGACAGCGTCTTGTGGCTGTAGATGTTGGCCGGGATCGGCTCGATGCCGGCGCTGGTGCCGCCGCAGATGATGCTGATGCTGGCGGTCGGGGCGATGGCCAGCTTGTGGCTGAACCGCTCCATCACGCCGCGCTCGGCGGCGTCGGGGCAGGGGCCCTTTTCCTCGGCCAGCTTGACGCTCGCCTTGTCGGCCTCGCGGCGCAGGTGCTTGAAGAGCCGCATGTTCCACGACTTGGCCAGCGCGCTCTCGAACGGCACGTTCTGGCCCTGCAGGAAGCTGTGGAAGCCCATCAGGCCCAGGCCCACCGAGCGCTCGCGCTGGGCGGCGTAGACGGCGGCCTTGGCGTCGACCGGGGCGCGCTGGATGAAGTCCTCCAGCACGTTGTCGAGGAAGCGCATGACGTCCTCGATGAAGCGCGGCTCGTCGCGCCACTCCAGGAAGGTCTCGGCGTTGACGCTGGAGAGGCAGCAGACGGCGGTGCGCTCGACGCCCAGGTGGTCCTTGCCGGTGTGCAGCATGATCTCGCTGCACAGGTTGGACTGGCGGACCTTGAAGCCCAGCTCGCGCTGGTGCCTGGGCATCGCCTTGTTCACGTGGTCGGAGAAGATCAGGTAGGGCTCGCCGGTCTGCAGGCGCAGCTCCAGCACCTTCTGCCACAGCGTGCGGGCATCGACCTCCTTGAGGACCTCGCCGGTCTTGGGCGAGCGCAGGCCGAACTTGCCGCCGTCGCGGACGGCGAACATGAACTCGTCGCTGATCGAGATGCCGTGGTGCAGGTTCAGGGACTTGCGGTTGAAGTCGCCCGACGGCTTGCGGATCTCGAGGAATTCCTCAATTTCTGGATGGTGGATATCCAGATAAACCGCCGCGGAACCTCTACGAAGACTTCCCTGACTGATCGCGAGTGTTAGCGAATCCATGACGCGGATGAAGGGAATAATGCCGCTGGTCTGTCCAGCGCCCTTCACCTTCTCGCCAATACTGCGGACGCCGCCCCAGTAGGTGCCGATGCCGCCGCCGTTGGCCGCCAGCCAGACGTTCTCGTTCCAGGTGCCGACGATGCCGTCCAGGCTGTCGCCGACCGCGTTCAGGAAGCAGCTGATCGGCAGGCCGCGCTCGGCGCCGCCGTTGGAGAGCACCGGCGTGGCCGGCATGAACCACAGGCGGCTCATGTAGTCATAGACGCGCTGGGCGTGTTCGGCGTCGTCGGCATAGGCCGTGGCGACGCGGGCGAACATGTCCTGGTACGACTCGCCCGGCAGGAGATAGCGGTCCTCCAGCGTGGTCTTGCCGAAGTCCGTCAGCAGGGCGTCCCGAGAGCGGTCGACCTCGACCTTGCGCACCAGAGAAAGCTGCGGACGGCCGGCTTCCCAGGCGCTGTCCCCGGCCGCTTCGCCGAGGGGAATCTGTCGCGCCACTTCACCCATCATGTCCCAAAACCCGTGACCAATCAGGGAGTTCAAAGACGCCAAAGACGTCCCCGACCCCCTACATGTTGTGGGCAGTATGCCCCCTCAACCCACTATATGGGGCCACGAGCCCTAATGACTCGTCAACGCCCAGATCGTCCGCCGGGCGACTTTTTTCGTTAGCAAAAGGTTAACAACGTCCAGCATTCCAACCATTGCAAGGGGTTAGGACAAGGGGCGCGGCGCGTGGTCGCGGGACTGTGATCGCCGCCTCGCGTGATGGGCGAACAGGGGTCTTTCGCCCCTCCCCGAAACTCGCTCCGGCCCCCTCGTCGGCGGCGGGCGGATCGTGGCATGGTCTCGCCATGACCCTCGAGCAGATTTACGCGAGCAAGCGCCTCTCGGCGGCGGAGGCGGCCGACCAGGTCGAGTCGGGCCAGCGCCTCGCCATGGGCATGGCCCTGGCCGAGCCGCCGGCCATCCTGTCGGCCATCGCCGCCCGCGCCGAGGCGCAGGAGATCGACGAGGTCCGCCTCTACTACTTCCATTCGACGCCGCACGCGGCGATGTCGGTGCTCCGCTACGAGCTGATGGACCGCATCCGGCCGCACTGCTTCTTCCTGGGCCCGGTCGAGCGGGCGCTGCTGGCCCGGGGCGCGGCCGAGGGCCGGCGTACGGTCGCCTTCGTCCCCGGCGCCTTCAGCCAGGCGCCCCGGCTGATGCGCGAGCCGGCGCCGATGGACGTGTTCGTCACCACCGTCTCGCCGATGGACCGCCACGGCTACTTCAGCCTGGGCACGAACAACGACTACGGCTCGGCGCTGGTCGCCTCGGCGCGCAAGGTGATCGTCGAGGTCAACAAGCACATGCCCCGCGTCCGGGGCGGGATGGTTCATGTCAGCGAGGTCGACGGCATCGTCGAGAACGACCAGCCGCTGTTCGAGAACCCGACCCGCGAGCGCTGCGCCCAGGACGACGCCATCGGCCGCATCATCGCCGGTCTTGTCGACGACGGCGCCTGCCTGCAGATGGGCATCGGCGCGCTGCCAGACGCCGTCTGCTCGGCCCTTGGCCAGCACCGCGACCTGGGCGTCCACACCGAGCTGCTGTCGCCGGGCCTGGTCGAGCTGATGCGCACGGGCGTGGTCACCAACCGGCGCAAGACCACCGACCCCGGCCTGTCGATCTTCACCTTCGCGCTGGGCGACAAGCCGCTCTACGACTTCATCGACGACAACGCCGCCGTCGAGAGCCGGCCGGTCGACTATGTGAACGACCCGGCGGTGATCGCGCGCAACGACGGGGTCGTCTCGGTCAACGCCACGCTGCAGATCGACCTGTCGGGCGCCTGCAACTCCGAACACCTCGCGGGGCGACAGTTCAGCGCCGCCGGCGGCCAGCTCGACTTCGTCCGGGGCGCCTACGCCTCGAAGGGCGGCAAGTCGATCATCGCCTGCCATTCGACCGCCAAGGACGGCGCGGTGTCGCGCATCACCACCCG
This sequence comes from Caulobacter sp., assembly GCA_031426695.1. Taxonomy (GTDB): domain Bacteria; phylum Pseudomonadota; class Alphaproteobacteria; order Caulobacterales; family Caulobacteraceae; genus Caulobacter. The sequence goes on from JASJPM010000003.1 coordinate 123,180, forward strand.
TCTGGACGGCCCGGTGACCACGCCGCGCAACGACACCCACATCGTGGTCACCGAGTACGGCCACGTCGATCTCAAGGGCCTGTCGTCCTTCGAGCGGGCCAAGGCGCTGATCGGGCTGGCCCACCCGAAGTTCCGCGCCGAGCTGACGGTGGCGGCCAAGGCGGACGGCAGCCTCTGAGGCTTGCCTCGTCGCCGGCGCGGGGCTATCAGCCCTCCGTCACTGGGGAGTAGCCGGCTGCATATCCAGCAGCGGGTGCGTCAACAAACTTGGAGCCGAGGCTCCATGGCGCATCCAGTCCGAGAGGACCTGGCGAGACCTTTGGCTTTCGCGCGCGGCCAGCGGGGCCGGGGGTGCGGAACGCCAATGGTCTGTCTGCTCGGCCCCGCCCGATGAGTTCAATGGAAGCCTTCCTCGTCTCCGCCGGCCTCGTGGCCATCGCCGAAATCGGCGACAAGACCATGCTGCTGGCCATCGTGCTGGCGGCGCGGTTCCGCAAGCCCTGGCCGATCCTGGCCGGGATCCTGGTCGCCACCCTGGCCAATCACGGGTTGGCCGCGATAGCCGGGTCGCTGGCCGGAGACTGGCTGAACGGCCCCTGGATGAAGTGGGTGCTGGGCCTGCTGTTCATCGGCTTCGGGGCCTGGGCGCTGATTCCCGACAAGTTCGAGGATGACGAGGCGCCGTCCGCCGTTAAGGCCGGCTCGGTGTTCCTGACCACGGCCGTCGCCTTCTTCTTCGTCGAGATGGGCGACAAGACCCAAGTGGCCACCGTGGCGCTGGCGGCGAAGTTCCACAGCATCCTGCTGGTCGCGGCCGGCACGACCCTGGGCATGATGATCGCCAACGCGCCGGCCGTCTGGATCGGCGAGGCGGCGGCCACGCGCCTGCCGCTGCGCTACATCCGCTGGGCGGCGGCGGCCTGTTTCGCGGCGATCGGGGTCTGGATCCTGATCGCGGGCTAGGCCGAGGCCAGCCGCGCGCGATAGGCGTCACGGGCGGCCTTGAAGCGCTCGAACGGGAACCGGATCGGCACCCCTTCGAGCGCGGCGGCCAGCATCTCCAGGTGCGCCTCCCAGCCCGCCGCGCCGCGGCCCGCGTCGTCTTCGGCCGGCGTGGTGAGCGTCAGGGTCAGGCGGCAGGCCTGTGGTCCCTCGATGTCCAGCGACCACCGGACCGGCCTCAGCGGCTCCCCAGGGCCGCTCCAGCTGTATTCCAGCAGCGTCCCGGGCTCGAACGCGGTGACCGCGCTGTCGATCACCGTGCCGGAGTCGACGAAGTCGAGCCGGGCCCGGCCGCCGACCCGCGGCTCGATCTCACCCGGGGCCAGCCATTCCGGCAGCCCGGCCGGGTCGGTCAGCAGGGTCCAGACCGCCGCCGCGGCGTGATCCAGGTGGCGGATCAGGGTGATCTCGACGGCGTCGCCCCGGCGGACGATACGGCCCGGCGGCGCAAGGGTTTCGATATCGGACATGGGGAAACCTCCTCTGACGATGGACAAAGGCTAGGTCAGTCCGGCGGGGCGCGATGTGACCTGAATCAACGGGCGTCCATCGCCATCGCGCCGGCGCCTCGCTAAAGAACCGGCGCCCAGTCAGGAGAATCCCATGCCCGCCTACGTCATCATGATCCGCGACCGGATGGTCGATCCCGCCGAGTTCGCGACATATGGCGCCAAGGCGCGAGAGGCGCGGGGCGACCACAAGATCACGCCGCTGGCCTTCTACGGTCCGCACCAGGCGCTGGAAGGCCCCGATCCGGAGGGCGTGGTCATCCTGCAGTTCCCATCCGCCGCTGAGGCCCGCGCCTGGTACGACAGCCCCGCCTATCAAGAGGCGCTGCAGCACCGGCTGAAGGGCGCAGAGTACCGCGTGGTGATCGTCGAGGGCGTCTAGCCGAGGCCCTTCGCCAGCAACACCACGGCCTCCGTGCCGGCGAGGCGGTCCTTGCTGATCTCCTGGTAGGCGTCGGAGTCGGCGAAGGCGGTGTAGGCCGCTTCGTCCGGGAAGCTCATCAGGACGACCTTCTCCCGGTCCCACGCCCCCTCGACCACCTGCGGCGCCTCGTCTGCGACGAGGAGGCGACCGTTGAACTGGCGGAAGACGTCCATGAACCGGGCCTGGTAGCGGTCATAGGCGGCCCGGTTCGTGAACCGCATCTGGGCGATGCAGTAGACCGTCATTCGGCGGCGACCTTCGCCCCCGCCGGGCTGGCGGCGTTCAGCGCGGTCAGGGCGGCGATCGAGGCATGGGCCTCGGCCATGATGCGGCGGACGATCTCGCCGGCCGGCAGCACGTCGTGGACGCCCCCGGCGCTCTGGCCCATCGCGAAGCAGGACTTGTCCGGATCGAGGTTCTCGATCTGGCCGCCGATGCCGCCCATGGCGTTGTTCCTGATGCTGATGCCGGCCTGGATCGGGAAGGGCTGAATGTCGGCCGGGCGGCCTTCCCAGTCGGCGACGTAGGGGTTCTTCTGCACCCGCATCGGCTTGCCGCTGTAGCAGCGGGTGCGAACGGTGTCCTCGTCGGAGGCGTTGAGGATCGTATCGCGATAGAGGTCGCCGGCATGGGCTTCCTGGCTGGCGATGAAGCGGGTGCCCATCCAGACGCCCTGGGCGCCCAGCGCCAGACAGGCGGCCAGGCCGCGGCCGTCATACAGGCCGCCGGCGCCGACCACGGGGATCTTCACCGCCTCGACCGCTTGGGCCAGCAGCGGCAGGGTGCCGACCAGACCCGTGTGACCGCCGCCTTCGCCGCCCTGGCAGATGACCGCGTCGCAGCCGGCCTGCTCGGCCTTTACCGCGTGCTTCACCGCGCCGCAGACGACCATGACCTTCAGGCCGGCCTTCTTGAGCTTTTCCATGATCGGCATGGGCACGCCCAGGCCGGCGATGAAGGAGCTGGCACCCTCCTCGATGATGATCTCGACGGCCGCCGTAAGGCTTTCCGGGCTGGCGGCCAGCAGGTCGACGCCGAACGGGCGGTCGGTCAGCGACCGCACCTTGCGCATCTGCTCGCGGATGAATTCGGGCTGGGTGCCGGCCATGCCCAGCACGCCGTAGCCGCCCGCGTTGCTCACCGCGGCCGCCAGCTCGGCGTAGGAAACCCCGCCCATGCCGGCCAGCATGATCGGATGCTCGATGTCGAGCATGTCGCAAAGAGGGGTGCGCAGGGACATGAGTGCGTTTCCTTGGTCTTGTTTGGAAGCATCCTGAACCCTTGAACCCGGCGGCTCAACGGTGACGCGGCGTCAGGTTCGCCGTTCTCTTCCACCGTCATGGCCCGCCTTGTCCGGGCCATGACGGGAACGACGGGGCGAGCAGGCCCGCTCCGTCGTTCGGCTAGAAGATCGCGTAGCCGCCGTCGATGACGAAGGTGTCGCCGGAGTGGTAGCTGCTGGCGTCGGAGGCCAGGTAGACGGCGACGCCGCCGAAGTCGGCCGGCTCGCCCCAGCGGCGGGCGGGAACGCGGCTGATCACCTTGCTGGTGAAGGTGTCGTTGCCCTGGGCGCCGGCGGTCATGTCGGTGGCGATCCAGCCGGGCAGGATGGCGTTGGCGCGCACGCCGTAGCGGGCATGTTCGACGGCGATGGACTTCATCATCGAGATCACGCCGCCCTTGGTGGCGGCGTAGGCCTCGTTGCGGGCCGCGCCCTCGATGGCGGCCAGCGAGGCGATGCCGATCAGCGAGCCGCCGGGATCGCCGGCCTTGGCCCGCTCGACCATGTGCTTGGCCGCTTCGCGCAGGGTCCAGAACACGCCGTCGAGATTGAGGGCCATGTTGTATCGCCAGGCCTCGGTGGTCATTTCGGAGAAGGAGGCGGCGCCCCGACCGCGGCCGGCGTTGGCGATCACCGTGTCGATACGGCCCATGGCCGTGGCGGCCTCGGCCATGCCGGCGACCACCTGGGCCTCATCGGCGCAGTCGACGATCTGGGCCTTTACCCGCACGCCGTGGGCCAGAAGCTTGCCCTCGGCCGCCTGGGTCTTCTCGGGGTTGGAGCCCCAGATCACGATGTCCGAGCCCGACTGCGCCAGGGCTTCGGCCATGCCAAAGCCGATGCCGCCGTTGCCGCCGGTGATCAGCGAGACCTTTCCGGTCAGATCAAAGGGCTTGTAGGCCATGGTGCGTCGCTTCCCGTTTTGAACGTCTGTTTGACGCACAAAAAGGCCGGTGACGCGGGGTTGGTCAAGCCGCGATGCGGTCGAAGGCCTGTTCGATGACGCGCCGTGTCTCGTCCCATTCGACGGCGACCATGGCTTCCGCCCGCGTGAAGAAGCGCGCGTCGGCCGCGTCGTCACCGGCCACGGGCTCGCCGCCGGTCCAGCGGGCGGCGTAGTCGATCATCACGTAATGCCGCGTGGTCTCGCCGGTCTCGCGGGAGGTGAACACCCCGTCGACGACGTCCAGCAGACCGGTCAGCTCGGCCTCGACGCCGGTCTCTTCCTTCAGCTCGCGCAGGGCGGCGACATCGACGGCTTCGCCCCACTCGATCCGCCCGCCGGGCAGGCTCCACTGGCCCAGCCGGGGCGGCGTGCCGCGCTTGATCAGCAGGACCTGGTCGCCCTTCAGGCAGACCACGCCGACGGTGGGGGCGGGACGTTGCACGGGGGCGGAGGCGGTCACAGGAATTCGGCTCTCAGATCGACGGTCGACTCCACGCCGACCGATGCCAGATGGGCGGCCAGCCAGGCGTCGGCGGCCTTGCGGCCCCGATCGCGCAGACCGGTCAGGAAGGCCCAGTCGGTGTTGAACTTGGACGCCATCGACAGGTCGCGCAGATGGCGGTCGGCGGTGATGGCGTGCACGCGCAGCCGGCGATACCGGCCCCGGGCGGTTTCCTTCAACATGCCCTCGTCGAGCAGCTTCTGGACGAAGGCGACGGCGCGCAGTTCGGCGGACAGGGCGGCGTTGAAGGTGATCTCGTTCAACCGGTCCATGATCTCGCTCGGCGACTTCGGCGCGTCCTCACGCACGAACGGATTGAGCGTGACGACCAGCACGTCGTCGGCGGTGTCGGCGTAGACCAGCGGCCAGATCGGCGGGTTGGCCAGATAGCCGCCGTCCCAGTAGGGCTCGCCGTCGATCTCCACCGCATGGAACAGCGTCGGCAGGCAGGCCGAGGCCAGCAGGTGGTCGACGGTCAGTTCCTCCCGCCCGAAGATCCTGACCTTGCCGGTGCGCACGCCGGTCGCGGCGATGAACAGCGCGATCGGGCAGTGGTCGCGGATGGCGGCCAGATCGACGGTCTTCTCCAGAACCTCCCGCATCGGGTTCAGGTTGAACGGATTGAACTCGTAGGGGCTGAGGCTCGACCCCAGGCTCTCGGCCCAGCGCCAGGCCGGCGTCGCCTTCAGCCAGTCCGGCTGCAGCATCGCCGACCAGACGTTGGAGTCGCCGAAGAGGGTCCCGTTGCGGCCGTCGGCGTTGCTGACCGCCCGCCAGAACTTCGCCAGCGTGTCCTTGGCGCCCTCGCGGCCGCCGGTCGCCAGGCCGCTGGCCAGGGCGGCGGCGTTCATGGCCCCGGCCGAGGCGGCGGTGACGGCCCCGATCTCCAGCCCGTCTTCCTCGAGCAGACGCTCGATCACGCCCCATTCGAAAGCGCCGTGCGAGCCGCCGCCCTGCAGCGCCAGGCTGATCGACCTGGGGCTGGCGGGGCGAGCCGTCACGCGGCGGTCCAGCCGCCGTCGACGGTCAGGGCCGCGCCGTTCACCGAGGCCCCGGCGTCGGACACGAGATAGAGCAGCAGCCCGCCAAGCTGCTCGACGGTGACGAACTGCTTGGTCGGCTGGGCGGCGAGGATGACGTCGCGCATGACCTCTTCCTCGCTGATGCCGCGGGCCTTGGCCTGGTCGGCGATCTGGGCCTCGACCAGCGGGGTCTTCACGTAACCCGGGCAGATGGCGTTCACGGTGACGCCCTGCTGCGCCACTTCCAGGGCGGCGGACTTGGTGAAGCCGATCACGCCGTGCTTGGCGGCCACGTAGGCGCTCTTGAACGGCGAGGCGACTAGGCCGTGGGCCGAGGCGATGTTGACCACCCGGCCGCGGCCGGCGGCCTTCATCGGCGGCAGGGCCGCCTTGGTGGCGTGGAAGGTCGAGGTCAGGTTGATGGCGATGATCCGGTCCCACTGCTCGACCGGGAACTCGTCCACCGGGGCCACGTGCTGGATGCCGGCGTTGTTGACGAGGATGTCGAGACGACCGAAGGCGTTGCGGGTCGAGGAGACCAGCTCGGCGATGCGGTGCGGCTGGGTCATGTCGGCGTTGTGATAGAGCACCTCGACGCCGTTACGGGCCGACAGGCCCGCCCGCGTGGCCTCGATGGCCTCCGGATCACCCAGGCCGTTGAGGACGATGTTCACGCCCTGCTGGGCGAGCGCCTCGGCGAGACCCAGCCCGATTCCGCTGGTCGAACCGGTGATGATGGCGACCTGGCCCCTGAGCCCGTAGTCCATGGCGTGCGCTGCCTTCTGTTTTTATGCTGCAATGCAGCATAGGCGACCAGGCCGCCTGCTGCGAGCGCATATAATTCACCCGATGATGAATTTCTAGGCGGGTGAGGCGTACGGACGATGAAACACCCAGTCGGCGTCCGATGACAGGTCCTTGCGCCAGGCGTAGCCGGCGACGTCGAACGCCTTCAGGTCGGCGGCCTTCTCGATGCGGTTGTCGATGGCGTAGCGCGCCATCAGGCCGCGGGCCTTCTTGGCGAAGAAGCTGATCTGGCGCGCCAGCCCGTCCTTCTCCTCGAAGAAGCGGCAGGTGACCACCGGCAGGGTCAGGGCCTTCGCATCGACGGCGCCGAAGTACTCCTGGCTGGCCAGGTTGATCAGGGTCCTGTCCTTGTGCCCCTCGGCGGCGGCGTTCAGCTCGCGTGCGATGCGGTCGCCCCAGAAGTCGTAGAGGCTCTTGCCGCGCTTGGTCTTCAGCCGCGTGCCCATCTCCAGCCGATAGGGCTGGATGGCGTCGGCCGGCCGCAGCAGGCCGTACAGGCCCGACAGGATGCGCAGCCGCTCCTGGGCCCAGGCGAAGGCCTTGGCGTCCAGCGTGCGGGCCGACAAGCCGGCGTAGACGTCGCCGTTGAAGGCGATGGCCGCCTGCAACCCCTCCTCGACCGACGGGTCGAAGGCCTGGAACCGCTCATGGTTCAGCTTGGCCAGCGGCTCGGACAGGTCCATCAGCTTGCGCACCTCCGACACCCGCAGCTTGCGGGTCACCGCGTCCAGCGCGGCGATATCGTCCTTCAGCGCGGGGGTGGTCAGCGGCAGGGTCCGGTCAGGCGGGGTGAAGTCCAGCGCCTTGGCGGGAGAGATGACGAAAAGCATGGGCGGGGAAATAGGCTGCGCTGAGGGGGAAGGCGAGTCTCCACATGCGTGGTTCGACACACACCGTGCGGATGCTGCTCACCATGACATCACCAACGCACGTCATCCTGAGCAGGTCCGAAGGAGCGTGTCCAAGGACGCATCGGCGCGCGACTGTTGTCGGCGTCTCGAAGGGCAAGCTAGGTTAAATCATGAGTTTGGTTGTCCACATCAACGGCTGGCCCGGCGTCGGCAAGCTCACCATCGCTCGGCTGTTGGCCGGGACGCTGAACGCGCGCCTGTTGGACAATCACACCCTGATAAACCCGGCCGAGGCAATGTTCGCCCGGACGGACCCAGCCTACTACTCCTTCAGGGCTGACATCCGGGCTCTGGCATTCAAGCGCGCTGCGCAACTTCCGCAGGGTGTCAATCTCGTGCTCACGGATGCCATCGCCCAAGAGGAACCCCGGCACCACGCCATGTTCGCAGACTGTGTAACGCTGGCGGACAGGCTCGGCGCCAAGCTGATCTCAGTTGTGCTCGACTGCGCGGCGGAGGAGAACGCGCGCCGTCTTGTTGATGCAAGCCGCCGGGAACTGAGGAAGTTGGACGCGCCCGACATCCTTGCCGAAATCCGCCGCACTTCCACCCTGTTGCGGCCGGAGGGCGTGCCGCGTTTCGACCTCGACGTGACGCACCTGACCGCCGATGAGGCGGCGGCGCGTATAGCTGATCGAGTATCCGGGCTGGCTGGCGAGCCTACCAGAACAGCACCCGCGGGTTCATGATCCGCTTGGGGTCCGGTGCCCCGCGGACGCGCGCAGGGTCTCGACCTCGACGGGCGACTAGTAGCTCAGCGCGACGCCGGTCCGGTCCGGCCGGTTCATGAGGTTGCGGAGGGAGCGCGGAAGCGGCGTGGTCCGGGTCATTGTCCTGCAACTCGGGCGACAGGTCGAGGTTGCTCGCCCGAAGTAAGGCGATCAGGATCGGCGGCAGACAGAGGATTGATCATGTATCGACTGTTTCCCGCCGCCGTGGTCGCCGCCGCGACCCTGGGCGCCTGCTCGCTGCCGGTCCTCGACAAGGCGGCCGACGCCAAGGCGCGGGCGCTGTTCGAGCAGGTCCGCACGCAAACGGACCTTGCCGCCAACACCGACCTTGCACCGGACCTGCGGACCCCGGAGGCGCTGGCCCAGCTGGCGACAATGAGGAAGGCCCTGCCCGAGGGTGTGCCGACGGCCGGCTCGCTGCGCAGCTGGAACGTCTACAGCGGCACGGGCGGCTCGCGGACCAACCTGGTCCACGCCTACAGCTATCCTACCCGCACCGTGCTGGCCGAGACGGTGCTGACCAAGGGCAAGGACGGGGCTTGGCAGATCGCCGGCTTCCACCTGACCTTCGAGGACGGCGCGCCCGGCCAGGGCGGCAAGCCGGCGCTGACGGTCACCGAGAAGCCGCAGGACATCTGAGGCCGGGGCGGTGACGCCCTAGAACAGCACCCGCGGGTTCATGATCCGCTTGGGATCCAGCGCCGCGCGGATGGCGCGCAGGGCCTCGACCTCCACGGGCGACTTGTAGCGCAGGGCGTCGGCGGTCTTGGCGGCGCCCAGGCCGTGCTCGGCGCTGATCGAGCCGTCCATCGAGGCGACGATGTCGTGGACGATGCGCGAGCCGGCGTCGCGGCGCTGGTTGTGCGCCTCGTCATCGCCGCCGTCCGCGCGCAGCACGTCGTAGTGCACATTGCCGTCGCCGACGTGGCCGAAGGCGACGACGCGCAGGGTCGGGTCGAGCTTCAGCACGGCCGCCGTCGCCCGGTCGATGAAGTCGGCGATGCGCGAGACCGGGATGGAGACGTCGTGCTTCCAGGCCGCGCCTTCGGCCTTCTGGCCGCCGGACTGGTTCTCGCGCACCGCCCAGAATGCCTTCGTCTGGCTCTCGGTCTGGGCGATGGCCGCGTCCTGGATCAGGTCGTCCTCCAGCGCGCCGGCCAGCAGCCGCTCCATGGCCCCCTCGGCCGCGCCGGGTTCGCCGCTGGCGGTCTCGACCAGCACGTACCAGGGATGCTCGCCGGCCAGCGGGTCGCGCACGCCGGGGATGTTCTTGACCGCGAAGGCCAGGCCCGGCCGGCCCATCAGCTCGAAGGCCTCGATGGCCCCGCCGGTGGCGTCCTTGGCCCGGGCCAGCAGCGCCACGGCGTCGTGCGGCGTGCGCAGGCCGACGATGGCCGTCGCCCGCGAGGCCAGCACTGGGAACAGCTTGAGGCTGGCCGCCGTGATCACCCCCAGCGTGCCCTCCGCCCCGATCAGCAGCTGCTTGAGGTCGTAGCCGGTGTTGTCCTTGCGCAGGCGTTTCAGCCCGTTCCAGATCTCGCCGTTGGGCAGCACCGCCTCGACGCCCAGCACCAGATTGCGGGTCGTGCCGTAGCGCAGCACCTGGGTGCCGCCGGCGTTGGTCGAGATCACCCCGCCCACGGTCGCCGACCCCTCGGACGCCAGGCCCAGCGGGAAGCGGCGATTGATAGCGGCCGCCGCCTCATGCACGGCGGCCAGCGTCACCCCGGCCTCGGCCACGATGACGTCGTCGAAGGCGTCGATGTCGCGCACCGCCCGCAGCCGCTCGGTCGAGAGCAGGATCTCGCCCTGCGGGATCTGGCCGCTGACCAGGCCGGTGTTGCCGCCCTGCGGGGTGATGGCTGTCCCCGACTCGGCGCAGATCCCGACCACGGCGGCGACTTCTGCCGTCGTCTTCGGCAACGCCAGCAGCGGCGTCGTGCCGGTCCAGCGGCCGCGCCACTCGACCAGCTTGGGCGCGATGCGGTCCGGGTCCTGGCTCCAGCCGCCCTCGCCGAGCACGGCCTTGAGGCGGGAGATGACGTCAGCGGGAACGGAGATGGTCATGGGCGCGGAGCCTACGCTTTTCGTGCGCCGCTGACGAGTATATACTCGGGTATATACCGAGGGATCGCCATGGGCATCTTCATCAAGAACCCCGAGACGGAGCGTGTCGTCCGGGAACTGGCGGCGGCGCGAGGGGACACAATCACCGGCGTGATCGACAAGCTTGCGCGGGAGGCGTTGGAACGCGAGCAGGCCGCCGCGACGGCATCCCCCCGTCCTCTCCGCAATCTCGCGCAGATGCGGGCCAGCAATGAGCATTTCCGGCGGATTTCCGGGCTCGACAAGGCGCCGCGCAAACCCGTCACCAAGGCCGAGTGGGACGCGCTCTGGCCCACGGGCATCCCCGAGATCGATGACGCATGACGATCGTCGTGGATGCGTCGGCGCTTGTCGCCATAGCCCTGGACGAACCCGAGGCCGAAGCGATGATGGCGGCCCTGGATGGCGTTCAGGGATGGGCGACGCCCGTCAACATCATGGAAGCGGGGCTGACCTTGGTTCTGAGGGAGGGTCTGTTCACCCCCGCTCAATTCCAGGACTGGCTCGCCGACCGGAATGTCGCCGAAACGCATAGCGTCACGTCCGGTCACGCTCTCGCCGCCTACCTGCAGTACGGCAAGGGTGTTCATCGCGCGGGCCTCAACATGGGCGACTGCTACGCCTATGCCCTCGCCAAACAGATGGGCGCGCCGCTGCTCTACAAGGGGAACGACTTCGTCCTCACCGACGTGAAGTCAGCGCTTCAGCCTACGTAGCCGGCGGCGCGGCGCAGGCGGTCGTTGATCGCTTCGCCCAGGCCCTCGTCCGGAATCGCCGCCACGACGATGGCCGACGGCTTCGTGCGGTCCGCCGCCCGCAGCATGGCGAACAGGTTGGCCGCCGCCTCGGCGAGGTCGCGGGTGGGGCTGAGGTTGAAGGGGCTGTCGCTGGGCCCGAACGCGAGAAACACTTCGCCGGGCCCGGCGGCCACTGCGTTGATCCGCACGGGCGCGTCCGGGGCGTAGTGCAGCGCCAGCCGGCCGGGGGAGCGTTTGGCGTCGCCCTCCGCCTCGACCAGCGGGCCGATCACCGCCTCGATCTGCGCCCGGGTCACCGAGCCGGGCCGCAGCAGCCGCGCTGGCTCGCCGGGCAGCAGGGCGACCACGGTGGACTCGAGGCCCACGCGGCAGGGGCCGCCGTCCAGCGCGGCGGCGGCGGCCGGGCCGGTCTCTTCCATGGCGTCGGCGAAGGTCGTCGGGCTGGGGCGGCCGGAGCGGTTGGCCGAGGGCGCCACGACCGGCCCGCCGAACGCCGTCAGCAGGGCCCGCGACACCGGATGACCGGGCACGCGCACCGCCACCGTGTCCAGCCCGGCCCGGGCCAGGTCGCAGACCGCCGCCGCGTCGGCGACCGGCGCCACGATCGTCAGCGGGCCCGGCCAGAAGGCCGCCGCCAGCGCCTCGGCGCGGGCGTCGAGCACGGCGATCCTCCGCGCGGCGTCCACACTGGCGACATGGGCGATCAGCGGGTTGAAGCTGGGCCGGCCCTTGGCCGTATAGACGGCGGCCACGGCCAGCGGATTGGCCGCGTCGGCAGCAAGTCCGTACACGGTCTCGGTCGGCAGGATGACCAGGCCGCCGGCCCGCAGGGCGGCCGCCGCGCGGGCTACTTCGCCCGCTTCGCCGTCAGGCTGATGTTGGCGGTCACCGTTCCCGGCACGACCTCTGTCGTCTTCCAATCGCCCTGTCCCACGCCGAAGGCCAGGCGGTTCAGCCCCACGCTGGAGGTCATCTTCGCCGTGTCGCCGGTGATGACGAGGCTGAAGGGCAGGGTCAACGGCTTCGTGACGCCGCGGATCGTCAGGATCCCGACCGCCTGGTACCTCCCGCCGCCCAGCGCCTTGAAGCTGGAGGCGGTGAAGGTCGCTTTCGGGAAGGCCTTGGCGCTGAACCAGTCCGGCTCGACCAGCGCCTGGTCGCGCGTCGCCTCGCCGGTGACGGCCGAGGCCATGTCGAAGGTCGCCGTCACCGACGAGCCCGTCAGGTTGGCCGGATCGAAGCGGATCACCGCGTCCCAGCGCCGGAAGGACCCGGTAAACGCCCCGCCGTCGAAGCTGGACGCGAAAGCCACCTTCGAGGCCGCCTTGTCGACCGTCCAGGCCGGCGCCGGCGCGGCCCAGGCCGGGGCCGCCATGGCGAAGGCCAGAGCTAGAGCGGGCAGGAAAGGCTTCACGCGGCGTCCTTGCGGGCCAGGAACGGGATCATCCGGGCCAGTTCGTTGTCCTTGTCGATGAACTGGTGCTTCAGCGCGCCCAGCACATGCAGCGGGACCAGGCCGTAGACGATGACCTTGGCGATCAGGTGGTGCGCCTCTTCCAGCAGCTCGTGCGTCGGCTTCAGCTGGTCGGCCGGCAGGTTGGTCAGGAAGGACAGGGCCGGCCAGTTGAACAGGCCGAACATGTCGATGGGATAGACGGTGATCAGCTTGCTGGCCGAGACCATGGCCCAGCCGCTCAGCGGCAAGGCCAGCAGGATCACGTAGAAGCCCCAGTGCACGGCCCTCGCCAGGCGGCGCTCCCACGGCTTCAGGTGCGCGCCGATCACCGGCGGCCGGTGGGTCAGCCGCCAGGCCAGCCGCGCCAGCGTCAGCAGCAGCACGAGGATGCCGAGCGGCTTGTGCAGCTGCAGCGGCGCGATCTTGGCCGAGCCCTCGAGGTCGCCGGCCTGCCAGCCGAGCAGCACGATCCAGACAAGCAGCGCCGCGATCAGCCAGTGCAGGATGATGGCGACGGTCGAGTAGCGGGCCTGGGTCATGATCGCTCCGGAAATGCCTGCGCTAAGTCTTCACGAACTCGAGCTCCAGGATCAACTCCACATCGTCGCCGACAAAGCCCAGAGGCGGCTTGAGCAGGTAGTCGATGCCGAAATCCGACCGCTTGATGACGCCTCGCGCCGAAAAGCCCGAGCGTCGGCCGAAGATTCCCGAGTCGTAGCCGTTCCAGGTGACCTCGAAGGTCACCGGCCGGGTGACGCCGTGCAGGGTCAGGTCGCCGGTCATCGTTCCCTTGCCGCCCTCGCCGGGCCGGATCGCGGTCGAGACGAACCGGGCGGTCGGGAAACGCTTCACATGCAGGAAGTCCTCGGCCAGGGCGGCGTCGGTCTTGCCGAGGCCCGCGTCGAAGGAGGCCGGGTCGACGGTCGCCTCGACCTGGGCGGCCTGCGGCGCGGCGGGGTCCCAGCTGTAGCGGGCGTCGGTGATCGTGAACCGGATCGTGAAGCTGGAGAAACCGCCGTGCTTGACCCGCGCGATCAGGCTGGCGTGCTGCCCATCCAGGACATAGGTCCCGGCCGGCATCTTCGCCGCGTCCACGGACGGCGCCGCCCAGGCGGCCGGGGCGGCGGCCAGGGCGATGACGAGGGCGGCGGCGAGGGGACGGAGCATGGGGCCTCTGCAATCTCGGCTGTTACCGTTCAGATAGGCCCTTGGCGTGGCGATGAAAGGGCGATCCTGCTTTCCCCTGAGGAAATCCTGTTTCGGCCGGTCGGTCATCGGTTCTAGAACGCGGTCGCCACTGGAGACGCTTTAATGACCTACCGCCCGCCGCTTCGCGACCTGGCCGCCGCCCTCGGGGCCGCGGGCTATGACCGGCTTGCGGCGGTGTGCCCGGACGCGGACGCCGACACCGCCGCGGCGATCTTCGAGGCGGCCGGCGAGTTCGCCGCCGGTGTCATCGCCCCGCTGAACCGTCAGGGCGACCAGCAGGGCGCCCGCTACGCCAACGGCGCGGTGACGGCCGCCCCCGGCTTCGCCGACGCCTACCGCCAGTTCGTTGCCGGCGGCTGGAACAGCCTGTCGGCCGACCCGGCGTTCGGCGGCCAGGGCCTGCCCAAGACGCTGGAAATCGGGGTCTTCGAGATGATCCAGGCGGCCAGCCTGGCCTTCGGCCTCTGCCCGATGCTGACCCAGGGCGCCATCGAGGCGCTGGCCGCCCACGGCACGGACCGCCAGAAGGCGCTGTATCTGCCGAAGCTGGTCAGCGGCGAGTGGACCGGAACCATGAACCTGACCGAGCCGCAGGCCGGTTCGGACCTGGCCGCCCTGACCACCCGGGCCGAGCCGGACGGCGAGGGCGGATACTGCCTGACCGGCCAGAAGATCTTCATCACTTGGGGCGACCACGACGTCGCGGGCAACATCGTCCATCTGGTGCTCGCCCGCCTGCCGGACGCGCCGGAGGGCAGCCGCGGCATCTCGCTGTTCCTCGCCCCCAAGGTCATGGTCGGCGAGGACGGGTCGCTCGGCTCCCGCAACGACGTCCGTCCGGTCAGCATCGAGCACAAGCTGGGCATTCACGGCTCGCCGACCTGCGTGATGGCCTTCGAGGGCGCGAGGGCCGAACTGGTCGGCGCGGAGAATCAGGGCCTGGCGGCCATGTTCACGATGATGAACGCCGCCCGCCTGCAGGTCGGGACCCAGGGCGTGGCCATCGCCGAGCGGGCCTTCCAGCAGGCGCTGGATTTCGCGAAAGAGCGGAAGCAGGGTCGCTCGGCCTGGACCGGCCAGGCCAACGCCCCGATCTACGACCACCCGGACGTACGCCGCATGCTGCTGCTGATCCGGGCGAAGACCCAGGCGGCGCGGGCCATCTGCCTCTCCACGGCCGTCGCCGCCGACCTGTCGCGCCACGCGGCGACGGCGGACGAGCGCGAGGCCGCGAAGCTGCGCGAGGAGCTGCTGACCCCCATCGCCAAGGGCTGGTCGACCGACGTCGGGGTTGAGGCCGCCTCGCTGGGGCTGCAGGTCCACGGCGGCATGGGCTTCATCGAGGAGACCGGCGCCGCCCAGCACTACCGCGACGCCCGCATCCTGCCGATCTACGAGGGGACCAACGGCATCCAGGCCATCGACCTGATCGGCCGCAAGCTGAGCATGTCCGGCGGGGCGGCGATGACGGCCCTGATCGCGGAGATGCGCACCGACGCGGCCGAGGCGCCGCGGCTGTCGGCCGCGATCGAGGCCATGGAACAGGCCGCCGCCTGGCTGATCGGCAAGAAGGGCGCGCCCGACGCCCTGGCCGGCGCCACCAGCTTCCTCAAGCTCTGCGGCGACGTGGTCGGCGGCTGGATGCTGCTGAAGATGGCGCGGGCGGATGAGGCGTACGCGCCGCTGTGGACCTTCTACGCCGAACAGGTGCTGGCGGGAGCGCCGGGGCTGGTTCCGGCGGTGGTCCAGGGCGTGGCGGCGCTGGAGGTGGAGCTTTAGGGGCGGCGCACACTTCTATCCTCTCCCTGTTGGGAGAGGGGACCCTGCGGAGCAGGGTGGTGAGGGAGGCGCGGCCCTCTTTCCCCCGTTTTCCCGGCGAAGGTCGGGATCCACGATACGCCCCGAGCCCTTGCCCCGCATGGGCCCCGGCCTTCGCCGGGGAGACGGAGATAGGGGGATAGAACACAATCTATCCCCCACCCCTCCGGCCGCCTGCATACTCAGCAAGTCCCCGTCGCGGGGGAGGGCGTACGGATCCGGCCCGATACGGCGACGTGGGATGCGGAGATGCGGGATTTGCCCGTGGACCCTGGCCCGCTCCCAAGGCTCGCCGGGGCAAGAACCACGGGGTCCGGGGATCGTCGGTTGATCCCCGCCCGCCGGGCCTGGCCGTGAGGAACGGCCAGGGCGCCGGGAGGTAGAAGCCCCGGCGAGGCGAAAGCGAGCGGGAGGACAATGCCCATTGCGCTCAGCCCTCGAAGCCTCTCCGCGGCGGAGCGCGTCAGGTTCTCGTCGAAACACAACCAACTACCCCCACGGTCCCGGACGGGAGCCGTGGCGCTCCGCCGTCCTCCCCAACCTGTTCGGGCCCAAGCCCGCCCGGGCGGCGAAGCCGTGAGTCCGTCAATCCTCCCCGGAGCAAAGCGAGGGGGAGGAGCGTGAAATCTACAGCTGCGCCAGCATGTAGTCCGCCGAGCTCACCTTGAACTCGCCGCCGGCTTCGACGTTCAGCGTCTCGACGACGCCGTCCTTGACGATCATCGAGTAGCGCTGGCTGCGCGTGCCCATGCCGAACTTGCTGCCGTCCATCTCAAGGCCGAGGGCCTTGGTGAAGTCGCCGTTGCCGTCGGCCAGCATGACGATGTCCTCGCCCACGCCCTGGTCGGCGCCCCAGGCCTTCATCACGAACACGTCGTTGACCGACACGCAGGCGATGGCGTCCACGCCCTTGGCCTTCAGGTCGGCGGCGTGTTGCTTGAAGCCCGGCAGGTGCTTGGCCGAGCAGGTCGGGGTGAAGGCGCCCGGGACGGCCAGCAGGGCGACGGTCTTGCCCTTGAACAGCTCATCGCTGGTGATCGGGCGCGGGCCTTCCGGGCCGCTGGTCATGAAGGTCGCGTCGGGCAGCGTGTCGCCGGCCTTGATGGTCATCTGATCTCTCCCTGCGGGATGGTCCCGTTCATCGACCGAAATAGAGGCAGCGTGCGCTTCCGCCAAGACGGCGACTTGAATTGGCCCACAACGGCGCCAATCATCAGTCTATGAACCAGCCAGCGGATACCGAGTTCCTCTCCGGCCGCCTGCTGATCGCGATGCCCGGCATCGGCGATCCGCGATTCGAGCGGTCCGTCGTCTTCCTGTGCGCCCATGACGAGGAGCACGCCATCGGCCTGGCGGTGAACCGCCCGCTCGACGGCCTGACCCTGGAGTCGCTGTTCGAGAAGATCGGCGTCGACCGTCCGATCGGCCGCGTCGCCGACGAGGCGGTGCTGATGGGCGGCCCGGTCGAGCGCGAGCGCGGCTTCGTGCTGCACACCGACGACTACCTCTGCGACGGGGTCAGCATGCCGGTGAAGGACGGCCTGGCCCTGACCACGACCAAGGACGTGCTGCAGGCCCTGACCGGCGAGGCCGCCCCGCGCCGGGCCTTCCTGGCGCTCGGCTACGCCGGCTGGGGCCCCGGCCAGTTGGAACGCGAGGTCCGCGAGAGCGCCTGGCTGGTCTGCGACGCCGACGAGGCCCTGCTGTTCGGCGACGACCACGACCACAAATGGGCCCAGGCGCTGGAGAAGCTGGGCATCAGCCCGGCCATGCTGGCGATGGAGGGGGGGCGGGCTTGATTTGGCCGGCAGGGTCCGCCGTGCTAGCTTAGTCAGGCTTGGCTAAGGAGGCCGCGATGCGCACGGTCAACATGCTCGACGCCAAAACCAATCTCTCGCGGCTGGTCGAGGCGGTGGAAAGCGGCGACGAATCCGAAATCCTGATCGCCCGCAACGGCAAGCCGGTCGCCCGGCTGACGGCGGTGAAGCGCGATGTCAGCAAGCGGATCGGCGTGGCCGAGGGCGAGTTTGAGGTTCCGGACGACATCGACCGCTACAATCACGAGATCGAGGCGCTATTCGACGGCGAGCAGGCTTGAACCTCCTGCTCGACACCCACATCGCGCTTTGGTCGGTGGCAAAGTCTTCCCGACTGCCAGAGAAGGCTCGACGCCTGATCGCAGATGAAGAGCATCAGGTGACGGTCAGCGTCGTTTCGGTGTGGGAGATCGCTGTGAAGCACGCCAAGACGGCAGGCCGCCCTGACGGAATGGCGGTTTCAGGCGCGAGGGCTCTGGACGCATTCGAGCGGGCCGGCTTCGAGATTTTGCCGATCACGGCAGCGCATGCCGCCGCCTTGGATGGGTTGCCGCCGGTGCACCAGGACCCATTCGACCGAATGATCGTAACTCAGGCGCTGACGACGCCTCTGCACCTCGTAACGGCGGACAAGGTGCTCGGGCGCTACAGCGACACCGTGCTCGTGGTCTGACGCGCCTACCCCTGACGCCGCACCGGCGCGGCGCCGTCGACGTAGCTTTCGTTGAGGTAGACCTCGGCCTCCTGCGGCGAGAGGGCGGGCGCGTAGCCGAAGCCCTGGCCGTAGTCGCAGCCCAGCTCCATCAGCTGCCGAGCCATGATGGCGTTCTCGACGCCCTCGGCGACGACCTCGAGGTTGAGGTCCTGGCCCAGCTTGACCACCGAGCGGACGATCTTCACCGAGCCCTCGTTGGTGCTCATCGTCCGCACGAAGTAGCGGTCGATCTTCAGGGTGTCGAAGGGCAAGCGGGTCAGGTAGCTGAGCGAGGAGAAGCCGGTGCCGAAGTCGTCGAGCGCCAGGCCCGCCCCGCCGGCCCGCAGGGCACGGAGTACGGTGGCGGCGCCCTCCGGGTCGCGCATGATGTCGCTCTCGGTGATCTCCAGCTTCAGCGAGCCGTGCGGCAGCCGGTGCTTGGCGATCAGGCCGGTGACGTCGTCGATCAGGCCGGGCCGGTGGATCTCGCCGGTCGACAGGTTGACGCTGACGGTCAGGTCGCCGACCGCCGCGTGGCCGCCGCGCCAGGCCGCCAGCTGGCGGGCCGAGCTGCGAATCATGTGGGCGCCGATCTCGTCCATCAGCCCCAGTTCCATGGCCAGCGGCAGGAACTCGTCCGGCGGGATGATGCCCCGGCGCGGGTGACGCCAGCGACACAGCGCCTCGAAGCCGGTCAGCTTGCCGTCGGAGAGTCGCACGATGGGCTGGTAGAAGGGCGTCATCTCGCCGCGTCCCACCGCCCCGCGCAGGTCGGCCTCCAGGGCCAGTTGCGACAGGCCGTCGCTTTCCATGGACCGGCCGTAGGCCGCGCCGCCGCCCAGGCCGCCGGCCTTGGCCGCCTCGACGGCCAGCTCGGCGCGGCGCAGCAGCTCGGCCGCCTCAGGCGCGTCCTGGCCGCCCTCGGCGTCCACGGCGCCGACCGCCAGGGTCGGCAGGATGTCGAAGCCGGCGATACGGAGCGGCTGCTCCAGCGCCCGGCGCAGACGGTCGACTGGGTCGTGGTCGCCGGAGACCATGACGGCGAACTCGTCCTCGCCGACCCGGGCCAGCAGGGCGTCTCCGCCGAACGCCGCCGCCAGCCGCGAGCCGAGCGCGGCCAGCACCAGGTCGGCGCGCTCATGGCCCAGGGCCTCGTTCAGACGCCGCAGCCGGTCGAGATCGGCCACCACCAGGGTCTGGCGCAGCGGCGCGGCGAGCCGCTCCCGCGCCCTGACCACGAAACTCTTGCGGTCGAGAAGACCTGTCAGCTGGTCGATCTCGGAGGCCGCGAACCCGGTCTCCGGCGCCACGACGCCCGAGGCGCGCACGCCCTCCTCCAGCCAGACGCCGCGCCACAGGCAGGTCTCGCCGCCGCGCATCTTCATGCGCAGGGTGACCTCTGTCCCGGGTTCATGGATGCGAAGCAGCTCCTCGGCCGACGCCCGGTCGGCGGGCAGGGCCAGGGCGCGGAAGGCGGCGGAGGAGCATTCCGGCGCGAGGGGGCCCAGGCCCAGCTGACGCGCCGCGCCGAACAGACGCAGCCGGTCGTCCTCCGGTTCCCAGACCCAGAGCGCCACCTGTGCGCCGCCGAGCGCCTCGAGCGTTGTCGCGGCGTCCCAGATGCGTCGATCGTGCCCCTGCGGCCGCATGTGGACTAGCCTGTCAGGCCCTCCCGGGGGCGGCCACGCGAAGGGTCTCGCGAAACCAGCCCGAACAGGCGATGGTCTCGCCAATCGCCGTTAATTTTCAGATAAGCCTTGGCGTAGCCCTCCTCGGAGAAGCCGGCTTTCAGCAGCAGGTTGGCCGAGGCGTCGTTGTTCGGCAGGCAGGCGGCGTCCAGCCGGTGCAGGCCCAGCGGACCGAAGGCGAACGGGATGACGGCCCGCAGCGCCGCCAGGGTGTGGCCCTGTCGGGCATGGGCCTGGGCCGACCAGTAGCCGACCGTGCCGGTCTGGGCGACGCCCCGCCGCACGTTGTTGATGGTGATGCCGCCGGTCAGGGCGTCGTCGGCCTCGCGGAACACGAAGAAGGCGTACATCTGGTCCACCTCACGCCCGCGCCGCCAGGCCGACAGCCGGCGGTGAAAGGCGTTCAGCGTCAGCTCGTCCGGCGACCAGGTCGGCTCCCACGGCTGCAGGAACCCCCGCGACGCCTGTCGCAGCGCCGCCCACTCCGCATAGTCCCGCCGCCGCGGCGGACGCAGGCTGACGCCCTGGCCCTGCAGCGTCAGCGATGGCTCCGCGGAGATCCATTCGAGCAGCGACATGGTGCGAAAGTCTGTCGCGTCGCGCTCAAGATCAAGTGAAGAGCGCGGCCTGGAACGTACCGGCCGCGCCCTCGGCTCAGGCCGCCGGCCGTGCGTCGGCGGCGATGAGCGCGTCGTCGATCTCGTCGGCGCGCCTGGCGGCGGGACGCTGGAGGTGGCGCTCCGCATAGATTTCGAACGCCGGGCGCCTTTCGATCGTGCCGAAGTTCATGCCCCAGGACAGGTGGGAGGCGAGGTAGAGGTCGGCGGCGGTGAAGCTGTCGCCCACGAGGAAGGTGCGATCCTTCACCGCCCCCTCGACCGCGGCGAGGACGTCCTCCATGCAGCCGAAGCCCAGCGATATCCGCTGTTCGGCAGTCGGTTGCAGGTCCATCGACTTGACGGCCAGGGCCTGCTCGATGGGACCCGCCCCGAAGAACAGCCAGCGATACCAGGGACCGCGCAAGGGGCTCTGCGCGGGCGGCGCGAGGCGGGCTTCCGGGAACACGTCGGCGAGATACGCGCAGATGGCGGCGCATTCCGTGACGACCACCCCGTCGTGGACGATGGCGGGCACCTTGCCCATCGGGTTGATGGCCAGGTAGTTGGCGGCCTTCGCGTCGCCGGTTTCCCAGCGCAAGACCTTGGTCTCGTAGGGCCGGCCGACCTCTTCGAGCATCCAGCGGATGATGCGGCCGCGCGACATGGGGTTGGTGTAGAAGACGAGGTCGGACATGGGTTGGCTCCAGTTGCTGGCGCCACCCTAACGCGGGGCTGCTGCCAACGGTTTGGCAGCAGCTGACAGCCATCTGGCTGACCGCCTTACCGGACCTTCTCCGTCTCCCGGGGCGCGGAGACGCGGCGCGTCTTGGCCTGGGCCTTGGGCAGCAGCCGGAAGCGGCTCTGGCACCAGGCGAAGTCGACGCCGATGTCCAGCAGGGCGTCGGACCGCCCGCACGGGCAGGCGAACTCCATGATCATGGAGACCCGGTAGGTCTCCCCGGCCACCAGGGGCACGGGCTCGCCGGTCATGTGGTTCGGCGCGGCGTTCACGCACAGAACCAGATCGCCGGGGCCGACTGCGTCGCTCATGGGGTCCATCCGTTGCGGAGCGCGAAGATTAGACCCTGAGGGGCGTTGGGCAAAGGATTGCGATCTTGGCCGTGCGGTCCAGCGCCTTCGCTGGCGGTCTGGCGGGTTGGGAGTGTCAGCCAGGGGTGGGAAGCGGACTGACATCTCTCCCCATTTCCGTTTCCCCGGCGAAGGCCGGGGTCCATGGGGCAGGGGCTCAGAGCGGGGTCATGGATCCCGGCCTTCGCCGGGAAGACGGGGTGAGGTAATCCGAGACCGGCGAGCCCTTTCAGCCGAACAGCGCCGTCTCGAACGCTTCCGGCGCCGCCATGGCCGCCTTCGAGCCCAGCACCGAGACCACGCATCTGCGGTCCGCGGTCAACCGCTCGCCCAGCCGGGCGAAGTCCGCCGCGCTCACCGCGTCGATGGCCTGCGCGATCTCCGCGGCCGGGTAGAGGCGGCCGAACAGCAGGGTCTGGCCGGCGGCCTGTTCGGCGCGGGACAGCGGCTGCTCGCGGCCCATGAACATCGAAGCCTTGAGCTGGGCCTTGGCCCGCGCCAGCTCGGCGGCGCCGACCGAGGTCGCCAGGCCGTGGATCTCGCCCGCGCAGATCCGCGCCAGCTCGCCGGCGTTGGCGGCGGCGCAGCCGGCGTAGATCCCCAGCACGCCCGCGTCCTCGTAGGTGTCGGCATAGGCGTCGATGGCGTAGGCTAGGCCCCGGTTCTCGCGGGCTTCCTGGAACAGCCGCGAGGACATGCCCCCGCCCAGCGCTTCGGCGAAGACCCGCTGCACGAAATAGTCATCGTCGCCGGCGCCGACGGCCGGCAGCAGCAGCACCAGATGGGCCTGTTCCAGCTTGCGGCCCTTGGCCGCGACACCGCCGGTGAAGGCGGCCGGGGCCGGCGAGGGCTCGCCCGCCTGCATCGGCAGATGGCCGAAGGCCTGCTCGGCCAGCGCCAGCAGATGGTCCTCGTCCACCGAGCCGGCGGCGCTGACCACCAGCCGGTCGGGGGCGTAGAGCGCCGCGCGCCAAGCCGACAGCGAGGCGGGCGTGGCGGGCTTCAGCGACTTGACCGTGCCCAGGATCGGCCGGCCCAGCGACTGGCCCTCGAAGGCCTTCTCCTGCGCCAGCTCGAACACCAGGTCGTCGGGCGTGTCGGCGGCCTCGGCGATCTCCTGGCCGACCACCTGCTTTTCGCGGACCAGATCGCTGTCCTGCATGGTCGGGCGCAGCAGCAGGTCGGCGGTGATCTCCATGGCCAGCGGCAGGCCGCCCTTCAGGGCGCGGGTCTGGAAGCTGGTCCGTTCATAGCCGGTGGCGGCGTTCAGCTGACCGCCCTCGGCCTCGATGGCCTCGACGATTTCGCGGGCCGTCCGCGTCCCCGCGCCCTTGAACACCATGTGCTCGAGCAGGTGCGACCAGCCGGAATGCCGCTCGTCCTCGTAGCGGGCCCCGCGTCCGGCCACGACCGACAGGGCCAGGGTCTCGAGGCCGGGCATCGGGTCGCAGATGACCCTGACGCCGTTGGCCAGTGTGTGGAGGCGGGCGGTCACCGGTGGGCGAAATCGCGGATGTAGGTCTTGATCGCCTCGGCGTCGGCCGGCAGCCGGTCGAAGCGCTCGGCCTTGCCGTCCAGTCGCCGGGCGGAGGCGGGCGTGGGCGGCGCGGCGCCGGTGGCGGCCTGCACCGCCTCCGGGAACTTGGCCGGATGGGCGGTCGACAGCACCACCAGCGGCATGCCGTCGGGCAGCGTGGCCCGGTTGGCGGCGGCCACGGCGACGGCGGTGTGCGGGTCGATGACCTCGCCGGTCTCGTTCAGCGTGGCGAGGATCGTGCGGGCGGTGTCGTCCTCGGTGACCGAGGCGCCGGAGAACAGCGCCTTCATCGTGGCCAGCGCCGCGGGCGGCAGGTCCAGCACGCCGGTCTCGGTGAAGGCGCGGAAGGCGCGACTGGTCTCGACGCCGTCGCGACGGGCGGTCTCGTAGTAGAGACGCTCGAAGTTCGAGGCGATCTGGATGTCCATGGCGGGAGACTGAGTCGCGGCGACCACGCCCCGGGCGTAGCGGCCCTCCTCGAAGGCGCGGGCCATGATGTCGTTGCTGTTGGTCGCGACGATGATCCGGCCGATCGGCAGACCCATCTGCTTCGCGACCCAGCCAGCGAAGGCGTCGCCGAAGTTGCCGGTCGGCACGCAGAAGGCCACTTCGCGCTTCGGTGCGCCCAGGGCCACGGCGGCGGTGAAGTAGTAGACGGCCTGGGCGACAATGCGGGCGAAGTTGATCGAGTTGACGCCCGTCAGGTCCACCGCCCGGCGGAACTGGTCGTCGCCGAACAGACCCTTCACGATGGTCTGGCAGTCGTCGAAGGTGCCCTCGACCGACAGGCAGGCGACATTGGCGTCGGCGGCCGTGGTCATGAAGCGGCGCTGGACCTCGCTGATCCGGCCTTCGGGGAACAGGGCGACGATGCGGGTGTTGGCCCGGCCGCGGAAGGCCTCGACCGCCGCGCCGCCGGTGTCGCCCGACGTGGCGCAGACCACGGTCATCACCCGGCCCTGCCGCGACAGGGCGTAGTCGTACAGCCGCCCCAGCAGCTGCATCGCCACGTCCTTGAACGCCAGGGACGGGCCGTGGAACAGCTCCAGCAGGAACTGGCCGGGGCGCAGCTGCTTGATCGGGCAGGTGGCGGCGTGGGTGAAGGTCCCGTAGGCCTCCGTGCACATCTCCAGCAGCACGTCGTGCGGGATCTCGTGCCCGGCGAAGCGCGACAGGATATCGGCGGCGACCTCGGCGTAGGGCCTGCCCGCGAACCCGGCGATCTCTTCGGTTGTCAGCGTCGGCCAGGTCTGCGGCACATACAGGCCGCCGTCGGGCGCCAGGCCCGCCAGGACCGCATCGAGGAATCCGATGGGCGCGGCCTCTCCGGCCGAGCCCGCCCTGGTGGACACGTACTTCATGCGCTCTTCAACTTGCGACGGACGAGGGCGACGTAGACGCCGATCAGGGCGGCGGCAAGGCCGTACCAGGTCAGGGCGTACTCGAGGTGCCGGTTGGCGATCTCGGCGGGCAGGGGCGAGGGGACGAGCGCCTTCCACGCCGGGTTGGACGAGGTTTCCGCGGTCACCATGACCTCCGGATGGCGGTCCGCCCCCAGGGCCACGGCCATGGCCGGCAGGTCGGCGCTGTAGAAGCGCCCGTCGCGGGCCGGCGGCGTGAACGCGCCCGGCGGCACGCCCTCGCGCAGCACGCCGATCAGTCGCACCACCTCCGTCGACGGGGCGACGGGCGGGCGGGCGGAGATGGTGTCGGCGACAAAGCCGCGGTCGACGAGGATCGGCGGGCGGCCCTCGGCGTAGGCGCACAGCGAGACGAGGCGCGTACCGGCCTCGCCGCCCTGCAGGCCGTAGAGTTCAACGAACTTCGCGCTCGCCAGGCCCGGGCAGTCGAGCGTCACGCGGGTGAAACGATAGGCCGGCGTCAGCGGAACCTCGGTGATCGGCCGGGGCGGCTGCGCCCGGGTCGTCTCGATGCGCGCCAGCAGCTCGGTCTTCCAGGCCAGCCGCTTGAGCTGCCAGGTTCCGAGCGCCAGCAGAATGACGAGCGAGATCGCGGTGGCGACTGTCAGGCCGATCGGAAAGCGGCGTGCGGTGTCAGACATCGTCTCGGCCGGCCTCGCGGGCCTTGTTGGCGAACTGGGCGGCGATCAGCAGGCCCTTGAAGGGACGCAGCAGCCCGCCGCAGACGATCACTGTCAGCGGCAGCCAGATGATCAGCTGCAGCCACGCCGGCGGACTGTAGGCGATCTGGGTGAACACCGCGCCGAACGCGACGAGGAAGCCGCCGATCAGGATGACGAAAACGGCCGGTCCGTCTCCGGAGTCGGCCGCCTTCAGGTCGAAGCCGCAGGCTTCGCAGGTCGGGGCCACCTTGAGGAATCCCTCGAACAGGTGGCCCTCGCCGCAGTTGGGGCAGCGTCCGGCCGCCCCGGCGGCGTATGGGTTGGTCATGCTACGGCGTGCCGAAGATCACGTAGATGAAGGCGAACAGGAACAGCCAGACCACGTCGACGAAGTGCCAGTACCAGGCGGCGGCCTCGAAGCCGAAGTGCTGCTTGGGCGTGAAGGCGCCGTTCAGGAGGCGGATGAAGCAGACCGCCAGGAAGATGGTCCCGACCAGCACGTGGAAGCCGTGGAAGCCGGTGGCCATGAAGAAGGACGAGCCGTACAGGCCGGCGTTGCCCGCTTCCTCCGAGAAGAACAGGTTCTCGTGCAGGATGTGCTGGTACTCGTAGACCTGGATGGCGGTGAACAGCGCACCCAGCACGATGGTCAGGGCCAGGCCGATCTTGGCGGCCTTGCGGTCGCCGACCTGCAGTGCGTGGTGGGCCCAGGTGACCGTCGTGCCCGACAGCAGCAGGGTCAGGGTGTTGACCAGCGGCAGGTGGAAGGCCGGCACCAGCTCGATGCCCTTGGGGGGCCACTGGGCCCAGGCCTCGGCCACGCCCTCGAAATTGCCGATGGCGGGGGTCAGGGTGCGGTGCTCCTGGAACAGGACCATCTCGAAGAAGATCCAGAACCAGGCGACGAAGAACATCACTTCCGAAGCGATGAACATGATCATGCCGTAGCGGAGGTGGAGCGACACGACCGGGGTGTGGTCCCCGGCGTTGGCTTCCTTGATCACATCCCGCCACCAGCCGAAGAAGGTGTAGAGCACGAGCGCAAAGCCGATCCCGAAGGTGATCGGGTGGCCCTTGCCGAACAGGTAGGACACCAGCGGCGAGGTCTCGTCGGTGATGGTGGCCAGGCCCTTCATCCAGACCACGGCGCCGATCATCATGATCGTTGCGCCGATCGAGCCGATCAGCGGCCAGGGGCTGGGGTTAACCAGGTGATAGTCGTGCTTTACGGCGCCGTGGGCCATGATCGTGCCTGAACCTCTATTTCCCCCGGGGCGGCGCGCCGCCCCAAAATCCCGTGTGCTATAGCCTCGCCTCGCCCGTTCCGCCAAGAGGCGCTTGCGCGCTTCCTTCGGTCGACGGGAAGAAGGTGTAGGAAAGCGTCACCTCGGGCGTCCCCTTCGTCTCGAAATCCTCGGCGAATTTGGGATCCACGAAGTAGACGACCGGGAACTCCTTCGTCTCGCCCGGCTGGATGGTCTGGTCGGTGAAACAGAAGCATTCGAGCTTCTGGAAGTAGAGACCGGCCGATTCGGGCACCACGTTGTAGCTGGCCCGTCCGGTGACCGGCGCCTTGCCGTTGTTGGTCACCTTGTAGAAGGCCAGTCCGGTGTCGCCGATCTTCACCTCCTGGCTCACCTGCTCGGGCGCGAAGCTCCAGGGCAGGTTGCGCACATTGGCGTCGAATCGAATCGTCAGCGTCTTGTTGAGCACCTTGTCCGGTGCGGCGTCGGCCTTGCGGACTGTGCCGTCGAAGCCGGTCAGCTGGCAGAAGGCGCGGTAGAGCGGCACCGAGGCATAGGCCATGCCGACCATGCCGAAGAAGGCCGCGGCGCAGATCAGGCCGAGGCGGGCGTTGCGGCTCGCGGCGGAGCGCGGCGCGTCAGAGGGGGCGACTGGCGACATAGCCTCCCATCCGCACAAGGGTTACGCCGTAGACGAGGATGATAAAGACCACCAGGCCGAGCGCCAGGGCTATGTTGCGACCGCGCCGGGCCTTGTCCAGCGCGGCCTGGTCGACCGGAGCCGGCGGGACCGGCGGGGGGCTGTCTTGCAAAGAGGTCACTTACAGGAGCTCCAGCGGCGCGATCCGGGCCAGGTGCTCGGAGAGCAGGGCCGCGAACAGCAATGTAAGGTACAGGATCGAGAAGGCGAACAGGTTACGGGCGTCTTTCGAGCCGGCCCGGACGGCGTAGAGGCGATCTTCGCCCTCGATACGCTCGTCCGGGGCGTCGCCTGACCGCGAGCGGAACACCCGCCAGGCCAGCAGCACGAACACCGCGCCGCCCAGGGCCGCCACGGCCAGATAGATCGGGCCTCCCAGCCCGGTGAAGGCCGGGATCTGGCAGACCGGCGCGAACAGCAGCGAATAGACCAGGATCTGCTTGCGGGTGGAGGCCGCGCCCTTGGCGACCGGCATCATCGGCACCCCGACCTTGGCGTAGTCCTCGGAGGTGTACAGCGCCAGGGCCCAGGCGTGCGGCGGCGTCCACATGAAGATGATCAGCACCATCAGCCAGGCGTTCAGCGGCGTCTCGCCGGCGGCGGCGGCCCAGCCGATGGCCGGGGGCAGGGCGCCCGCGAGGCCGCCGATGACGATGTTCTGCGGCGTCCAGCGCTTGAGCCACATCGTGTAGACCACGACGTAGAAGTAGATGGTGAAGGCCAGCAGCCCGGCTGCCAGCCAGTTGGTGGTCATGCCCAGCAGCATCACCGAGAACAGCGACAGGATGATTCCCAGAGTCGCGGCCTCGGCCCCCTGGACCTTGCCGGCCGGCACCGGGCGGGCCCGGGTGCGGCGCATGCGACCGTCGATGTCGGCGTCGAACCACATGTTGAGCGCGCCGGACGCGCCGGCGCCGACCGCGATGCACAGCACGGCGACGAAGCCCAGCAACGGGTTCATCGGCTGGTTGGCGCAAACCAGACCGGTCGCGGCGGTGAACACCACCAGCGACATCACGCGCGGCTTCAGCAGCTGAAGATAGTCAGACCAGAGCGCCGGCTGTGACGCGGCGCGGCCTTTGATGGCGACGGGCTTGCTCATGTTCGGAGGGTACATAGGCGAAGGGCGCGCCGGGGTCCAACCCCGACGCGCCCTTTTGGTGCGACCAATGTTCCCGCTGGACCTAGTGGTGGTCCGGCTTGATCACCGGCAGTTCGTTGAACTGGTGGAACGGCGGCGGCGAGGACAGGGTCCACTCCAGCGTCGTGGCGCCTTCGCCCCAGGGATTGGCTTCCGCCGGACGGCGACGGATGGCGGCTTCCAGCATGGTGATCAGGAAGACCCCCACGCCGACGGCCGTGACCACATAGCCCCAGGAGGAGACCTGGTTCCACAGCGTGAAGGCTTCCGGATAGTCGACGTAGCGACGCGGCATGCCCTGCAGGCCCAGGAAGTGCTGCGGGAAGAACACCAGGTTCACGCCGACGAACATGATCCAGAACTGCAGCGCGCCGAGGAACTCGTTGTACTTCACGCCCCAGATCTTCTCGAACCAGTAGAAGAAGCCGGCGAAGATCGCGAACACGGCGCCCAGGCTGAGCACGTAGTGGAAGTGAGCCACGACGTAGTAGGTGTCGTGCAGGCTGTAGTCGATGCCGGCGTTGGCCAGCACCACGCCCGTCACACCGCCGACGGTGAACAGGAAGATGAAGCCCATCGCCCAGAGCATCGGCGTCTTGAAGGTGATCGAGCCGCCCCACATCGTGGCGATCCAGCTGAAGATCTTCACGCCGGTGGGCACTGCGATGACCATGGTGGCCGCCACGAAGTAGGCGCGCAGATTGATGCCCATGCCCACGGTGTACATGTGGTGGGCCCAGACGATGAAGCCGACGAAGCCGATGGCGACCATGGCGTAGGCCATGGCGAGGTAGCCGAAGACGGGCTTGCGCGAAAAGGTCGAGACGATGTGGCTGATCATGCCGAAGCCCGGCAGGATCAGGATGTACACTTCCGGGTGCCCGAAGAACCAGAACAGGTGCTGGAACATCACCGGATCACCGCCGCCGGCGGGATCGAAGAAGTGAGTGCCGAAGTTGCGGTCGGTCAGCAGCATGGTGATGGCGCCGGCCAGGACGGGCAGCGACAGCAGCAGCAGGAAGACGGTGACCAGGATCGACCACACGAACAGCGGCATGCGGTGCAGGGTCATGCCCGGCGCGCGCATGTTGAAGATCGTGGTGATGAAGTTGATCGCGCCCAGGATCGAGCTGGCGCCCGCCAGGTGGAGCGAGAAGATCGCCAGGTCCATCGACGGACCGGTGTGGCCCGAGGTCGAGAGCGGCGGATAGATCGTCCAGCCGCCGCCGAAGCCCTTGCCCGGGCCGCCGTCGACGAACATCGAGGTCAGCAGCAGGACCCAGGCGGCGACCAGCAGCCAGAACGAGATGTTGTTCATCCGCGGGAAGGCCATGTCCGGCGCGCCGATCATCAGCGGCACGAACCAGTTGCCGAAGCCGCCGATCATCGCCGGCATGACCATGAAGAAGATCATGATCAGGGCGTGGGCGGTGACCACCGCGTTGTAGCCGTGCTTGGACTGTTCGATCAGGCCCAGCAGGCTGACCGAGGAGTTGGCGGCGAAGATCTGGATCCCCGGTTCGGCCAGTTCCCAGCGGATGAGGCCCGACAGGGCGCCGCCCACGATGCCCGCCATGATGGCGAACAGCAGGTACAGCGTGCCGATGTCCTTGTGGTTCGTGGAGAAGAACCAGCGGGTGATGAAGCCGGGCTTGTGGTCGGCGTCGTCGTGTGAGTCGTGAGCGGCGGCGTGAGCCATCGGTCTTACCTTGGAAATCAGAGCTTGGCGGCCGGCGCAACGCCGGCGGGAGCGGCGACCGGAGCGGCCGTCGGGGTCGGAGCGGGGGCAGCGGCGGCCGGAGCCGCCGCTTCGGCCGGGGCCGTGACCGGCGCGGCGGCCGGAGCCTTGGTGGCCACCCAGGCGTCGAACTCGGCCTGCGTCACCACCTTGATCTCGATCGGCATGAAGGCATGGTCCACGCCGCAGAGTTCGGAACACTGGCCGTAGTAGGTGCCCACCTTCTCGGCCTTGAACCAGGTCTCGTTCAGGCGGCCGGGAATGGCGTCCGTCTTGAGGCCGAAGGCCGGCAGGGCGAAGGCGTGGATCACGTCGGCGCCGGTGACCTGGACGCGAACGACCTTGTTCACCGGAACGACCATCGGTTCGGTCGCCGCCAGGCGGAAGACGTCCTTGGGCAGACCGCGCTTGGCGACCTCGTCCTCGGGCAGCATGTTGGAGATGTACTCGGGGATCTTCTGATCCGGGTACTCGTAGCCCCAGTTCCACTGGTAGCCGACCGCCTTAACGGTCAGGTCCGGCTTGGGCATGTTGTGATACTTGAACAGCAGCCCGAACGAGAAGATCGCGATGAACATGAGGATCAGGACCGGGATCAGGGTCCATGCCACCTCAAGCAAGGTGTTGTGGCTGAACTTCGCCGGAGTCGGGTTCGCTTTCTTGTTATAGCGAACCACGACCCATATCAGCAGGGCCAGCACGAACAGGCTGATGACCGTGATGATCGGCAGCAGAATGATGTCGTGGAAGAAGTGAGCCTCGTGCTTGAGCGGCGAAGCCGCCTGCTGCAGGCCCATTCCGCCCGGCGTCGGCTGACCCAGCCGCTCCTGAGCGAAGGCCAGTGAGCCCATCATCGCCGCACCGGCGCCCGCCACTACACCGGCGATACCCTGAATCTTCGCCTTCATGACCCTCTCTGGCCTGCTTTGCCGTCCCTGGTCCGACAGGACCAAAGGTAACCGGCTTCTTTCATCTGGCTCAGGGAGGAGCTTCTTCAAGCTCGCATGCGAGCCCGTAGCGACGCCCCTCCACGCCTACCGGGGGCGTGAATACGCGCAACGCCCCCCCTTGCCAAGCGCCTCGCCGTCGCAGGCCCCATAAGGAAAGGCCTGATTTTGAGAGAAGATCGCAACAACGCCGCTCGTCGCTATGGGGCATCGCCAGCTACCCGGCGTCGAAAGGTACCTTGCGGTAGTCAGTACCGTGCGATAGAAGGGTGCGGAACCTGGAGACGGACCACGTGCCGGAAACCATCGAAATTCAACTGAAGAAAGGCGTCCTGACGTTGTGCGTGCTGGCCCTTCTGCACCGCGCCGACAGCTACGCCTACGAGATCGCCAGCCAGCTCGCGAAGGACATCGATATGGGGGAGGGAACCATCTATCCGCTGATGCGACGACTGCAGGCCGACGGCCTGGTCGATACCTACCTGGTCGAGTCGCAGAGCGGCCCGCCCAGAAAATACTACCGTCTGACCGAGGCGGGGCGCGCCAGCTTCATCTCGCAGAAGACCGAATGGACGGCCTTCACCCGGGCCGTCGACGCCATCCTGGGAGCCGAGGCATGACCCGCGCCGACTTCATCGTCCGGCTCAAGGCCGGGCTCGCCGGAATGCCGGCGAACCAGATCAGCGACATCGTCGCCGACTACGACACCCACTTCGCGGACGCGATCACCGCCGGACGGACGGAGGTCGAGGTGGCCGAGGCCCTGGGCGACCCCGGCCGGCTCGCCCGCGAACTGAAGGCCGAGGAAGGTCTCAAGCGATGGGATGAGCAGAAGAACCCGTCGGCCGCGATGGCGGCTGTGTTCGCCGTGCTCGGTCTGGGCGCCATCGACATTCTCGTGCTGCTGCCCATCCTCATGGGCGTGGTCGGCGCGCTGTTCGGCTTCTTCATGGCCGCCATCGGGGTCTTCATAGGCGGCGGATTCGTCTTCGCCGCCGGCCCCTTCATGGGCCCGCCAGGAGGGCCGATGACAGCCATTCTCGCCGGCATCGGCCTGATGGCCGCGGCCACGGCCATCGCCGCCGTGACGACCATCGTCACCGTCGGCCTGGTCAATCTGCTCGTCTGGTACGGGCGCCTCCACTACCGGCTGCTGAAGCCGGCCATCGAACCGCAAGGCTGAGGGACAGAGCCATGATCCGCACCCTGATCACCATCGCCTTCGCGAGCTTCATCCTCGCGGTCGCCTGTCTGGCCGGCGCCGCCGCGCTGGGCGGTCGCGATATCGCCGAGAACGGCTGGACCATTCCCAGTGAGTGGCAGTACCGCATCGCCGACCGCCACGGCCGTAGCCGTGTGGAGCGCGTGCGCCCCAGTGAGACAATCACCCGCCAACTGCCATGGAACGGCGGCGAGTCCCTGGTGCTCGACCTGCCCGTCGACGTCACCTACGTCCAGGGCGAAGACTCCCGGGTCGTCATCGAGGGCCCCAAGGACTATGCCGAGCGGATCACCCTCGAGGGTGGTCGTTTCGGGCTCGCCGGGGACGTCCATCTCGACACCAGCGATGTCACGATCGATCTCAATGGTGTTCGCATTCTGGATGCCGGCGATCGCATCCGGATCACCGTCACGGCCCCGAAAGTGTCGAGCTTCACTGTGAACGGATCCGGCGACCTCGACATCCGGGACTACGACCAGCCGACCCTGGCTGTTCAGGTTCAGGGCAGCGGCGATGTCACCGGCGCCGGCCGGTCTGGCGCTCTCAAGCTCGGGATCGTCGGTTCGGGCAGCATCGACCTCGCCGACATCGAGGCGCAGGACGCTGAGGTCGCGACCTCCGGGAGCGGCGACGCCACCGTCTCGGCGCGCGGCGTGGTGAAGGTCGCCGTGGCCGGCAGCGGCGGCGTCAGCCTTCGCGCCAAGCCGGCCAGCCTGACGAGCGAAATCAGCGGTTCAGGCGACGTGGACCAGGACTACTGATGACGAAAGCGGTCTGACGCCCTACCTGTAGCGTCATGACCGCTTCTCCTCTCGCTCCCTCGCTCCTGGACGCCGCCGGCGTCGATCCCGAACGCGCCCGCGCCATCCTTGGCGAGGCCCTTGCCGGAGCCGACGACGGCGAGCTGTTCCTGGAGCGGTCGGAGACCGAGGCTTTCGTCTTCGACGATGGACGCCTCAAGACCGCCAGCTACGACTCTGGCGAGGGCTTTGGCCTCAGGGTGGTCGCGGGAGAAACAGCCGGCTATGCCCATGCCAGCGAGATCTCCGAAGCGGCGATCCGCCGTGCGGGAGATTCGGCGAAACTGGCCCGTCGGGGCTACGCCGGAACCGCGGCCGAGGCGCCGCGCGCCACCAACGCAAAGCTCTACAATGAGGACGACCCTGTCGCCTCGCCCGGCTTCTCCGACAAGGTCGCGCTGATGCAGGAGATCGACGCCTTCGCCCGGGCGCGCGATCCGCGGGTGGTCCAGGTGATGGCCGCGATGGCGGGGGAGCGTCGCACGGTCGAGATCCTGCGCGCCGACGGCCGGCTGATCCGCGACGTTCGGCCGCTGGTTCGGGTCAATGTCCAGGTCACCGTCGAGCGAGACGGGCGGCGGGAGACCGGAACCTCCGGCGCGGGCGGCCGCGCGGGCTTCGAAGCCTGGATCTCTCCCGACAAGTGGCAGGCGCAGGTCGACGACGCCATCCGCCAGGCGACGGTCAACCTCGACGCCGTCGACTGCCCCGCCGGCGAGATGGACGTGGTGCTCGGCCCGGGCTGGAACGGCGTGCTGCTGCACGAGGCCGTCGGCCACGGGCTGGAAGGCGACTTCAACCGTAAGGGCCTGTCGGCCTTCTCCGGCCGCATTGGCGAGCGGGTCGCCGCGCCGGGCGTGACGGTGTTCGACGACGGGACCATTCCCGGTCGGCGCGGTTCGCTGACCGTCGATGATGAGGGCACGCCCACCGAACGTACGATCCTGATCGAGGACGGCATCCTGGTCGGCTACATGCATGACCGGATGAGCGCCCGGCTGATGGGCATGAGCGCGACCGGCAACGCCCGTCGCCAGTCCTACGCCCATATGCCCATGCCCCGGATGACCAACACCGGCATGCTCGGCGGGCATCACACCCAGGCCGAGATGATCGCCTCCACCAAGCGCGGCATCTTCTGCGCGCATCTGGGCGGCGGTCAGGTCGACATCACCAACGGCAAGTTCGTCTTCCAGTGCACCGAGGCCTGGCTCATCGAGGACGGCCGCCTGACCACGCCGGTCAAGGGCGCCAGTCTGATCGGCGACGGCCCCAGCGCCCTGACGCGGGTGACAATGATCGGCGACGACTTCGCCATGGATCCGGGGATCGGGGTCTGCGGCAAGGCCGGTCAGGGCGTCCCGGTCGGCGTCGCGCAACCGTCGATGAAGATCACCGGCCTGACCGTTGGGGGCACGGCGGTCTGAGTGATCGCCGCTAACGTTGCGGCGATTTAATCCACATTTCAGCGTTGTAACGTGCCTCATGACAGAGGCGCCATCAGGTTCGCTTCGCTTGGGCCGGGGGGTTCAAGGGGGAGATTTTGATGAGAAGCCTGCTTTTCGCCACCGTCGGCATCGCCGCGCTGTCTCTGGCGACGGGCGCCCTTGCGCAGGCCGAGCCCCCGGTCGCCCCGACCGCCGCTGACGGCGAGCAGGGCGTCATTGCCTACCCGCCGAGCTTCTTCGCCGACGCTCAGCCCAACACGGCCATGGAGATGGTCTCGCGCCTGCCGGGGTTCGCCTTCGACGGCGGGTCGGGCGTGCGCGGCTTCGCCGGCGCGGCTGGCAACGTTCTGGTCGACGGCGAGCGCCCGACCACCAAGAGCGACGATCTGCAGAGCATCCTGCGCCGCATCCCGGCCAGTCAGGTCGAGCGCGTCGACGTGATCCGCGGCGGCGCGCCCGGCATCGACATGCAGGGCAAGACGGTGATGGCCAACGTCATCGTCAAGAAGGGCGCGGCGGTCACCGGCGTGATCGCGATCGTCAACGACTTCATCTACGACGGCCGCAACTCGCCGGGCATCCGCCTGGAAGGCGTGCGCCGCGCCGACGGCCGGACCCTGGAGGGGTCGCTGATCGCCGCGGCCTTCCACGACGACGGCGCCGGCGATGGTCCGCTGGTCCAGCGCGACGCGGCCGGAACAGTCATCGAGCAGGGCGACATGCGCGCCGAAGGCGACGGCCAGCAGATCGTCGGCACCGCCGCCTATTCGACTCCGCTGGCCGGCGGCAAGTTCCGCATCAACGGTCGCCTGTTCTTCCAGCGCTTCTTCTACGGCCAGCATGACGACTTCGACGTCGCCGGCTTCACCGCCAAGGACCGCGAACTCGAGGAGCGCCGCGAGGGCGAGGTCGGCCTGCGCTACGGCCGTGATCTCGGTCCGCGCACCAAGCTCGAGAGCCTGTTCATCCAGCAGTGGAAGGAGCAGGACTTCAACCTGCGCTTCCAGGCGGGCGGCGACGAGGAGCTGTTCAGCAACGAGCGCAAGCTGGGCGAAACCATCGGCCGGGCCTCGGTCAACTTCCGCCAGTCGGACACCCTGTCGATCGAGTTCGGCGGCGAGGGCGCCTTCAACTGGCTGGAGACGGCCACGACCTACAGCTTCAACGGAACGCCCGTGGCGTTGCCGGCCGCCAACGTGCGGGTCGAGGAGCGACGCGGCGAGGCCTTCGGCACGGCCACCTGGAACGCGACGCCCAGGCTGACCCTCGAGGGTGGCCTGCGCTACGAGTATTCGACCATCACCTCGGAAGGCGACGTCGAGCTTGAGAAGAGCCTGCAGTTCGCCAAGCCGCGCCTCGTCGCCACCTGGTCGCCCAACGAGCGGAACCAGATCCGTTTCCGCGTCGAGCGCGAGGTCGGCCAGCTGAACTTCGGCGACTTTATCGCCGGTTCGTCGATCGCGACGGGCGGCGGCGTCTCTACCGGGAACGTGGACATCAACCCGCAGCAAGGCCTGGTCACCGAGATCGCCTACGAGCGCCGGTTCTGGGGGAACGGGGCCATCACCCTGACCCTTCGCCACACCGAGTTGACCGACGCCATCGACCGGGCGCCGGAGGTGGTGTTGTCGACCTGTCCTCTGGTCGCCGGCGTCCCGGATCCGACCTCGCCGCTCTGCACGCGCTACGACCGACCGGCCAACATCGGCGACGGCGCCCGCGACCAGGCGCAGATCGACTTCAACCTGCCGTTGGACCGCCTCGGCGTGAAGGGCGGCATGGTGCGGGGGTTCTATACCCTGCGCGACTCCGAAGTGATCGACCCGACCACCTTCGACCCGCGTCGGATCACCGGCGAGCATCCCCATGACTGGGAGATTCACTTCACCCAGGACCTGCCGCATTGGAAGCTGACCTGGGGCGTCGACGTGTTCGGCGAGTTCACGGAGACTTACTGGCGCTACAACCGCGTCGAGCAGACCGAACTGAAGTCGTTCGTCATCCCCTACGTCGAGTGGAAGCCGCGCAAGGACCTGCAGTTCCTGCTGCAGCTCAAGAACTTCACCGAGCGGCCCTTGATCAAGGAGCAGGCGTTCTACAGCGGCGACCGCGCCACCGGCGTGCTGCAGCTGCGCGAGACCCGCACCTACGAGAACGGCATGAGCGTCTACGTCCGCGTGCGCAAGACGTTCGGCTGACCGGCTCCTTGGCCGCGTGAGACCCCTCTCGGCTCCGCCCCGAACCGGAGCTACGCCATCGGCCAAGGAAGAAGGGCCCGGAGATCGCTCTCCGGGCCCTTCGCCATTTCAGGACGATGGTCGACGCATAATGCGGCATCGACTGTCGGTCGCCGTCGTTCTCCGTCGCCGGATGGGCCGAGGCGTCGTTCACGCCGTGCGCCCAATGCTTGATCGCGAAGCTGAGCAGGATGAACACGATCCCGACCGCGATGCCCGCGTAGCCGAGCTTCTCGAAGCCCTCCAGCGAGGTCTTCAAGGCGCCTTCGGGGTCCAGAACCTGGCCGCCGACGGTCTCGGTTCCCATGGTGCCGGCGATGATGCCGCCGACATACTGGGCGATCGAGCTCGACAGGAACCACACGGCCATCATGAAGGAGACGACCGAGGGCACCGACAGCTTGGTGATCTCCGACAGGCCGACTGGCGACAGGAAGAGCTCGCCGGTGGTGTGCAGCAGGTAGAGGAAGGCCAGGATCAGAAGCGGCATCTGGAAGGCCGGACTGACCATTCCCGAGCCTGCCGCCCAGACGACGACCATGAAGCCCAGGCCGACTTGCACGATGCCCAGGCCGAACTTCATCACCGGGTTCGGATCACGATTGATCCGGCCGAGGAACAGCCAGAGCGCGGCGAAGATCGGCGCGAAGATCAGGATGAAGCCGGCGTTGAACGACTGGGTCTGGGCCGCGGTGATGCCCATGTCGATCCAGCGCACGTTGTCGGGGACGCCCGCCGCCATGACCATGTCGCGCGTGCCGAAGAAGTAGGTGTGGCCAAAGGCGTCGACCGTGATCGGGGAGCTGATGAGCGCGAGGTCGACGTTGCGGTCCGCATACAGGTTCAGCGAGGTGCCGGCCTGTTCGAAGAGGGTGAAGAAGACCACCGCGCCGAAGATCAGCACCAGGGCGAGCATCATCCGCTCGCGGGCGATCTTGTCGCACTTGAAGATCAGGAACCAGCCGATGAACGCCAGCGACAGGACCGTGCTCACGGTGAGCACCGTGCCGACCAGCGCGTTGCGCTGGACCATGAACCAGACAACGCCGACGCCCAGGGTCGCCAGGATGTAGATCAGGCCTTCGCGATTGATCGGCCCCACGATCGGCTTGGCCAGCAGCACCGGGTTCGGCGGTTCGCCCTTGCCCTCGAGCAGGGGCTTGCCGAGCACGAAGACGATGAAGCCGAGCAGCATGCCGACGCCGGCAAGGCCGAAGCCCCAGCCCCAGCCATAGGTCTGGCCGAGGTAGCCACACAGAACCGAGGCCCAGAAGGCGCCCAGGTTGATGCCGTAGTAGTAGAGGGTGAAGCCCGGATCCCGACGGGGATCACCCTGCGGATAGAGCTGGCCGACGATCGTGGAGATGTTCGGCTTCAGGAAGCCGACGCCCATGATGATCAGCGAAATGGCCAGGAAGAAGATGTTCACGTAGGTCGGGTCGCGGGTCTCCTCCAACTCGTAGGACCCCTTGGCCAACTGGGCGGGCAACGGCGAATCGGCGGGCAGGTCGTTGATCGCCAGGCCGCCGCTTTCGCCGCCGCCATAGGTGTAGACCTTGTCGCCCACCTTGATTCCTACCTCGCGCGTGTCGCCGCGACCTTCCAGGACGACTTCGTACTGAGCGCCGGCATAGGTCAGGGTCTGGGTCGCGGGACGGCCTTCGATGGCCATCGTCAGGTGGCCGGCGACCAGCAGCAGCGCCCCGAATGCGATGGCCTTGCGGGTGCCCAAGTAGCGGTCGGCGAGCAGGCCGCCGATCAGCGGCAGCAGGTAGACCAGCGACGTGTAGGAACCGTAGATTCCGCCGGAGTACTGGTCATTGAACAGGAAATGCTGGGTTAGGTAGAAGATCAGGATGCCGCGCATCCCGTAGTAGGAAAAGCGCTCCCACATCTCCGCGAAGAAGAGAATCAGAAGGCCCTTGGGGTGTTTCCGCATCTGCAGAAACACCGGAATGCCTGTGGCCAGGGTCACGAGGATCCCCAGCGCGATCACGATGTTCATACTGCCGTTCCTGTTGGCTTTGGCCTTGACGCCGAAGGGACGGCAAGGATCCCCCGCGACCGCCCCGATTTGAGCGGCAGAAAATCACGCGCCGTCCGGTTTCACAAGCAACGGCTTGCCTCGCACGGACTTTGTGGAGCCGCATTCGTCTCTTGCGCGTTGGAGATGTCGGAGGATTTGTCATGCCTGACGCCAACACGCCGTTCACCATCCTCGCCGCTCCCGGAAGGGTTCGCGCGTTGTTCGAGGGACACGAACTTGCCGACAGCGCCAGCGCGCTGCGGCTTGAGGAGCACGGCCACGAGCCGGTCTACTATTTTCCGCGCGAGGACGTTCAGATGTCGGTGCTCAAGCGCAACGACCACGTCTCGGCCTGCCCATGGAAGGGCAAGGCCAGCTGGTACACGATCATGCGGGACGCGAAGATCGTCGAGGACGTGGCCTGGTCCTACGAGGCGCCGCATGACGGCGCCTCGATCATCGAAGGCCACATCGCCTTCAGGCCCGTGGATGTCGACATCGAGGCCGACGAGACGCCGCAGGCGGTCCGACATGTGCCGCCGATGGATCCCCCCTACGTCGAGTAGCCGCGCCTAGTAGGCGCACTCCTCGAACACGCGGCTGATGTCGCCCTTCCACTCGCCGTGGAACTTCTCCAGCAGGCGCTCGGCGGGGGTGAGGCCGCTGTCGGCGATGGCTTCGAGTTCGCCCAGGTAGGTGGTCTCGTCGATGAAGCTGCCGTCCAGCCGGGCGCGGCGCTTGAGGCCCTCGCGACTGATGGCGATCATGTCCTTGGCGACATCCTGCACCGTGCGGCCGGCGACCACGGCCTTGAGGCCGAGGCGGTTGACGTCGCGTCGGACGTTTTCTCGGTCCTCGCGCGTCCAGTCCTTGCAGAGGTCCCAGGCGGCGGCCAGGGCCGCGCCGTCGTAGAAGATGCCGGTCCACAGCGCGGGCAGGGCGCACAGCCGGCTCCACGGGCCGCCGTCGGCGCCGCGCATCTCCAGATAGGTCTTCAGCCGCACTTCCGGGAAGATGGTGGTCGTGTGGTCCGACCAGTCCTTCATCGTCGCCCGGCCCTCGACGCCCTCCAGCTTGCCGTCGATGAGGTCCTTGAAGCTCTTGCCGGCGACATCGACGTACAGGCCGTCGCGCTTGACGAAGTACATCGGCACGTCGAGCGCGTAGCGGGCGTAGCGCTCGAAATCGAAGCCGTCCTCGAACACGAAGTCGAGCATGCCGGTGCGGTCGGGATCGGTGTCGGTCCAGACATTGGCCCGGGCCGACAGGAAGCCGTTGGGCTTGCCCTCGGTGAAGGGCGAGTTGGCGAACAGGGCGGTGGCGATCGGTTGCAGCGCCAGGCTGGTGCGGAACTTGGCGACCATGTCCGCCTCGGACGAGAAGTCGAGGTTGGCCTGCACGGTACAGGTCCGCAACATCATGTCCAGGCCGAGGTTGCCGACCAGCGGCATATAGCGCCGCATGATCACGTAGCGCCCCTTGGGCATGATCGCGGCGTCGGCCCGCTTCAGCGTCGGATGGAAGCCCAGGCCCAGGAAGCCCAGCCCCAGCTCGTCGGCTACGGTCTTCACCTCCTGCAGGTGACTGCCCGTCTCCTCGCAGATCTCGTGCATGGAATTCAGCGGCGCGCCGGAGAGCTCGAACTGTCCGCCCGGCTCCAGGCTGATGTTGGCCCCGCCGCGGCTGAGCGCGATCAGGGTCTGGCCGCCGTCGGCGCGATCCTCATAGACGCCCTCCCAGCCGAATCGCATCAGCCCCTTCAACATCGCCTCGATGCCGTCCGGGCCGTCGTAGGCGACGGTCTCATGGTTGCTCAGGCGGAAGCCGAACTTCTCGTGCTCCGCGCCAACACGCCATTGGCTGGCCGGCTTTGAGCCGACGGCGAAATAGTTGGTCAGGTCGTCGAGCGTCAGCGGACGGTCGTCACACACAGTTTCGGGCATACGGATACGAGCCTCCCCGGCATCTTGGTGTTGGCGGCAGGAGGCCCATTTCCCGACCGGGCGCGATCTTTACGCTGTTAAGCAGGTGGTAGCAAAAGGCTACGGTCTCAAGAGGCCGTGAGCCAGTCCCCCTTCGCCGCCTGCCAGATCGTGAGGGCGGCGATGGCGGCGGTGTCGGCCCGCAGGATGCGCGGGCCGAGCGAAACCGGCGTGACAAAGGGCAG
This sequence comes from Caulobacter sp., assembly GCA_031426695.1. Classification (GTDB taxonomy): domain Bacteria; phylum Pseudomonadota; class Alphaproteobacteria; order Caulobacterales; family Caulobacteraceae; genus Caulobacter. Next base: position 163,840 of record JASJPM010000003.1, read on the forward strand.
GGCCCGCAGTCGCTGGCCTTCCTCGGGGTCAAAGCCGCCCTCCGGACCGATCAGCACGGCCCACGGGCCTGCGTCCGCCGCGTTCAGCGCGGCCAGCGCAGGTGGAACGCCGCCGGCCTCGTCGCAGAACAGGATCCGACGCTCCGTCGGCCAGCCGTCCAGCAGGCTGACCAACTTTTCCGGCGCAACGATCTCCGGCACGTCCAGGCGTCCGGTCTGCTCCGCCGCCTCGGTGGCGATGGCCTGCAAACGGCCGATATTGGCGCGGTCGGCGTTGGTTCGCCGCGTCTGCACCAGCCGGATGCGGCGCACGCCCAGCTCCACGGCCTTCTCGACGATGGTCTCCAGCGGCCCGCGCTTCACCAGCGCGACGACCAGCTCCAGGTCCGGCCCCGGAACCATCGGCCGCATCATCGACCCCACGGTCAGCCGGCAGCCGCGTTTGGTCGCCTCGACCACCGTGGCCCGCCATTCGCCGTCGCGGCCGTTGAACAGCAGCACTTCCGAGCCGATGGCCAGCCGCATGACCGCGATCAGGTAGCGGCTCTGGTCGGGAGAGGGGGACACGCCGGCGCCGGCGGCCAGGGTGTCGTGAACGTGGAGTCGGATCATGACGCCCTTCTAGCGCGGGACCGGCCGCCGTGTTTAGGTCTCTCGCATGAGCGACAAGTCCTACGACAAGACCCTCGAGCAGCTGCAGGTCGCCCTTGTCCGGTGGCAGCAGGTCGCCCTCGAGCGCGGCGACAAGGTGCTGGTCATCTTCGAAGGCCGGGACGCGGCGGGCAAGGACGGCTCGATCAAGCGCATCGTCGAGCACCTGTCGATCCGGGCGACCCGGGTCGTGGCCCTGCCCAAGCCTTCGGATCGCGAACGGTCGCAGTGGTATTTCCAGCGCTACGTGAACCACCTTCCGGCGGCCGGCGAGCTCGTGATCTTCAACCGCTCCTGGTACAATCGGGGCGGCGTCGAGCCGGTGATGGGCTTCTGCACCAAGGCGGAGGCGACGACCTTCCTGCGCGATGTGCCCGCCTTCGAGTCGATGTTGATCGACAGTGGCATCACCCTGATCAAGCTGTGGCTGGACATCAGCAAGGACGAGCAGGACCGGCGACTCGACGACCGGCGCAGTGATCCGCTCAAGGCGCTGAAGGTCAGTCCGCTGGACGCCCTCGCCCAGGAGAAGTGGAAGGCCTACAGCGCCGCCCGCGACGAGATGCTGACCCACACCCACAGCGTCATTCACCCCTGGGTCTGCGTGAAGGCCGACGACAAGAAGGTCGCCCGGCTGGCCATCATCCAGCACATCCTGTCGGTCATCGCGCCAGCGAAGCTGCGCAAGGGCGTCGACCGGCCTGACCCGGCGGTCCTGTTCCCGTTCGAGCCCGAGGCGCTCAGCGATGGTCGCCTCGCGCGCTGAGGCCATAGCCGAAGTCGTGGCGCAGGTGGCGGGCGAACACATTTTCCAGATAGGCCCGATCAGCCTCTGACAGGACGACGGCGTCCCGTTTGCGCTCATCGGGGATGATGGTTTCGCCGAGCGTGGGGTCGAGCCCGCGGGCGACCGCGTCGCGACTCGCCACCGCTACGCCGGCCGCCACGTCGTCCTCGCCGAGCAGGACGCCCCAATGCCCCCAGACCTGCCGGATCGTTCCGGCCGGATCGCGCTTCATGTCCTCATGCCGGACGACCAGGATGTCACTCGGGCGCGCCGCCAGCGCCTCGCCCCAGCGGTTGAAGAAGCGGATGAACCACCAGACATCGTCGATCTTCTTCAGGCCCGGCGCGGGGCGGCGCAGGTAATCGCTGAAGGAGCCCAGACCATATCGCTCGGCCCACTTCACATAGTAGGAGGCCAGCGCCTCCCGAGGATCGCGGACCAGCACCACCGTCGGCGGCAGCTGCATCAGGTCGCGCGCCCCCACCAGGCTCATCACCCGCGAGGGGATGTTGTGCGAGCTGCCGATCTTGGGGATGTCCGGATAACCCCAGCCGTTCTTGGGATGACCGATGAAGTCGTTGCTGGCCGGGCCGCTGGACGTCGGCGGCGGCGGCAGCCCCTGGTGATGGGCGATGGCGTGGCTGAGCATGAAGCGCAGCCCGTGCGTGCCGCTGTTCTTGGCCGTCACCAGATAGCCGTCGACCCGGCCGGCGTAGCGCATCAGGTGATGGCTGGAGAGATCATTGTCGAAGTCTCGAAGCGCCAGCTTCCGGGTCTCGCTTGCCAAATCGGCCACGCTCGCCAACCTTCGAACTGAAACAGACGGCGAACTCGCGCCGCGCAAGGGAAGGCTCGATCCATGGATTACGTCAGACTGGGAACGAGCGGCCTGAAGGTATCGAGGCTGTGTCTCGGCTGTATGACATACGGCGCCAGCAGCTGGCGGCCCTGGGTGCTGGAGGAGGAGGCGAGCCAACCCTTCTTCCGGGCGGCCGTCGAAGGGGGGATCAACTTCTTCGACACGGCCGACATGTATTCCGACGGCCAGAGCGAGGTCATCACCGGCAAGGCGCTGAAGGAATTTTCGCGCCGCGAGGAGACGGTGATCGCCACCAAGGTGTTCTTCCCCCATGGCCGGGGCCCAAACGCCGGCGGCCTGTCGCGCAAGCACATCATGGACGCCGTCGACCGGTCGCTGCGGAACCTTGGGACCGACTACATCGACCTCTACCAGATTCACCGCTTCGACTACGACACGCCGATCGAGGAGACGCTGGAGGCGCTGCACGACGTGGTGAAGGCCGGTAAGGCCCGCTACATCGGCGCCTCGTCCATGTACGCTTGGCAGTTCGCGAAAATGCTCAGCGTCAGCGAGCGGAACGGCTGGACGAAGTTCGTCTCGATGCAGCCGCAGTACAACCTCGTCTACCGCGAGGAAGAGCGCGAGATGCTGCCGCTCTGCAAGGCCGAGGGCGTCGGCGTCATCCCCTGGTCGCCGCTGGCCCGCGGCTTTCTGGCCGGCGGCCGCAAGGCGGTGGGCGAGGGCAATACCGAGCGGTCCCGCACTGACGAGTTCTCGCCGCGCCTCTACTACCGCGACGCAGACTTCGCGGTCGTCGATGCGCTGGAGGCCATCGCGAAGGAGCGCGGGCTCTCCAACACCCAGGTCGCGCTGGCCTGGGTGCTGAAGAACCCGGCCATCACCGCCCCCATCGTCGGCGCCTCGAAGATGCACCACTTGTCCGAGGCGCTCGCCGCGCTTGAGGTCAAGCTCACGGACGACGAGGTCGCGACGCTGGAGAAGCCCTACCAGCCCAAGCCGGTGCTGGATCACGGGTAGCAATTCTCATCGCCCCCTCTCCCCGTCATCCTCGCGACAAGCGCGAGGATGACGATCCGGAACATTGGGCGAACATGCTGAATCAGGCATGGTGACCCGGACGGGCAGACCGACGGACCCCATGAAGAAGACCCACGACCTCTCCGCCCGCCAGGCCCGGCGCATCGCGCTGGCCGCCCAGGGGTTCGCCGAGTCCCGACGCCACGACGCGCCCGGCGCGCGGCACTTCCGCAAGACCGCCGACCGGCTGGGCGTCATCCAGATCGACAGCGTCAACGTCGTCACCCGCACCCACTACCTGCCGGCCTTCTCGCGGCTGGGCGACTATCCGCGCGAGGTGCTCGAGGCCGAGGCCTGGGGGAGGAAGCGGTCGATGTTCGAGTACTGGGGCCACGAGGCCTCGCTGCTGCCGATGGACATGCAGCCCTTGTTCCGCTGGCGCATGGCCCGGGCCGAGGCCGGCGAGCAGTGGGGCGGCCTGGCCCGTTTCGGCCGCGAGCGCCGGGACTACATCGACAACATCCTGGCGGAGATCGAACAGCGCGGCCCGGTCACCGGCGCCGACTTCGCGACGGGCCCGCGCGGCCAGCCCGGCTGGTGGTCGTGGTCGGACGGCAAGCGCGCGCTGGAGTGGCTGTTCTGGGCCGGCTACGTGACCACGAAGACGCGGCGCGGGTTCGAGCGCGTCTACGACATCACCGAGCGGGCGCTGCCGTCGGCCGTCGTCAACGCCCCGACGCCGGACGAGGACGAGGCCATCCGCGAACTCGTCCGCCGCTCGGCCCTGGCCATGGGCGTGGCGACCGAGGCCGACCTGCGCGACTATTTCCGCCTGCCGCTGGAGCACGCCCGCCGGGCGGTCCGCGAACTGGTCGAGGCCGGCGAACTGACCCCGGTCAGCGTCGAGGGCTGGGGTAAGCCGGCCTATCTGCATCCTGCCGCGAAGGTCCCGCGGAAGGTCGAGGCCCACGCCCTGCTGTCGCCGTTCGACAATCTGATCTGGTTCCGCGACCGCACCGAGCGGCTGTTCGATGTGAAGATCCGGCTGGAGATCTACACCCCGGCCGAGAAGCGGCTGCACGGCTACTACGTGCTGCCCTTCCTGCAGGGCGAGACCATCACCGCCCGTGTGGACCTGAAGTCGGATCGTCAGGCGAAGGTGCTGCTGGTCCAGGCCGCCCACGCCGAGCCGGACGCCCGGCCGGACACGGCCGAAGCGCTCGCGATCGAGCTGAGCCGCATGGCCGGATGGCTGGGCCTGGAGCGGGTTCAGGCCGTCGGCAAGGGTGATCTGGCGGCGCCGCTTTCGCAGGCGCTGTCGAAAATGTGAGCGGGGTGCGACGTCGTGCGCGGTTTCCGGGCGATGTCCCCTTGGGCTATCGGCTGTCCCCACTGGCCGCGCGGGGGCGCAACCGGAGCACTGAACGCATGCTGGGACAGCAAGCGCGCTTGTCGCGTCGTGGACTTATCGTCGGCCTCGCCGCCCTGACGGCCTCGTGCGCCTCGTCGACGCCGAAACCCTCGCTGGTCTCGCAGACCTTCACGCCCGTTCCCCCGCCGCCGCCACCGCTGCCGCTCGTCGTCCCGCCGGCGCCCGTGCAGGCCCTCGGTCCCGAGCTCGACCCGCAGGGCCTGATCCGCCGGCCGCTGCTGTACGCGGCGATGGACGCGCTCAAGCGTCACCGCGGCAAGGTCGAGCACGAGGACCGGGTCTATATCGTCGACTTCCAGGCCCACTCCAGCAAGCCGCGCCTGTTCCGTCTCGATCTGACGACCGGCGAGGTGAAGGCCTGCCGCACGGCCCACGGCCGGGGCTCGGATCCGACCCACACGGGCTTCGCCCAGCGCTTCTCCAATGTGCCGGACTCCAACGCCTCCTCGGTCGGCGCCTATCTGACTGTCGGCCAGTCCTGGGGCTCCAAGCACGGTCCCAACGTCCTGCTGGACGGGCTGGACCCGACCAATTCGGAGGTCCGCGACCGGGCGATCATCGTCCACGCGGCCGACTACTGCGAGCCGGCGTACGTGGCGTCGCAGGGCAAGCTGGGCCGCTCTTTCGGCTGCTTCGCCGTCTCCCAGGCCGACCTGAACGCCCTTCGCCCCGACATGGACGGCGGCCGCCTGCTGTTCGCGGGGATCTGAGTCGGCTCAGAACTTCAGCCGCAGTCCGCCCATAACCAGACGAGGGGCGCCCGGCCGGGCCCCGGCCGGAGACAGGGCGGCGTTGTAGACCTCGTCGGTGACGTTCTGCACCTGCACGAAGGCCGCCATGCCGTCGGCGAGATCGACCTCGGCCGACAGGTCCAGCAGGGTGCGGGCGTCGATCCGGCGGTTCGCCGGGATGGCGCCCTCGCCGGCCACAGACCGCGTCTCGTCGACATAGTTGACCACGCCGTCGACCCGCCAGCGATCGCCGCGCAGGCCGGCGGTCAGGGTCAGCTGGTGCTCGGGCAGGTAGGGCAACTCATAGCCGGCGACCACATTGCCCCAGGGCTCGTAGCTGGAGTTGAAGCTCGTGCCGAACTCCGCCTCCGTCAGGGTGTAGGTCAGCGACACCGGAACCGCGAACGGCAGGGCGGCGACCGGGCCCAGGTCGTAGGCGGCGGTCAGCTCCAGGCCCCGAACCTCGACCGCCCCGCCGTCGAACTGAGCGCCGATCGCGCAGCCGCCGCCGGTGGAGGCGGTGCAGACCCCGACCAGGTTGTCGTAGTCGGTAAAGAAGCCGATGGCCTCCACCGTCAGGTCGCCGCGGGCGTAGCGAAGGCCGGCCTCGTAGTTCCAGCTCGTCTCGGCCCGGGTGTTGGAGCCGGGCGCCGGATTGCTGAAGCCCTTGTGGACCCCGGCGATGAGCAGCAGGTTCGGCATCGCCTCGAAGCTGACGCCTGCGCCCGGGATCCAGACATCGACTTCAGACCGGTTCACGCTCAGCACCGTCGATCGCGTCGTATCGCCCAGCAGGTAGTTGGTCCGCGTCAGGTCGATGGTCTCGTAGCGGACGCCGAGGTTGGCGGTGAACCGTCCGGCCTGGATGGTGTCCTGGATGAAGAAGGCGCGGGCGGAGGCCCTGCCGACCCGGTTCTCCTGGCTGCCCGGGGCGCCGGCTGTGGTCAGGACCATGCGGCCGTCGACCATCCGGTAGCGGTCGTCCTGCTGCAGGCGGTCCTCCTCGTCCTCGTGGAAGCGGCCGGACAGTTCCAGCTTGTGGCTGAACGGTCCGGTCTCGAACCGGGCGGCCGCCACCAGCTGGATGCCTTCGGTGGTGTAGGCCCGGTTGTTGTTGCGCACCCGCAGCGCGTTGGCGGCGCTGGTGTAGCCGGGCGCGCCGACCAGGGTGGCGTAGCCTTCGGCGAAGGTCGCCGGATCGTTCAGCACCGACGAGATCGAACGCAGCGAGCCGCCGGACAGGACGTCATTGAGCTTGTACCAGGCGCGGCTCGTCTCGGTGCGGTAGGCGACGGTCGTGAGGTCGAGCCAGTCGGTGAGCTCGATACGGTGCGTCGCCTGCCAGGTGGTGTGCTCGACGTTCATCACGTCTTCCTGGCTGCCGCGGTAGCGCCGGAAGGGCCGGTCGCGGAAGTCGGCGAGGGTCAGGCCCAGATAGGTCTCGTCGGATGTCTCGTCATAGCGCTGGTGCTTGAGCTCGAAGGTCTGCGGGAAAGTCGCGCCGGGCGCCGACCGGATCGCCAGCTTGAACACCGCATCGGAGATCTCGAAGCCGGTGTCGCCGCCGGAGTCGAGGTCCTTGAAGCCGTCCGAACGCTCGACCAGCCCCTCGACCAGGCCGCCGACCTGCAGCGCGCCGGTCACGGGCGCCCAGCCGCCGATCGCGCCGTGGGCCCGCAGGCCGCCGTAGCTCCCGCCGAGGAGCTCGGCCGAGCCGCCGAAGCGGCCCTCGACATCGGGAATGGCCGTCGAGAAGAATTGCAGCGCGCCGCCGGTGGTCAGGGGGCCGTACTTGATGGCGGCCGGACCCTTGACGATTTCCACGCCGCTCATCCGGGCCATGCGCGGGAAGTAGTAGGCGGCGGGCGCCGCATAGGGGGCGGGGGCGATCAGGATGCCGTCTTCCATGACCGCGATGCGGCCGGCCCGATCGGAGCCCGAGCCCCGGATGCCGATGTTGGGACGCAGGCCGAAGCCGTCCTCCTCCTGCAGGGTCACGCCGGGGACCAGCCGCAGGATGCGGTTGACGTCCGCATAGCTCTGGACGTCGAGGGCGGCCTCGTCGAGGTAGGCCGCTGAACCAGCCACGTCCCGCGCGCCGGCCGTCGAGCCGGTGATGATCAGGCCTTCCAGCAGGACCGGTTCGGAGGGCCGGGTCGTGGTCGCCTCCTCGGCGGCTGCCGCGACAGGCGCAGTACAGGCGGCGGCCAGCACGGCCAGGCTCGCAAGCCACTTCGATACAGACATACGCCCCAAGTCTCCGATCCTGAGAAGCATTCTCAGTCGAGGGGGTTCTTAGTGCGGGGGCGGAGCGCTGTAAATGCGAATTGCTTGCACCCTGCTTGACGACGATCAGGCCGTCCCTTCCGCCACCGCCGCCAGCCGCGCGTAGGCGCCGCCGCTGGCCTTGAGGTCGGCGTGGCGGCCTTCCTCGATGATGCGGCCGTGGTCGAAGACCAGGATGCGGTCGGCGCCGCGGATGGTCGACAGCCGGTGGGCGATGACGATGGTGGTGCGCTGGGCCATCAGCTCCTCCATCGCCGCCTGGACATGGACCTCGGTCTCGACGTCCAGAGAGCTGGTCGCCTCGTCGAAGACCAGGATCGGCGCGTCGGCCAGGAAGGCGCGGGCGATGGCCACCCGCTGGCGCTCGCCGCCGGACAGCTTCACACCCCGCTCGCCGACCAGGGTGTCGTAACCCTTGGGCAGGGTTGCGATGAAGTCGTGGGCCCGGGCCCGCTTCGCCGCCAGCCTGATCTCGTCCAGTGTTGCGCCCGGGCGGGCGTAGCCGATGTTCTCGGCGATGGTGCGGTGGAACAGGGCCGGGTCCTGCGGCACCACGGCGATGGCGCGGCGCAGCGAGCCTTGCTCGACCAGCGCGATGTCCTGGCCGTCGATGGCGATCGAGCCGCCCTGCAGGTCGTAGAGCCGCTGGAGCAGCTTCACGAACGTCGACTTGCCGGCGCCGGTCGGCCCGACAAGCGCCACGCGCTCGCCCGGCGCGATACGCAGGGAGAAGCCGTCGTACAGCGGCTCGCCGGCGTTCTTGTAGCGGAAGGAGACAGCGTCGAAGACGATCTCGCCCTCGCCGCCGACAAAGGGTTTCGCGCCCGGCGCATCGGCGACCTGTGGGTCCATGCGGGCGTAGTTGGCCACGTCCTCGACATCGTCGACGCCCTTCTGGAACATGCGCACGTTCTCGCCGATGTTCCGCAGGTAGCCATTCATCTGCATGAAGGTGGTGATGCCGAAGGCGATGTCGCCCGGCGTCGCCCGGCCCTTCGTCCACATCCAGACGAGCGTGCCGGTCATCACGGCCTGCAGCAGCATGGTCAGCAGGTTCTGGGTCAGCCAGATGTCCATGAACCGGCCCCAGGTGACCTGGACGGCGACGCGCCACTCGGCGGTCAGCTCGGCGAACCGCGCCTCCTCGCGGGCCTCGGCGCCGAAGGCCTTGACCGTGGGATTGGACCCGAGCGCGTCGGCCAGGGCGCCGCCGATCCGCGAGTCGAGCGCGTTGGACCGCAGGTTGGCCGGCCGCACATAGATCTTCACCAGCCACAGGTTCAGCCACAGGAAGCCGAAGATCACCAGCAGGGCCGTCGCGCCGATCAACGGCCAGTTCAGGGCCATCAGCACCGACTGGCCGACCAGCAGCAGCAGGGCCGGGGCCAGCCACAGCACCACCGCGTCGGACACGCCGTCATAGCCCCACATGGCCCGCGACAGCCGCCGCACGGTCGCGCCGGCGAAGGTGTTGGCGTGCCAGTCGGCGGAGAAGGTCTGCACCCGGCGGAAGCCTTCGTTGGTCATCTCCTCCATGTTCCGCGCCGCCAGCGGGTTCCACATCCGGAAGGCGACGTTGCGCAGCAGCGAGAAGCCGAGGAAGGCGCCGATGAAGAGGCCCCAAGCGATCCACACGGCGGCGGGGGCGGAGCCTGGCGCGGTGACGGCGTTCACCAGGCCGCGCGCCGCCCACGGCAGCGCCAGCTCGCAGCCCATGGCCGCCAGCATGCCGGTGATGGAGCCGAGCAGCAGCCAGCGTCGCCGCAGCCAGAAGCCGGCGATGAAGGCCATGACCTGGCCGTTGGACAGCACCCGCCCGCGGGTGACCGCCTCGTCTTCGTACTGCTCGCTCATGGGAAAGACCTCGGGCGTGGAGATACGCCCGAACGCGGTTCTGCGGGAGAGGGGCGGGGGTGATTTAGGCGGGGTGGGGCGGTTGGGTGACAGGATGGGGGGGGGGGCGAGGCCCTGCGTCCTTCGACACGCCGCTGCGCGGCTGCTCAGGATAACTGAAGGAGAAGGCCTCCCCTACAGGTCATGCTGAGCAGCGCTCGAAGAGCGCGTGTCGAAGCACGCAAGGCCTAACTGCGCTTCCTCCGCCCGCCCCCCAGCGGCCGCCAGCGCAGGAAGCCGATGATCGCCGGACCCACGACCGGCGTCTTCAGCAGGGGTCGGACCGCCCAGGGCCTCGTCTTCAGGAAGCAGGCGACGGCGCCGATCCAGAACACCGTGGTCGGCAGGCCGGGCAGCACCACGCCCACGCCGCCAATCGCCACCAGGGTGACGCCCATGCCGTCGATCGCCCAGTGGGCGACACGGGAGCGTTTCGGCCGGGAGCGGAGAGAGCCTTCCATGGCTACACACTGCCTCGGCCCGTCGCCTGCGTCGCCGCCAAAGATCGGGCCGCCAAAAATTTGGAACAGCGGCCCGCTGGCGCTATCAGACGTCATGTCCACGATCCTGCCCGACGCCGCGCCGACCAACTGGGTGGACCGCCATGCGCCGCCCGCGCTGCGGCCATGGCTGAAGCTGGGGCGGTTCGACCGGCCGGTGGGCATCTGGCTGCTGATGCTGCCGGGCTGGATGGGCATCGCGCTGGCCTGCGCGATGCAGGGCCGCGCGCCCGACCCGCTGCTGCTGGTGCTGTTCCTGATCGGCGCGGCGCTGATGCGGGCGGCGGGCTGCGCCTACAACGACATTGTCGACCGCGACATCGACGCCAAGGTCGCCCGCACCGCGATGCGGCCGATCCCGGCCGGCCAGATCAGCGTGAAGCAAGCCTGGGCCTTCGTGGTCGGCTGCTGCCTGGTCAGCCTTGTCATCCTGCTGACCATGAACCCGTGGACCATCGGCCTGGGCGTCGGCTCGCTGGCGCTGGTCGCCGCCTATCCGTTCATGAAGCGGATCACCTGGTGGCCGCAGGCCTGGCTGGGCCTGACCTTCAACTGGGGCGCGCTGATGGGATTCGCCGCCGTCGCCGGCGCGCCGAGCCCGCCGGCCCTTCTGCTCTACGCCGGCCTCATCTTCTGGACCCTCGGCTACGACACCATCTACGCGGTGCAGGATATCGAGGACGACGCCTTGGCCGGGGTGAAGTCCTCGGCCCGGCGGCTGGGCGACAAGGCCCGGCTGGGCGTGCTGGCCTTCTATACCGCCGCGTTCGGGCTGGTCGTCGCCTCGGCCACCGTCGCCGACCTCGGGCCGTTGTTCCTGCCGCCTGTGGCGCTGTTCGCCGTCCACCTGTCGCGGCAGGCGGCGCGGCTGGACGTGACCGACGGGGCGGGGGCGCTGGTCCTCTTCAAGTCCAACGCCGTCGCCGGCCTGATCCTCGCGGTCGCCTTCGCGGTGGGCGTGTGGAAGCCGGTGACGGGGTTCTGAGGCCTGCCACCGTCATCCTCGCGCCCGTCGCGAGGACCCATGCGTGGTGAGATGGAAGGTCATTGCGTGCTTCGACACGCGCCTGCGGCGCATGCTCAGCATGACTAAGATGGGTAGCCTTCCAGTCCAGTCATCCTGAGCAGCCGCGCAGCGGCGTGTCGAAGGACGCACGGCGTCGGCTGGGTCCCGGGTCGCCTTCGGCGCCCGGGATGACACCGCGAGGAAAACTGACGCAGGCGTCATTCTGGTCAGCCGCCGGATGAAGTGAGATACTCCCGTCATGGCCGTCGCAGCACGCGTGAAACCGAAGGACTTCTTCACCGACGAGGAGTGGGCGCCGCTCGCCGCGCGCTCGTCCTGGTTCGGTCTGTGGCTGGTCGCCCACGCCTGGCTGACCATCGCCGCGGCCGCGGCGCTGTTCATCGTCTTCCCCAACCCGCTGACCTTCGTCCTGGCGGTCATGGTCATCGGCGCCCGGCAGCTGGGCCTGGCCATCCTGATGCACGAGGCGGCGCACGGCTGCGTGCATCCCAACATCAAGGTCAACGACTTCGTCGGCCAGTGGCTGTGCGGCGCCCCGACCAACAGCGACCTTCTGCGCTACCGCGACTATCACCTGCAGCATCACAAGTTCGCCCAGCAGGCCGAGGATCCGGACCTGTCGCTGTCGGCCCCGTTCCCGACCACCCGCGCCTCGCTGTGGCGCAAGGTGGTCCGCGACCTGACCGGCCAGACCTTCTACAAGCAACGCATCCAGCCCAGTCTCGACGCCTTCAAGTCGGGCAAGGCGAAGGGCGTTCCGTTCGGCAAGACGGCGAAGGGCGTGCTGAACTTCTGGAAGCCGTTCCTGATCGTCCACGTCCCGATCATCGCGGTCACCTCAGCCTTCGGCCTGTGGTGGGCCTGGCCGGTGCTGTGGCTGATCCCGATGGCCACCTGGTATCCGCTGGTCACGCGGCTGCGGAACATCGCCGAGCACGCCCTGGTCGGCGTGAACCAGCCCGACCCGCTGCGCCACGCCCGCACGACGCTGGCTAACCCGATCGAGCGCCTGCTGATCGCGCCCTACTACGTCAACTATCACTGCGAGCATCACATGTTCATGCATGTGCCCTGCTGGAACCTGCCGAAGGCGCACAGGCTGCTGCAGCAGAAGGGCGTGACGGAGCGGATGCTGGTGGCGAAGGGCTATCTCGGCGTGCTGAAGGCGGCGTCGAGCAAAGGGCTGGCGGCGGGGTAGGGGATGGGCATGGACCCCGGCCGCTGATCCGGTCCACAAGCCGCCCATGATCACCGACCGCCGCGCCTTCATTGTCGAGAACACGCGCCTGCAGGCGCCGCCGCACGCGCCGGAGCTGGTGCTGCATCTGGCCGATGAGATTACGCCGATCTGGCGGCTGACCGAGGAGGAGCTCGACCGCATCGGCCTGCCGCCGCCGTTCTGGGCCTTCGCCTGGGCCGGAGGGCAGGCGCTGGCGCGCTATGTCCTCGACCATCCGCAGATCGTCGCCGGCAAGCGGGTCGTGGACTTTGCCTCCGGCTCCGGCATCGTCGCCATCGCCGCGATGAGGGCCGGCGCGGCGAGCGTGCTGGCGGCCGACATCGACGTGTTCTGCGAGGCGGCGATCAGCCTCAACGCCGCCGCCAACGGCGTGGCGCTGGACTTCACCGACGTGAACCTGCTGGACGCCCCGCCGCCGGCCGACGCACAGGTCATTCTGGCCGGGGACATCTGCTACGAGAACCCGCTGGCGACCCGGGTCCTGGCCTGGCTGTCCGCCGCCCGCGACGCCGGAGCGACGGTGCTGATCGGCGACCCCGGCCGCACCTACTTTCCCAAGGACGGGCTGACGAAGCTGGCCGAGTATCAGGTGCCCACCACGCGGGAGCTGGAGGACTTCGAGGTCAAGAAGACCAGCGTCTGGGCGTTCCCCTAGACGCCGTTGACTCGCTTGGCCGGCCGTGAACAAAATAGGAACAAATGGAGCGACGCCATGCGTGAAGACGGCAAGATCGACTATGTGGAGATGCCCGGCGGCGCGCTGCCGACGACCAAGGCCTTCTACACGGCTGCCTTCGGCTGGCGCTTCGTCGACTACGGTCCCGACTACGCGGCGTTCAACGAGGGGCTGGACGGCGGCTTCGACGTCGAGGGCGCGCCGGCCCCCCTGGTGATCCTCTACGCCCACGACCTGGAGGCCATGCAGGCCAAGATCGAGGCGGTCGGCGGCGTGGTGGTCAAGCCGATCTTCAGCTTCCCCGGCGGTCGCCGGTTCCACTTCACCGACCCGGCCGGCAATCAGCTGGGGGTGTGGAGCGAAACCTGATTTCCCTCTCCCGCTTGGGAGAGGTGGCCCCGCGGAGCCGGGTCGGAGAGGGACGCGCCGTGGCCGAAAGCCTAGGCGCAGCGCTTCCCTCTCAGTCATGGCTCCGCCATGACAGCTCTCCCACGGGGAGAGCGTGACAGCGTGGGGGCGTCACCCTCACACTCCTCTCTCGCCAGCCGCTGCCACCGGCCTATAGTCCCGCCCACCGTATCCGCCGGGAGTCCTCCGCCATGCGTCGCCGCACCTTCCTCGCCGCCCTGCCGGCCGCCGCCCTCGCCACCTCGGCCCTGGCCCAGAGCCGGCCGGGCAATCCCAATCTCAACCGGCCCGACGTGCGCGGCGGCGACCGGGTGGACGGCGCCACCTTCGCCAGCCGGTCGGCGGCCTGGGGCGTCCACGGCGCGGCGGCGACGGCGCATCCGCTGGCGACGATGGCTGCCATCGAGACCCTCAAGAAGGGCGGCAGCGCGGTTGACGCGGCCATCGCCGCCAACGCCTGCCTCGGCCTGCTGGAACCCATCGCCTGCGGCGTCGGCGGCGACTGTTTCGTGATGCTGTGGGACCCGAAGACGAAGAAGGTCGTGGGCCTGAACGGCTCGGGCCGCTCGCCCAAGGGCCTGTCGCTGGAGACCGTGCGGTCGCGGGCCAGGAACGGCCTGATCCCCAGCTTCGGCGCCATCACCGTCAGCGTCCCGGGCGCCGTCCAGGCCTGGTGGGACCTGCACCAGCGCTACGGCAAGCTGCCGTGGAAGGACCTGTTCGATCCGGCCATCGCCCATGCCGAAGAGGGCGCGCCGGTCACCCAGAACGTCGCCTACTACCTGGCCAGCTCGGCCCGCCGGTACAACAACCCGGCCTCCAACATCGAGGAGGTCGCCAACTTCAACACCGTCTGGATGACCGACGGCCGCGCGCCGCGCGAGGGTGAGATTTTCCGCAATCCCGCCCTGGCGAAGACCTATCGCCAGATCGCGCAGGGCGGCCGCGACGCCTACTATGACGGGCCCATCGCCGACGCGATCGAGGCCTACTTCAAGCGCATCGGCGGCTGGATGACCCGCGCCGACCTGAAGGCCCACAAGAGCGAATGGACCACCCCGCTGGTCAGCGGCTATCGCGGGGTCGACGTCTACGGCCTGGCGCCCAACAGCCAGGGCCTGTCGACGCTGCAGCTGCTCAACATTCTCGAGCAGTTCGACGTCAAGGCGATGGGCTTCCAGTCGGCCGCCTCGATCCACCACGCCGTCGAGGCCAAGCGTCTGGCCTACGAGGACCGCGGCCGCTACTTCGCCGACCCGGACTTCGCAAAGATCCCGCTCGCGTGGCTGAACTCCAAGGAATACGCCGCCGAGCGCGCCAAGCTCATCAAGCCGAACGCCATCCTCAACCCCGTCCACGCCGGCCAGGCGCCGTCGCGGGGCGACACCACCTACTTCTGCACGTCCGACAGCGACGGGATGATGGTCTCGATCATCCAGTCCAACTATCGTGGCATGGGCAGCGGCCTGTCGCCCGACGGCACCGGCTTCATGCTGCAGAACCGGGGCGAGCTGTTCGCCCTGACCGACGGCCACCCCAACGTCTACGCGCCGGGCAAGCGGCCGTTCCAGACCATCATCCCCGGCTTCGCGACCCGGGGCGGCGAGCCGTGGCTGGCCTTCGGCGTGATGGGCGGCGACATGCAGCCCCAGGGCCAGGCCCAGATCATCAGCAACATGGTCGACCACGGCCTCGACCTGCAGGCGGCCGGCGACAGTCCGCGCTGGCACCACGAGGGCGGCATGGAGCCGACCGGCCAGCAGCTGGGCCATCCCGGCGAGCTGCATCTGGAGGGCGGCGTGCCGGAGGCCACGCGAAAGGCGCTGGCCGCCATCGGCTGGCGCATCGGCGACACGCCCGGCGGCTATGGCGGCTACCAGGCCATCGAGCGCTGGCCCGGCCGCTACGCCGCCGCCACCGAGATGCGCAAGGACGGCGTGGCGCTGGGGTACTAGGAAGTTGCCGATGACCGTGAGCGCGGTCCTTTCGGTGGCCTTGTTGGCCTTTCACGAGCCCTCGGCCGCGCAGCCGCCGACCCCGGTGGTCTGCGCCCTGACCGAGGCCGACCGGACCGCCAACCGCCGGCTGAGTTTCCGGGACTTCGACCAATTGCCGACCCTGGCGTCGAACGCTCGCTCGCTGGGCAACGCCGGCTGCTATCGCGAGGCGGTCGAGGCGACGCAGGACTACCTGGCGCACGGGCCGCTGGGAGGGCCGGGGCAGCGGGCGATCATGGCGTTCCACATGGCCCAGTATCTCGCCTCCAGCGGAGACGAGCGCACCGCCGCCTGGGTGGTGACCCTGGCCCGCCGCACGGATATCGGGCCGGGCTATCACATCGACTGGAACGCCTTTGTCGACGGCATGCGAGCCTTCTTCATCAAGGATCGACCCGCACTCGACAGGGCCACAGCCGCCCTGCGCGCCCGCAAGACCGAGGGCGACGACATGAACGCCTGCGCGCTCGAGCGCCTCGGCCGCTGCTTTGACCGCCCCTACGGCGACGCCTGGACCGATGACGCTTGCGCGCCGGCGAAAGCGCCATGACCCGCGAGGAGTTCGCCGCCATCGCCCTGTCCTTCCCCGCCGTGGAGGAGGGGACCAGCTACGGCCAGCCGTCGTTCCTGTGCCGGGGCAAGTTCTTCACGCGGGTGCGCCGCGACGACGACAGCGCCGTGCTGATGGATGTGTCGTTCGATCAGCGCGACATGCTGATGGAGGTCGAGCCGCAGACGTTTCATTTCACGCCGCACTACAAGGACTATCCCTCGGTCCTGGCCCGCCTGGAGAGCCTGGACCCCGACCAGCTGCGCGGCTTCCTGGAGCGGCGGTGGCGCAAGCTGGCGACGAAGACAATGCAGAAGGCGTGGGACGCGTCCGGGGGACACTCGTGAACGCGTGCCGGATGGTCGTCATCGCCGCCGCGCTGGTAGTCCTGCTGGCCGCCCTCTGGATCGGCGCCACCGTGGCGATGAACGTCGGCATCGACTGGTCGCTGGGCTGAGGCGGTGCGTCCTTCGTGACGCGCTTCGCGCTCCTCAGGATGACGAAGGGGGTGGGCTCCAACAAACTTCGTCATGGTGAGGAGCGAGCTCTTGGGCGACCCCGGACCTGATCCGGGGGAACCACCCAAAGCGCGTCAGCCCCCAGTGACACGCCACCCACTCCGCCCTAGCTTCCGCCCCGCGTAACAGGAGCAACATCTTGGCCTATCGGTCGCTGCGGGATTTCATCGCCAAACTCGAAGCCGACGGCGAGCTGGTGCGGGTGACCGAGCCGGTCTCCACCGTGCTGGAGATGACCGAGATCTGCACCCGGCTGCTGGCGACCGGCGGCCCGGCGGTGCTGTTCGAAAAGCCCGTGATGCCGGACGGAACGATCTCGCCGATGCCGTGCCTGGCCAATCTGTTCGGCACGGTGAAGCGGGTGGCGCTGGGCGTCACCCTTGGCGGCGAGCCGCGCACCACGGCGGGCGAGCTGCGCGAGGTCGGCGAGCTGCTGGCCTTCCTGCGCCAGCCCGAGCCGCCGCGCGGAATCAAGGACGCCATGGAGCTGCTGCCGCTGGCGCAGACCGTGATGTCCATGCGGCCGAAGGTCGTGAAGAAGGCGCCGGTGCAGGAGGTGGTCCTCAAGGGCGACCAGATCGACCTGACGAAGCTGCCGGTCCAGACCTGCTGGCCGGGCGAGCCCGCGCCGCTGATCACCTGGCCGCTGATCGTCACCAAGGGCCCCTCGGACTCCAAGGAAGACGACTTCAACCTCGGCATCTACCGCATGCAGGTGCTGGGCAAGGACCGGGCGATCATGCGCTGGCTGGCTCACCGCGGCGGGGCCCAGCACTACGGCCGCCACAAGAAGGCCGGCCGCCGCGACCCGCTGCCCGCCTGCGCGGTGATCGGCGCTGATCCGGGCGTGATCCTCGCCGCCGTGACGCCGGTGCCCGACACCCTGTCGGAGTACCAGTTCGCCGGCCTGCTGCGCGGCTCCAAGGTCGACCTGGTGCCCGCCAAGACCGTGCCGTTGATGGTGCCCGCCCAGGCCGAAATCGTCATCGAGGGCCACGTCCTGCTCGACGAGTTCGAGGACGAGGGCCCCTACGGCGACCACACCGGCTACTACAACAGCGTCGAGAAGTTCCCGGTGTTCAAGGTCAGCGCCATCACCATGCGCAGGGACGCCCTCTACCACACCACCTTCACCGGCCGGCCGCCGGACGAGCCCAGCGTGCTGGGCGAAGCGCTGAACGAGGTCTTCATTCCGCTGTTCCAGCAGCAGTTCCCGGAGGTCGTCGACTTCTGGCTGCCGCCCGAGGGCTGCAGCTACCGCATCGCCGTGGTGTCGATGAAGAAGGCCTACCCCGGCCACGCCAAGCGCGTGATGCTCGGCGTCTGGAGCTACCTGCGCCAGTTCATGTACACCAAGTGGGTGATCATCGTGGATGATGACATCAACGCCCGCGACTGGAAGGACGTGATGTGGGCGCTCAGCACCCGCATGGACCCGGCCCGCGACATCACCGTCATCGAGAACACCCCGATCGACTACCTCGACTTCGCCAGCCCCGAGAGCGGCCTGGGCAGCAAGATCGGCCTGGACGCCACCAACAAGCTGCCGCCGGAAACCCACCGCGAATGGGGCGAGCAGATCCGCATGGACCAGGACGTCGTGGATCGGGTGTCGGACATGTGGGGCAAGCTGGGATTGCCGGGAGAGGGCAAGCCGATCTGGAAGTGAGGCGATCGGCGGCGGCGAGCGAGTAGCCGACCGGCGCCAATCGGCCTAGGACTCGCCCCATGCGCACGCCCCTCGCGGCCGCCCTCGTCGCGGCCCTCCTTCTGTCGAGTCCCGCCATGTCCGAGCCCTCCTCGATCCCCAACGCCGCGCCCTGGGACCAGCCGTTCCTGCCGCCCGCCCCCGCTTGGGACGGCGCCAGCAAGGCCCTGCTGCGTCCCGCCACGGACCCTTGGGCCAGCGCCTTCGAGCAGGATCCGGAGCACGACTTCAGCCCCAACTACGCCGACACCCGCGCCTGGTTCGACCGGCTCGACGCCGCCAGCGAGCTGATCCGCATCGAACAGTTCGGCGTCTCGCCGGAAGGGCGGCCGATCTATGCCGTGATCGCCAGCAAGGACGGTGCGAGCTTCGATCCAAAGAAGCCGGTGCTGCTGGTTCAGGCCGGCATCCACCCGGGCGAGATCGACGGCAAGGACGCAGGCATGATGCTGCTGCGCGACATCGCCTTCTACGGAAAGGACGGCCTGCTGGACGGGGTGAACCTGATCCTGATCCCGATCCTGTCGGTCGACGGTCACGAGCGCTCGGGCCCCTATTCGCGGCCCAACCAGCGCGGTCCGCGCATCCAGGGCTGGCGCAACACCGCGACCAACCAGAACCTCAACCGCGACTACATGAAGCTCGACCAGCCCGAGATGCAGGCGGTGCGGGCCCTGGCCAACAAGTACCGGCCGGACCTCTATGTCGATGTCCATGTCACCGACGGCATCGACTACCAGTACGACGTGACCTTCGGCTACAACGGCGAGAACGGCGGCTGGTCCCGCTCGCCGTCGGCCGCGCGCTGGCTGGACGACGCCTTCAAGCCGGCGATCTACGAGGCGCTGGAGACGCAGGGGCACATCCCCGGCGAACTGGTCTTCGCGCTCGATGACCGTGATCCGAAGAAGGGCCTCAGCGACGGCGGCCTGGGCGAGCGGTTCTCCAACGGCTGGGGCTCGGCGGCCCACGTGCCGACCATCCTGATCGAGAACCACAGCCTCAAGCCGCATGAGCAGCGGGTGCTGGGGACCTACGTCTTCATCGAGGAGGCGATGCGGCTGCTGGCGGCGAAGGGCCCCGGCCTGCGGGCGGCCATCGAGCGGGACCGCGCGCTGCGCCCGGCGAAGATCCTGGCCAACTTCGTCGCCGAGGATCAGCCCGCCTCGACCCGGGCCTTCAAGGGCATCCTGTTCGAGCGCTATCCCAGCGCCGCCTCGGGCGTCGACGAGATCCGCTGGCTGGGCAAGCCCGATCCCGAGCTGTGGCAGATGCCGTTCTACGCCAGCCGGCCGACCCTGACCCTGGTCCGGCCGAAGGCCTACTGGGTGCCGTCCTATCGCGCCGACCTGATCGAGCGGCTGCGCATCCACGGGGTGGAGATGGAGACCCTTTCGGCGCCCCGGACCGTGGCGGTCGACCTCCTTCGCCTGAAGGATCCCAAGATCTCGCCCCGACCCAACGAGGGCCATGTGCCGATCACCGTCTCGGCGGTCGATGTCGAGCGTCGCGACTGGGTCTGGCCGGCCGGCTCGGTGCGGATCAGCACCGACCAGCCGCTGGGCGACATCGTGGTCCTGCTACTGGAGCCGCAGTCGAGCGAGAGCTTCTTCGCCTGGGGCATGGTCCCGGAGGTGCTGAACCGGGTCGAATACATCGAGGGCTATGCGGTGGCCCCGCTGGCCGACCGGATGCTGGCCGCCGATCCGGCGCTGAAGGCGGCGTTCGAGGCGAAGCTGGCGGCCGACCCGAAGTTCGCGGGCGACCCCGACGCGCGGCTGGGCTGGTTCTATGAACGCACGCCCTTCTGGGACGACCGCTACCAGCTGTATCCGATCGGCCGGGAAACCTGAGGCGAGCACGCGCCGGGCGGGCGTTTCCCCTTGGGTGAACCCCCGCTTGCGCGCGACATCGAGAACGGTTGCAACGCGCTTCGAACGGCGCCCCTATCCCGGCCCTGTCGTTCTTCGGGGAGATGCGCGGGATGGAAGTTCTCAATCTGGGCCACGCCGCCGCTCTGTGGGTCGGGCTTCATATCCTGCTGATGCTGGTGCTGTCGGCCCTGGTCACGCGCCAGCGTCAGAAGCACAAGATCCCGTTCGGCGACGAGGGCGTGCCCGAGCTCGCCCACGCCATCCGCGCCTTCGGAAACGCCAGCGAATATGTCCCGGTCGGCATGGCCGGTCTGATCGTCCTGGACCTGGCCGGCGCCGCGCCGCTGCTGGTCCATGTCGGCGGCTTCATCCTGTTCGTCGGCCGGGTGACCCACGCCGTCGGCATGTCCAACAGCGGTGACGCCTCGGTCCCGCGCGCCGTCGGCATGACCATGACCTGGGCGGCCTATGTCTACCTGATCGCCGCGACCCTGTTCTTCGCCATCGTCTGAGCCGCTTGCGGCGAGCGGTCCCGGCGCCCATAACCGGACCATGGACGAACAGCAGTTGCATGAGGCGGTCGCCGCCGCGCTCAAGGCCGGCGCCGACGCGGCCGAGGCCGTTTTCGCCGAGCGTCAGTCGCTTTCCATCGGTGTGCGCGAAGGCGCCCTGGAGGAGGTCGAACGCGAGGAGTCACGCGATCTGGGCCTGCGGGTCTTCGTCGGTCGTCGCCAGGCCACGGTTTCCGGCTCCGACATCTCCGCCGAGGGTCGGCGCAAGCTGACCGAGCGGGCCGTCGCCATGGCCCGCCTGGCGCCGGAGGATCCCTACGCCGGCCTCGCGCCGCGCGAGAGCCTGGCGGCCGGACCCTTCCCTGACCTCGACCTTTTCGACCCCGGTGAGCCGTCGCCCGAACGCCTCGAGGACCTGGCGCGCGAGGCCGAGGTCGCCGCCCGTGGCGTCAAGGGCGTGACCAACTCCGACGGCGGCTCGGCCTCCTGGTCCTCCGGCTCCTGGGCTTTCGCCACCAGCGAGGGGTTCCACGGTCTGCACCGCGCCTCGTCCTTCTCGCTGTCGGCCTCGGCCGTCGCGGGCGAGGGCTCGGGCATGGAGCGGGGCGGCGAGGGCCGCACCACCCGCCACGGGGCCGACCTGCCGGGCGCGACCGACATCGGCGCCGAGGCCGGTCGCCGCGCGGTCCAGCGTCTGGGGGCCCGCAAGATCGATTCGACCACCGCGCCGGTGATCTTCGAGAACCGGCTGGCCACCTCGCTGATCGGCCCGCTGATCGGCGCCATCTCCGGACCCTCCGTGGCCCGGGGCGTCAGCTTCCTGAAGAACTATCTCGGCCAGAAGCTGTTCGCCGACGGCGTGACCATCACCGACGATCCGCACCGCCTGCGCGGGCTGGGCTCGACGCCGTTCGACGACGAGGGCGTGGCCAACCGGGCCATGGCCCTGATCGACCGGGGCGTGCTGACCACCTGGCTGCTGAACACCGCCTCGGCCAGGCAGCTGGGCATGGAGACCACCGGCCACGCCTCGCGGGGACTGGCCGGACCGCCGGGGGTGGCGACATCGAACCTGACGGTGCAGCCGGGAACGCGCGACCTCGCCGGCCTGATGGCCGACGCGAAGGACGGATTGCTGATCACCTCGATGTTCGGCCCATCCCTGAACGGCAACACCGGCGACTGGTCGGTCGGCTGCTCGGGTTTCTGGTTCGAGAACGGCGAGGCGGTCTATCCGGTCGCCGAGATCACCGTCGCCGGCAATCTGATCGACATCTACGGGCGGCTGGTCCCGGGGTCCGATCTGGAGATCCGCGGCGCCGCCAATTCACCGTCGCTGCTGGTCGACGGCCTGGCGATCGCCGGCCGATGAAGCAGGACCTGGCCCTCATCGAGGAGGCGGCCCGCGAGGTCGGGATCGTCGCCCGCCGGCTCAAGGCCGAGGGGCTGAAGGTGTGGTCCAAGGACGGCGGCTCGCCGGTGACCAACGCCGACATCGCCGTCGACAACCTGCTGCGCGAGCGGCTGGGCGCCGCCCGTCCCGACTACGGCTGGCTGTCGGAGGAGACCGCCGACGACCCGGCGCGCCTCGCGGCGTCGCGGCTGTTCGTGGTCGATCCCATCGACGGCACCGTGGCCTTCATGAAGGAAAAGCCGTTCTGGGCGGTGTCCATCGCGGTGGTCGAGGACGGCCGGCCGGTGGCGGGCGTGGTCCACGCCCCGGAGCTGGACGAGACCTTCGTGGCCCTGGCCTCCGGCGGCGCCTTCCTGAACGGCGCGCCGATCACCGCCAGCGCCATCGATGCGGTCGAAGGCTGCGCCATGCTGGGCGACAAGCCGATGTTCGGCCATCCGGCCTGGCCGACGCCCTGGCCGGAGATGCGGATCGAAACCCGCAACTCCATCGCCTACCGCATGTGCCTGGTCGCCGAGGGGCGCTTCGACGCGGCCATCGCCCTGACCAGCAAGAGCGAATGGGACCTGGCCGCGGCCGACCTGATCTGCCGCGAGGCGGGCGCCGTGGTCACCGACCACAAGGGGCAGGGTTATCGCTACAACCAGCCCGATCCGCGCGCGCCGAGTCTGGTCTGCGCCGCGCCGGCGCTGCACCCGTTGATCCTGGAGCGCGTCCGGCATATCGAGCGACGCAACTGAATCATCACCCTGCGGAAGGGCCACCGCACATGTCCGGCAAGCAACTTCTCCACATCGTCGTCGGCGGCGAACTGACCGAGGTCAACGGGACCGAGTTCCGCGACCTCTCCCGGGTCGAGTTCGTCGGCGCCTATCCCAACTACGCCGACGCCTACGCGGCCTGGAAGTCCAAGGCCCAGGCGACGGTCGACAACGCCCATGCCCGCTACTTCATCATCCACGCCCACAAGTTGCTGGACCCGTCGAGCGCCGACTACCAGCACTGAGGACGGTTCCTCCGGGGCGAAGTGTTGTCATGCTGTCGCCGGACCATCGCGCGCCCGTCACACGTCGTCGGTAGGCAGCCTCCATCGGAGGAGGCTCCCCATGCATGAGACCCTGATCGCCGTGGCGATGTTCGTGATTCTCGGGATCGCCGTGTTCACCATCGGCGGCATCGACCAGACCGCCTGAGCGCGCTACTCGCGCCGCAGCAGCCGGTCGACGAGCATCGTGCCCCACCAGCTTTCCTTAAAGTCGGCCTTGATCGCCTTGGGATCGTAGGCGTCGCTTTGCACCCAGTCGATGAAGCTGATCCCCTGCGGCTCGGCCTCGGCAAGGTAGCGCTCGAACACATAGTCCAGCACGCCGGTCTTGCCCTGCTTCACATGCAGGGTCCGCAGGCCCAGCTCCTTCACCGCCTCCCGGATCGGGTGGCCCAGGTGAAAGTGCCGGTAGAAGACGCTCATGATCCCGGCCCGGTCCGCGCCGGACTTGCAGTGCATCAGCGCCGGATACTCGATCCGCTCGAACATCGCCTTGGCGGCCAGCACCCGCTCGCGGCTGGGAACCTCCCGCGAGGTGATGACGAAGTCCTCGAAGTTCAGGCCCAGCCGCTCGCAGGCGTCCTTCTCCAGCGCGTAGAAGCTGGCGTTGATCCCGCCGCGCAGGTTGACGATGGTCCTGATGCCGTCGCGCTTCCAGTAGGCCAGCTGGTAGGGCCAGGGCTGGGCGGCGCGGACCATGTCCGGTCCGATCCAGTGGGCGTTGGAGAATCCCACGCGCAGGAAGGCGTGATCGCCCCAGATCGAGCCCCAGTAGGCCTTGAAGCGGCCCCACCGCGTGGAAAGGTCGTGGCCGGACAAGTGGCGCTCCCTGAAAGAGCGTCCTAAGTAGGGCGCTACGCTTCCGCTCGCAAATCCGAAGGGCGATTCCCCAGCCGATGTCCGCGCCCGCCGACATGTCCAGCCGCGCCCTGATCGCGCGGGTCTGGCGCGAGTATCTCAGGCCGCGCTGGCAGGGGCTTGCCGTGGCGCTGCTCTGCGCCGGCCTGATCGCGGCATTGAACACCAAGCTGCTGCAGATGATCCAGCCGGCGTTCGACGATATCGTCACCAACCGCAATCCCGGCGCGGTGATCATCATTCCGCTGACCATCGTCGCGCTGGCGCTCGGCCGGGCCGCACTGCAGATCGGCCAGTCGACGCTGATCAACCGAATCGGCAACGGCGTCGTCGGGGCGGTCCAGGTCCAGCTGTTCGGCCGCCTGATCCGCGCCGACCTCGCCCGGGTGCGCAGCGCCCACTCCGGGTCCTGGGTCTCGTCCATGCTCTACGACGCGGGCCTGGTCCGCGAGGCCTCGACCAGCGGCATCGTCAACTACGTCCGCGAGTTCCTGATCGTCATGGGCGCGGTGGTCACCATGGCCCTGAGCGACCTGTGGCTGACCCTGGCCATCGTGCTCGTCGCGCCGCCGGCCAGCCTGTTGATGCGGCGCTTCTCCAAGCGCGCCCGCAAGGCGACCAAGGGCGCCATGGGCGAGACCTCGGCCCTGGCCGAAGCGATCCTCGAAGCGCTGGACGGCATCCGGATCGTCAAGCTCGAGAACCGCGAGGAGTACGAGGAGGCGCGCGTCGCCGCCGTGGTCGAGCGCCGCCAGAAGCACCTGATCAAGGGCTCCAACGCCCGGTCCCGCGCCGCGCCGGTCACCGAACTGATCAGCATGGTCGTCGTGGCCGCCGTGTTCGCCTACGCCGGCTGGCGGGCGCAGACGGGGACGCTCAGCGCCGGCCACCTGCTCGGTTTCATCCTGGCGCTGATGATGGCCGGCCAGTCGTTGCGGCAGCTGGCCAACCTGCGGACCATCTTCACCGAGGGCGCGACGGCGGCGCGGCGGCTGTTCGCGGCGATGGACGTCGAGCCGGAAGTCGTTGAACCGTCCGATCCTCGGCCCATGCCCGCTGACACCGCCGGCCATATCCGTCTCGAGGACGTCGCCTTCACCTACGCCGGCGGGTCGGCGGCGCTGGACGGCGTGACCCTGGAGGCCCGGCGCGGCGAGATGGTCGCCCTGGTCGGCCCCTCGGGCGGCGGCAAGAGCACGGTCCTGTCCCTGATCCCGCGGTTCTACGACGTCACCGCCGGGGCGGTGACCATCGACGGAATGAACGTGCGCGACGTGGCCATCGCCGATCTGCGCGAGCGGATCGCCCTGGTCACCCAGGAACCCTTCCTGTTCGATGACACCATCCGCGCCAACATCGCCTACGCCCGGCCCGACGCCACCGACGCGGAGATCGAGGAAGCCGCGCGCCGCGCCGCCGCCCACGACTTCATCAGCGCCTTCGCGGCCGGTTACGATACCGAGGTCGGCGAGGCCGCGTCGCGCCTTTCCGGCGGCCAGCGGCAACGGATCGCCATCGCGCGGGCCTTCCTGAAGGACGCGCCGATCCTGCTGCTGGACGAGGCGACCAGCGCGCTCGACACCGAGAGCGAGGCCCAGGTGCAGGCGGCGCTGGAGCGGCTGATGGCCGGCCGCACGACCATCGTCATCGCCCACCGCCTGTCGACCGTGAAGGACGCCGACCGCATCTACGTCATCGACAAGGGGCGGGTGGTCGAGACCGGGACGCACGGCGCGCTGGCGAAGAAGCGCGACGGCCTGTACGCCCGCCTGGCCAAAGCCCAGGATCTCGAAACCGCCCCTGCCGGAGCCGCCAAGCCTTGAAGGCCTTCTTCCGTTCCGCCGCCGTCCAGCGCACGCTGGCCTTCATCTTCGCGACCTGGCTGCGCTTCTGCTACGCCACCCTGCGCTGGCGGCGCGAGGGCCAGGACAAGGCGCAGGGCGTCTGGGCCGGCGGGACCGGCGCCATCCTGTGCTTCTGGCACGCCCGCATTCCGCTGGGGCCCCAGAGCTGGCCGCAGGGACCGGACAAGCAGGACATGCGGGCGCTGATCTCCCGCTCCGCGGATGGCGAGTTCATCGCCCTGACCATGCAGCAGATCGGCTTCCCGGCCATTCGCGGCTCGTCGAAGAAGGGCTCTGACCCCGGCAAGAACAAGCACGGCGAGCAGGCCTTCCGCGACATGATCAAGTGGGTGAAGGCCGGCAACGGCATCGCCATCACCCCCGACGGCCCGCGCGGCCCGGCCGAGGTTATGCAGTCGGGAACGCCGACCCTGGCCCGCGTCACCGGCGCCCCGGTGCTGTTCGTCGGCCTGGCCAGCAAGCCCTGCATCCGCATCGGCAGCTGGGATCGCACCCTGATCCCGCTGCCCTTCTCCCGGGGCGTCATGGTCTGGGACGGACCGGCCTACGCCGGCCGCGAGGATGATCTCGAAGCCCTCAACGTCGAATGGGCCGCTCGCCTCAGCGCCGTGACCCGCCGCGCCGAGGCGCTGCTGGACGCGACCGGCGGCGAGTGAGAGTCTGACGACCATGGCGCACGACCACTCCGGCCACGATCATCACGGTCATGACCATGACCATGCTCACGACCATTCGCATGGTCACGGGCACGGCCATGGCGGCCACAGCCATGCGCCGGCCGACTTCGGGCGCGCCTTCGCCATCGGCGCCGGACTGAACATCGCCTTCGTGGCCGTCGAGGCCGCCGCCGGCCTGTGGACCGGGTCCCTCGCGCTGCTGGCCGACGCCGGCCACAACCTGTCGGACGTGCTGAGCCTGCTGCTGGCCTGGGCGGCGTCGGAGATGGCCAAGAAGGCGCCGACGCTGCGCCGGACCTACGGCTACCGGAAGGGCACGATCCTGGCCTCGCTGGCCAATGCCGGCCTGCTGTTGCTGGCGGTGGGCGCCATCGTCTGGGAAGCGGTTCGCCGCTTCGGCTCGCCCGATCCCATCGAGCCTGGGCCGGTGATGGTCGTCGCCGCCATCGGCGTGGTGATCAACACCGCCACCGCCCTGATGTTCATGAAGGGGCATGGCGACCTGAATGTCCGCGGCGCCTTCCTGCACATGGCCGCCGATGCGGCGGTGTCGCTGGGGGTCGTCGGCGCGGCGCTGGTGATCCTGTTCACTGGCTGGCTGTGGATCGATCCGGCGATCAGCCTGGTCATCGCCGCCGTCATCGTGCTGGGCACCTGGGGCCTGCTGCGCGACTCGCTCGACATGGCGCTGGACGCCGCGCCGCGCGGGGTCGACACGGCGGCGGTCAAGGCATGGCTCGCGGCCCGGCCCGGCGTCACCGAGGTCCACGACCTGCACGTCTGGGCGATGAGCACCACAGAGACGGCCCTGACCGCTCACCTGATCCGGCCTGACAACGCCGGCTGCGACGCCTTCCTGCGCGATACCGCCGAGGGGCTGGGAAAGACCTTCGGAATCGGCCACCCGACCCTGCAGGTCGAGACCGGTGATGGCGACCCCTGCCGCCTCGCGCCCGCCGACGTGGTCTGAACGCTTGCCCGCCCGACGACCTCTGTCCCTGACCCTCTACCGGCTGGGCGTGGCGCTGCTCGAGCCGTTCACCCCGGCGATCCTCAAGGCGCGCGCCCGGCGCGGCAAGGAGGACGCCGCCCGTCTGCGCGAGCGGCTGGGCCATGCCTCGACCGCCCGGCCGGGCGGTCCGCTGGTCTGGATCCATGCCGTCAGCGTCGGCGAGAGCCTGTCGGTCCTGCCGCTGGTGGAGCGGCTGCGTGAGCGGCGGCCGGGCGCGGCGGTGCTGGTCACCTCCGGCACCGTGACCTCGGCGAGCCTGTTGGCGCAGCGGCTGCCGGCCGGCGCGATCCACCAGTACGCGCCGCTGGATACGCCGGGCGCGTCACGACGCTTCCTCGACCACTGGCGGCCGGACATGGCGATCTTCGTCGAGAGCGAGTTCTGGCCCAACCTGATCCTCGGCGCGAAGGCGCGGGGGGGCAGGCTGGTCCTGATGTCGGCGCGTGTCACGGAGAAGACCGCGAAGGGCTGGAGGCGGGCGCGGGGCATGGCCGCCGCCGTCCTGAAGGCGTTCGACCTGATCCTGCCGCAGGACCGCGCGACGCAGGAGCGGCTGGCGCCCTGGGGCGTCGGCGGGCCGCTTGTGAACCTGAAGTACGTCGGCGAGCCCCTGATCTGCGACGAGGCGGGGCTGGCGCGGCTGAAGGTCCAGATCGGCGACCGCCCGGTGGTCCTCGCGGCCAGCACCCATCCCGGTGAGGACGCCCTGATCGCGTCCGCCTTCGAGGCCATGCCGGCTCTCGTGCCCGCGCCGCTGCTGATCCTCGCGCCCCGGCATCCCGAACGCGGCGCCGAGGTTGCGGCGCTGCTGCGCGGCCGTGGCCAGGTCGTGGCCCAGCGCTCCGCCGGCGAACCGATCACCGCCGACACCGGAGCCTACGTCGCAGACACCCTGGGCGAGATGGGCCTGTGGTTCCGGCTGGCTGACGTGGCGGTGATGGGCGGCAGCTTCGTGGACGGGATCGGCGGCCACAACCCGCTGGAGCCGGCGCGGCTGGGCGCGCCGCCGCTGACCGGCCCGTTCGCGTTCAACTTCACCGACGTCTACGGCGAGATGCTGGCCGAGCAGGCCGCCTTGCTGGCCGACCGGGCGGAAGACCTGACCCGCCTCGTGCACGGCCTGCTGTCCGATCCCGCCCGCGCCAAACGCACCGGCGCCACCGCCCGCGCCTTCGCCCGGTCCCGCTCGGCGGCGCTGGACGAGGCCTGGGCCGAGCTGGAGCCGCTGCTGCCATGAAGCTGTCGACGCCCCGCTGGTGGTACGTCCGCGACAAGGCGCCCGGCCAGGTGCGCCGGATGCTGCTGACGCCGCTGTCCTGGATCTGGGCCGGCGTCACGGCGCGCCGGATCGCCAGGACGGCGCCGCAGGACGCCGGCCTGCCGGTGATCTGCGTCGGCAACCTGACCGCCGGCGGCACGGGCAAGACGCCGATCGTGCGGGAACTGCTGCGGCTGCTCACGGCGCAAGGCGTGGCGGCCCACGGCCTGTCGCGCGGCTACGGCGGCGCGCTGAAGGGCGTGCACCGCGTCGATCCAGCCGTCCACACCGCCGCCGATGTCGGCGACGAGCCGCTGATGCTGGCCCACGACTTTCCGATCTGGATCAGCGCCGACCGGCCGGCCGGGGCGAGCGCGGCCAGGGCGGCGGGGGCCCAGGTCGTGGTCATGGACGACGGCCACCAGAATCCCTCCCTGAAGAAGGCGCTGTCGCTGGTCGTGGTCGACGGCGAGACGCGGAACAACGAGTGGCCGTTCGGCGACGGGGCGGTGTTCCCGGCCGGGCCGATGCGCGAGCCGCTGGCCGTGGGTCTGGCGCGGGCCGATGCGGTCGTGCTGCTGCTGCCGGCCGACTTGCCTGAGGCTAATCCCGAGCTGCTGGCGCTGTTTGGCGCCAAGCCGGTGCTGGTGGCGCGGCTGGAGCCCGCCGCCCCGCCGCCGCCGGGCCCGCAGGTGGGGTTCGCCGGGGTCGGCAAGCCGTGGAAGGTAGAGCGGGCGCTGACCGCCGCCGGCTGCGACCTGAAGGACTTCGCGCCGTTCCCGGACCACGGCGCGTTCGACGAGGGCACGCTGAAGGCTCTGGCCCGCCGGGCCGAGGACTTCGGCGCCGGCCTGGTCACCACCGAGAAGGACTGGGTCCGCCTGCCGGCCGACTGGCGGTCGCGCGTGTCCATGTGGCCGGTGAAGGCGACCTTCGAGGACGAGGCGAAGCTGATCTCAATCCTCCCCGGAGCGTAGCGAGGGGGAGGTGGCCCGGCGGAGCCGGGTCGGAGGGGGCGGCGCCGAGCTTTCAGGATGGGGAGCGTTCAGAGGGGCGACGCCAGTCGCCGATGCTACCCCTCCACCATGCTCCGCATGGTCCCCCTCCCCGCAAGCGGGGAGGACTGGTTAGTGGTAAACCACCCCGCCCTTCATCACGAAGGTCACCTTCGTCAGCGCGGTGACGTCCGTCGTCGGGTCGCCTTTCACCGCGATCAAGTCGGCCTGCATGCCCGGCTTCAGGGCGCCGACCAGGGCCGACAGGCCCAGGTGCTCGGCGGCCCAGACGGTGGCGCTGCGGATGGCGTCGATGGGCGAAAAGCCCGCCTTGATCATCAGCGCGAACTCGCCGGCGTTGTCGCCGTGGGCCGAGACGCCGGTGTCGGTGCCGAAGGCGATCTTCACGCCGCCCTGATAGGCGCGGCGGGTCATGTCGACCATCAGCGGGCCGGCGATCAGCGCCTTGTCCCGCTGGGCGGGCAGCAGCCAGGTGTTGGGCTTGTTGGCCTCGCGGACCACGAAGTCCCCGGCCATCAGGGTCGGGACCAGCCAGGCGCCGCCGGCCTTGAACAGCTTGATCGACTCGGCGTCGACATAGGTGCCGTGCTCAATGGAATCGCCGCCGGCCCGCAGGAAGGCGTTGATGCCGTCCGCGCCATGGGCGTGGGCGGTGACCTTGCGGCCCATGGAGTGGGCGGCTTCGACGATCGCCTTCAGCTCCTCGTTGGAAAACTGCTGGGCCAGGCCCGCTGCGGTCGGCGACAGCACGCCGCCGGTGGCGGTGATCTTGATGATGTCGGCCCCGGCGCGGACCTGCTCGCGGACCGCCCGGCGGCAGTCGTCGGCGCCCGAACAGACCGAGGTCGGCCGATAGACGTGCACCAGGTCTTCGGGCATCCCGTTGCCGGGGTCGCCGTGGCCGCCATGGACCGAGATCGGCGAGCCGGCGGCGATGATGCGCGGCCCGGGCACGCGCCCGGCCTTGATGGCGTCGCGCAGGGCGAAGATCGATTCGTTGGGCGAGCCCAGATCGGCCACCGTCGTGAAGCCGGCCTTCAGCGTCTTCATCGCGTTCCAGGCGCCGTCCAGCGCCAGGTCCGACCGGGTCTTGGTGAAGCGCTCGATGCGCTGGTTGGGACCGTTCTCGCTGGTCAGGTGGACATGGCTGTCGATCAGGCCCGGCAGCACGAAGCTGTCCTTCAGGTCGACCACGCTGGCGCAGCCTTCGGAGACATAGCCGTCCTCGACGCGGGCGATCTTGCCGCCCTCGACGATCAGGGTCTTCGCCGTCTCGACCTTGCCGCCGGCCGGATCGGCCAGCAGGCGACCGGCCTGCACGCAGGCTGTCGCCGCGGCCGCCGGCGTCTGGCGCGCCTGGGCCAGGCCCAGCCCGGCGACGACGGCCAGGGCCGCGACGGCGCCCCCGGCCAGCAGGCGTCTGGTGGTGCGCGAGGCGGCCATCAGGCGCCCGCCTTCTTCGCGAAGTGCAGCGCCGTCTCGGCCAGCACCGGCACCCGGGCCTCCATCGTCTGGGCGTGGGCGCTGGCGGCGGTGCCGTCGCGCACCCGGCCGACGATGCCCTGGCAGATGCCGGCCAGGCGGAACAGGTTGTAGGCGAAGTACCAGTCGAGATTGGGCAGGCCGCTGCGCCCCGTCAGGCCGCAGTACTGCTCGACCGCGTCCTCGATGCTGGGGATGCCGGAGGCCTTGAAGTCGGTGATGCCCGACAGCGAGGCGCGCTCGCCGCCCGGCATGACCCAGTGCATCAGGAGGTAGGAGAAGTCGGCCAGCGGGTTGCCCAGCGTCGACAGCTCCCAGTCCAGCACCGCGATCACCTTCGGTTCGGTCGGGTGCAGGATCATGTTGTCGAGGCGGTAGTCGCCGTGGACGATCGAGGTCTTGTCGTCCTCGGGCGTGGTCTCGGGCAGCCATTCCATCAGCCGGTTCATCGCCGGAATCGCCTGGGTCTCGGACGCCTTGTACTGCTTGATCCAGCGGTCGATCTGGCGGCTGAAGTAGTTGCCGGGCCGGCCGTAGTCGCCCAGGCCGATGGCCTCGTAGTCGGTGTTGTGCAGCGCGGCCAGGGTGGCGATCTTGGCCTTGTAGATCGCGCTGCGTTCGGCCGGCTGGTAGTCGGGCAGGGTCAGATCCCACAGGATCCGGCCCTCGACGTTGTCCATGACGTAGAACATCGTGCCGATGACATCGTCGTCGGTGCAGAGGGCGTAGGCCTTGGCGACCGGAAAGCCGGTCTTGCCGAGCGCCGAGATCACCTTGAACTCGCGGTCGACGGCGTGGGCGCTGGGCAGCAGCTTGCCCGGCGGCTTGCGGCGCAGGACGTAGCGCTTGTTCGGCGTGACCAGCTGGTAGGTGGGGTTGGACTGGCCGCCCTTGAACTGGCGCACTTCCAGCGGACCGGCGTAGCCCTCGACGTTGGCCTTCAGCCAGGCCTCGAGCTTGCCCTCGTCGATCTGATGGCGCTCCTCGACCGGCTTGGTGCCGGAGTTGAGGTCCTGGGCGGTCGGCTCGGCGTCGGCCATCGGTGTTTCCCCACGTTTCGTACGCTTGTTTGAAGTGCGCGCGATCTTAGGGATCACCGCGCGCGGCGCAAGGATGGAGGGCGCTCGCGCACGGCTTCGCCGCCCGGGCGGGCTTGGGCCCGAACAGGTTGGGGAGGACGGCGGAGCGCCACGGCCCTTG
>JASJPM010000004.1:0-174596 GCA_031426695.1 Caulobacter sp.
CATCCCACGTCGCCGTATCGGGCCGGATCCGTACGCCCTCCCCCGCGACGGGGACGGGTGAAGGATACGGGCGGTGAAGCTGAGGGGGATAGAATTGAGTTATCCCCCCATTTCTTCCTCTCCCTATTGGGAGAGGGGGACCACCCGAAGGGTGGTGGAGCGGGAGGCTCCTGTGCGGGAAATCCTTGCGCGGACAGGGATGAAGGCCGAACGCGGCGGCCAATCACCGACCGGCGGCGCGTCCCTCTCCACCCTGCTCCGCAGGGTCCCCCTCTCCCAACAGGGAGAGGATGGAAGGCCGCGCTGGCGAGGCTCCTAAAGCGCCCGCCAGCCGATGTCGGTGCGGTAGAAGCCGCCCGGGAAGTCGATGGTCTCGATGGCGGCGTAGGCGAGGTCGCGGGCCTCTTGCAGCGAGGCGCCGAGCGCGCAGACGTTCAGGACCCGGCCACCGGAGGCGCAGAGGTCGCCGTCGGCGTTGCGGCTGGTCCCGGCGTGGAACACCGCCACCTGGTCGCCGAAGTCGGCGTCGGCGCCCTCGATCACCGCGCCGGCCTTCGGGGCGTCGGGATAGCCCTCGGCGGCATAGACCACACAGAGCGCGCTCTCGTCTCGCCACTGCGGCGCCGGCATGGACGCCAGCGCGCCTTCGGCGGCGGCCTTCAGGTAGGGGACGATGTCGCTGGCCAGCCGCAGCATGAGCACCTGGCATTCAGGGTCGCCAAAGCGGGCGTTGAACTCGACCAGGCGCGGGCCGGTCGGGGTCAGCATCAGGCCGGCGTAAAGCACGCCGCGATAGGGATTGCCCTCCGCCGCCATGCCTTTCACGGCCGGCAGCACGGCCTCCTCGAACGCGCGCTTCGCCAGCGCGTCGGTCAGCACGGGGGCGGGCGAATAGGTCCCCATGCCGCCAGTGTTGGGGCCCTGGTCGCCGTCCCAGGCGCGCTTGTGATCCTGGGCGTAGCCGAAGGGGATGGCCGTCTCGCCGTCGCAGAGGGCGAAGAAGGAGGCCTCCTCGCCGTGCATGAACTCCTCGATCACCACCCGGGCGCCGGCCGTGCCGAAGCGGCCGCCCAGCATGTCGGCGACGGCGGCGTCGGCCTCGGCGCGGGTCTGGGCGATGACCACGCCCTTGCCCGCCGCCAGGCCGTCGGCCTTGATCACGAACGGCGCGGTCAGGGTATCGAGGAAGGCGCCGGCGTCATCGACCGTCTTGAACACGCCGTAGGCCGCGGTCGGCAGATTGTGGCGGGCCTGGAAATCCTTGCTGAACGCCTTGCTGGTCTCGATCCGCGCCGCCGAGGCCGTGGGGCCAAAGCAGGGGATGCCGATCGCGGTCAGCGCGTCGGCCAGCCCGACCTCCAGCGCCGCCTCCGGACCGATCACCACCAGGTCTGCGGCGATCTCGCGGGCGAGGGCGACGAGGCCCTCGACGTCGGTGACCTTGAGGGCGCGGATCTCGCAGAGATTGGCGATGCCCGGACTGCCCGGCGCGGCGACGAGGCGGGTCAGCAGCGGCGACTGCGCGATCTTCCAGGCCAGCGCATGCTCGCGCCCGCCCGATCCGACGAGAAGGATGTTCATGGGCGGTTGGTTTTGCGCGTGGCGGCGGGGGCGTCAAGCACTCCCTCCCCCTTGTGGGTAGGGTGGACCCTGCGCAGCCCCAAGGGCGAAGCAGAGGACGGGTGGGGCAAGTCGCGATCCTCACCTTGCGCAGGGCGCGGCCACCTCATGCCCCACCCTGACCCGCCTCGCGGGTCAGTCCCTCCCCATGAAGGGGAGGGAGGAATCGCTACCCCCCGAAGTCCAGCGAGTAGCCGGCCGAGCGCACGGTGCGGATCGGGTCGACCGGCGCGCCGTGGTTCAGGGCCTTGCGCAGGCGGCCGATGTGGACGTCGACGGTGCGCGCCTCGACATAGACGTCGCTGCCCCAGACCGCGTCCAGCAGCTGTTCGCGGCTGAACACCCGGCCGGGATGCTGCATCAGGTGGTCGAGCAGGCGGAATTCGGTGGGGCCGAGGTGAACCTCCTTGCCGTCGCGCTTCACCCGGTGGGCGACGCGGTCGACGATGATGTCGCCGGCGGTGACGCGGTCGTCGGCGAGGCCCGGGCGGATGCGGCGCATGACCGCGCGGATGCGGGCGGTCAGCTCGGTCATGGCGAAGGGCTTGACCAGATAGTCGTCGGCGCCGGTGTCCAGGCCGCGCACCCGGTCGCTCTCCTCGCCCCGGGCGGTGAGCATCAGGATCGGCAGGTTGCGGCTTTCCGGCCGCTGGCGCAGGCGCCGGCAGACCTCGATTCCGGAGACCTTGGGCAGCATCCAGTCGAGGACGACCAGATCCGGCTGCTGTTCCTGCACCAGGATCAGCGCCTCCTCGCCGTCGCCGGCGTGGACGACGCGATAGCCTTCCTTCTCGAGGTTGTACTGCAGCAGGGTGGCGAGGGCGTCTTCGTCCTCGACGACCAGGACCGTGGGGGTCATTGGCTCAATGCATCCATCTTGGGCCGGTCGGCGATGATCTCGCGGCCGGTGATCTCGTAGTGAACGATCTCGGCGATGTTGGTGGCGTGGTCGCCGATCCGCTCCAGGTTCTTGGCCACGAACAGCAGGTGGGCGCCGGCGGTGATCGTGCGCGGATCGCCCATCATGTAGGTCAGCAGTTCGCGGAACAGGCTGTCGTAGTGCTCGTCCACCTCGGTGTCGCGCGTCCAGACGGCGATCGCGCGGTCGACTTCCGAGGCGGTATAGGCGTCCAGAACTTCCTTCAGCCGGCCGGCGACCAGCTTGCCCATGCGCTCGATCGAACGGGTCACGGGCCCGGCCGGCTCGGCCTCGGCCAGGATCAGGGTGCGCTTGGCGATGTTCTTGGCCAGGTCGCCGCAGCGTTCCAGGTTCATGGCGATCTTCATCGCGCCCACGGCGCGGCGCAGGTCGTTGGCCATCGGCTGGCGCAGGGCGATCAGGCGGATGGCGGCCCGCTCGATCTCGACCTCCTTCAGGTCCAGCCTCTCGTCCCGGCCGGCCACGGCCTGGGCCAGCGGAACGTCGCGGCGCGCGAAGGCGGTGATGGAATCGTTCACCTGCGCCTCGGCCAGGCCGCCCATGCGGGCGACCTCGGCGGCCAGCTGGTTCAGTTCATCCTCGAAGGATCTGACGATGTGCTCGTTCATCATGGGTCCCTGGCGCGACGGCCCGCGCGATCATGTTCTGCGGCGGCCCGTCCATCACCGTCGTCCGGCCGGGCGGGGCGTCCGCGAATCGGAAAGCCTGGCGGTCGGCGCGATGTCCTACTGCCGAAGCGATGCTGCCCCTGTGCGACAGTTCTACGACACTTTTGCGACGGCGTCCGCCGGGAGGCGCCCGGTCGGAGACGCGCTGAGCGGAAGCCAGACCGAAAAGGTCGAGCCCCGCCCCAGCACGGTCTCTGCCGCCAGGCCGCCCTTGTGACGATTGACGATGTGCTTGACGATCGCCAGGCCGAGCCCCGTGCCGGACTTGTCGCCGCTCTTCTGGCCCTCGACGCGGTAGAAGCGTTCCGTCAGCCGGGGCAGCGCGTCGCGCGGCATGCCGGGACCCTGGTCGCTGACCCTCAGCAGGGCATAGGCGCCGCCGGCCCGGTGTTCCGGCGTCAGCAGCGGCAGCCGGGTCGCCTCGGGATCGCGCGGCGGCGGCGCGTCGCCCTCGACCGGCGCGCTGATCTCGATGCCGATGACCCCGCCGGACGGCGTGTACTTCACCGCGTTGTCGACCAGGTTCTGGACTACCTGGATGATCTGGTCACGGTCGCCCTCGACCACCACCTGGTCACGGCCGGGCGGCGACCAGGCGAAGGAGACTCCCTTGGCCCTGACCACCGGCATCAGGGCGTCGGTGACGTCGGTCACCGCCCCCGACAGGTCGACCCGTCCCAGCGGCGCGATGTGCTCGTTCAGCTCGATCCGCGACAGGCTCATCAGGTCGTCGATCAGGCGCGACATGCGTTCGGCCTGGGCCTGCATGATGCCCAGAAACTTCTCGCGGGCCGCGACGTCGTCCCGGGCCGGGCCGCGCAGGGTCTCGATGAAGCCCGACAGCGACGCCAGCGGCGTGCGCAGTTCATGGCTGGCGTTGGCCAGGAAATCGGCCCGCATCCGCTCAGCCCGCCGCAGGTCGGTCTGATCGCGCAGGATGAGCAGGGCCATCGAAGCGCCCCATGGCGCCGGGGCCAGCGGCGAGGCGACGGCGGTCCAGCTGCGATCCTGCGCGGCGCCGGTCTCGAACGTTGTGTCGCCGCCGACGCCGCCGAACAACGCTTCCTCGACGAGCTCGATGATCTGCGGATTGCGGATGGCGGTGATCAGGCGGACGTCGGGACGGTAGATCCGGAACAGGTCGCGCGCCGCCCGGTTGGCGAACACCAGCCGGTGCCCGGTCACTTCGTAGGGCTCGTCGGCGGCGATCACCATGACCGGATCAGCAAGGTCCTCCAGGATGGCCGCGTAGGGTATCGGGGTCACCGCCGGGGCGGCCTCGTCGGCCGGGGCGGACGGCGGCCTGTCAGCCTCGAGGGCCCGCATCGCCATCCATAATCCGCTCGCTCCAATGCCCAGCGCGGCCAGCGTGGCGGCGCCGGCGCCGGCCTGTCCGACGGCCGCCAGCAGCAACGGCGCGGCCGCGCCGACGGCGGTCATCAGCAGGACGGGTCGATGGGCGCTGGGCTTGCCGTCGGAGGGCATGGCGGGAAAGCCTCGATTCGGAATATTCGACCGGCTATGGTGTATGGAGATATGGCGCCCTTGCGAGCCTTGCGATAGACGAGGCGGGGTCCCCGGGGATGGTTCATGACGGCCGACGCAATTTCGCCGCATCGACAGGGGACGAACGTGTCGCCGTCTAAGGTCCGGGGTTATCAGTTCATGTTCCGCAAGCGTCTCGTGGCCACCGCGGCCGCCACTCCGCTGCTCTTTTTCGCGTCCGGCGCCTTCGCCGAGACGACGATCACCGACACGCGCACGGCAGGCGTCTCGACGGCGACCATCAACAACGGCGCGCCGGACGACATCCGCATCACCAGCACGGGCAAGGTCAAGCCGACGACCGGCGGCGCGGCGGGCGCCATCGCCGGCGCGGTGACGGCCAACAGCAACCACGACATCATCAATGAAGGCGAGATCAGCGCCGAGGACGTCAGCTATCTGGCGGGCATCAAGGTCAACGCCGGCACGGTCGGCGACGTCACCAACAAGGCCGCCATCACGCTCGGCTCCAGCCTCGAGCTGAAGGACACGGACAACGACGGCGACCTGGACGGCGAGTTCGCCGACGGGACCAACAAGTACGGCATCCTCGTCGCGGGTGCGATGACCGGAAATATCGTCAACGACACCACCGGCTCCATCACAATCGAGGGCAACGACTCCGTCGGCATCCTGCTGCAGGGGCCGCTGACCGGGAACTTCAGCAGCCGCGGCGCCATCAACGTCACCGGCGACAACGCCCGGGGCATCCAGCTCGCCGCGCCCGTCACCGGCAATGTCACGATCGGCGGCTCGGTGACCGCGCTGGGCGAGAACGCGCTGGGGGTCGAAACCGACGACATCAGCGGCCGTCTGACCATCCAGGGCGCGATCACCGCGCGCGGGTTCCGGTACTCCAGCCGCCCGGTTCGGGCGGAAGACCGGGTCAAGCTTGACGCCGACGACATGCTGCCCGGCAGGTCGGCGGTCGTGGTCGCCGGCAACGTCGGCGGCGGCATCCTGCTCGACACGGCGCCGATCGCGGGCCTCGACTATGACGGCGACGGCATTCTCAACAGCGAAGACACCGACGACGACAACGACGGCATCCTCGACACCACCGACACCGACCTCGACAACGACGGTCTGGCCGACACGAGTGAAGGCGCCGCCAGCCTGTCAGTGGCTGGGTCCGCTCCGGCCCTGGTCATCGGATCGGCGACCGACTCGATCACCATCGGCAAGGTCGCGGCGACGGGCGACAACGCCTTCGGCCTTGTCGTCCGCGGCACGATCGCGGCCAACGGCCTGCTCGACGACTTCAGCGCCACCGGCATCCGGATCGGCG
This sequence comes from Caulobacter sp., assembly GCA_031426695.1. Classification (GTDB taxonomy): domain Bacteria; phylum Pseudomonadota; class Alphaproteobacteria; order Caulobacterales; family Caulobacteraceae; genus Caulobacter. The sequence continues at coordinate 6,062 of JASJPM010000004.1, forward strand.
CGGGCGGCGGTCAGACGACCACGCTCGAGAGGGGGATGAACCTCATCGGCGCGGTTTCCGCCGTCGCGTACAACGCCAGCAGCCAGGCGCTGCACCTGACCAGCGGATCGATTGTCGACGAGATCAAGGTCGACGGCACCCTCTTCGCCAGCACCACGGCGACCTCCGCGCCGCTGACCACCGAAGGCGCCTTCACGACCTATGGCGTGCGCATCGACGACAACGCCACGACCAGCAAGCTGAACGTTGGCGGCTCCATCACGGTCGTGGCCAACGGCGAGAAGAGCAACGCGGTCGCGATCCGGGACGGCGCAGGTACGCTGACCTCGATCACCAACACTGGCGTCATCCGCGCCTTTGTCGTGCCAAACGACGACAGCAATGACACCGACGACGACGACGCCGATCCGAACAACGAGACCGTTGTTGGCACGGCGGTCGCCATGGACCTGCTGCATGCCAAGTCGGGTGTCACGGTCGTCCAGATCGGCATCGACGATGGCGATGACGACCTCGACCCCGACACCGAGGATGCCGACGCAGACGGCGACGGCGTGGACGACGCCGATGAGCCGTCGATCACCGGCAACATCTACTTCGGCGCCTTCGCCGATACCCTGGACCTCCGGAACGGCCAGTTCGTCGGCGACGTCTCGTTCGGCGCCGGCGCTGACGTCCTCAGCCTCAGCGGCGACGCCACGACCTTTGGCGACGTCCGGGACAGTGACGGCCAGCTGACCGTCAATGTGACAGCCGGCAGCCTGGTGATCACCAACGCCGAGGTCATCGACGCCACGGCCCTGACCGTCGGCGCCACCAGCTCGGTCGTGTTCACCGCCGATCCCAACGCGGTCTCCAACACCCGCTTCGACGTGGCCACCGCCACGATCGCCAGCGGCGCCAAGCTTGGCCTGGTGCTGACCGACCTCATCTCCGCGCCGACCAGCTACACCGTGATCCGGACCGACACCCCCGGCGGTCTGACGGTGGGCACGCTGGACCAGAGCCTGGTCGGCAACTCGCCCTACCTGTTCGTGGCCCAGGCTTCGGCCAACGTCGCCGCCGGCGAAGTCAATATCGACATCCGTCGCCGCACCGCCGCGGAGATGGAGATGAACCAGAGCCAGAGCCTGGCGCTAGAAGCCGTCTACGCCGCGCTGGGCCAGGACGACGACATCCGGGACGCCTTCCTGACCGCTCAGTCGCGCAAGGAATTCCTTGAGCGCTTCGACCAGATGCTGCCCGACCAGGGCGAGGGTCTGTTCTCGTCGATCGATTCTATGACGCGGACGATTTCGCGCCTCACCGCCACCCGGCCGGACCTGCGCCAGCGCTATGGACCGGACAGCTTCTGGGTCCAGGAAGTGAACGTCCAGGTCATGCGCGACGCCGGCGCCACCGCCGGCTCCGAGACCAAAGCCTTCGGCTTCGTCGGCGGCTACGAAAGCATGGGCGCTGACGGCGGCGCGCTGGGGGCGACGCTCGCCTTCGTCACCGCCGAGGAACAAGACGATGTCGCCAAGATCGGCGAGGAGACCAGCGTTTCGCTGCTCGAGGCCGGCATCTACTGGCGTCGGTCGATCGGCAAGTTCACCTTCAACGCCCGCGGCTCGGCCGGCTACGGCTGGTTCAACGGCGACCGCGTGTTCATCGATCCCGCCAACAGCCTGATCGTCGAGGCCACGTCGGACTGGACCGGATTCACCGGCGTGCTCAGCGCGGCCGGGGCCTACGAGTTCAGCGCGGGGCGCTTCTACGCCCGACCGGCCCTGAGCGTCGACTATCTCTACCTGTCCGAGGACTCGCGGATCGAGGATGGCCTCAGTGGCGGCTTCAACCAGGAAGTCGACTCCCGCACCAGCGACCGCCTGTCGACCACCGCCGAACTGGCGCTGGGCGCGACGTTCGGCCGTGATCTTTGGTGGCGTCCTGAACTGCGCCTCGGCTACCGCCAGAACCTGTCCGGGAACATGGGCGACACCGTCTTCCGCTTCGTCGGCGGACAATGGGTCGCGCTGCCGGCCAGCGAAGCGGGCGACGGCGCCATGCTGGTCGGCCTGTCGCTGCGGGCCGGCACGCCGATGTCCTATGTCGCGATCGAGGGCGAGTTCGAAGCCGTCGACGGCGAGGATCGCTACAATCTGCAACTGTCCGGCCGGGTGATGTTCTAGGCCGACTGACGGCAGAAAACGCCGACAGAACAACGGGGCGCGACCGCCGAGAGGAGGTCGCGCCCCTCTGCGTTTGCGCCCGTCGCCTGTGACATGCCGTCCGCTGGCGGAACATTTTTAACCAAATCGCCCCCAATCCACTAGAACGACCGCGCCCATGGGACCGATTCTCGCTTCCCCCATGCGAGCAACGGCCGACTGAACACGGTTTCGCGAGCGTCGGCGCTCGCGGGTCTGGGAGGATACTATGCACGGCAATTCTGGACGTCTTCGCGCCGCGCTGCTTGCCGGCGTCGCGCTCGCTGTCGCCACCGGCGGAATCGCCCAGGCGCGGGAAACCAATGAGGAGCGGATCGCGCGTCTCGAAGCGGCGCTTGCCGAGCTGCAGGGCGAACTGCGGGCGCTGAAGGCCGACTCCGCCGCCGCCAGGGCCGAGGCTCGCCCCGCCGCTCCGGTCGCTCCTCCGGCGCCGGCCGCGCCGCCCGCCGCGACCGTCAGTCTCAAGAACGGCCGACCGACCCTCGCTTCCGCCGACGGACAGTTCAGCACCAGCTTCCGCGGACTGATGCAGCTGGACGGAGCAATCTACGATCAGGATGACGCCGGGCCGCTGGCCAGCGACTTCCGTCGGGGCTCCTTCGGCGACGCGACCGAGAACGAGCGGGCCCGGGACATGGCCGACGGTTTCAACTTCCGCCGCATCCGCCTGGGGATCGAGGGCAAGGCCTTCGGCGACTTCCAGTACAACTTCACCTACGACTTCGGCGGCTCCGGCAACGAGGAGGGCGGCAAGGTCAACGCCGCCTGGCTGCAGTATGACGGCCTCGGCGTCGCTCGCCTGCGGGTCGGGGCCTACGCGCCGACCACCAGCCTTGAGGACGGGGCGTCCAACGCAAGCTCGCTGTTCGCCGAGCGCGCCGCGGTGGCCGAGGTCGTGCGCGGCCTGGCCGGCGGCGACGCCCGCGTGGGCGCCGGCCTCTACGCCGGCGGCGAGCGCTGGACCCTGTCCGGCACGGTCACCGGCAACATCGCCGGCGTGCAGACCTATGACGAGCAGCTGGGCTTTGTCGGCCGGGCGACCTTCGTGCCCTACAAGCAGGACGACACGCTCATTCACCTGGGCCTCGCCGCCAACGTCATCATCAATCCGTCGGCGACCGGTCCGGACGTTCCGGGCGGAGCGCCCTCGCCGATCCGCCTGCGCGAGCGGCCGGAGATTCGCGTCGACAGCGCCCGCCTGGTCGACTCCGGCAGCATCGACTCCGACGGCGTCACCGCGCTCGGCCTGGAGTTCGGGGCCCAACGCAGGAACCTCTACCTGCAGGCCGAGTACTTCGACATCGCCGTGGAGCGTCGCGCCAGCGCGCTGCCCGATCCCGACTTCTCGGGCTGGTACGTCCAGGGCAGCTGGGTGCTGACCGGCGAAAGCCGCAACTACAATGCCGGCTCCGCCGGATTTGACGGCCCCAAGCCCGCCAAGGCCTTCAGCCTGGAGAAAGGGACCTGGGGCGCCTGGGAGCTGGGTCTGCGCTACTCGGTGCTGGACCTGAACTACCGTGAGAACGACCTGCCGGCGCTCGGGTCGATCCGGGGCGGCGAACAGGAAATCCTGTCGGTGGGGCTCAACTGGTACCTCAACCCCGGCATGGCCATGCAGTTCACCTGGCGCAACCTCCAGGTCGACCGCACCTCGCCGGGCGGCACGGCGTTCGGCGCCGGCGCCTTCGCCACGCCTGCTCTGGGAACCGAGGTTGGCCAGGACCTGAACATCTACTCCCTGCGGACCCAGTACGCTTTCTGAGGACGTCGGAGCGGTCTGAGGACCACTGGAAGCGCCGCCGGGCAGGAACCCGGCGGCGCTTTCGTCGTTGTGCTGCCACGGGGCTTCGGCGGCACAGGATTTTGGATGCCAGACGACTACCAGACGTCGCTCGACGCGGGAGCGGCGCTTGCCGCCGCGCACGGTGCGGATGATCCCTTCGCGGCGGCGATCCGCGCCACACGGATGCCGATGATCGTCACGGACGCCCGCCAGGCCGAGCATCCGATCATCTTCGCCAATGACGCCTTCGTCGCCATGACCGGCTATGAGCGCGACGAGATCATCGGGCGCAACTGTCGCTTCCTGCAGGGCGCGCAGACCGACCCCGAGGTCGTCGCCCGTGTCCGCGATGCGGTCGAGACCGGTCAGGACGTCGCGGTCGATATCCTGAACTACCGCAAGGACGGCGCGCCGTTCTGGAACGCCCTCTATGTCAGCCCGGTGCGCAACGCCGCCGGCGAGATCACCTACTTCTTCGGCTCGCAACTGGACATCACGGGTCGCAAGCGCGCCGAACTGGCTCTGCTCGAGCGTCGCGACGACCTGCAGGCCGCCATCGAGACCGCGACCGCCGACCTGCAGCATGCGCTGGAGCAGAAGACCGCTCTGCTGCACGAGGTCGACCACCGGGTGAAGAACAACCTGCAGCTCATCTCCTCGCTGCTGCTCCTGCAGGCGAGGCGGACCCCCGACCCGACGGTTCGCTCGGCCCTGCGCGGCATGCTGGAGCGGGTGAACGCGGTGGCGACCGTCCATCGCCGGCTGTTCCAGAGCGAGGACGTCGAGCGCTTCGACGTGGCGGCCTTCATCCGCGACCTGGTCAGCGACGCCATCGGCTCCTCGGGCCGGTCCGACATCACCGCCGATCTCGATCTCGAGCGCGTCGACGTCCCCGCCGACAAGGCCGCGCCGCTGGCCCTGCTGTTCAGTGAACTGCTCGCAAACGCCATCCGCCACGCCTTCCCGGACGGTCGCGCCGGCGTGATCAAGGTCTCCGTTCGAAGAGAAAACGGACACTTCCGGATCGAAATCGCCGACGACGGCGTTGGTGTCGCGACAGACGAGCCCCGGCCCGGGTTCGGTCAGACCATCATCAGGCTGCTGTGCGAACAACTCCGGGCCGAATGTGAAACCGCGGACGCCCTTCCTGGACTGAGGACGGTGATCCGGCTGCCGGTGAACGGCAAACACTGAACCGAGTTGCGGAGATGAGTGACCACACCCCCCTGAACGTGCTGATCGTCGAGGACGAGGTCCTGCTGGCGGCCGAGCTGAGCTACCTCATCGCGGAGATCGGCTGTCGCGACGTCGGTCATGCCATGAGTTCGGACGAGGCCATGGCGCTGGCCACCTCGCTGCGCCCGGATCTGGCCCTGGTAGACGTGCACCTGTGCGACGGCCCGACCGGGATCGATGTCGCCCGCCGGATCTCCAGCGACTGCGGCGGGGTGGCGCTGTTCATGACCGCCAACGTCAAACGCCTGCCCGACGACATGGCCGGCGCCTGCGGGGTGATCGGCAAGCCCTATTCCGAGCACGGGGTGAAGACCGCCCTGACCTTCCTCACGGCCTGCCTGCGCGACGGGGTCGCCCCCGGCCGCCCGCCCGCCGGCTTCCAGCTGGCCCCGGCCTGGGCGGAGCGCTGGGGCGTGCGGGAGCTGCCGCTCAGCGCCTGACTTTGTTGCAAGGACCGTCTTCCCGGCGAAGGCCGGGATCCATGTATACGCGCCGCGCCTGCCCGGTGGGCCCCGGCCTGCGCCGGGGACACGGAAAATGAGTGAGCTCCTCATCAACACCGTCGGCACGGCCGCCGCCCTTTGCTCGATGACCAGCTTCACCCCGCAGATCCTCAAGATCTGGCGGGAGAAGGACGCCTCGTCCGTCTCGCTGCGGATGTTCCTGCTGACCGTGACCGGCTTTGTCCTGTGGACGACCTACGGGGTGCTGCTGGGCAGCTGGCCGGTGGCGGTGGCCAACGCGGTCTGTCTGGTCCTGAGCGCGGTGATCCTGGCCCTGAAGTGGAAGTTCAGGACCGCTTAACCACGTCCTCTAACGCGACCTCAATTGGCGGCGTGCATGCTGCTCCGCATGACCGCGCTCGCTCAAGCCATCGCCACGACCCGTGTCCGCCTGCTGGGCGGCGTCGTCGATCCGATCACGCCGGGCGAGATGCTGGCCGCGACCGAGGCCTTCGTGGCTGGCGGCGGTACGGCGGTGATCGCCAACCACAATTCCCACAGCCTGTTCCTGCTGGCCCGCACGCCGGCGCTGCGGGCCTTCTTCGACGACGCCGACCTGGTGCAGATCGACTCCCGGCCGATGATCCTGTGGGGCCGGCTCATGGGTCTGCCGGTCGGGCGCGAGCACCGTTCGACCTATCTCGACTGGCGCGACGACTTCTGGGCCACGGTCCGCGACCGCGGCTGGCGCGTGTTCCACGTCGGCGGCGCGCCGGGCGTGGGCGAGCGGGCGGCGGCGGAAATCCGCAAGGCCTTTCCCGGCGTGCAACTGGCCGAGCACGGCGGCTATTTCGACATTGATCCGCTGAGCGCCGACAGCGTCGCCCTGCGCCGCGACATCGCCGCCTTCGACCCCGACATCATCCTGGTCGGCATGGGCATGCCGCGCCAGGAGCAGTGGATCGCCGCCAACCGCGACCTGATCGGCCGGGGCGTGTTCTTCCCGGTCGGCGCCGCCTTCGACTACGAAGCCGGCGTGCAGGAAGCCGCGCCGCGCTGGACCGGCAGGGTCGGGCTGGAGTGGCTGTTCCGTCTGCTGTCGCAGCCGCGCCGCCTGGCCTTCCGCTATCTGGTCGAGCCGTGGTTCCTGGCCCCGGCCGCCTTCGCGGACATCGGGGCGCGGCTGGCGCGGCGGTGAGTGCGTCCTTCGCGACGCTCGCCTCGGGCTCGCTCCTCAGGATGACGAGCGTGGTTGGGCTCCCCTGAGCTCGTCATGGTGAGGAGCCGGCTCTTGGGCCGGCGTCGCGAACCACGCAAAGACACTACGTCTTCAGCCGCCAGCCCGTCCGGAAGATCCACCAGACCGCCGCCAGGCACACCGCCAGGAAGCCCGCCGTGGCGGCCAGGCTGACGCCGACGTTGACGTCCGACACCCCGAAGAAGGCCCAGCGGAAGCCGCTGACCAGATAGACCACCGGGTTGAACAGGGTGATCTTCTGCCAGAGCGGCGGCAGCATGCTGATCGAATAGAAGCTGCCGCCCAGGAAGGTCAGCGGCGTGATGATCAGCATCGGTACGATGTTCAGCTTCTCCCAGCCGTCCGCCCACACCCCGAGGATGAAGCCGAACAGGCTGAAGGTGACGGCGGTCAGCACCAGGAAGCCGACCATCCAGACCGGATGGGCGATCTCGAACGGCACGAACAGCCGCGCCGTGACCAGGATGATCAGGCCCAGGATCACCGACTTGCTTGCCGCCGCGCCGACGTAGCCCAGCACGGTCTCGAAGGCCGAGACCGGCGCCGACAGCAGCTCATAGATCGTGCCCGCCCACTTGGGCATGTAGATGCCGAACGAGCCGTTCGAGACGCTTTCGGTCAGGATCGACAGCATGATCAGACCGGGCACGATGAAGGCGGCGTAGGCCACCCCGTCGATGCTGGCCATGCGCGAGCCGATCGCCGCCCCGAAGACGACGAAGTAGAGCGAGGTCGAGATGACCGGGGCGGCGATGCTCTGGGTCATCGTCCGGAACCAGCGCGCCATCTCGAAGGTGTAGATCGCCTTGACCGCGTGCAGGTTCATTGGGGCGCCCTCACCAGGCTGACGAAGATGTCCTCGAGGGAGCTTTCCTCGGTGTTCAGGTCGCTGAAATCGATGCCGGCGTCATGCAGGCGTCGCAGCAGGTCGGCGATGCGGGTGTCTTCGCTTCGGGTGTCGAAGCCGTAGACGAGCCTGTGGCCGTCCGCGGCGAGCTCCAGCGCGAAGCTCTCCAGCCCGGCCGGGATCGCGGCCAGCGGCTCGCGCAGCTGGATGGTCAGGCTCTTGCGACCGAGCTGGCGCATCAGGACGTCCTTGTCCTCGACCAGGATGATCTCGCCCTTGCGGATCACCCCGATGCGGTCGGCCATCTCCTCGGCTTCCTCGATGTAGTGGGTGGTCAGGATGATGGTCACGCCGCTCTGGCGCAGGCTGCGCACCATCTCCCACATGTCGCGGCGCAGCTCGACGTCCACGCCGGCGGTCGGCTCGTCGAGGAACAGGATGGTCGGCTCGTGGCTCAGCGCCTTGGCGATCATCACCCGGCGCTTCATGCCGCCCGAGAGCGTCATGATCTTGGCGTCCTTCTTGTCCCACAGGGAGAGGTCGCGCAGCACCTTCTCGAGGTAGGCGTTGTCCGGCGCCTTGCCGAACAGGCCGCGGCTGAACTTCACCGTCGCCCAGACCGTTTCGAAGGCGTCGGTGTTCAGCTCCTGCGGCACCAGGCCGATGGCCGAACGGGCGGCGCGGTAGTCGCGGCGGATGTCGTGGCCGTCGGCCAGCACCGTGCCGGTCGAGCCGTTGACGATGCCGCAGATGATGCTGATCAGCGTCGTCTTGCCGGCGCCGTTCGGTCCCAGCAGCGCGAAGATCTCTCCCCGGCGGATCTCCAGGTCGACGCGTTTGAGCGCCTCCAGGCCGCCGGCGTAGGTCTTGGACAGACCCTGCACGGATATGATGGATTGCAAGCTGGTCCCCGGATGGCTGGTGCGGCGGCGGCGACCCTGCCGGGATTCCGTTGCTCGCCGAAGTCGCACAGATGGGGAACGAACCTGGGCGAAACAAGGGCGAACGACGCTGTCGCGCGCCGCGGAGAAAATGTCGGGGCGAGGCTCCGCCGTTCGTCGTATCGATGAGGCCGGCGGCGAGGCCGGCGAGTCAATACGGAGACACCCCATGCGGTTCATGTTGCTGATGATCCCCGCCGGTTACGAGGCCGCCGGGCCCGAGCTCGACCTGCCGGTCGATCGCGTCGAGGCCATGATGGCCTACAATCAGGCGCTCCAGGACGCTGGCGTGCTGCAGGCGCTGGAGGGCCTCCACCCGCCGTCGACCGGCCGCCGCGTGTCCTTCGCCACGGGCAAGCCGGTCGTCACCGACGGGCCGTTCGCCGAGGCCAAGGAGGTGCTGGGCGGCTTCTGGATCATCGACGTCGCCTCGCTGGACGAGGCCACCGACTGGGCCAGTCGCTGCCCGGCCAGCGAGACCGAAACCATCGAGGTCCGCCGCATCCAGGCGATGGAAGACTTCGAGCCGGAGGTTCAGGCCATCGCCGAGACCTTTGACGGGCCCCCGTCCAGCGGCTGGTCTCCCAAGACCCAGGGCGACATCTAGGTCCAGCCCGCGTCCCGGAGCAGCGGCGCCTGGGCCCGGCTGACCGGCGCGACCAGCCCGCCGGCCAGATGCGCCTGACCCGTCCCGCGGCGCCAGCGCACGGCCTCGATGGCGTCGGCGGCCACCCACCAGGACCGGTGGGTGCGATAGCCGTGGGCCCCGGCCAGCTCGTCCATGGCGTCGGCCATCCGCCCGGTGACCAGCTCCGCGCCGGCGTCGGTGTGGACCCGCAGGTAGTGGTCGTGGGCCTCGACCGCGATCAGCCGCGCCGTGCGGCGGCGGGCCGACAGTCGCCGCCGGAACGCGGCCTCGGCCTCCGGGAGCGGCGGGGCGATCACGGTTCGGGTCTCGACGCGCACGGCCGGGCGCCGCCAGACCAGCGCCCGCACGGCCATGGCCGGCAGCGCGATGGCGAACACCTGCCACAGCAGCGCCAGGTAGCCATGGACGTCCGCCGTCACGCCGAAGAAGGCCAGCGCCATGCCGCTGACGAACAGGGCGACCAGCGGCGTCATCAGCACCGAAGTGACCGCCACGCGCCGCCAGGCGTTGGTGATCCGCCGACCGAGCGCCTCGTCGATCACCATCCCGATCAGGCCGCCGCCGACCAGATTGCCGGTCCAGTAGGCGTAGCGCGGAAGGGGCGCCATGGTGTCCGAGCCGAAGGGGCCGAGCGCGCCGACCACCAGTCCCATGGCGGCGAGGACGGCGAGATCGAGCGTCAGCCGCCGGATGGCGTTCCCCGCCGAACTCGTCCCCGTCGATCCCATCGCGTTCCGTTCACGCAGCCCCGGCGCCGTTCGCGAAGACAGGCCTAGCCGGGTGCGCGGCCGGCGGCAATCACGGCGGTCATCGAGATGGAGCGCGAGCGATGACGACGATGGATGCGACGCCCAGGCCTGCCGGCCGCCGCTGGGGAGCGAAGGCCTTTCAGGCGACCGCGGCCTTCCTGGCCATGGCGGTGGCCTTGGTGTCCTACCGCTACCTGCCCGCGGTCGGCCCCCTGGCGCCGAACGTCATGGAGAACCACTTCGCCCACCTCTGGGTGGCCGCCCATGTCGCCGGCGCGGCGACGGCGCTGCTGATCGGCTGGCTGCAGTTCCTGCCGTCTGTCAGGCGGCGCTGGCCGGCGGCGCACCGCTGGACCGGCCGGCTTTACGTGCTGGGCTGCCTGGAGGGCGGGATCGCCGGCCTGGTGCTGGCGTTCGGCGCCTCGACCGGCCCGATCGCCAGCGCGGGGTTCGCCCTGCTGGCGGTCCTGTGGATCGTCGTCACGGCGCTGGGCTGGCGCACGGCCATGGAGCGCCGGTTTGACGAGCACCGCCGCTGGATGATCCGCTCCTGGGCCCTGACGCTCGCGGCGGTGACCCTGAGGATCTACCTGCCGCTGTCGATGCTGCTGCCCTGGCCCATGGACGACAGCTACCGCGCCATCGCCTGGCTGTGCTGGGTCCCCAACATCCTGATCGCCGAGGCGTGGCTTCGGCGGCGAGCGACGCGGCCGGCCTAGCTGTTGTCGGTGACCAGGCGCAGGCGCGGGACCGCGGCCGGGGCCTTGGCCGGCGGTTCGCCGCCGATCAGGGCCAGCGCCTGTTCGTAGTCGCCGCCGAAGTCGACCCGGGTGATCTCGCTGATGCGGTGGGCCTCCGGCTCGTCGTCCCACAGCGCGTCCGGTCCGATCTCGCGCAGCCACAAGAGGCCGCCCTCGAGGCTCAGCACCTTGCCGATGAAACAGACGTCGGGATCCTCGGCCTCGGGGTGCACGGTGATCAGCGGATGGGCGGCGCTGGCGGTGAGCAGCAGCGCGCTGGCGCTGAGCAGGCTGACCTCGCCCAGGTCCGGTCGAACCTCGCCGCGCGCGCGCAGCGCCGCCTCGGCGAAGTCGGCATAGGGGTCGGTCTCGACCAGCCGGATGTCCTGCAGCCGGAAGCACTGGACGCCGTCATACCGTTGGCGGTCATCGACCACGGCGATGGCCACGAAGGCCTCGCCGACCGCGAGCACATGGCCGCGCTCGGGCGTATCGTCGACCGACCGGTAAATCCGGACGAGCCGCCGTTCGGCCGCCGCCGTGCGAAGAAGTTCGAGAATGGCATCGTCCATGAAAGTCTCCCGTCGCCGTCGCGCAGGTCCGTCGGAAAGGGAGAAGAAAATGGCGCGCCCGGAACGATTCGAACGTCCGACCCTCAGATTCGTAGTCTGCGACTACGACTACTAAGAGATTGAATAGAAACGCGAAATTCCAACCATTCCTGTGTATGTGTAAGTCGTTGTGAAAGTTTTGCCCACCTGAGACGTCGATTGATGCCCCGGTGCGCGACGAACAACTTAGTACAGGAAAAGGCCGCCAATCACCCCGCCAATCATGAATTGGCGGGGTGCGGCCATCTCCCAGATGGCCGCTAGCCGTTGCCCCGCAACGGCTTCAATACCCCCGCAACCGTCGGGCGTTCCGCCCGACTTCGACCGTTTTCCCCTCACGGTGGGGCCAGGAGAGACAGCCCCACCGCTATGGGCTCCAGAGGCGCGCTACATAGCGCGCCTCCTCCGGGGGTTCGCGGGTCTTGCGACCAGAAGCCGCTCACCCCTCAAACGGTCGAAGTCGGGCGCTACGCTAACGCGCTGCCGCAGCCAATCATCACGGCGTAGCTACGCCGCGCTTCTTGGGCGGACAGCGGTTCCGACGGTTGCGGGGAATACTCGTCCGCGTCGGAGCCCGCGTACGACATCGGGGTGGCGAAGCCACGGGGCGCAGATAGCGCCCTCCGAAGGCGCTTTCCCGTGCAGACGGGAAAGCGCCCGCTGCATCATCTCAGCGCCACTGCGTGGCGCTTCCATTTCATATCTCGCCTTCCGATCAATCGCGTCGCCGCTGGCGCATCCAGCACGGTTGGGAAACCGCACTGGTGCTTGCAACGCCGCAATCGCCGTCGTGGCGGAATCTCCGACGCCCGAATGCCGATGAGTCAAAAAGATTGAGCGATTCCACAGCGCCACTTAGGGTGGTCGCGTTTTTGGCGTGGGCGAAGGGCTAGTCGAGGAATCGGCCTAGCCTGATGGGGACCAAGAATGACGCTGCTCGACCTTTTGGGTCTAACCCTGACGATCACTTCTCTGGTGGTCACTGTTGTGTTCTGGAAGACGCTGTTCCAGTCCCGAGCTGTCGGCGCTGGGACAGTCGTGATCTGGATTCTGATCCTGGCCAGCGGCAACGTCGGCGCACTCTTCGTCATCCCGCTGATCGGCTGGACCGCTTTCCTTCACCGGGAGTGGATTCTCTCCTGGTTCTATTCCCTCACGCCCCATCCGGCCGCCAGCATCGCAGATCAGGCGCTCAAGGGCGGCGGCACGCTCAATGTGGACGCCTTCGCTAAGGCGATCCGCGAAGCCACGGGGGAAAACGAATACGAGCGGGCCGCCCGCGCCAAGCAATTGGAAGAGATGGCCGAGGAGTGGCGCGACCATGAGCGCCGCCTTCGTGAAGGCGAGGCCCAGGTCATGGAGGCGGATCGACAGGAGATGGCCAAGTCGAACGAATTGGTCCGCGCGCAGGTCGAAGCCTTGGAAGCCGCGATTGCCCATGAACGGGCGGCAGCCCGGTTTGAAGAACTTCAACGCGCGAGACAATCAAATGGCCAGTGACGAGCGCCCCTTGCCTCAGGTCCGTCGGGACGAAGGGATGACACCGGTGAACGTGCGCATGCCGCTCGCGCCGTTCGGCGTCGGGGCGTTCGCCATCGCTCGCAACTGGTCGGAGCGCCGGCAGTTGGAGAGCCTGACCCGGCTGGGCAGCGCCAAGACCGAGCTCATGCGGGTCTGCCTTGAGCAACGCAATCTACTGGTTGATCTGGGGATCGCCGCCGAGCGGCTCGAAAACATCGATGCCATTCGGCTGGGTGAGCGCCTTCGCATTCACAACGAGGTGGCGCAGCGGCAGCTCGAAGCGGACATTTCAGGCCTTCAGGCCAGCGTCAAAATCGAGAACCTGAAGGCCGAGCTTGCCGAAGCCAAACAGCGGCGTGAGCGGATCGAAAATCCTGGCGCGCCGCAGCCACCGCCGAAGGTGAAGAGCGAAGCGGAAAAACTGGAAGAGGCCCTCGCCGAGATCAATGCGATGGACAGCGTGTTGAAGGCGCAGCGAGCCGTGTTCGTGACAGCGCGAGGGGGCGAGGAGAATCTATCCCCTGAGGATCGGCGCGACCTTGAACGGCTCGACGTGGCGCGGGCGGTTCACATCGAAAAGCTCTACGAGGAGCAGCTAATATTCAGCTACTTTGTTGACCTACTCAGCGCGTGCCACGACGATGAGGAGCTCGCAAATCTGGCGGCTATCTTTTGCGAGTACCTTCGGGCGATGCCGGATATCGACACCTATCAGTGTGTCGTCGGTCCTAAGAGGGGGAACCCGCTTCTGGTACGCGAGGTCGGGCGCAGATTGGGTCTAAGGACAGGATTCGTTCGCCATTCGATTTTGTTTGGAAACTGGATTGAGGGCGATGTCCGATTGGGAGAGCGGGTCTTGCTGCTCGATGACATCGCCTCCGATGGTGAGCTACTGATTGAGGCGGTTCTCAACTTGAGGAAGATGGGCGTCGATACTGGAGTGTCTGTTGTATTGGTCGATCGAGCCGATGGCGACGCTGTGAAGCGGCTGAGTGAAGAGGGCGTAGAGTTTCGCTACGTTCTCCAGATCGACGACGCCACGCTTCAATCCCTCCATCGAGGTTCGGCGGCATAAAGGCCAACATCTATTGCTTGGCTCTGACGTTGATTGCTGCCGCGTTCAGGTTCGTCTTGATGTGTGCCGCGTAGAATTTCTCGATCATCTCCACCGAGGTCCGGCAGTTCTTCGCCACCTGGTAGATATCAGCGCCCTCCATGAGGCGCATGCAGATGTAGGTGTGCCGCAGGCTGTAGGCCGTGCGCTTCTGGCCTTCCCGGTCTTCCTTGAGGCCGGCGTCCTCCAGCACCTTGTTGAGAAGCATGGTCTGCCGGTTTGGAAACAGGAGATCGGTGGGCTGTGGCGACGCTCTCTCCACCATGCGCTCGAACGGGCGCACCGCGCCGCGCGTGCTCTTGCAGTAGCCAACGCCGCGTTTCCCTCGGACCGATATTTCCAGGATGCGTTCCTCGCTATCCCGGTCGTCGACGATCTTCACGTCGCGGTACTCCAGCCGGGACGCCTCGTCAGGACGTAGGCCGGTGTTGGCCATGAACAGAACATAGTCGTGCAGGTGTTCCGATGCCTTGCGCCGGTGATTTTTCTTGTCGGCCGCGCGTTTCCGCGTGGCCCGGTAGAGCTGCTGGTACTCCTCGGGGCTGAACCACGCGCGGTGGGCGATCTTCCCGGAGCTCTTGTACGGCGCGGTGAGGTCGGGGAGGTGGGAGAGCCAGCCATGGCGGATGGCGGTCTTCAACACTTGCCGAAGCGTGACAAACTCGTGGTGGAGGGTCGTCCTGGCCGGCGGGTGTTCGCTTTGTCGCCGATGGATCCGGTACTCCTGAGCCGCGCCGCCGGTGATCTCGGATAGGCCCATGCTGCCGAAGAACGGGTTGAGGTGCAGTCTGATGCGGTCCTTGTGGCCGCGCACATAGGCGGGGCTGCGCTGGCCTTCGGTGATGATCTCGTACTCGCGCTCAAAGGCGGCGGCAGCCTCCTTGAACGTCTTCTCGGCCTTCACCTCGCCACGGGCGACCTTCCCGCGAAGCGTCAGGTACCAATCCTCGGCGAACTGCTTGGCATGCGCCAGGCTGTCGGTCTTGGTCGAAACACGGTGGTTCTTGCCGGCCATGTACGCCGAGCACTGCCATTGGCCGCTGTTCGCGCGGCGGTAGACGTGCAGTTTTCCGCCCATAAGGGAGTGCTTGATCGGGCCACTGGCTGACATGGCTGGACCTCACCGGTGAGGGACTCCAACTGTGTAAGCAATGTGTAAGCCCAATTCAAGGATGCCGACCCCGGCTAAGTCCTTGAAAAGATGGCGCGCCCGGAACGATTCGAACGTCCGACCCTCAGATTCGTAGTCTGATGCTCTATCCAGCTGAGCTACGGGCGCGCACTACGCCGGGGGCCTTGTAGGGCTCCGGCGAGGGCGCGGAACCTAGTCGGGCTCTTGCCGAAAGGCAAGCGGCCCGGGGCGGTTTTTTCCGACCCCGGACAACGCGCCCCGACGGGGCCTAGAGACCGCCCGGAATCGGCACGCCCAGGCCGCGCAGGATGTCCGTGCCCTTGGGCTTCTTCGCCGGCTTGGGCGGCTTGCCGCTGGCGGTCGGGGGGCGATCGTCGGCCTCGTCATCGCCCATGCCCGCGCCGTAGGGATTTTCCATCCCCAGGATGCCGCCCGTCGCCGAGCGGTAGCGGACCTTCACCGTCCATTCGATGTTCCAGGCCACCTTCGGGTCTTCGGGGCGCGGCGGATAGGTGAAGTTGCTTTCGCCGCCATAGGCCACGAACTGGTACATCGACTGCGGGGCGGCCTCGACGACCTCGCGGGGCACGGTGCAGCTGGTCTGGGTCGGCGCCATCAGGGCCTTGTTGGCCAACAGGCGGGTGACGTCGGCCGGCCGCAGGTAGTCGGGCAGGGCGAACAGCAGGCTCTGCACCTCGCTGGAGCTCCAGATCACGAAGGTCTCGCCGTCGCCGCCCATGGTCGAGGCGATGTAGCCGGTCGCCCCGGTCACCGGCTGCCAGCCGAGCTGGAAGGAGCCGGTGGGGTTGCGGCTGTTGGTCGTCATCTGGACGGGGGGCAGGAAGTCCTGCCCCTGGGCCATGGCGAACTGGATCTGCGGGCTGTAGTTGCCGCGAATGGTGTGCGAACCGAGCAGGGAGCCGTCGCCGGGCACCGTCGTGCGGGTCTTCTCGTTGGGCCATTCGCCGTAGGTCGCGTGGCGCGACGGCGAGGGCGGCTGCATGGCGCTGACCTGCAGGCTGTTCATCAGCTGGCTGTAGCCGGCGGGAATCTGGCCGTCGGCCATCTTCGCGAAGTCGAAGACCATCGGCTGGCCGGGCCGGGCGCGGTCGCCGCAGCCCCAGTAGATCAGCATCTTGCCGCGCGGCTTTTCGTAGGACTGCGGCATGCCCGGCTCTTCGCGGGTCTCGACCCGCGGCTGGGCCTTCGGCGTCACCAGCGGCAGGGTCGCTCCGGCCTTAAGCACGGCGGGCGGCAGGTGTTCGGCCGAGGGCTCGCCCGTCGGCCTGCGGGCCGAACCGAGCTGCAGGATCAGGCTCTTGCTGACATTGCCGCCGCGGCCCATGCCCATCATCGAGGACAGCGACGGCGCGCCGCCGCCCATGGTCATGCCGCTGGTGGTCTGGGCGCTCATCCAGTAGGTGGCGACGGGTCCGGTGACGACCTGCTTGGTGGCGGGCGGCGCGGCGGCGGCGGTTCCGGCGATGGCGACGCCGGCGAGCGCCACGCGGGCGATGGTCTTCTTCGTACCGTTCATGGTTCTGGCCTCCTTGGCCCGGGCGGGCCCGGCGAAAGCGTATCGCCACAAGACGCGCCCGGAATTGATCCGGAGCAAGACCGGCCGAACGGCGGCTTCGCCTGGTCGATCATGCCCGGGGGCGCGGCCCTAGCATGGCCCAGATACCACGGGTCATTAAACCTTGGACAGGTCGCGCCACGCGGGAGCGCCGATTCCGGGGAAGGTCACAGCCTCGTAGACGCCGCGCGCCACGGCCCGGGCCAGGCAGTCGGCCGCCAGGGCCCCAATGCGCATGACCATCCGCTCGGGCGTGGGCCCCAGGTCGAGCCGGCCCGTCGACAGGGCGAAGACGACGTCGCCGTCGAACGGCGAGTGGACCGGCCGGATCGACTGGGCAAGGCCCGCCTGGGCCATGATCGCCACACGCCGGGCCTGGACCGGGGTCAGCACGGCGTTGGTGGCCACGCAGGCGATGGTGGTGTTCTCGCGGACAGCCGGCGCGCCCTTGGCCAGGCCCCAGTCGTCCGGTCCGATCGACAGCCCCGCCGGCGAGCGGCCGCCGAACTCGCCGTCGATCTCGAACGGGGCGGCCCAGAAGGTCAGGCCGTCGCCGCCGACCACCGAGCCCAGACTGTTCACCGCCGCCAGGGCCCCGACCACGTAGCCGTCCGGCGTGACGATGGACGCCGACCCCGTGCCGCCCTTCAAGGCCCCGGCCTTGGCGCCATAGCCGGCCCCGGCCAGGCCGAGCTCGAACGCCGGACCGGCGGCTTCCGCCGCCGCGATGCCCAGGCGGCGATAGGGCGGCTCGAGTCCCCAGCGCTTGTCGCCGCTGTTGGTGAGGTCGAACAGGATCGCCGCCGGCACGATCGGCGAGGGCGGGACCTCGGGCAGGGGCGAGACGCGATAGCCGCGCCCCTGCGCGCCCAGCCAGGCGGCCACGCCGTCGCCGGCCGCCAGGCCGTACATCGAGCCGCCGGACAGGACGACGGCGTCGACCTCGTCCGACAGGGCCTCGGGCGACAGGGCGTCGCTCTCGCGCGTGCCGGGGCCGCCGCCGCGCACGTCGACGGCGCAGACGGCGCGCGCGTCGGGCAGGATCACCGTCACGCCGGTGCGGACGGTCTCGTCCTGGGCCTGTCCCACGGCGAGGCCGGGCACGTCTGTGATCAGGTTGCGGGGTCCGGGACGGGCGGCGCTCATGGCCGTTCGAGTCGCACGCGCCCCGGAACTTGTCCATGGCCGGGGCTTTCCCTGCGCGGGGCGATCCCTATTGTAGCCGGCCCGATTGCGGAGTTCGCATGCGTCCTGTTGCTCTTGTCCTCGCGCTGCTCCTGGGCGGCTGCTCGCTCTTCCCTCGCCCGGGCGCGCCCGTCGCGCCGGTCGTCGCCGAGGCGCCCCGCTCGCCGGGCATGGTGTCGGCGGCCAACCCGCTGGCGGTAGAGGCGGGCCTTAGGGTCCTGCGCGAGGGCGGCACGGCCGCCGACGCCGCCGTGGCGGTGCAGGCGGTGCTGGGCCTGGTCGAACCCCAGAGCAGCGGCCTGGGCGGCGGCGCCTTCATGATCTACTTCGACGCCCGCACCGGGGAGGTGACCGCCTACGACGGACGCGAAGCGGCGCCTGCGGGGGCGACTCCGGACATGTTCATGGGCCCGGGCGGCAAGCCGCTGGGCTACGTCGAGGCGATTCTCAGCGGCCGCGCCACCGGGGTTCCCGGCGCCGTGGCCATGCTGGGCGAGGTGCAGAAGACGCACGGCAAGCGCCCCTGGGCCTCGCTGTTCACTGAGGCCGAGCGGCTCGCCAACGAGGGCTTCATCGTCAGTCCGCGGCTGGCCGGCATGATCGCCTCGCCGCGCGTGCCCCAGAACGCCGCCCCTGACGTCATCGCCTATTTCACCAAGCCGGACGGGACGCGGTATGTCGCCGGCGACCGGCTGATCAACACCGCCTATGGCAAGACGCTGCGGATGCTCGCCGAGGGCGGGGCCGACGCGCTGTACGAGGGACCGCTGGCGGAGGCGATCACCGCCCGGGCGCAGCAAGCGCCGCTGCCGGGCACGCTGGCCGTCGCCGACCTGGACCGCTACCGCCCGCGCAGCGCGCCCGCGCTGTGCCGTCCCTACCGTGTCTATCGGGTCTGCACCGCGCCGCCGCCGTCGAGCGGGGTGGCCGTGCTGCAGGGTTTGATGATGCTGGAGCGCACCGACATCGCCGACCGCACGCCGGCCGACCCCGTCGCCTGGGTGCGCCTGGCCGAGGTCGAGCGGCTGATGTACGCCGACCGCGACCGCTACGTCGGCGACGAGCCGTTCGCGCAGACGCCGGTCGAGGGCCTGCTGGACCCGGCCTACGTCGCCGCCCGCGCCGCTCTGGTCCGCGATCGCGCCGGACCGGCGCCGATGCCCGGAACACCGGCCGGCGCCGGCATCCGCGCCCCGGACCGTACGCTGGAGCCCGCCGGCACCTCGCACTTCGTCATCGTCGACCGCTGGGGCAACGCCGTCTCGATGACCACGACGGTGGAGGCCGTGTTCGGCTCGGGCCGGATGGTCGGCGGCTTCTTCCTGAACAACCAGCTGACCGACTTCAGCTTCTCGCCGGTCGAGGCCGACGGCGCGCCGGCCGCCAACGCCGTGGCGCCCGGCAAGCGTCCGCGCTCGTCGATGGCGCCGCTGATCGTGCTGGACCGTGACGGCAGGCTGGTGGCGGCGCTGGGCTCGCCCGGCGGCACGGCGATCCTGTCCTACAATCTCAAGGCCATGGTCGGGGTGTTCGACTGGGAGCTGTCGCTGCAGGACGCCTTCAACCTGCCCAACCTCGTGGCCCGCGGCGACCGCTTCTCCAGCGAGGCGGAGCGCTATCCCGAGGGCGTCGTCGAGGCGCTGAAGGCCCGGGGGATCACCTTCGGCCCCGGCGGCGAGAACAGCGGCCTGCACGGTGTCATCATCCGCCCCGGCGGCGTGCTGGAAGGCGCGGCCGACGACCGGCGCGAGGGCGTGGCCAAGGCGGCGGAGTAGCTGGAACCCTAGGCTTCCGCCTTCTTCGCGCGCGTGCGCTTCGGCTTGACCGGCGCCGGCGCGACGGGCGCGCCGGGCAGGACCAGTTCGAACACCGTGCCCTCCGGTCCGGTCTTGACCAGCACCAGGTCGCCGCCGTGCGCCTGGGCCAGCTCGCGGCTGATCGCCAGGCCCAGGCCCGTGCCGCCGCGCCGGGCCGAGCCGGTGAACGGCTGGAACAGGTGGGCCAGCGCCCGGTCAGGCAGGCCGGGGCCATTGTCCGACAGGCGAAGGATGCTGGCGCCGTTCTCCTCGCGCAGGGCGACCTGCACCTCGCCGGCGTCTCCCGGCATGGCTTCGCGGGCGTTGCGCAGCAGGTTGACCAGGATCCGGTGCAGCTGGTCCGGGTCGGCGCTGACCCGGACGTCGGGTTCCAGCCGGTCGACCAGCCGCACGCCGCTTTCGCTCAGGCCCGCGTCCTCGGCCGCCGCGTCCAGAGCCGCCTGCAGCGGCAGGGTCTGCAGCTGGGGCGGCGCCTCGATCGTCTTGCCGTAGGCCATCACGTCGGTGGCCAGGGTGATGGCGCGGTCCAGCGCCCGCTCCAGGCGCGGCATGGCCTGGGCGACCTTGGGATCGCCGATGGCCGCCAGCCGGTCGGAGGCGATCTGGGCGCTGGTCAGCATGTTGCGCAGGTCGTGATTGATCTTGGCCACCGCCTCGCCCAGCGCCGCCAGCCGGGCGCGGGAGTTCAGCGCCGCGATCAGGTCCGACTGCATGCGGTCCAGCTCGGCTTCGGCGCGACCGATCTCGTCCCGGCGGCCGGAGAGGACGACGCGGGCTTCGGGGTTTTCCGGATCGGCCCGGAAGCGCTCCATGGCCAGGGTGATCTTCTGCATCGGCCGGACGAGGAAGGCGTTCAGCGCCAGATAGACCGCCACCCCGGCGCCCAGGGACACGAACAGGGTGATCATCACCAGCCGGCCCAGATAGGCCAGAAGGGCCTCCTTCAGCGGCTGCTCCGGCATGACGATGTCGATGAACTCGCCGGAGCGGAAGCGCGGCTCGGCGATGACGCGCACCATGCGGTCCTTGCCGCCGAAGATGGTCTTGAACGGGGCGGTCATCCAGCTGATCGGCTTCTGGGTGCGCAGGTCGACCAGATAGGGATCACGCAGGTCGCGCGGCGCGGCGAGGATCAGGCGGCGCATGCCTTCGGTCTGGATGGCCACGGAGACGACGCCGGCGTTCTCCAGCATCTGCTGGCGCACCGGGGCGGTGACCTTCCGGCCGGGATCGGCCTCGGCGATCGTCGAGGCCAGCTCGGCGGCGCGGATGCGGTCAAGTAGCCATTGCTCCTCGAACGTCGCCAGGGTGGCCGGCAGCACCAGCATGCCGGCGCCGACCACGAACAGGATCGTCAGGACCAGCAGGCGCGCCGACAGTCCGCCCGGCCAGAGCCAGCGCCGCGAGGGCCGGTCGGCCGTTGCGGGCGTCTCCGTCGACGGCGGCGGGACGTCAGCCATGCTCATGCGCTACTTCACGATCGCCGGGTTGGCGAGTCCGGAAGAGTTCGCGTGCTGAGCGAAAAGCGCAAGGGCCCGCGTCGGGTTCATCGCGCGCCCACGGCGTCGGCGACCGAGGCGAAGCCTTCGGCCCGCAGGCGGGCGGCCAGATCGCGCTTGACCCGCACAACCATGCCGGGGCCCTCGAAGACCATCGCCGAATAGAACTGCACCGCAGCCGCGCCGGCCCGGATCTTGGCCAGGGCGTCGGCGCCGGTGGCGATGCCGCCCGCCCCGATCAGCGTCAGGCCATGGCTGTTGGCGGCGTGGAAACGGGCCAGCACCTGGGTCGACAGGCTCATCAGCGGCGGGCCGGACAGGCCCCCGGTCTCCGCCTTCTGTGGCGAGCGCAGACTGTCGGGGCGCGAAACCGTGGTGTTGGAGACGATGATCCCCTGCAGACCGAAGGCCGCCACGGTTTCGACGATGGTCTCGACCTCGCCGTCCTCCAGATCGGGCGCGACCTTCAGGAACACCGGATAGTCGCCGCTGGCCTTCAGCGCCCGCCGCGCCTCGTCCAGCCGGCCGAGCAGGTCCTCCAGCGCCGCCTTCGTCTGCAGGGCGCGCAGGCCTGGCGTGTTGGGCGAGGAGATGTTGACGGTGAAGTAGGACGCCAGGCCCCACAGGCGGCGCAGGCCGGCGACATAGTCGCCGATGCGGTCGTCGGACTCCTTGTTGGCCCCGATGTTGGCCCCGACCACGCCCTTGTGGCGACGGGCGGCGAGGTTGGCGGCGAAGGCGTCCAGCCCGGCGTTGTTGAAGCCCATGCGGTTGATCACCGCGCGGTCCTCGCTCAGCCGGAACAGCCGCGGGCGCGGGTTGCCGGCCTGGGGCAGGGGCGTGACCGTGCCGCACTCCACGAACCCGAAGCTGGCGCGCAGCATGGCGTCCGGAACGTCCGCGTTCTTGTCGAACCCGGCGGCCAGCCCGACCGGCGAGGGCAGGTCGAGGCCGGCGAGGGTGGTCGCCAGGATCGGATCGTCGGGTCCGTGGTCAACGGGGCCAAGGCCGAGCTTCAGGCCCAGGATCGAGGCGCGGTGCGCGTCCTCGGGGTCAAGCAGATGAAGGGCGCGGGCGGCGAAGTCGTGCAGGCTCAAGGGAGAAGCCCGTCCAGCATCGGCGCGCCATCCGCGTCCAGCGCCACGTCCCTCACCTCGACCGCCAGGGCGGTCGGCAGCGTGCCGTAGAGGTGCGGGAACAGGTCGCCGCCACGCGAGGGCTCCCACTTCAGGTCCTCGCCGAGCGCTTCGTCTTCGAAGCCGACGATCATCAGGTCGGCCATGCCGGAGAAGTAGCGACGGCCGGTCTCCGGCGCCTGGGCGGCGGTGGAGAAGTGGATGAAGCCGTCGGCCAGGTCGACCGCCGAACCCTCGAACACGCCCTTCGCCTCGGCGGCCTGCCATTCGGCGCGGGTCAGCAGCTTGTAGACGCGGGTCATTCGCCGCCGCCCCCGCCGTGGTCGGCCGCGTAGAACAGTCCGTCGTAGGTGGGGCGGCTGTAGTCGTCGATCGTGAAGGCCGCCACGGTCGAGGTCGGGAAGCGGCTCTCGGCGCGAGCCGCCAGGGCCGAGCCGGCGCCCCCCTGCCGCAACAGGCCGAGGGTCAGCTCGTGCAGGCCCGGATTGTGGCCGACCACCATGAGGGTGTCGCCCTGGTCGCCATGGGCCTCGACCTCGAACAGGATGCGTTCGGCGCTGGCGTGATAGAGCGGGCGCAGGGAGATGGATTTCGCGGCCGGGAAGGCCTGCGAGACGGCGCCCCAGGTCTGCTGGGTGCGACGGGCGGCGGACACCAGCGCCAGGTCCGGCGTCAGGCCTTCGTCGGCCAGCAGCCGGCCCATCAGGGCGGCGTCGGCCAGGCCGCGCTCGGTCAGGCCGCGCTCGAAGTCGCCGCCGACGTTGCTCCGTTCGGCCTTGCCGTGGCGCATGAGGATAAGTCGTTTCATCGGCCCTGTATTAGACGCGCCGCCGCTTCGCAGGAAGCCGCCGGTTGACAGAGGCGGCCGTCGACGGTCCAAGGCCTTGCATGACCCTCACGGCCGAGACGCAGGCGATCCTTGAGGATGGCGGAACCTGGACGTTCCCGCCCTCGCAGCCGCTCGTCCTCGACTCCGGGGCCCGCATCGAGGGGCTGGAGATCGCCTGGCGCAGTTTCGGGACGCTCAACGCCGATAAATCCAACGCCGTCCTCATCTGTCACGCCCTGACGCTGGACCAGCACGTGGCCGGCAAACACCCTGTTTCTGGAAAGCCGGGCTGGTGGACGCGCCTGGTCGGCCCCGGCAAGCCGCTGGACCCGGCGCGGCACTTCATCGTCTGCGCCAACGTCGTCGGCGGCTGCATGGGCAGCACCGGCCCGGCCAGCCTGAATCCCGCGACCGGCAAGCCCTGGGGCCTGTCGTTCCCGGTCATCACCATCGCCGACATGGTCCGCGCCCAGGCCATGCTGATCGAGGCCATGGGCATCGAGACCCTGCAGGCCGTGGTCGGCGGCTCCATGGGCGGCATGCAGGTGCTGCAGTGGGCGGCCTCCTACCCGGAGCGGCTGTTCAGCGCCGTCTGCGTGGCCTCCGCCGCGCGCCACAGCGCCCAGAACATCGCCTTCCACGAGGTCGGGCGGCAGGCGATCATGGCCGACCCCGACTGGCGGGGCGGCGACTACGCCCTGCACGGCTCCCGGCCGGAGAAGGGCCTGGCCGTCGCCCGCATGGCCGCGCACATCACCTATCTGTCCGAGGCCGCCCTGCAGCGGAAGTTCGGCCGCGAACTGCAGCGCGACGGGCTGTCGTGGGGCTTCGACGCCGACTTCCAGGTCGAGAGCTACCTGCGGCACCAGGGGGCGACCTTCGTCGACCGCTTCGACGCCAACAGCTACCTCTACATCACCCGGGCCATGGACTACTTCGACCTGGCCGCGCCCTACGGCGGGGTGCTGGCCGAGGCGTTCAAGCGGGCCCGGGACGTGCGGTTCTGCGTTCTGTCCTTCACCTCCGACTGGCTCTACCCGACGGCCGAGAGCCGCCACATCGTGCGGGCCCTGAACGCCGCCGGCGCGCGGGCCAGCTTCGTGGAGATCGAGAGCGACAAGGGTCATGACGCCTTCCTGCTCGACGAACCGGTGATGGACTCGGCCCTGGCCGGGTTCCTGGATTCGGTCGACGGCGCGCGGGGGCTGCGGTGAGCGTGGTGCGCGAGGACTTCCGCGAGATCCTTCGCCTGGTGCGCCCCGGCTCGCGCGTGCTCGACGTCGGCTGCGGCGGCGGCGAACTGCTCGAGCTGCTGACCCGCGAGAAGGACATCGACGGGCGCGGCGTCGAGATCAGCCCCCAGGGCGTCTCCGCCTGCCTGGCGCGCGGCCTGGCCGTGATGCAGGGCGACGCCGACCGCGATCTGGAACAGTTCCCGACCGGCGCCTTCGACTACGCCATCCTGTCCCAGACCCTGCAGGCGACCCGCAACCCGCGGCAGGTGCTGGGCGAGCTGATGCGCATCGCCGACCGCGCCGTGGTCAGCTTCCCCAACTTCGGCCACTGGCGGGTGCGCTGGTCGCTGTTGCGCCGGGGGCGGATGCCCGAGACGCGCTCGCTGCCCGAGCCCTGGTGGTCGACGCCGAACATTCACCTCTGCACCCTCGCCGACTTCAACGCGCTGGTGGACGACCTCGATCTGCGGATCGAGGCCAGCGTCGCCCTGGCCGAGGGCCGGCCCGCCCGGACCATCGACCCCAGCCGCGAAATCGAGAACTGGCGGGCCGAGGCGGCGCTGTTCCTGCTCGGCCGCCGGGACGGCCCGGTGGAACCGGACGCGCCGCCGGGAGATCTCTTCGGCGGATGAAGATCAGACTCGCCACCTACAACGTCCACCGCTGCGTCGGGACCGACCGCAAGCTCGACGTCGAACGGGTGGCCGAGGTGATCGCCGCCTGCAACGCCGACATCGTGGGGCTCCAGGAGCTGGACGTCGGCCGCCGCCGCACCGGCCATGTCGACCAGGCTCACCGCCTCGCCGAGCTGCTGCGGATGAAGTCGCACTTCCATCCGGCGATGTACGTCGAGGAGGAGCGCTACGGAGACGCCATCCTCACCGCCCTGCCCGAGCGACTGGTCAGGGCCGGCGCCCTGCCGGGACTGCCCCGCCTGCGGGGGCTGGAGCCGCGCGGCGCCCTGTGGGTGGCCGTCGACATCGGCGGCGGCGTCGAGCTGCAGGTCATCAACACCCACCTGGGCCTGGTCCCGCGCGAGCAGCAGGTGCAGGCGGCGGCGCTGATCGGCGAGGACTGGATGGCGTCGGAGGCCTTCACCGCCCCGGCCGTGCTGCTCGGCGACTTCAACGCCAGCCCGTTTTCGAGGACCTACCGCATGCTGACGGCGGTGATCCGCGACGCCCAGGCCGGGCTTGGCCGGGCGCCGACGGCGACCTTCCCCTCGGGCTTTCCGTTCATGCGCATCGATCATGTGTTCGTGGCCGGGGCGGTCACGGTCACAAGGGTGGAATCGCCTTTCGACGCGCGCGCGCGGGTCGCGTCGGACCATCTGCCTCTGGTGGTGGACCTGGAGATTGAGCCTCCTCCGGCGGCGTGAATTCGTCGATCAGCCCGACCTGCTCGCGCAGGCAGCGCCGCCGGATCCACGGCCGCCAGGCGTCGCCCGGCGTGGTCGGATCGCCCAGGCTCCAGTCGCTGATGAACCGCTCGATGGGCCCGAGCGGGCGGGGGCGAACCCGGCGCAGGCGGCGGTGCGAGGGGTCCAGCAGCGCGATGGCCCCGGCCAGCGTCCCGGCCTTCTCCATCGCCGCCTCGACCTGCAGCAGGCTGCGGCCCAGGTAGTGACCGATCATCAGGTTACGGAAGGTGGCGATGGTGATGCGGGTCTCCGCCCCCGCCTCGCCCGGATCGGCCTCGATGGCCATGTCGCATTCGGTGTCCAGACCCAGGGACCGGTTGTTCAGGTTCGACGAGCCGACGCGCAGGAAGATGTCGTCGGCGATGGTCACCTTGGAGTGGACAATGATCGGCTTCCCGGCGGTCGTGCGCGGGGTATAGGCGCTTAACCGGCCATGGATGTCGGCCCGGCCCAGGGCCTCGATGGCCGCGACGCGGGCGCTGTCCATGGTCATGCGGTCGAAGAAGCTGGGGCTGGACTCCGGGCCGATGCTGAGGATCTCCGGCCCGTCCGGCTCCGCCAGCCGCCGGCACAGCGCCTGAACGATGGTCGGGGCGGTCAGATACTGGTTCTCGATGTAGAGCGTGCGCCGCGCCGCCGCGATGGTCGCCAGGTGCAGCCGCAGGTTCTCGCGCACCAGGCTGTGGCTCTTCCAGTTCGGCTCGGTGCGGGCCAGGGCCACGGTCTGCCCGATCAGGTCGGGCGTCACGCCGCGCGGCCAGGGCGAGTCCTCCGAATAGTCCGGGGCCGGCACGTCCAGCCGGCCGCCGCCGGACCGTTCCCAGCGATCGGCGAACAGCTGGCTGCAGTCCTGGGCGATCGGGCCCTCCATGACCGTGGCCACGTCGTGCCGGGCCGGGTAGCGGCGCAGGTTGGGCAGCCGGCGGCGGGGGTCGGCGTCGTCGTGGTCGCAGGTGTCCCACCGGTCCGTCGACAGGTCGCCGCCGCTGACGAAGGCCAGCCGGCCGTCGATGATCAGCACCTTCTGGTGATGGCAGGCGCTGTTGGGCAGGCTCTTGTCCAGCCGGTACTGCACCCGCGAGCCCTTGAAGAAGGCGGCCGCCCGCTGCACGGCGAAGCCCTGCGAGGCGGAGATGGCCGGCGGGATGTCCCAGCACAGGATGCGCACGTCCAGCCCCGGGTTCAGCGCCGAGATCCGGCGCAGCAGCAGACCCAGCCGATCGGCCGTCTCCGGCGAGCCGCTGCGCTCGATCTTGTCCGGCCGCATGCGGGTCAGGGCGTCGAACGTCCAGGCCAGCAGCCAGATCGACCGCCTGGCGCCCAGCATCGAGGCCTTCACCGCGGCGAAATAGTCCGCCCCGTCGACCAGGAACGCCAACGCATCCGCCCGGCTTGTCCGCCAGCAGGTGTCGCCGTCTCGAAGAATGGTGTCGCCGCCCATGCCGCCCCTTGTAGCTGCGATGGGTTCAATGCGCGAACCGGGCGTCGGGTTCAGTGAGAATCCTTCCTCCCCGCTTGCGGGGAGGGGGACCGCGCGAAGCGCGGTGGTGGGGCAGCGCCGACGCCTGGTGGCGCGCCCCTGAACGCCCCCTCTTTTGAGAGACCTGCGTCGGCCCCTCCGACCCGGCTCCGCCGGGCCACCTCCCCGCTCGCTTCGCTCCGGAGAGGGATGGGGAGTTACCCCGCGATCGCGGCCGCGCCCGCTTCGCCCGTGCGGATGCGCAGCGCCTGTTCCAGGTCCATGACGAAGACCTTGCCGTCGCCGATCTTGCCGCTGTTGGCGGTGCGGATGATGGCGTCGATGATCGGCTGGACCATGTCGTCGGAGGCGGCGATCTCCAGCTTCACCTTGGGCAGCAGCTTCACCTCGTACTCGGCGCCGCGATAGACCTCGGTCTTGCCCTTCTGTCGCCCGTAGCCGCGCACCTCTGTGACGGTCAGGCCGGAGGCGCCGGCCTCGGTCACGCCGTCGAGCACCGCGTCGAGGCGGCTGGGCTTGATGATGGCGACGATCATCTTCATCGGACAACTCTCCCACCGCGCGGAAGGCGTGGTGCACTGCAAAATCTAGGGCGAAACCGGCTCGCTGGCCAAGGGGGCTTGTCGCATTGCGGCATCGGGCGCCTTTCCGGCGGGCGCCCGTCCGGCGGGAGCATGCGGCGCGGGGGCCAGCACGCCGGGCGCGAACACCCGAACACGGGCCCGCGAGGCGCGCGGCTTGACCGCGAAGGTCTGCTTCACCGCCTCCATCAGGATCACCCCGGCGAACGGCGGCCAAAGCCAGGCGCCGACCTGCTCGAAGCCCTCGGCCCAGCGGGCGGTCCAGGCGAAGGGCGGGGCGTAGAGGGCGCGGGTCCAGCCGGACGGCTCCAGGTCCGCCTCGCGCAGCACCGCCTCCAGCTGGCTGCGGCTCCAGGGGCGGCCGTGGCCGAAGGGCGTGCCCTCGGCGTTGGACCACAGGCCGTTGCGGGCGGCGACGGCGACGAACACCCGGCCGGTCGGCGACAGCACGCGGCAGACCTCCTGCATCATGGCGACGGCGTCCTCGGCCTCCTCCAGCGCATGGACGCAGATCACCCGGTCGAACATGGCGTTGGGCAGGGGCAGGGCGGTCTCCGGCGCCAGGCAGGCCAGGTTGCGGCCGACGGCGGGCCAGACCTCCACCCCCTGCGAGGCCGGCATCATGGCGATGGTGCGCCGGGCCCGCTCGCGCACCGCCTCGAGGTAGGGCGTCGCATAGCCCAGGCCCAGGAACTCCAGCCCGCGCGGATCGCCCCAGGCCTCACTCAGCTTGCGGGCCACCATTTCGCGCGCCGCGCGGCCGCGGGCGGAGGCGTAGAAGGCGCGAAGCTCAAGGACGTCACGGCGCATGAAACTTCCTATGCCACTTTTCGGCGCCTTGCGTCCTTCGACACGGCCGTTCCGGCCTGCTCAGGATGACGTGGACCGGTGTATAGCTACAGACTACGTCATCCTGAGCGGCCCGCGCACGCGGGCGTGTCGAAGGACGCAACGAAGGCGAGCCATGTCCATCACCGTCCACCAGTTCCCCTGCCTGTCCGACAACTACGGCTTTCTTGTGCGCGATGACGCGACGGGGAAGACCGCCTGTATCGATACGCCCGACGCCGACGCCATCCTGGGCGAGCTGGCCAAGCTGGGCTGGTCGCTGGACATGGTGCTCAACACCCACTGGCACCCCGACCACGCCGGCGGCAACGCGCGGCTGAAGGCGCAGACCGGCTGCACCGTCGTCGGCCCGGCCGAGGTCGAGCGCATCGGGACCGCCCCGGACCGCATCGTCGACGAGGGCGACAGCGTGGCGCTGGGCGAGACGACCTTCGCCGTGATCAACACCGGCGGCCATACCCTGGGCCATGTGGCCTTTCACGATGCCAAGGACGGCGTGGCCTTCGTCGGCGACACCCTGTTCACGCTCGGCTGCGGCCGGCTGTTCGAGGGGACGCCGCAGCAGATGTGGACCAGCCTGCAGAAGCTGGCCGCCTTGCCGGACGACGTCACCGTCTACTGCGCCCACGAGTACACCGCCGCCAACGCCCGCTTCGCGCTGTCGGTCGACGCCGATCCGGCGCTGAAGGCGCGGACGGACGCCCTCTTCGCGGCCCGCGAGCGCGGCGAATGGACCGTGCCGACCACCATCGGCCTGGAGAAGGCCACCAACCCCTTCCTGCGCGCGCCCCTGCTGCGCCCCGACATCGCCGACCCGGCGGAGGCCTTTGGCGCCGTGCGGGCGGCCAAGGACAGCTTCAAGGGATGATGGCGGCCCAGATCGTCGCGCTGCTCGGGCTGGAGCCGCATCCCGAGGGGGCTGGTTTCGCCAGACCTTCCGCGACACCGACGGGCCGGAGGGACGCGGGGCCTCGACGGCGATCTACTTCCTGCTCGAGGACGGCCAGGAAAGCGCCTGGCACCGCGTCGACGCCGCCGAGGTCTGGCATCACTACGCCGGCGCGCCGCTGCTGCTGACCATCGGCGCGGAAGAGCACCGGCTGGGCGGCGACCTCTTCGCCGGCGAACGCCCCCAGGCCGTTGTGCCGGCCGGCGTCTGGCAGAAGGCCCGGTCGCTGGGCGACTGGACCCTGGTCGGCTGCACCGTGGCGCCGGGGTTCGTGTTCGAGGGGTTCGAGATGCTGGAAGCGGGGGCGGCGCCGACCTAGCGGAACGCCACCTGGATGATCCGCTCCGACGACGGTCGGCCAGCCAGGCCCTGGTCCGGCGAGACGACGATTAGCAGGACGCCGTTCTTGAGCACCACCGAGGGGCGGGCGCCCTCGACGACCACGACCTTGCCGATCTTCGACAGCTGGGGCTGGCCGCCGGGCGACCGCGACAGCCGCACGATGGCTTCCGACACGATCAGCGTAGCGTCGGCGATCAGGGCCGAGGAGGCCGGCGAGGCGTCGGCCTCGAAGGCGATGGTGCGGCCGGCGGCCTTGCTGGCCCGGCCGCTGGCGATGAGTTGCAGCTGGTAGAGGGCCAGCGGGCTGACCGACTTGAGCCGCAGCGGCTGGACCGCGCCGGCCACCTCGGCGGCCGCCCCGCTCGGACGCTTGCGGGTGAACAGGGTGAAGCCGCCCAGCTTGGTGGCCCGCAGGATCAGCTGGCCCAGATCGTTCTTGTAGTTGATGTCGCCGCGCGGGCCGACTTCCGGCTGAAGAACCCAGACCTCGTAGCTGCTCTCGAACTTGAGGAGCGGCATGCCGGTGCTGCGGTCGAGGATGAAGCCCTCGCCGGTCTCGGTGACGTAACGGGCGACGGGCGGCGGCGGGGCGCGGCGCTGGCCCTCGGCGGGCTTGTCGCCGAACAGCAGGTCCTTGAGGGAGCCCTGGGCATGGGCGGGCGCCGCTGCGGAAAGCAGCGCGATCAGGGCCGCGACAACAACCGCGACCTCAGGATACCGGATACTCGTCCTCGCCATTCCCCCAGCCATGCACGGCGACTGGGGCGATTCTTGGACGGGTTGCGGGCGTCGCACAAGCACCGGCGACGCCCGATCCGGCCGTCAGGCCGCCAGGTACTGGCCGCCGTTGAGGGTGAAGGTGGCGCCGGTCACGAAGCCCGCGCGCTCGCCGGCCAGGTAGGCGACCATGTCGGCGATTTCCTCGCCCTTGCCGAGGCGTCCGACCGGAATGCCGGCGATGATGCCCTGCAGCACGTTCTCGGGCACGGCCTGGACCATCTCGGTGTCGATGTAGCCCGGGCAGATCACGTTTACGGTGATGCCCTTCTTGGCGTTCTCGAGCGCCAGCGCCTTGGTGAAGCCGATCACACCGGCCTTGGCGGCGGAGTAGTTGGTCTGGCCGACCTGGCCCTTCTGGCCGTTGATCGAGCTGATGTTGATGACCCGGCCCCAGTTGCGCTCGCGCATGCCGTCGATGACCTGGCGGGTCATGTTGAAGGCGCTGTCCATGTTCACGCGGATGACTTCCGACCACTGCTCGTAGGTCATCTTGTGGAAGAAGCCGTCGCGGGTGATGCCGGCATTGTTGACCAGCACGTCGATGGGGCCGAGCTCGGCGGCCACGGCGGCGGCGGCGCGCTGGCAGTCCTCGAACGAGCCGACGTTGCCCTTGACCACCATCACGCCCAGTTCCTTGGCGCAGAGGGCGGCGGCTTCGTCATTGCCGGAGTAGCCGGCGGCGACCTTCATGCCGTCATTCTTGAGGCGCTCGACGATGGCCCGGCCGATGCCGCGCGTACCGCCGGTGACGAATGCAACCCTGCTCATGGTGTTTCCCTGTCGCTTAGTTTTTGATTTTATTTGAGTTTAGATGGCTTCGACGCACATGGCCACGCCCATGCCGCCGCCGACGCAGAGGGTCGCGGCCCCCTTCTTGGCGCCCGAGCGCTTCATCTCGTGCAGCAGGGTGGTCAGGATGCGCGCGCCGGACGCGCCGATCGGGTGGCCGATGGCGATGGCGCCGCCGTTGACGTTGGTCTTGGCCGGGTCGAGACCCAGCTCGCGGACCACCGACAGCGACTGGGCGGCGAAGGCTTCGTTGGACTCGACCAGGTCGAGGTCGGAGACCGACCAGCCGGCCTTCTCCAGGGCCTTCTTCATGGCCGGGATCGGTCCGGTGCCCATGATCTCGGGCTCGACGCCGGCGCTGGCCCAGGAGGCGATGCGGGCCAGCGGGGTCAGGCCGCGCTTCTGGGCTTCCGCGGCGCTCATCAGCACCAGGGCGGCGGCGCCGTCATTGAGGCCCGAGGCGTTGGCGGCCGTGACCGATCCGTCCTTGGTGAAGGCGGGCTTGAGGCCCGACAGGCTTTCGTAGGTGGCGCCGTGGCGGATGTACTCGTCGTTCTCGACGATGGTGTCGCCCTTGCGGCCCTTGATGGTCACCGGCGCGATCTCGCCCGCGAACTTGCCGGCCTTCTGGGCGGCTTCGGCGCGGTTCTGCGAGGCGACAGCGAAGCGATCCTGGTCCTCACGGGTGATCTGCCAGCGGCTGGCGATGTTCTCGGCGGTCTGGCCCATGTGGTAGCCGTGGAAGGCGTCCCACAGGCCGTCCTTGATCATGGTGTCCTGGAAGCCCAGGTCGCCCATCTTCTTGCCGTCGCGGATGTGGGCGGCGTGCGGCGACTGGCTCATGCTTTCCTGGCCGCCGGCGACCACGATGCTGACCGAACCGTCGGCGATCTGCTGGGCGGCGAGGGCGACCGCGCGCAGGCCCGAGCCGCACAGCTGGTTCAGGCTCCAGGCGGGGCTTTCGACCGGGATGCCGGCGTTGACGGCGGCCTGCCGGGCGGGGCCCTGGCCGGCGCCGGCCTGCAGCACCTGGCCCATGATCACCTCGTCGACGTCGGCGGGGGCGATACCGGCCCGCTCAACCGCCGCCTGGATGGCGATCCGGCCCAGCTCGTGAGCCGGCAGGCTGGCGAGCGCACCGTTGAAAGAGCCCACGGGTGTGCGGGCGGCCGAAACGATCACGATGTCGGTCATGGCAGTGTCTCCGTCGTTCCCTGCGCGGCGTCAGGCCTCTCGGGCTCCAACGCTCATTTTTGTGACGCGAGGCACCTTGCATAGTCGGATATGGTTCGTCACCTGCTGATTTTGCACTGCAACATGCCGCGCACGGAAAGCGCTACTGGCGCCATGCCTTTGCATCCGCGATAGTGCGGCGCCAAAAAGCGCAAGAAGCGTACCTACAGGGAATGGAAATGTCCGATCAGGCCGAGACCGGCGAAAACCCAGCCGGTGCAAAAAATGGCGGCGAGCGCGTCGTCATCAAGAAGTACGCCAACCGCCGGCTCTACAACACAGCGTCCAGTTCCTACGTCACGCTCGAGCACCTGTCGGACATGGTCAAGGAAGGCGTCGACTTCGTGGTCTATGACGCCAAGAGCGGCGAGGACATCACCCGCTCGGTCCTGACCCAGATCATCTTCGAGGAAGAGAACCGCGGCGGCGGCCAGAACCTGCTGCCCATCCAGTTCCTGCGCCAGCTGATCGGCTTCTACGGCAACCAGATGCAGGCCTTCGTGCCCAGTTACCTGGAGATGAGCCTGGAGAGCTTCTCCAAGCAGCAGGAGCGCTTCCGCACCCAGTTCGGGGCCATGGCGCCCAACGCGACCATGGGCGCGGCGGGCCTCAGCGCCTACGAGGAGCAGATTCGCCAGAACATGGTGCTGTTCGACCGGGCCATGAAGATGTTCTCGCCCTTCGGCTTCCCGCAGGGCGGCGCGGCGGCGGGCGAACCGGCCCGGGCCGGGGAGGCGACGTCCGCCGCGCCCGCCGAGGGCGAGGCGCTGGACGAACTCAAGAAGCAGATGGCGGCCATGCAGGCCCAGCTCGAGAAGCTGGCGTCGAAGGGCTGATCCGGCCCCATCCTTTGTTTACCCGACCGGGCGTAGCCTGCCGGGCATGACTGGTCCTATCGACCCCACGCGCCCCTACGGAGAGCGTCGGCAGAGCGCCCGGCGCGCCGAGGATATGCCGCGCAAGGCCGCGGACGGCGGGGCGAATCTCCCGGCCGTTATCGAGGCGTCCGAGCCTGGGCCCGATGCGGCGATCCCGCCGCCGCCCCGGCCGGAAGGCTACGCCGCCTTCGCGGCACACCTCTATGGCCAGTCCGGGCAGAAGCGCGGCTTGCGCGGCGGCCAACCCGTCCTGGACGCCGCGCGCTCCGCCTATCTGGAAACCGAGTACTCCGGCCCGGCCGACCGACGCCCCTCCAAGGGCGTGCTGAAGAAGACCGAAATCTAGGCGGCGAGGGCCGCCAGCCTCATCGCGAATTCCGCTCAAGCCGGGCCAATCGGCCCTGCAGTTCGGCGACCTGACGCTCCAGCGCCGCGATCCGGGCCAGAGGGTCGCCGCCCGGCGTCGGGGTCGACACGCCGGCGCGATGGGCCACTTCAGCCGGCGTCGCGCCGAGCAGCTCGGCCAGGATCTCGACCTCCCGCGCCGACAGTTCGCGCTGGTCCTTCCAGACCAGCGCCAACTCGGCCTCGCTCATGCCCGAAGCGGCAGCCAGCACGGTGCGCGACAGGCCGCGCTCGGCGAGACGCGCGGCGAACCAGTCCTGATCGAAGAAGAGGGCCATCAGACGTCCAGACTGGCGCCAGTCTTGCTTAACCAGTGGTGAATCCGAACCTGGAGTCCCCGCCGGTGACCTTTCTCGTCCGCGCCTTCGATATCCTCGCCGTCGCGCTGCTGTTCACGGCGCTGACCTAGGCAGGATCAGCCGACCTCGCCGCCGGCGCCCAGGTCGATATCGCGGCGGGCGGCGATGATGGTGACGATGAAGCCGGCCAGCACGTCCAGCAGCACCATCAGCGTCATCAGGAAGAAGATCGAGGTCGCGAATGCCGGGGCGAGCAGGAACTCGACCAGGCAGACGATGAACAGGATCATCGACAGCGAGTGGTTGATGATCGCGATGCGGCGGCTGGTCGTCGACTTCAGCAGCTCGATGAACAGCACCACCAGCGAGAAGGCCAGCAGCAGGTCGCCCAGGCTGATCGGCCAAGGCGAGCCCGAGGTCATCGAGATGGTGAACAGCGGTTCGGTGAAACGCTGGGTCGCCACGGTCGAGGCGAACCCGCCCATCAGCGTGATGGCGACAAGATTGTAGACCAGCACCGGCAGGGCCAGCAGCGGAAACGCGGCGAACATCGGCAAGGGCCTCCCCCGAAACCCGGATAACCCGGTTCGCCACGGTTAACCCCTTTCGCCCCCGGGGTGAAGCGGGCTCGCCTACGAGGGGGTGGAGGGCGGCGTGGCGCCGGCGTTCATCGCCGCTTCCTTCTCGGCGATGATGCGGTCGAGGCGGCGAATCTGGACCTTCTGGTACTGAAGGAATCCGCCCAGCCCGAGCGCGATAAGCACCAGAACGCCAGCAACGACGGGGTCAAACTGGTCCATCGTCTTCTCCTTCAGGCGCACAGACGAGCGAACCAGGCGAAAGCCATGACTAGCCGGGCAGACATTCCCGAGCCTGGCGCTTGATCTCGCCGTACGGGGTGTTGCCCAGCGCCGCCATCTGCTCCGCTGACGGCTTGGGCGCCGAGACGTACAGCGCCTTCAGCGCTTCAAACAGCTGATGGTCCTCGCGGAGCGACGCGGATTTGCGGTCGATGATCGCCTGCTCCGTCGGGGTCGGGGAAGGGTGGCTGGCCTGGAAGGCCTCCAGGGACTGCTTCTGGCCTCGCAGGTCGCCAAGAATGACGCGAGCGAGCGCCTGGCAACGCGTGCGTTCGGCCTCGGTGGGCGCTGGCGAGCTCAGGAAGAGAAGCGCGGCGACGGCTTCAACAAACATGGCGACCTACCCTGCTGACGGTGGTGACAGGCCGAAAGCTATCACGGGCTGACCATGCGCCGGCCCCCCGGAAAGGGGGTGACTATGTCGGTTGCCGTCAAGCCTCGTCGACGTTTCCCGGGAGTCGTGAGCGGGACTGCAGCCACAGCACGCCCAGCAGGTCGCTGACGCTGGCCTTCAGCCGGCCGAAGTTGGTGTATTTCGACACTCCCGTCTCGCGGTGGCGGTGGTTCACCGGCTCGAAGGCGATCTCGTAGCCCTCGCGGATCATCAGCGCCGGCAGGTAGCGGTGGATGTGATCGAAGTAGGGCAGCCGCAGGAAGGCCTCGCGCCGGAACGCCTTCAGGCCGCAGCCGGTGTCCAGCGCCCCGTCCTTCAGCAGCCAGCCGCGCACGCCGTTGCCGAACTTGCTGGCGAAGCGCTTGGCGTTGCTGTCCTGGCGCTTGACCCGCTCACCGCCGACCATGGCCAGGGTCTGCGGCGCCGCCTTCAGCCGTTCGGCCAGGCGCGGGGCGTCGGCCGGGTCGTTCTGGCCGTCGCCGTCCATGGTCACGATGATCGGCGCCCGGGCCGCCAGGATGCCGGTGCGGACCGAGCGGCTCTGGCCGGAGTTCTTCTGGTGCGACAGCACGCGCAGCTGCGGGATCTCCGCCTTCAGCGCGGTCAGCAGGGCCAGGGTGTTGTCCCGGCTGGCGTCGTTGACGATGACGATCTCGTAGTTGCGATCCCCGAAGGCCGCGGCGATCTCGCGGGCCAGGGCCGGGGCGGCGCCGCCCTCGTCGAACACCGGCACGACGACGGAAAAGTCGGGCGTCGCGGGCGCCGCCGGCGCGGCCGTCTTCGGCGCGGGCGCGGCCCTTGTCGCCTTAGCGGGAGAGGCCTTGGCGGGAGCGGTCTTCGCTGCGGCCGGCTTGCGGCCCTTGGCCGGAGTCTTTTCGGTCATGCCCTCTCATAGCTGAAAAGGCGGCGCACGTAAGGATCGTGCTATCAGGTGCGACATGACGCTCGAATCCCGTCTGGACCAGTGGAGCCGCGGCTGGCGCGGACCGCTCCTCGCCGCGCTGATCGCCATGGTCGCCGGCCTTCCCGGCCTGCTGGCCGTTCCGCCGCTCGACCGCGACGAATCGCGGTTCGTTCAGGCCACTTCGCAGATGCTCGAGACCGGCGACTATGTCTCGATCAACTACCAGGACCAGTCGCGTGACAAGAAGCCGGTGGGCATCCACTGGCTGCAGGCGATCAGCGTGGCGGCCCTGTCCGACGCGGCCGACCGCGACATCTGGGCCTACCGCATTCCCTCGCTGCTGGGCGCGGCGCTGGCCGCCGCCGCCTGCGCCTGGGGCGCGGCGGCCTTCTTCGGTCCGAGGGCCGGACTGCTGGCCGGAGCGATGATGGGCGCCAGCTTCCTGCTCTCCACCGAGGCCTTCATCGCCAAGACCGACGCGGTGCTGGCCGGCTCGACGGCCCTGGCGCTGGCCGCGCTGGGACGCCTCTACGGCGCCGCCCGGGGCGGGCCATCGGCGGGCTGGCGGACGCGGCTGCTCTTCTGGCTGGCCATCGGCGTCGCTGCTCTCGTCAAGGGGCCGGTCGGGCCTCTGGTCGCGCTGCTGGCCATGCTGGCGCTGGGCGCCTGGGATTCGATCGAGGCGAAAGCCAATCGATTCGGCTGGATGAAGGACCTGGGCTGGCGCTGGGGACCGTTGCTTGTGCTGGCCATCTTCGGCCCCTGGGCCTGGGCGATCACCGTGGCCAGCGACGGCGCCTTCTGGGGCGCGGCCATCGGCGGCGACCTGGCCCCCAAGCTCGCCGGCGGGCATGAGCGCCACGGCGGCATCTTCGGCTACCACCTGCTGCTGTCGCCGATGCTGCTATTCCCGGCCGCCCTGCTGCTGCCGGCCGGGCTGGTCCTGGGCTGGAAGGCGCGGGCCGAGCCCGGCGTGCGCTTCGCCCTCTGCTGGCTGATCCCGACCTGGCTGATGTTCGAGCTGCTGCCGACCAAGCTGGTCCACTACACCCTGCCGGCCATGGGCGCGCTGTGCTGGCTGATGGCCGCCGCCCTGCGCGAGCCGCTGGGCCGGATCAGCCGAATCGCCGGCGTGGTCGTGCTGGCCTATGCGTCACTGGCCTTCGCGGCGATCAGCATCGCGGCCATGGCCGAGTATGGCGACGGCGGCGGCGATCTGTTCTGGACCGTCGTCACCGCCGCTCTGTTCCTCGCCGCCGCCGTCGTCGGCGGGGTGCTGATCTTCCGACAGGCCGCCGGCCGGGCCCTGATCGCGGCGGGGGTCGTCGGCGTCTTCGCCCACGCCGCCTTCTTCGGTCAGCTGGCGCCGCGCATGGAGCCGCTGTGGCTGTCGGAGCGCGTCCATCTGGCCCTGGCCAGCAGCGCGCTGGCGCCAAAGGAAGGCGTCGTCCCCGGCCCGGTCGAGGTCGCCGGCTACGCCGAGCCGAGCCTGGTCTTCGCGCTGGGCACCACCACGGGCCTGGGCGGCCCGGCCGAAGCGGTAAAGGCCATCGCCCAGGGCCGTCCGGCTGTCATCGAAAAGCAGGAGCAGGCCGCCTTCCTCGCCGCCCTGCGCGCCGCCGGGCTGACGCCGCGCCCGGTGAAGACCATATCGGGCGTCAACTATTCCAATGGCGACGAGACGAGCCTGACCCTCTATCGCGGCGAGCCGCAGAAGGTCGTCCGTCCCGCCGCCGCCATCCGGGAGACCGCCCCATGAGCCGCTTCATCGAGATCGTCGAGGTCGGCGCCCGCGACGGGCTGCAGAACGAGAAGACGGTGCTGGACGCCGCCGACAAGCTGGCGCTGATCCGCCGCCTCGATGCCTGCGGCGCGCGGCGGCAGGAGGTGGTCAGCTTCGTCAATCCCAAGCGGGTGCCGCAGATGGCCTTCGCCGAGGAGATGATGGCCGACCTGGCCGGGACCGACAGCCACTCGCGCATCGGGCTGGTGCTGAACGAGCGCGGCTGGGACCGCTGCGTCGCCTCCGCCTGCGACGAGGCCAATGTCGTGGTCTGCGCCAGCGACGGCTTCGGCATCCGCAACCAGGGCGCCTCGGTCGCCGAGCAGGTCGCCTCGATGCAGGCCATCGCGGCGAAACGGGGCCTGGCCGGCGGCCCGCCGATCACCGTCACCGTCTCGGTCGCCTTCGGCTGTCCGTTCGACGGCGAGGTTTCGGAAGATCAGGTCGTGGCCATCGTCCGGGACGCCGCCGCCGCCGGCGTCGCCGAGATCGCGCTGGCCGACACCATCGGCGTCGCCGACCCGTGGGTGGTGCGCAAGCGCGTCGAGGCGGTCCAGGCCGTCATCGGAAGCATCCCGCTGCGCATGCATTTCCACGACACCCGCAACACCGGCATCGCCAACGCCTACGCCTCGGTCGAGGCCGGCGTCACCATCCTGGACGCCAGCGTCGGCGGCCTCGGCGGCTGCCCCTTCGCGCCGGCGGCGACGGGCAACATCGGCACCGAGGATCTGGTCTTCATGCTGGAGCGGGCGGGGTTCGAGACGGGGTATGACCTCGGCCAGCTCATCGAGACCGCGCGGTGGATCGGCGAGAAGATCGGCAAGGCCCCGGCGAGTTCGCTGACGCGGGCGGGGGGCTTTCCGGCGTAGTGCGTCCTTCGCGACGCTCGCCCAAGAGCTCGCTCCTCAGGATGACGAACTCAGTGGAATGCTACCCACCTTCGTCATGGTGAGGAGCCGGCTCTCGGGCCGGCGTCGCGAACCACGCAGAGCCTACACCCCGCGCCGCCCGCGCCCATGCAGCAATCCTCGCCGGCGTCGCGTGGCTAATACGGATCCGACGCCTCGAGGATCTCCTGGCCCATCAGCACGCAGGCGCCCGGCATCTGCGCGTAGAGGAAGCGCATGCGGTACTGCGCCTTGTAGATGTAGCCCCAGACTTCCAGCACATCGAAACGGCCGGTCCCCTTCAGCGCCTTGACCGTCGGCAGAGTCTTCACCGCGTCGTCGATGTGGACGAGCGGCGCGTCGCCGGGCTGGCCGTCATCGAAGTGCAGGGTCAGCAACGCCTGGCCGCGCTTGATGGCGTCGGGCGCGCAGGCGTGGACGGCGGGCGGAGGGGGCGGTGCGGCGTCCATGGTGCTCACTCTGTGGTGCTGTTGGCGTACAGGATGCCACTCAACGGCGCCGGGGTTGAAGGTCAATTGCTGGCCCTTCCCCAACTTCCGTCATGGTCGGACTTGTTCCGACCACCCATGCGTGGTGCGTCAGCCAGTTTCCCGCGTGCTTCGACACGCGGTCTTCGAGTGCTGTTCAGCATGACATGGGTGGGTAGCCTGCCAACGACGTCATCCTGAGCAGCCGCGAAGCGGCGTGTCGAAGGACGCACGGCGAAGGCGGTGTTCATGGGTGGTCGGAACAAGTCCGACCATGACGGGGGGGCTTAGGCCACCAGCTGCTCGGCCGTCTGCAGGTCCACCGAGACCAGCTGGCTCACGCCGCGCTCGGCCATGGTCACGCCGAACAGGCGGTCGACGCGGCTCATGGTCACCGGGTTGTGGGTGATGGCGATGAAGCGGGTCTGGGTGCGTTTGCGCATCTCGTCGAGCATCGAGCAGAAACGGTCGACGTTGGCGTCGTCCAGCGGCGCGTCGACTTCGTCCAGCACGCAGATCGGGGCCGGGTTGGCCAGGAAGACGCCGAAGATCAGGGCGCTGGCGGTCAGGGCCTGCTCGCCGCCGCTCATCAGGCTCATGGTCGACAGCTTCTTGCCCGGCGGGCAGGCGTAGATCTCCAGGCCCGCCTCGAGCGGATCGTCGGACTCGATCAGACGCAGCTCGGCCTGGCCGCCGCCGAACAGGGCCTGGAAGAGGGCCTGGAAGTGCCCGTTGATGATGTCGAAGGCGGCCAGCAGCCGCTCACGGCCCTCGGCGTTCAGCTCCTCGATGCCCTCGCGCAGCTTGGCCACGGCGCCGGTCAGGTCGGCGCGCTCGGTCTTCAGGGTCTGCAGCCGGGCGGCCTGTTCGGTCCCCTCTTCCTCGGCGCGCAGGTTGACCAGGCCGATGGCGTCGCGCTCGCGCTCGAGGTTGTAGAGATGGGCCTCGACGCCGCCGGCGTTGGAGGGGATGGCCACGGCCTCGTCGGCGATCGAGCGGCCCAGCTCCTCGGGCTCCAGCTTGGCGGTCTCGCGGATATTGCCGGCGATCTCGCCGAAGCGCTCGCGGGCGGCGTCCAGCCGGGCGGCGAGGCCTGCGCGGTGCTCGCGGGCCTGGGCGGAGGCGGCCTCGGCGGCGCGGGCGGCGCGGTCGGCGGTCAGGCGCGTGGCCTCGCCCTGCTCCAGGGCGTCGGTCGACTTCGCCCGGCGGGCCTCGGCGACCGCATACTCGTCCAGCAGCTTGCCGGTGCGGACCGACAGGGTGGCCGGCGCCTCGCGGGCGGCCTCGAGGTTGGCGTTGGTGACGACCCGGGCCTCGCCCAGCGCCTCGGTGCGTTTGGCGGCGGCGGCGGCGCGGCGGGTCCAGTCGTCGCGGTCGCGGCGCAGGCTGTCCAGCCGGCGGCTGCGGCCGTCGCGTTCGCGGGTCTCGATATCGACGGTGGCGCGGGCCTGCGAGGCGGCCTCGCGGGCGGCGACGGCCGTGGCGCGGGCGGCGTCCAGCATCGGCGACAGGTTCTCCGCCGACCCGTCGTCCGACGCGTCGGCGCGGGCGGCGGCGAGAGCGGCCTCGGCTTCGGTCTTCTCGGCCTCGAAGCGGGCGATGGTCTCGTCCAGCGACTGGGCGCGGGCGTCGCGGCGGGCGGCCTCGTGGGCCAGACGCTCGACGGCCTGCCGCGCGGTCTGCAGCGCGCGCTCGGCCTCGGGCGGCTTGCGGC
The DNA here is from genome assembly GCA_031426695.1 of Caulobacter sp. Classification (GTDB taxonomy): domain Bacteria; phylum Pseudomonadota; class Alphaproteobacteria; order Caulobacterales; family Caulobacteraceae; genus Caulobacter. The sequence continues at coordinate 47,611 of JASJPM010000004.1, forward strand.
GCGCCTCGCGGACGGCGTCCTCCCCGGCCAGCATGCGGGCGCGGGCGGCCTTGTGGGCCTCCAGCGCAGCGTCCGCCTCCGGCGACAGGGTCTCGATCTCGGCCTCGACCTCGGCCAGGCGCGTGCGCTGTTCCAGCCGAATGGCGGCCGGGCGCGGGGCCTCGGCGCGGGCGGTGAAGCCGTCCCAGCGCCACAGGTCGCCCTCGCGGGAGACCAGCCGGGCGCCGGCGGTCAGACCGGCCTTCTGCAGCCGCTCGCCGTCCTTGCGGTCGACCACGGCGGTGAAGGCCAGCCGCGCGGCCAGCGCCGGCGGGGCCTTGATCAGCGGGGCCAGCGGCGTCGCGCCCTCCGGCCAGGTCGGACCGTCCGTGTCGCGGCCGGCCCAGTAGGCCGGGGCCTTGGCGTCCAGCGCCGCTTCCAGGTCATCGCCCAGCGCGGCGGCCAGCGCGGCCTCGTAGCCGCGGTCGGGGGTGACGGCGTCCAGGGCGGGGGCGAAGCCGGTCTTGCCGCGCGGGGCGGAGAGCTGGGCGAGGCCCCGGGCCTCGGTCTTCAACCGGCCGAGGCGGTCCTCCAGCTGGCGGGCCGCGTCGCGGGCGGCCCCTTCGGCGCGGGCGGCGTCGGAGCGGTCGGTCTCGGCGGCTTCCTGCGCGGCGCGGGCGGCGGCGAGGGCGGCCTCGGCGGCGGCCAGCGCGGCGGCGGCCTGCTCGGCCTGCGGGTCGACGGCCGGACCGACGGCGGCGCGGTCGGCCTTCGCCTGGTCCAGCGCCCGGACGGTGCGGTTCAGGCGGCCCTCTGCGTCGGCCAGCCTCGCCTGGGCGGCGCGGCGGCGGGCCTCGTCGGCGGCGACCCCGGCGGCCAGGTTCTCGACCTCGCGGTCGGCCTTGGCGCGGGCCTCCTCCGCCTCGGCCAGCGCCTTCTGCAGCTCCGGCAGGCGCGAGGGGGCGGAGCTCACCTCGGCCTCGACCACGGCCAGCTCGGCGGCCAGACGTTCGAGGGCCACGCCGGCGTCCTCGACGATCTGGCTCTCGCGGGCGGCGTCGGCGTCGATGCGGGCCAGCTCGGCGTGCAGGCGCTCGACCTCGGCGGCGGCGGTCTCATGCTCGCGCTCCAGCCGGTCCTTCTCGATGGCCAGCCGGTTGAGCACGGCGGCGGCCACCGTCTCCTCCTCGCGCAGCGGCCTGATCGCCTCCTCGGCCTTCAGCGCCTCGGTCTGGGCGGCGGCGGCGGCGCGGGCGGTGTCCTCGACGGCGCGGATCGACTCGGTGTTCTCGGCCTCGACGCGGACCAGGGTGTCGCGGGCCTCGCTCCAGCGGGCGAACAGCACCGCGCCCTGCACCGCGCGGATCTCGGCCGACAGCTTCTTGTACTTCTCCGCCGCCCTGGCTTCCCGGCGCAGCCGGTTCAGGTTGGCGTCCAGTTCGCGGATGACGTCGTCGAGGCGGTTCAGGTTGGTCTCCGCCCCCCGCAGCCGCAACTCCGCCTCATGCCGGCGGGTGTGCAGGCCGGACACGCCGCCGGCCTCTTCGAGGATGCGGCGGCGGTTCTGCGGCTTGGCGGCGATCAGCTCGCTGATCTGGCCCTGCCGGACCAAGGCCGGCGAGTTGGCCCCGGTCGAGGCGTCGGCGAACAGCAGCTGCACGTCCCGGGCCCGCACCTCGCGGCCGTTGACGCGGTAGGTCGAGCCCTCGCCCCGGTCGATGCGGCGAACCACCTCGATGGTGGCGTGGTCATTGAACTGCGAGGGCGCGGTGTGGCCGCTGTTGTCGATGGTCAGGGTGACCTCGGCGTGGTTCCGCGCGGGGCGCGAGCCGGTGCCGTTGAAGATCACCTCGTCCATGCCGCCGGCGCGCATCGCCTTGGCGGAGTTGGCGCCCATCACCCAGCGCAGGGCTTCCAGCAGGTTCGACTTGCCGCAGCCGTTCGGCCCCACGATGCCCGTGAGTCCGGGTTCGATCCTGAACTCTGTCGGATCGACGAAGGATTTGAACCCGGAAAGGCGGAGCCTCTGGAACTGCACGTGTCGGGATCGGCTCCTACTTCACCTTGGCCAGGGCCTTGGCGTAGGCCTCGTCGATCTGGGTCATGGTCAGGCCGTTGCCGTACTTGTCGTCGTTGAAGAAGAAGGTCGGGGTGCCCTCGATCTTGGCTTCCGTCGAGTACTTCTGGACCTTGTCGTTGAGGGCCTTGATCGCCTTCTCGTCGCTGACGCAGGCCATGAAGGCGTCTTCACTCAGGCCCGCCGATTGGGCGATCGGCAGCAGCACCCCGCGGATGTCGCCGGTGCGGAAGATCTCTTCCTGGCCGTGGAACACCGCGTCGATGACGGTGAAATACTTGTCCTTGCCGGCGCAGCGCGCCAGCAGGGTGCCGGCCACGGCCAGTTGCGGCGGGGCGGTGATGAACTCGCGGAACACGTACCGCACCTTGCCGGTGTCGATGTACTTGGCCTTGAATTCAGGGAACACGGTCTTGTTCCACTCGGCGCAGTGGCCGCAGGCCAGCGAGGCGTACTCGACCACGGTGACCTTGGCGTTGGCGTCGCCCATGCTCATGTCGTCGGCGGTCACGGTCGCGCCGCCTCCGCCCTTGCAGGCGGCCAGGGCGAGCGCGCTGGCGCCCAGGGCCAGAAGGGTGCGGCGGTGAAGGGTCTGCATGGCGGGAAGTCCCCCTGAAACAAGCGGTTATCTTGGCCCGATTCCCTTGGTCTCAGGAACGCGGCGTTTCCGTGGCGCTACAGCCTGTCACGAACGCCGAGTCAACCGTCGCGGCCGCGCAGGATCTCGCGACCCAGCGTGGTCAGGGCGGTCTTCAGCGAGCCGTCCGGCTGATCCTTCAGCCCCTCGGCCAGCGTCTTCTCGGCGGCGGCGTCGAGCGGGCCCCTGTGGCGACGCCGCTTGGCCTGCGGTCGCGTGGCGTGGGCGCGCACCGGCCCCTGGACGATGCGCAGCCGGCCGACCGTCCCTTCGCCAAGCATCAGCGACACCCGCTGCAGGATTTCCGGCGCCTGGTGCTGGACGATGGCCGCCGCCGCGCCGGACACGCGCAGCTCCAGCGTGCCGGGCGCATTGCCGCGCGCCTTGGTCAGCTTCACCGGCTCGGTGTGGCGGGCCAGGGTCTCGCCGACGATTTCCTTCCACTTGCGCTGCAGCTGCCCCGGCCCCTGGCCGAAGCGCTCCTCGAGCTGGCGCAGCACCGGCGCCAGCGCCCGCCCGGCCGGCGTAGGCGTCAGCCTCGGCGCCGGACGCGTGCGGCGGCGCGCCAGGATCTGGACGGTCTCCTCGAGCGTGGGCAGGCGGCGGCGCATAGGGACACCTTAACGGCCATTGGCGCCCCTCAATAGTCATCCTGAGCAGTCCGCGCAGCGGACGTGTCGAAGGACGCACTGAGCCGCCTTGCGTCCTTCGACACGGCCCTTCGGGCCTGCTCAGGATGACTGGTATTGTTGATCGCACGAGCGGGCGGATGATAGGCGCAGCCCATGACCACGCCCGCCCTCCGCGCCGCCCTGCTGGCCTGGTACGACGCCGCAGCGCGGACGCTGCCCTGGCGCGCGGGACCGGGCTCGGGGACCCGCACCGACCCCTATTTCGTATGGCTGTCGGAGGTGATGCTTCAGCAGACCACCGTGCCGCATGCGACGCCGTATTTTCTGAGCTTCACACAGCGCTGGCCGACGGTCGTTGATCTGGCCGCCGCGCCGGACGGTGACGTCATGGCCGCCTGGGCGGGGCTGGGCTACTACGCCCGCGCCCGCAACCTGCTGGCCTGCGCCCGGGCCGTGGCCAGCGAGCACGGCGGGGTGTTTCCGGACACGGAGGAGGGCCTGCGCGCCTTGCCGGGCGTCGGCGCCTACACCGCCGCCGCCGTGGCGGCGATCGCGTTCGACCGCGAGGCCAATGTCGTCGACGGCAACGTCGAGCGCGTCATGGCGCGGCTGTTCGCGGTCGAGGCGCCGATGCCGGACTCAAAGCCGGAGCTGAAGCGGCTGGCGGGCGAGCTGGTCACGGCCGAGCGGCCCGGCGACTGGGCCCAGGCGCTGATGGACCTCGGGGCCACGGTGTGCCGGCCCAAGGCGCCGCTGTGCGCCCGGTGTCCGGTGTCGGGGTTCTGCGCGGCCTTCGCGCGGGGCGATCCGGAGACCTTCCCGCGCAGGACGAAGAAGGCGGATCGGCCCAGGCGGTACGGGGTCGCCTACCTGCTGACGCGGGGCGGGGAGGTGGCGCTGGTGCGGCGGCCTCCGAAGGGTTTGCTCGGCGGGATGCTGGCGTTGCCGACGAGCGAGTGGCGGTCAGCGCCCTGGACCGACACCGACGCCCGCGCCGCCGCGCCCGTCTCCACCGCAGCGGGATGGCACGACGCCGGCGAGATCGACCACATCTTCACCCACTTTTCGCTGACCCTGCGGGTGTTCCGCGCGGAGGGGACGATGGCGGCGGAGTGGTCGGGCCGCGACGGGCTGGGGGCGTTGCCGAGCGTGTTCCTGAAGGCGGCGAAGGCGGGACTGGGTTAACGCCGATCCTCTCCCAAGAGGGAGAGGAAAGGCGCGCTACCTACGCCGCCATCTCCGCCCGCACCTTGCTGCGCAGCACGTCGATCGGCGCCAGCCCCTTGTCGGACTTGAAGTGCCAGTAGGTCCAGCCGTTGCAGGCGGGCTGGGACTGGATCATCGCGCCGACCTTGTGGATCGAGCCGGTGAGGTCGCCCACGGCCAGCGAGCCGTCGGCGCGGACCTTGGCCGAGCGCAGGCCCTTGGGGCACCAGACGGTGTCGCCCGGGCGCAGCAGGCCGGCCTCGACGATGGTGCCGAACGGCACGCGGGGCTCGGACTTCTTGCTGCCCATGACCTCCAGGTCGGCGGGGACGATGGGGATCACCTTGCGGATGCGTTCCTTGGCGTGGGCGACGTACTCGCTCTCGCGCTCGATGCCGATGAACCGGCGGCCCAGGCGCTTGGCCGCCGCGCCGGTGGTGCCCATGCCGAAGAAGGGGTCGAGGATTACGTCGCCCGGGCGGGTCGAGCTCAGGATCACCCGGTGCAGCAGGGCCTCGGGCTTCTGGGTCGGGTGGGCCTTGTGGCCGTCGGCGCCCTTGATCCGCTCCTCGCCGGTGCACAGCGGCAGGGTCCAGTCGGACCGCATCTGCACCTCGTCATTGGCCATCTTCATGGCGTCGTAGTTGAAGGTGTAGCGCTTGGCGCCCTTGCTCTTGGCCGCCCAGATCAGCGTCTCGTGCGCGTTGGCGAAGCGGGTGCCCTTGAAGTTCGGCATCGGGTTGGACTTGCGCCAGATGACGTCGTTCAGCACCCAGAAGCCGAGGTCCTGCAGCACCGTCCCGACCCGGAAGATGTTGTGGTAGCTGCCGATCACCCACAGGGCGCCGTCGTCCTTGAGCACGCGCTTGCACTCGGCCATCCAGGCCTTGGTGAAGGCGTCATAGACCTTGAAGCTCTCGAACTGGTCCCAGTGGTCGTCGACCGCGTCGACCTTGGAATTGTCCGGCCGCAGCAGGTCGCCGCCGAGCTGCAGGTTGTAGGGCGGATCGGCGAAGACGAGATCGACGCTGCCGTCAGGGAGCTTCTTCAGCTCCTCGATGCAATCGCCGAGAATGATGGTTTCCGACCCGAACGCCATGTGCAGCCCCTGAACTCAAGAGAGTCCAAGGAATCTCGGCGATTCAGGGTTAAGGGCTCGTTCCGCGACGTGGTTAGCGAGGGGTTAACGGGCGAGGATCACAGCGTCGGGGCGCTGACCTTCCTTGGTCGCCCGCCGAGTTTGCCGTTCTCACGCGACGCCGCCGCGCGGGCCTCCTGCCGCGCCCAGTCCATCGGGCCAAGGAAGCCCTCGAGGAGGCGCGTGATCGAGAAGTCCGCGTCCAGGCGAGGGATATGCAGGGTGTCGCCAACGCCATCGATCACCATGCCGGCGAAGTCGTCGGCGGTCGCTTCCCTGAGGCCGTGGGCGTCTCGCGGGTCGAAGGAGAATTCGATGCCGGTGTCCAGGCGCACGGTGATGCGGTGGCTTCGCCTGTCGAACCGGGCAGAGACCGCGCGGACGTTTCGCCTCCGCTTCCCCGCAGCGGCCGCCTTACGAAAGGCCGCTTCGTCGAGGGCCTTGAACTCAGCCATGAATCTCACTCCAGGTCCGGCAACAAGCGCCCAGATGCATCGCGATCTCCCCCCCGAGTTCGCCCAGGTGAGCCAGGGTCCATTCACCGTCGCAGTCCCAAAGCTCGACCGGGCCATCGGGGCAGTTCAACCTGAAGCGCGCCTCGCAACCCTTGCCGGCGGCGTGAACGTGCGGCGGTGGATGATCATTCGAGCGGACCATGACGCGAAAGAGCCGACGGCTTCTGAAGACGGTGGCCATGCGTGCATACCAAAAACCTAGCTGCGCATCTAGGTTTATAGAGAAGGGGGATTAAAGATTGCATAGTGACAGCATGCCATCAAGGGTGGCGCTTCCGGCGTCGTGTGACTCCCGACCCTCTCGACTACCCCTGCGGAAGCGCGGAAACATCGGCGGTGCAATGACGCCCGCCGCATGAGGCGTCGCAGGAGACGCCCATGTCCGACCCGCTCGCGCCGCTGACCGAGAGCCGCCTCAGCCCCTTCTACCAGGAGCATCACCGCGCCTGGCGCGACACGCTGCGCCGGTTCGTCGAGGCGGAGATCATGCCGCATGTCGACGCTTGGGATGAGTCGGGGACCTTCCCGCGCGAGCTCTATCGCAAGGCCTCCGACGTCGGCCTGCTGCGGCTGGGCTGGCCGGAGGAGTACGGCGGCGTGCCGTCCGACCCCTTCATGTCGATCATAACCAGCCAGGAGATGGCCCGCCACGGCGCCGGCGGGGTCAACGCCAGCCTGATGAGCCACGGCATCGGCCTGCCGCCGATCCGGCGCATGGGCAGCCAGGAGATGAAGGACCGCATCATCCCGCAGGTGCTGTCGGGCGAGAAGATATCGGCCCTGGCCATCACCGAGCCGTCGGGCGGCAGCGACGTCGCCAACCTGCGCACCACCGCGCGGCTGGACGGCGACCACTACGTCGTCAACGGCTCGAAGATGTTCATCACCAGCGGCATGCGGGCCGACTACTACACCGTCGCCGTGCGCACCGGCGGGGAGGGGGCCGGCGGCGTCTCCCTGCTGCTGATCGAGCGCGAGCGCGAGGGCTTCTCCCGCACCGAACTGAAGAAGCAGGGCTGGTGGGCGTCCGACACCGCCGCCCTTTATTTCGACGACGTGCGGGTGCCGGTGGAGAACCTGATCGGCCAGGAGAACATGGGCTTCTCGGGCATCATGCAGAACTTCAACGGCGAGCGGATCGGCATGAGCGCCGGGGCCATCGGCTTCTCGAAGGTCTGCCTGGAGGACGCCATCACCTGGGCCCGCGAGCGCAAGACCTTCGGCAAGCGGCTCGCCGACCACCAGGTCATCCGCCACAAGCTGGCCGACATGTACAAGCGCATCAGCGCCACCCAAGCCTGGCTCGAGACCCTGGCCTGGCGGATCGAGCAGGGCGAGCAGCCGATCGCCGAGATCGCGCTGCTGAAGGTCCAGGCGACCGAGACCATGGAATACTGCGCCCGCGAGGCCATGCAGGTCATGGGCGCCGCCGGCTACATGCGCGGCGGCCGGGTCGAGCGCATCTACCGTGAGGTTAGGGTCAACGCGATCGGCGGCGGGTCCGAGGAGATCATGCGCGATCTGGCGGCGCGGCAGATGGGGATTTGAGGCGTAGGGGACAGTTCAAGGTGTCCCTGCAGGGACACCTTGAACTGTCCCCGAACCTTCGATACCCGCGAACAGGTCCCGGATCGGGCTCCAGCCCCGGCGGTGAATCGGGCTCGGCCCCAGGGCCTTCAGCGCCTCGACGTGGACCGGCGCGTGGTAGCCCTTGTGGGCCGCGAAGCCGTAGCCGGGGTAGGCCGCGTCCATCTCGACCATCAGCCGGTCGCGGGCCGTCTTGGCCAGGATCGAGGCGGCGGCGATCGAGGCGCTGAGGCTGTCGCCCTTGACCACGGTCTTGATCTCGCAGGGCAGGCGGAACCGGTAGTTGCCGTCAACCAATGCGAACACCGGCGTCACCGCCAGCCCCTCGACGGCGCGGCGCATGGCCAGGCCCGTGGCCTGCAGGATGTTGAGTTCGCCGATTTCCTCGACGCTGGCCCAGCCGACGCACCAGGCGACGGCGCGGGCCTTGATCTCGATCTCCAGCGCCTCGCGCTTGAGGTGGGTCAGCTTCTTGGAGTCGTCCAGGCCCGCCGGCGCGCTGGCCGGATCGAGGATCACCGCCGCGGCGCTGACCGGACCGGCCCAGGGGCCCCGGCCAGCCTCGTCGACGCCGCAGACGGGGCCGGGGCAGGCCATTTCGAGCAGGAAGTCGGGCATCAGCGGCCTATACGCTGCACCGGTTCGTGCCGGAAGCAGCCGGTCAGGTGGTCGTTGACCATGCCGGTCGCCTGCATGAAGGCGTAGACGATCACCGGCCCGACGAACTTGAAGCCCTTTGCCTTCAGCGCCTTGCTCATCGCCTCGGCCTCCGGCGTCTTCACCGGCACATCGCCGTGGGCGTCCCAGTGGTTCACGATCGGCTTGTTGCCAACGAAGTCCCACAGGAACTCGCTGAAATCCTCGCCGCGATCGCGCATGTCGAGCCAGATGCGTGCCCCGCCGATGGCGGCGTCGATCTTGGCGTTGGAGCGCACGATGCCGGCGTCGGCCATCAGCCGCGCCCGATCCTCCGGGCCGTAGCGGGCGACCTTTTCCGGATCGAAGTTGTCGAAGGCCAGGCGGAAGGCCTCGCGCTTGCGCAGGATGGTGATCCAGGCCAGCCCGGCCTGGAACCCGTCCAGCACCAGCTTCTCCCACAGGGCGCGCGCATCGTACTCGGGCACGCCCCATTCCTCGTCATGATAGGCGAGATACTGGGCGTCCGTGGCGCCCGGCCAGGTGCAGCGAGTCGGCGTGGTCATGTCGCCCTCTTAGCATGACGCCGGTTGAACCGATTAGTCGCGGCGAACCGCGTTCTGCTAGGGTCCCGGCGCAACGACGCGAGGCTTGGGGGAGCAGGCTGATGAAGCGGTTTCTGTTCGCTGTACTGGCGGGGTGTCTGGCGCTGGCCGCCGGCGCCGCTCAGGCCGTGCCAATGTCCCTGGGCGAGGCGACGTCCGCCCTGCAGCGCCGCGACGTGGCCGCGCTCGAACGGGCCGCCGCCGATGAGGCCCTGATCGCCCAGGTCGCCGCCATCGATCCGCAGGCCGCCGTCGGCATGTTGCTCGATATCGCCGACGCCCTGGCCGCGAAGGGGTGGACCGCCAGCGCGCTCGCCGCCGCCGATCGCGCCGTGGCCCTGGCGCAGACGACCTGGGGCGGCGACAGCCTGGAGATGGTCGAGCCGCTGCGCCGGCTCGCGATCCTGCAGCTGCCGACCGATCCGCAGGCCGCGTCGGCGTCGCTGAGCCGGGCGCTCGCCAACGTTCGCCGAGCGACGGGCGGCGACCTGGGGCCGTACGCCGAGCTCGAGGTGCTCCAGCGCCAGGCCTGGGACCGGCTGGACGAGATGGAAGGCGGGACGGGCGCCCCGCCACCACCACCACCACCACCACCACCGCCTCCGCCGCCGCCGCCGCCGCCTCCGCCTCCGCCTCCGCCTCCGCCTCCGCCTCCGCCTCCGCCGCCTCCTCCGCCGCCGGTCGTGGAAGAGCCCGACGTTCTGGAGCCCGGCGCCGGTGCGCCGGAGGAGGGCGAGCAGCCGGTCACCGCCGAACCGCCGCCGGTGGTGGAAGCGGAAGAGCCGACCTTCGACCTGGTCGAGATCTTCTACGCCACCAGCCGGAAGCGCACCGGCAAGCCCGGGGCGGTGAACTTCTACGGCGGCAAGCGAGGCTCGCTGGAGTACGGCACGGCCGTGGTGTCGGTGCCGCGCGATCGCGAGATCGGCGAGCTGCCGACGCCGTCGATCTGGACGCTGGAGTTCCGGCCCGACCCCGACAAGCACTTCATCCTGACCGAGGTCACGCCGGTCACGGACCGCCGGACCTTCCTGGGCGCGGTGTCGGCGCGGGTGGCCGGGTCGGAGCGCAAGGAAGTCTTCGTCTTCATCCACGGCTTCAACACCACCTTCGAGGGCGCCAGCCTGCGCACGGCCCAGCTGGCGGCCGACCTGCGGCTCGACGGGGCCCCGATCCTGTGGTCCTGGCCGTCCGCCGGCGGGGTTCTGTCCTACTGGAAGGACGCGCGCGAGGCGGAGAGCGCGGCGGAGGCCTCGGCCCTGGCCGCCTTCCTGCGCGATGTGGTCCAGACCACCGGCGCGACGCGGGTGCATCTGGTCGCCCACTCGATGGGCAACCGTCCGCTGATGGCGGCGCTGAAGCTGCTCGACGAGCCGGGCCTGCAGCGCCCGCCGATGTTCGACGAGATCGTCTTCGCCGCCGCCGACGTCGGGGTGCGGGAATTCGACGACCTCTGGCCGTCGATCAACCGGCTGGGCGAGCGGTTCACCCTCTATGCCTCGGGCCGGGACAAGGCCCTGATGCTATCGCAGCGGATCAACGGCATGCAGCGCATCGGCGACGCCAGCCCCATCGTGGTGCGGCCCGGCCTGCAGACCGTCGACACCACGGACGCCAGCGACGGCCTGCTCGGCCACGCCGACTTCGCCGGCACGGCCCTGGACGACTTCCGGGCCATCATCTGGCTGAGCCTGGCGCCCGACCGCCGCTGCGTGCTGACCGGCGAGACCGGCGAGGCGCGCTGGTGGCGGTTCGGCGGCGCCTGCCCGGCGCTGGAGTTCCGCGAGGCGTCGCAGGCCGTGCGGCTGACCGGCAGCGTCCAGGCCGCCCTGGCCGACGTCAACGGGCGGCTGGAACTGTCAGAGGGCGAGGAGCGCGAATACCTCGAAAAGCTCCGCGCCCGGCTGCAGGCGCTGGAGCGGGGTCAGATCACGCGGTGAGGCGACGGCCGGACATGGGCTCTACCGATTGCGCGCGAACGGCTTAGGCTGGACGTATGGAACAACTGGCTCGGGCCCGGATCGCGACATGGCAAGGCGGCGCCCTCTGGCTGCTGTCGACCAGGCCTGCCGGCGCCCTTGAACCGCCCCGCACCGGTTTCCATGCCCATCACGCGGTGCAGATCGTGTTCAGCCTCGGCGGCCGGTTCCAACTCTGGACCGCGGACGGCGAGGCCGCGGGGCCCTGCGTGGCTGTGGCGCCCGACGTTCCTCACCGGTTCGAGGCCGAGGGCGACTACGCCATCCTGTTCGTCGAACCCGAGAGCCGGGCCGGTCGCGGCATCATCGGCGCGATCCTCGAGGACGGGGGGCTGCGGGCCGTGTCCGGCGCGGTTCTTGACGGCCTTTCGGATCCGTTGTCGGCGCTGCGCCCCCCGGGCTCCCCGGACCGCGACGCGCTGACCGCCATCGGCCGGGCGATGGTGGGCCGTCTGGCCGGGGATATGCGCCATCCCGCGGTGGACGCCCGTGTCGAGCGGGTGATCGGCTGGGTCTCGCGGAGTCAGGACGAGCGACTCACGCTGGGATCGGCGGCGGAGATCGCGCGGCTCTCTCCCAGCCGATTGAGCCATCTTTTCGTGTCGGAGACAGGCCTGTCCTTCAAGACCTACCTGCTCTGGACCCGGCTGACCCGGGCGGTGTCGCTGATGTCGGACGGCCTTTCGCTGACCGAGGCGGCCCACGGGGCCGGATTCGCCGACTCCGCCCATTTCAGCCGGACGTTCCGGCGGATGTTCGGCATCGCGCCGGCGAACCTCAAGCTGGAATAGCTGCTGCGTTCAAGCGGCGCTGAACCCGGCGGCCTAAACGTCAGACACCTTAGCAAATGAAGGAAAGTCTGATGTCTCAACACACCCAACCCGACGTCCAGGCCGGCTCGGCGGACGCCATCGCGACCCCCTGCAGCGGCGGCCAGTCCTGCCAATGCGGACCGGAATGCCGCTGCGGCGACGCCTGCGTCTGCACGCCGGACGCCAACTGCGCCGACTAGACCGCTCCACCCGCGTTCGAGGCCCGGGAGCTTCGGCTCCCGGCGCCCCTACCCATGACCTGAAGAGTTCCGATGACCAGCGCCGTCCAACTGGCCCAGATCTCCTGTGGCGCCTTCTTCCTGACCGGTCTGGCCACGGGGGCATGGAAGTATCGCGCCATGATCACCGATCCCGACGGCCAGGCGCCGGCCTATGTCGATATCTGCCACCGCGCCGCGCTGATGTATGCGTTCGCCTGCCTGGTGCTGGCCGAGTTCGCCCGCCTCAGCGCCTGGCCACCGATGGTGAACCTCGTCGCCGTGGCGGCGCCGGTCGCCTTCTTCGCCTCGGCGGTCGGAACCTACGCCCTGCACGGCGTTCTGCGCGACACCGACAACCAGTTGCGTCGCCCCCATCGCCTCGGCCAGGGCCACGTCCACGGCGGCGTCATCAGCCTCTACATCTATGCCCTGATTGTCGCCGAGATTGGCGGCTTCGTGGTGCTGCTGGCCGGCTCGGCCAAGGCTCTGCTCTCGTAGCGTCTGCCGCCCCCGCCCTTTCAACTCATCCGTCTCGTCGGCGAGCGCGATGATCGCGTTCACCGCCGGCGTCGCCATGGAGAACAGACATGGACGTTTTTTCGGGTGTCGCGCTCGCGCTTGTCGTCGGAGCCTTCGCCACCGTCGTCGGCTTCGACCGGGATCGGGCCTTCTATCCGGCCATGATGATCGTGATCGCCGGCTACTATGTCCTCTTCGCCGTAATCGGCGGCGACCCGGGCGCGCTGATCGTCGAGCTGCTGATCATGGGTCTGTTCGTGGCCGTCACTGTCGCAGGTTTCCGGTGGAACCTGTGGCTGGTCGTCGCCGCCCTCTTCGGACACGGCCTGCTCGACGGCGTTCATTTGCGGGTCGTGGACAATCCCGGCGTTCCGGAGTTCTGGCCGATGTTCTGCATGGCGTTCGACGTGGTCGCCGCGGGATACCTCGCCGTCCGGCTGCTCCACCGAAGTCGCCCGCCCGCTCTGGCCTCCCTAAGGCCGTGGCGGTTTGGCCGGCGACATAGGGGTGTCGCGACGGCTGTGCTGCTGCTCGCCGGGACCGCGGTAACGGCGCCCCCGTCCGAGGCCGCGCCCGGCGACCAGCGGATCGCGCGGATCGAGGGCCGCGCCGTCGCCTACCGCGTCCTCGGACAGGGAGCGCCGACGATTGTCCTGATCTCCGGCCTCGGAGACGGCATGGCGTCGTTCGACGGCGTGGCAACCGAGCTGGCCAGGACCGCCACTGTCATCGCCTATGATCGCGCCGGCTATGGCGGCAGCGACCCGGCGGCCGGGCCGCGCGACGCGCAGGAGGTCGATCGCGAACTGTTCGCCCTGCTGAAGGCCTCGGGCGTGAACAGCCCGTACGTCCTGGTCGGGCATTCCGTCGGCGGTCTCTATGCCGAGTACTCTGCGGCCCGACATCCGGGCGAGGTCGTCGGACTGATCCTGGAAGAGTCGCGGCCGACCGACTTCACCCGCCGTTGTCAGGCGGCCGGACTGTCGCGCTGTGTCGTGACGCCGGCCATGGCGCGTTTCCTCCCCAAGGGCGCGCGGGCCGAGGTCGCGGCGCTGGAGGCGACGATCGCGCAGGTCGCCGCGCAGCCCCGTCGGAGCGACTTGCCGGTGCTGGTCCTGTCGCGTCCGTCGCGGGGCGCGGCCGGATCATTCGCCGCGCTCTGGACCGCCGCCCAGGCTGACCTCGCCGCGGGATACGCCGGTTCGCGTCATCTGACGGCGCCGGCCGGCGGGCACTCTGTTCACCAGGACCAGCGCGACTGGTTCATCGCATCCGTGCGGGCCTTTGTGGCGACCCTCGACTGACGACAGGTCGCGTTCGCGATCAGGCCTCAAGCCACCCCGGCCGCTCGACCGCCACCGGCCGTCCATCGACGTTGTCGCCGCCGCCTATCTGGCGGTCCGGCTCCTGCACAGGAGCCGTCCGCCCGCGCTGGCGGACGAGGCGCGCGGCGGTGCGCACCCTGCCGCTGGTCGGGAAGGCGACGAGACCGCCGCACGTCACAGGGAGCGCCGCCTGATCGCCCGGTCGTAATTCGCGTCCGGTTGCGGCTAGAGTCCGCGCGGGCGACGACTCGCGAGGGGCGGATGACGACGGATCAGTATGTCTATTTCCACGGCCAGCCCGGCTCGCCGGACGAGCTGACGCTGGTCCCGGCGGAAGGGCTACCCGCGGGGCTTTTCGCGCCCGACCGGGCGGTGGACAGACCGGACCTGCCGCTCGGGCCATACCTCGATCATCTGACGGCGACGGTGGTCGCGCGGTATCCGGCCGGCCCTCTCAGGCTGGTCGGGTTCTCGCTTGGCGCGTTCGTGGCCCTCGAGGTGGCGCTGCGGCTGGCCGATCGCGAGGTGCGGCTGGATCTGGTGTCGCCGGCGGCTCCGCTCGGGCTGGGCGAGTTCCTGCCGGACATGGCGGGCGGGGCGGTGTTCGGTCTCGCGGCGCGAAGTCCGGGCCTGTTTGGTCTGCTGACCGGGTTGCAGGGCGGACTGGCCCGCGTCGCGGCCGGCCTGCTGTTTGGCCAGATCTTCGCCGGCGCGGCGGGCGCGGACGCCGACCTTGCCCGCGACCCGGCCTTTCAGGCGACGATCCGGCGCATCCTCCGCAACAGCTTGGCCCACGGCGCGAAGGGGTATCGGCGGGAGGTGCTCGGCTATGTCTCCTGGCCGCCGGAGCGGCTGTCCGGCCTGACCCACCCCGTCGCCCTCTGGCAGGGCGAGGCCGACACCTGGACGCCCCCGGCCATGGCGCAGGCGCTGGCCGGGGCTCTGCCCGGCGCGCCGACACTGCGGACCTTTCCGGGGCTGTCGCACTACTCGACGCTTCGGGCCGCGCTGCCGGAGATTTTCGCCGGCCAGGACTGATCCGTCAGGCCTCGAACCACTCCGGCCGTTCGACCGTCACCGGTCGGCCGTCGACGGTCAGCGCCGCGCCGTCGATGCGGTCCAGCCGCACAGCAGCCATGGCCCGGCCGTCGACGCCCGACAAAACCTCGCCGGCGCGCAGCTCGCCGGCCAGCACCTCGGCGCCGGGGGCTGGCGGGGGCCCGTCGAAGGCGATCGGCAGCATGCGGGTCTTGATCTGGCCGCGCCGCTTCATGCGGCTGGTTGTTTCCTGGCCGACGAAGCAGCCTTTCTTGAAGTCGATCCCGTTCAGCAGGTCGAAGTTGGCCTCGATCGGATAGGTCTTTTCCTCGCCCCAGTCGGCGGGGCCCGGAATGCCCAGCGACAGCCGGTGGGCGTCGTAGGCTGCTTCGTCAGCCTCAGTGGCGTCGGCGGGCGGAGCCGCGCCGTAGCCGCGCAGGCCCAGGGCCGGAAGGCGGGGGTCAATGGCAAAGCCCGGAGCCGCGCCGTTCCAGAGGACGGAGACCGCCCGCTCATCGGCCGCGATCTCCACCTTCGCCCGCAGCCGGTACATCGACAGTCGCAGGATGATGGCCTCACGACGGGCGGCGGAGACGTCCAGCAAGGCGCCGTCGGCCTCGCCCAGCACGAACAGGTCGAACATCAGCCGGCCCTGCGGCGTCAGCAGGGCGGCGAAGCGCAGTTCGCCCTCCGCAAGGGTGTCGACGTCCTGGGTCAGCAGGCCCTGCAGGAACGAGCGCCAGTCGGGTCCGGTCACCGAAATCAGGGCGCGGCTGGGCAGGCGGGCGTATCGGAGGGGGCTGGTCACCCTCCCGATATAGGGAGCGAAGAGGGCCTCGGCCATGCCCGGCTGCGACCTCTGCGCACGGAGGGAGCCGGAACGCCCGGCGCGGTCTATAGTCCGGCGGATGACGAGCCGCCCGTTCCCGATTCTCTTCGTCGGCCCCACCCGCATCGGCGACGCCGTTCTGGCGTCCGGGCTGGTGAAGAAGCTTGTCGACGAGGCGCCCGGCGCCCGGTTCACCATCGCCGTCGGCCCCGCCGCCGCCCCGCTGTTCGCGGAGGTTCCGGGCCTGGACGCCCTGATCGTGATGGAGAAGCAGAAGGGCTCGGGCCATTGGCTGCGGCTGTGGAATCATGTGCGCCACACCAAGTGGAGCCTGGTCATCGACATGCGCGGCTCTGGCCTGTCGGGCTTCCTGCGCCGCGAGCGCCGGGCGGTTCACAAGAAGAGCCAGGGCGAACCGGTCCACAAGGTGATCGAGGCGGCCTGCCTGCTGACCCTGCCCGAAGACGAGGCGCCGGCTCCCTACCTGTTCACCAGCGACGAGATCGAGGCCCGCGCCGCCGAGCTGGTCGGCGAGGGCGGCCCGATCCTGGCCATGGGCCCGGCCGCCAACTGGCTGGGCAAGACCTGGCCGATCGAGCGCTTCGCCCGCGTCGCGCACGAACTGCTGTCGCCGGACGGCCCGCTGGCCGGCGGGCGGCTGATGATCCTGGGCGGTCCCGACGACGTCCGCTACGTCGAGCCGCTGGCCCGGTCGATGCCGCGCGACCGGATCATCGACCTGACCGGCCAGGTCGACCTGCTGACCGCCCACGCCTGCCTGAAGCACGCCCGGCTGTTCATCGGCAACGACTCCGGCCTGATGCATCTGGCCGCCGCCGCCGGAACGCCGACGCTGGGTCTGTTCGGCCCCTCCGACGACCGGCTCTACGCCCCCTGGGGCCCGCACTGCCGCGCCGTGCGCGGACCGCGCGCCTTCGAGCAGTTCAAGGAGGTCGACCCCGGCCTCAACCAGACCATCGGTCATATGATGGACCTGCCGATCAACACCGTGGTGTTCGCCGCGACGGAACTGCTGACGGAGACGGATTCCCTCTCTTCGATAGAGGAGGGGGCGGAGATCGTGGTGGACGAGTCTCACCCTGACGATCCCGAAGACCAACAAAGCCAGTCATCCTGAGCAGCCCGCGCAGCGGGCGTGTCGGAGCCTGCCCTCGGGCCGGCAGCGGCCGGTCCGGGGGGACGCAGTGAGGCTGTGCGTGGTTCGACACGCGCCTTCGGCGCTGCTCACCATGACTATTGAGGATGCGGCTCTCGACGCGCGGCGCTAGAACGGCTCAATCCCAGCGGAGCCTCGCCATGACCCAGACCTATGACCTGATCATTCGCGGCGGCGAGGTTGTGAACCACGCGGGCCGGGGCTTCACCGATGTCGGGGTGCGCGGCGGCAAGATCGTCGCCATCGGCGACCTGTCCCAGGCCTCGGCCGCCGAGGTGTTCGACGCCACGGGCCTGACGGTGCTGCCCGGCGTCATCGACAGCCAGGTCCACTTCCGCGAGCCTGGGCTGGAGTGGAAGGAAGACCTCGAGACCGGCGCCAACGGCGCGGTGCTCGGCGGCGTCGTCGCCGTCTTCGAGATGCCCAACACCGAGCCGACCACGACTGACCCGGACGCGCTGGCTGACAAGCTGCGGCGCGCCCAGGGACGGATGTCTTGCGACCACGCCTTCTATGTCGGCGGCACCCACGAGAACGCCCGGTTCCTCGGCGAACTGGAGCGGCTGCCCGGCTGCTGCGGGATCAAGGTGTTCATGGGCGCCTCGACGGGCACCTTGCTGATCAAGGACGACGCCGGCGTCGAGGCGGTGCTGAGCAACATCAATCGGCGCGGCACCTTCCACTCCGAGGACGAGTACCGCCTGGAGGACCGCCGGCCGCTGGCCCGCACCGGCGACTGGACCAGCCACCCGGAGGTCCGCGACGCGGAAAGCGCCATCATGTCGACCCGCCGTCTGGTCGGCATCGCCCAGCGGCTGGGCAAGCGCATCCATGTGCTGCACGTCACTACCGCCGAGGAGATCGAGTTTCTCAGCCGTCACAAGGACGTAGCCAGCGTCGAGGTCACGCCCCAGCATCTGACGCTGGAAGGGCCGCAGGCCTACGAGCGGCTGAAGGGCTACGCCCAGATGAACCCGCCGATCCGCGACGCCTATCATCGCGCCGGCCTGTGGCGCGGCGTGGCCCTGGGCGTCGCCGACGTGCTGGGTTCGGACCACGCCCCCCACACCGCCGAGGAGAAGGCCCGGCCCTATCCGGCCTCGCCGTCCGGCATGCCGGGGGTGCAGACCCTGGTGCCGGTCATGCTGACCCATGTGGCCGAGGGGCGGATGACGCTGGAGCGGTTCGTCGACCTGACCAGCCATGGCGTGAACCGGGTGTTCGGCCTGGCCGACAAGGGCCGGATGGCGGTCGGCTACGACGGCGATTTCACCATCGTCGACCTCAAGGCCCGCCGCACCATCCGTCACGCCGACACCGCCAGCCGCGTCGGCTGGACCCCCTTCGACGGCTTCGAGGCCAAGGCCTGGCCGGTGGCCACCATCGTGCGCGGCAAGGTGGTCATGCGCGACGACGAGATCGTGCTGCACGGAGCGGGAGAGCCGGTGCGGTTCGCCGAGACGCTGGCGGGTTAGAGTCGTGACGGTCGAGGTTCGGCGGTTCGCCGAGGATGATCGGCGTGCCTGCCAGCGTATCGCGGCCGCTGCGGCCATGTCCTCCTATGGTCCTCGACTGGACGGCGCCGCCTTCACCGCCGACGATCCGCTGGAGGCCTGCGACCAGCGCTGGCTGGCCATGGTTGATGGCGAGGTCGCCGGCTTCATCGAACTCGTCGGCTCCCATGTGTCCAATCTGTTCGTCGATCCCGCCTTTCAGGGACGGGGCGTCGGCTCGCGCCTGATGGCCGCGGCCGAGGCAGCGGTTGAGGGCGATCTGACGCTGTCGGTCTTCACCGTGAATCCCGACGCCCGCCGCCTCTACGAGCGCCTGGGATTCGTTGTTGAAGGAACCGGGCCGGTCGCCTTCGCCGGCGCCTCGCATGACGTCTGGCGCATGCGCAAGTCGCGCTAGCGAACCTCTCGACATTCTCTCGCCGACCCTGTCGAATCCCGATCGGCTCGCGCGTCTCTCCCTCAGGACGGCGCGAGGGGCGCCGTGGAGAACCGGGAGACCGCCATGCAGTACATGCTTCTGATCTATGAGCCGGAAGAGCACTACGCCAACGCCAGCGAGGCCTTCCTGACGGAGATCGTCGGCAAGCACATGGCCCTGTCGGCGGAGCTGCGCGAGGCGGGTCAGCTGGTCAGCGGCGACGGCCTGCAGGGCGTGGAGACGGCGACCACCGTGGTCACCGACGCCAGCGGCGGCCAGAGCCTGCACGACGGACCCTTCGCCGAGACGAAGGAGCAGCTGGGCGGCTACTACCTGATCGATGTGCCGGATCTCGACGCGGCCCTGGCCTGGGCGAAGCGCATGCCCGTCGTGCCCGGCGGTAAGGTCGAGGTGCGGCCGGTGATGATCTACTGACCCAATCACTCCCGTTTTCCCGGCGATGGCCGGGATCCATGCAGCCTCGCGCGGCGGGTCCCCGTGGATCCCGGCCTTCGCCGGGAACACGGAGATAAGTTGGACGTCGGAGCGCTCATCTCGGGATCCAGAGGCCGGGTCGTCGCCGCCCTGGCGGCGCGGTTCCGCGACCTCGACCTGGCCGAGGACGCCTTCTCGGAGGCGGCGATGACGGCGCTGGCCGTCTGGCCGGCTGACCCGCCGCGCGACCCGGCCGCCTGGCTGTGGCGGGCGGCGCTGCGGCGAGGGCTGAACGCCACGCGGCGGGCGAAGGTCCGCGCCGGCGCCCTGCACGACCCGCCGCCGCCCGAGCCGACGCCGGAGGAGCTGGCCATGCTGGCCGACGAACCCATACCCGATGAGCGCCTGCAGCTGATCTTCGTCTGCTGCCACCCGGCGCTGGCGCCCGAGGCGCGGGCGGCCCTGACGCTGAAGGTGGTCTGCGGCCTGTCGACCGGGCGGCTGGCCCGCGCCTTTCTGGTCGGGGAGGGCGCCATGCTGCAGCGGATCACCCGCGCCAAGCGCAAGATCGCCGCCGCCGGCGTGCCGTTCGAGGTCCCGGCCCGCGCCGCCTGGCCCGAGCGGCTGGGCGCGGTGCTGGCGACCCTGGAGATCGCCTACGCCCAGGCCTACGAGGACGCCGCCCTGGCCGGCGACGCCGCCGGGTTCGGGGTCGAGGTGCTGCGGCTCTCGGGTCTGCTGGTCGAGCTGCTGCCGAACGAGCCGGAAGTGCTGGCCCTGGCCGCCCTGGTCCGCTTCGCCGAGGCGCGCCGTCCGGCCCGGCTGAACGATGGCGGCGCCATGGTTCCGCTGGATGAGCAGGACGTCACCCAGTGGGACGAGCGGCTGATCGCCGAGGGCGCGCGGCTGCTGGATCGCGCGGCGGGCGAAAAAAATACGGGTCCGTATCGGATCATGGCGGCCATCCACGGCGCCCACCTCGCGCGGCGCGAGAGCGGCGTCACGCCCTGGCCGACCATCGCGGCGCTCTACGACGCGCTGGTCCTGCTGCGGCCTGGACCGGTGACGGCCGTCAACCGCGCGGTGGCGATCGGCATGGCCCAGGGTGCGGAGGCAGGGCTCGCCGCGCTGGACAGGGTCCGCACCGACCGTGACCTGGAGGCCTGGTTGCCCTGGCAGGCGGCGCGGGCCGGGCTCTACGCGATGGCGGGGCGGGGCGAGGAAGCGCGGGCGGCCTGTGACGCGGCGTTGGCGCTGGGCCCCGCGCCGGCCGAGCGGCTGTATCTGGAGCATGCGTTGCGCCGGCTGGGTTGAACCCCGTTCAACGGCGCCCGATAACCGCGCCCATGGACGGATCCCCAGACCTCACCACCGCCCCCTTCCGCGACGCCCGCTATGCGCCGCGCCGGCTGGACATCGAACGCCGCGACGACGGATCGCTGGTGTTGGCCAACCCGACGCCGTTCGCGACGACGTTTCTGACGACGCTGGACGCGCTGGACCGCTGGAGCGTCGAGACGCCGGACCGCGTCTGGCTGGCCGAGCGGGACGGGGCGGGCTGGCGCACGGTGACCTACGCCGAGGCCGCACAGCAGGTGGCGGCCTTGGCCGGCGGGCTGAAGGGACTGGGGCTCAAGCGCAGCGACTGCCTGCTGATCCTGGCCCGCAACGGCGTCGACCACGCGCTGATCTCCTACGCGACCATGAGTCTCGGCGCCGCCGTGGCGCCGGTCTCGCCGCAGTACGGGCTGGCGGGCGCGGACCTGTCGCGGCTGGCCTACGCCTGCGGGGTGCTCAAGCCCGACGCGGTCTACACCGATGACGCAGCGGCCTTCGCCGGGGCGCTGGAGGCGGAGTTCCTCAAGGGCCTGCCCGTGGTGGCCAGCGCCAACGCCCGCCCGGCCGACGTGCGGTTCGCCGACCTGTTGAAGAGGGCCCCGACGCAGTCGGTGGCGCGGCCGGACGACATCGCCAAGCTGCTGCTGACCTCCGGCTCGACCGGGCGGCCCAAGGCGGTGATCGGCCTGCATCGCAACATCGCCATCAACGCCGCCCAGATCGCCGCCTGTTTCGACGACCCTGACCCGCCCGTGGTGATCAACGCCGCGCCCTGGAGCCACAGCCTGGGAGCCAACGCCATCCTGCACATGGTGCTGCAGCGGGGCGGGACCCTCTACATCGACGCCGGTCAGCCGACGCCCGCGAAGATGGCCGAGACGGTCCGCAACCTGCGCGAGGTGGCACCGACCTATCACAACATGGTCCCGGCCGGCTGGGGGCTGTTCGTCTCCGAGCTGGAGAAGGACGACGACCTGGCGCGCACCTTCTTCTCGCGGGTGCGGGTGCTGCAGTACGGCGGCGCCTCGATCGCCCAGAGCATCATCGACAGGGTGCAGGCGGTGGCCATCCGGATCTGCGGCGAACGCATCACCTTCGCCACCGGCTATGGCTCGACCGAGACCGGGCCCACGGCCTGCAACATCCACTGGCTGAACGGCCGCGGCGGCATGATCGGCCTTCCGGTGCCGGGCACGGCGGTGAAGCTGGTCCCGGCCGGCGAGAAGTTCGAAATCCGCGTGAAGGGTCCGCAGGTCTCGCCCGGCTACCTGGGCGAACCGGAGCTGTCGGCGGCCGCCTTCGACGAGGAGGGCTTCTATCGCCTCGGCGACGCGGCCCGCGCCATCGACCCGGCCGATCCGGAAGCCGGGCTGATGTTCGACGGCCGGCTGGTCGAGAACTTCAAGCTGGCCAGCGGCACCTTCGTGGCGGCCGGCGCCCTGCGCGTGGCGGCGGTCTCGGCGATCGGCGGAGCGGTCAGCGACGCGGTGGTCTGCGGCGAGGGCCAGGAGGGCGTCGGCCTGATGCTGTTCCTGGACCCGGCCGGCTCGGCGAAGCTGGGCTCGCCGGAGGCGGTGCGCGAGGCGGTGCGGGCGGGGCTGGCGAATATGAACGCGGCGGCCAAGGGCGGCGGCGGGCGTGTGGCCCGAGCCCTGATCCTCGACGGCGCCCCCGACGCGGCCAGCGGCGAGCTGACCGACAAGGGCTACATCAACCAGGCCCTGGCGCGAGATCGGCGCCCGGGGGAAGTGGCAAGGCTGTTCGCGGCGGAGCCGGACTCTGACGTTCTGACCTTCTGATCCTCTCCCTCTTGGGAGAGGGGGACCAGCCGAAGGCTGGTGGAGAGGGACACGCCGCCGATAGCCGGTAAGGCGCGGTGTTCGACGCCGTCTTCTTCCCGGGCAGCCGTCATGCGGGAGCGCTTCCCGCTCCACCATGCTCCGCATGGTCCCCCTCTCCCAAGTGGGAGAGGATTACCCCGTGATTCTTTCCTTCGCCGCCGTCTCCCGCCAGTGCGCGATCGCGCCCGCCGCGCCGACGGCGATCAGCAGCTGGCCGCCGTAGTAGGGGACCCAGACCGCCAGGCCCGTGAGGAAGGTGTCGGGCAGGAAGCCCATCTTGGCGAAGATCACCAGGTCGCTGACCAGGAACAGCAGCGCGCCGATGCCGACGGTGAAGCGCGGGAAGCGGCTGGTCCAGGCGGTCGCGGCCATCAGCGACAGACCGAGCGTGTAGAAGGCCACGCCCGGCGCGCCGGCCCGGTCGGCGGGCAGCATGAAGGCGATGAACACCGTGGCCGGGACGAGCAGCACCGCGAGCGCCAGCTGGCTGCGCTGAATCGTCTGACGCCGGTTGCGCAGGTAGAGGACGATGGCCACCGCATGGCCGATCAGGAAGGCCACGGCGCCGACGATGAACTGGATGCCCAGCAGCACGTCGCCCAGCGTGCCCAGCGTCATCACCGCCGCCAGCAGCCAGCCGTTCAGGTCCCTGGCCCGCAGCGCGGCGTAGACGGCCAGTAGCCCGACGCCCAGGCCCTTCCAGGTCAGGCTGGCGGCCTGCGACAGCTCCAGGTTCCAGCTGGCGATGTAGCTGACGCCCGCGATGATCGAGCCGATCAGCGCCAGGCGGGCGGCCGTTTCG
Source organism: Caulobacter sp. (assembly GCA_031426695.1). Taxonomy (GTDB): domain Bacteria; phylum Pseudomonadota; class Alphaproteobacteria; order Caulobacterales; family Caulobacteraceae; genus Caulobacter. The sequence goes on from JASJPM010000004.1 coordinate 70,871, forward strand.
CGCCGTGTCATGGTCGTTTCCCCCGATGTTCCCCGCCCTGACTTGCCCGCTTTGCGGCCGCGAAGGAAGTCCCGACCCCGAAGCGGGTCGGCGATTGGCCTGGATCAATCCATCGGCCGCACGGCGAGAGTAGTCTGCCACAAGGGATCATCGGGAGGACGGCATGGACCAGTTGATCGAGGACCTTCGGGCCGCGCTGGCGCCGGGCGGCGTCCTGGCCGGCGAAGAAGCCGCCGCCTATCCGCGCGGGCCGTGGACGCGGCTGGGCGAGCCGCTCGCCATCCTGCGGCCGGTTTCGACCCTGGAGGTCTCGACCATTCTCAGGCTGGCGGGCGCCGCGGGAGCGGCCGTCGTCCCCTGGGGCGGCCGCACCGGCCTGGTCGACGGCTGTCTCGCCGACGGAGCCCTGGCCCTGTCGCTGGAGCGCATGGCGGCCATCGAGGTGATCGACGCCACGGCCGGTACGATGACCGTCCAGGCCGGCTGCATCCTGCAGACCGCCTGCGAGGCTGCCGAGGCGGCGGGCCTGTTCCTGCCGCTGGACCTGGGGGCGCGGGGCTCGGCGACCATCGGCGGCAACATCGCGACCAATGCCGGCGGCAACCGCGTCCTGCGTTACGGGATGATGCGCGACATGGTGCTGGGCCTCGAGGCGGTGCTGGCCGACGGCACGGTGATCTCCGCCATGCGGCCGCTGATGAAGAACAACACCGGCTACGACGTCCGGCAGATGTTCATCGGTTCGGAGGGCACCCTGGGCGTGGTCACCCGCGCCATCCTCCGACTGAGGCCGGCGCCCGTGAGCCAGGACACCGCCTTCATCGGCGTCGCCTCCTTCGACGGCGTCGTGCGGCTGCTGCGGCGGCTGGAGCGGCGGCTCGGCGGCGCCATGTCCGCCTTCGAAGTGATGTGGGCCGACTTCCATGACCTCGTCACCGCGCCGCCCGCCCGGGGGCGGTCGCCATTGTTCGGGCGCCACCGGTTCTACGTGCTGGTCGAAAGTCTCGGCGGCGACGCCGTGGCCGACGCCGCGCGATTCGAGGCGGCCCTGTCCGAGGCGCTCGAGGACGGCGAGGTGGAGGACGCGGCCATCGCCCGGTCGCTGGCGGAGCGGGAGGCCATGTGGGCGCTGCGCGACGACGTCGGCCAGACCAGCCGCGACGGGCCGATCATCGCCTTCGACGTCAGCCTGCCGATCGCCGCGATGGACGCCTATGTCGACCAGGTCCGCGCCGCCTACGTCGGGCGCTGGCCGGACCTTGAGTCTCCCTGGGTGTTTGGCCATCTGGGCGACGGCAACCTGCATATCCTGGTGCGTATTCCGCCCGGCGCCGGCCTGGCCGAGCGTCATGTCCTCGAGGAGATGGTCTACGGCCCGCTGCCGGCCGTGGGCGGCTCGATCTCGGCCGAGCATGGCATCGGCCTGGCCAAGCGGGACTGGCTGCACCTGTCGCGGTCGCCGGAGGAAATCGCCCTCATGGCCCGCCTCAAGCAGGCCCTTGATCCGGCGGGGGTCCTGAATCCCGGAAAGATCCTCGCCCCCGCGCCGCGCTGACAACAGGCGTTGGCGCGACGCGCGAAATGTTGGATGGGTTAGCCACCCCGCAGGAGATGACCATGAACGGCGCCGACGCCCTGATCACCACGCTGGCCGACAACGGCGTCACCGCCTGTTTCGCCAACCCCGGCACCAGCGAGATGCAGTTCGTCTCGGCCCTGGACCGCGAGCCGCGCATGCGCTCGGTGCTGTGCCTGTTCGAAGGCGTGGCGACCGGCGCCGCCGACGGCTGGGGCCGCATGACGGGGACGCCAGCCTGCACCCTGCTGCACCTGGGCGCCGGCTACGCCAACGGCGGGGCCAACCTGCACAACGCCCGCCGCGCGGCGACGCCGGTGGTCAACGTCATCGGCGACCACGCCACCTACCACCGCCAGTACGACGCCCCGCTGAACAGCGACATCGCCGGCTGGGCGGCGCCCAACTCGCTGTGGGTCAAGTCGGCCGACACGCCCGATTCGGTGGGTCCGATGGCCGCCGAGGCGGTCCGCGCCAGCTTCGGCGCGCCCGGCGGCTGCGCCAGCCTGATCCTGCCGGCCGACAGCGCCTGGTCGGAGACTGCGGTGAAGGGTCCGGTGCTGGAGCGTCCGACCCGCGTCACCGCCTCCGCCGGCGTGGTCGAGGCGACCGCCGCGCGGATCAAGGCGGCGAACAAGCCGGTGATCCTGATGGGCGGCTCGACCTGCCTCGACGCCGGCGTGCGCCAGGCCGGCCGGATCGCGGCGGCCGGCGTGCGCGTGCTGACCGACACCTTCATCGCCCGCATCTCGCGCGGGGCGGGCCGGTTCGCGCCGGACAAGATGATGTACTTCGGCGAGATGGCCCTGGCCGACCTGGAGGGCGTCGACCTGATCGTGCTGGTCGAGACCACCGAGCCGGTCGCCTTCTTCGCCTATCCCGACCGCCCCAGCCTGCTGGTGCCCGAGGGCTGCGCCGTGGCCAGCCTGTGCGGCCGCGAGGCCGACGGCCCCGCCGCGCTGCAGGCCCTGGCCGACGCGCTGGGCGCGCCCGAGGCGCCGCCGGTCGAGGGACTGGAGCTGCCCGGGATGCCGGGCGGGGCGTTCAACCCCTACAGCATCGGCGCCTCGATCGCCCGGCACATGCCGGAGAACGCCATCGTCAGCGACGATGCGGTCACCGCGGGCCTGCCGGTCTGGCAGTCGACGAAGACCGCCCGGCCGCACGACTGGCTGTGCCTGACCGGCGGCGCCATCGGCCAGGGCATCCCGCTGGCCATCGGCGCGGCCGTGGCCTGCCCCGACCGCAAGGTGCTGAGCCTGAACGGCGACGGTGCGGCCATGTACACGGTGCAGGGGCTGTGGACGATCGCCCGCGAGCAGCTGGACGTGACCGTCGTGGTCTTCGCCAACCACGCCTATCGGATCCTCAACATCGAGATGGGCCGCACCGGCGCCGGCAACCCGGGCCCGGCGGCCAGCAAGCTGCTGGACCTTGGCAACCCGCGCATCGACTGGGTCAGCCTGGCCGGGGGCCTGGGCCTGCCCGCCGAGCGGGTCTCCACGCCTGAAGCCTTCGACGAGGCCTTCGAGCGGGCGATGAACCAGACGGGCCCGCGGTTCATCGAGGCGGCGCTGTAGGCGGCATCCTGAACCCCTCCTCCTCGATGGAGGAGGGGAAGGGGTGGTGGTGTGGCCGCTGAGTTGAAGCGACGGACTCGGCGGGCTCGGCGCCCAACGCGCTCTTCCACACACCCACTGCCCTCACCACCATCCCCGACCCTTCCTCCATCGAGGAGGAAGGGAGCAGGCAACGAAAAGCCCCGCCGGATCGCTCCGGCGGGGCTCTTCAGTTCAGCGCTGCTGACGGATCAGCTGCGCACGTTGTTGGCGATCTTGCAGCCGCCGCCGACGCCGGCGGCCTGCTTGCAGGAGAGCACTTCCTTGGGCTTGTTCGAGCTGGCGCCGTAGACCAGCACCCAGCCGGGCAGGCCGTCGGAGCAGCCGACTTCCAGGTAGCCGTCGCCGGCCGAGGTGCGGCCGATCGGACGGGCTTCGGAGACGGTGCAGGTCGACTTGCCCATCGCCTTCAGGTCGGCGGTCACGGCCGGGTAGGCCGCGGCCTGGTCGGAGAACGAGCACTTGCGGCCGTCCAGCAGCGACAGCACGCAGTTGCTGACCTTGCCGTTGCCGTCGGCGTCGAACACGGCCACGCCGCCGTCCGGACGGTTCGAGCACTGCAGCTCGACCACTTCCTCGCGGGCCTTGGACGGGAACATCGCGTACTTGGCGACGGTGCACTGGAAGCCGGCCTTGGCGGCGAGGCGGCTGTAGAGGCCGGCCTGCTCGGTCTTGGCTTCACGCGCGTCGGTCAGGGTGCACTCGGCGCCGGCGGGAGCGTTGGCGCAGTCGATGGTGCGGGCCAGGGCGCCGGCGGCGTTGCGCTCGACGACGTAGCCCTTGCCGTCACCACAGGCGACCTCGAAGTAGGTCGACAGGTTGATGGTGGTCAGGATGTAGCGCTTGTCGGTCACCGCGCAGCTCTTGCCCGACGAGGCCATCAGCCTATCAACGACGGCCATCTGGGCCTCGCGGGTGGTGAGCTCGCAAGCGATGTTGCCGCCGGCCTCATAGGCCAGGCAGGTGTTCATCTTGACGTCCTTGTCCAGCGACATGGGCGCGGAGGTCACCAGGATGAAGCCCGAGCCGTCGGCGCAGCCCAGTTCGAAATAGGTGGCGGTCGGGCTGGAGCCGATCGCGCGGGCGCTGGCGATGGGGCAGGCGATCGGCGTCTTGGCGACGAAGGGCGCCAGCTGGGCCTTGGGATCGGCGTTGCCCGGCAGCTTGCAGAACAGCGAGCTGGGCTTGCCGTCGGCCTGCGGCTTGTTGGTTTCAAGGCAGTTGAAATAGGAGGGGGTCGTGCCCTCCTTGTTCGACACCAGCACGCCGCCGACGCCGGTCGAGCACGAGAACTCGTAGTAGCCCTGGCCTGACTTCTTGTCCTGACCGATCAGGCGGGCCTGATCGAGCGTGCACCCGACGCCGCTCTGGGTCAGCAGGGCGGGAACGGCCGCCATGCCGGCCGCCAGGGCCTTGGGATCAAGGCCGTCGGCGGGGGCCGCGGCCGGCTTCTTGGGGGCAGACATCACGGCGGCGGGCGCCATGAATGCCAGCGACAGGGCCGCCGCTAGGCCGATCCCGATGAACCGCATGGTCTGTAACTCCTGGGTATGTTCCTCGCGGCGACTTAAACGCGCGCTTTTTTCGAGGGTCAAGATGCCCTTGTGCAGCGGCCTAATTGCGGCCCCGCGCTGAACGGCGGATGATAGGGACATTCATCGGGAGAGCAGCAAGTTGCGGGACGGCATGGAAGAATCGGCGACCGAGGTTCGGCGTCCGAAACTGGATTACCCCTTCGAAACCGGCCCCGAGGTTGGAACCGGAGACGTGCGTGAGGTCGCGCCGGGCGTGAAATGGCTGCGGATGCCGCTGGGCGGACCGCTCCAGTTCATCAATGTCTGGGCCATCGCCGACGGCGAGGGCTGGGCGGTGGTCGACACCGGCCTGCAGACCCGCGAGACCGCCCAGGCCTGGCGGACGGCCTTCAAGGAAGGCCTGGAGGGCAAGCCGATCACCCGGGTGATCGTCACCCACCTGCACCCCGACCACATCGGCCTGGCCGGCTGGATGACCCGCAAGTTCCAGTGCCGGCTGTGGATGACGCGTCTGGAATACCTGCAGTGCCGGATGCTGGTCGCCGACACCGGCCGCGAGGCGCCGCAGGACGGCATCGACTTCTACAAGGCCGCCGGCTGGGACGAGGACTCGATCGAGAACTACCGCACCCGCTTCGGGGGCTTCGGCAAGGCGATCTACCAGCTGCCCGACAGCTATCGCAGACTGAATGATGGCGAGGAATTCGACATCGGCGGCCACGTCTGGCGGGTGGTGACCGGCAACGGCCACTCGCCCGACCACGCCTGCCTCTACTGCCCCGAGCTGAAGCTGCTGATCAGCGGCGACCAGGTGCTGCCGCGCATCTCGTCCAACGTGTCGGTGTTCCCGACCGAGCCGGACGCCGACCCGCTCCAGGATTGGATGAGCAGCTGCGCCAAGGTGAAGGCCGCCGTGCCGGACGAAGTCCTGGTGCTGCCGGCGCACAATGACCCGTTCCACGGCCTGCACGCCCGGCTCGATCATCTGATCAACGGCCATGAGCGGTCGCTGGGCCGGCTGCAGAAGCTGCTGTCGACCGAGCCCAAGCGGGCCATCGACGTGTTCGGCGCCCTGTTCGCCCGCCAGATCGGCCCCGAGCTGCTCGGCATGGCCACCGGCGAGGGCCTGGCCCACATCAACTGCCTGATCGAACGGGGCGCGGCGGTGGCCGAGACAGATGAGCACGGCGTGGTCTGGTACCGGGCGGCGTAGCCATTCCTCGCCCTGCGGGAGAGGGGGACCACTCCGGAGGAGTGGTGGAGAGGGTTCGGCGCAGGGGGGGATCACGCCCGCACAACGGCCTCTGCCGACTCCGCAAACGCTCGTGGCTGCTGCCCCCTCCACCATGCTCCGCATGGTCCCCCTCCACGGCTTCGCGGGGAGGATGGATGTTTCACATGCGAACTTGATGTTTCGTACATGAAGTATAATCTCCACCCATGCCCGCGACCCCGCCGTCCCGCCGTCTGTTCTTCCTGCTGTCCGCCGGGGCTCGGCGCGTGCAGCGCTGGATCGACGCCGAGCTGGCGGGGATGGGCGGCCTGACACAGGCGCAATCGGGCCTGCTGTTCTTCCTCGGCAAGGAGGGGGGCGCCCTGATCGGCGAGGCGGCCGAGGCGCTCGATGTCGCGCCCTCGGCCATGACGGGCCTGGTCGACCGCATGGCCCGCTCGGGCCTGGTCGAGCGCCGCCCGGACGCCGCCGACGGCCGTTCGCACCGCCTGTTCCTCACCGACGCCGGCCGCGCGGCGCGCGCCGCCGCCATAGACGGCCTGAAGGAACTCAACACCACCCTGACCGAAGGCTTCAGCGAAGCCGAGGTCGCCACCATCGCCCGCTGGCTTTCCAGCCTGCAGACCCGCTTTCCCCGGAGATGATCCCATGACCGACCACATCCTCGTCGCCGTCCAGGACGGCGTCATGACCCTGACCTTCAACCGGCCGGACAAGAAGAACGCCATCACCGACGCCATGTACGGCGTGCTTGCCGACAGCCTGGTCGCCGCCGAGAAGGACCCGGCCGTGCGGGTGGTCCTGTTCAACTCCCGCGGCGACAGCTTCACCTCGGGCAACGACCTCAGCGACTTCGCCGCCCAGAACGCCTCGCAGGACACCGGCGCGCGGGGCGAGCGCAACGTCGGCCGCTTCCTCAAGGCCCTGGCCCACGCGAAGAAGCCGCTGGTCGCGGCCGTGCGCGGCCTGGCGGTCGGCGTCGGCACGACCATGTTGCTGCACTGCGACCTGGTCTACATCGCCGACACCGCGAAACTGACCGTGCCGTTCGTCAACCTGGCCCTGGTGCCGGAAGCCGCCTCCAGCCTGACGCTGCCCAGCCGCATCGGCCACGCCCGCGCCTACGCCATGTTCGCGCTCGGCGAGGCGGTGGACGGGGTGAAGGCGCAGGCCTGGGGCATCGCCAACGAGGCCCTGCCCGAGGACGAGGTCGACGGCCGCGCCCTGCATGTCGCCCAGGCCCTGGCCAAACGTCCGCTCGGCGCCCTGACGGTGACCAAGGGACTGATGCGCGACGCCGAGGAACTGGCCACCCGCATGGACGAGGAGGGCGCCCACTTCGCCGCCCGCCTGAAAACGCCCGAAGCGGCGGAAGCCTTCGCGGCCTTCGCCCAGCGCCGGCCGGCGGACTTCAGCAAGGTGGGGTAGGGGCCCGAGGGGACACGTATCGAAGGCGGTACATGTCCACGGTCCCCGTATAGCCCCTAGGCCGAACGCCGGTTGCTGGTGCAGGATGGGGGCGACGAGATCCGGCCCGGCAAGAGGCCGCCAGGGAGCCCCACCATGAACAACCGCATCACATCGGCCTTCGGGGCCTTCACCCCCGCCCGCGAGGTGGTCGCCGGCCATGACCTCTCCGGCAAGACCGCTATCGTCACTGGCGCCGCCACCGGCATCGGCATCGAGACCGCCCGCGCGCTCGCCGAAGCCGGGGCCGACGTCGTCATCGCCGCCCGCAAGCCGGACCTCGCCCGCGAGGCAATCGCCGACATCGACAAGACCGCGCCGGGCAAGACCCGCTTCGAGATGCTGGACCTGTCGGAGCTGGCCTCGATCCGCGCCTTCGCCGAGAGGTGGAACGGCAAGCCGCTGCATATCCTGATCAACAACGCCGCCGTCATGGCCTGTCCGCTGGACCGGACGAAGGACGGCTTCGAGATGCAGATCGGCACCAACCACTTTGGCCACTTCCTGCTCGGCACGCTGCTGGCTCCGGCGCTGGTCGCCGGCGCGCAGGGTTCGGGCAAGGCCTCGCGGCTGGTCAGCCTGTCGTCGATCGGCCACCGCCGCTCGGGCATCAACTGGGAAGACCCGCACTACCGCACCCGCGCCTACGACAAGTGGGAGAGCTATGGTCAGGCCAAGACGGCCAACGCCCTGTTCGCGGTCGGCTTCCACCAGCGGTTCAAGGACCAGGGCGTCACCGCCAACGCCGTCATGCCCGGCGGCATCATGACCCCGCTGCAACGCCACCTGCCGCACGAGGAGATGGTCGCCCTGGGCTGGATCGACGAGGCCACCGGCAAGATCCGCGACGGCTTCAAGACCACCGAGCAGGGCGCCTCGACCAGCGTCTGGACGGCGGTGGGCCCCGAACTGGAAGGCGTCGGCGGCCTCTACCTGGAGGACTGCGCCCAGGCCGAGCCCTGGACGAAGGACATGCCGTGGAAGGGCGTGATGCCGCATGCGCTCGACCCCGTGGACGCCGACCGCCTGTGGGCGCTGTCGGTCGAGACGGTGGGGGCCGCGTGAGGCCCTAGACGCCCTCGGGCGCAATAATCTCAAGTGCGGGAAAGGCCCGCCGGACCCGGCGCGGATCCCGCGTCAGCAGTGGATAGCCGGCGAAGGCCGCGTGGGCGCCGATCAGGAAGTCCGGCAGGATCGCCTCACGGCCCCCGCCCCGTCGCCGGTACTCGGCATGGGCCTCGCCGGCCATGGCGGCCGCCTCCCAGGGCAGGTCCTGTCGGCCGAGCATGTCCTGGCGGTCCAGCGCATCGCTGCCGGAGCGGCTGAAGGCGATCCGGCATTCGGCGTAGACGATCTGGTTGATCCACAGCGGCCCGGCCATCCGCAGCTCGGCGATGCGCGCGCGAGACCAGGCCGACCACCGCGGGTCGCGCGAGACCAGATCTATGAGGACGGAGCTATCGACGAGGACGCCGGACATCGGCGGCTTCCGGCTCCAGGTCGCGCCGCTCGCGTCCCCGGGTCATGTCGAGGATGTCGTCTGTTGTCCAGCCGGCCTCCGCGCCGTCGGCGAATCCGTCCAGCCAGGTCTCGATCGCCGCCCGGCGCTCCACGGCGGTCGGCTCGGTCCGGGTGGCCTTGCGGACCTCGATTTCGTCGCCGCTTACGACAAACTCCACCTCGTCGCCGGGCGCCAGCTCAAGGCGACGACGGATGTCGACGGGAATCGTCACCTGACCCTTCGTCGTCACTCGCACGACGGTTTCTCCAAGTGTAATACCTTGAAGTATTACATAGCATCAGAGAGAGGCGTTTTCCATGTCGCTCAAGGGCAAGACCCTCTTCATCACCGGCGCCAGCCGGGGCATCGGCCTGGCCATCGGACTGCGCGCCGCGCGGGACGGAGCCAATGTCGCCATCGCCGCCAAGACCGCCGAGGCCCATCCTAAGCTGCCGGGCACCATCTATACGGCGGCGGCAGAGATCGAGGCGGCGGGCGGCAAGGCCCTGCCGCTGATCGTCGACGTGCGCGAGGAGGCCTCGGTCTACGACGCCGTCGAGCGGACCGTGGCGGCCTTCGGCGGCATCGACATCTGCGTCAACAACGCCAGCGCCATCAGCCTGACGCCGACCGAGGCGACGGACATGAAGCGCTACGACCTGATGCACCAGATCAACGCGCGCGGCACCTTCCTGACCACCAAGGCCTGCATCCCGCACCTGAAGCGGGCGGCCAATCCGCATGTGCTGGCCCTGTCGCCGCCGCTGGACATGAGCCCGCACTGGTTCGGGCGGCATGTCGCCTACACGGTCGCCAAGTACAACATGAGCATGTTCATGATGGGCATGGCCGACGAGTTCCGCGACGACGGCATCGCCTTCAACGGCCTGTGGCCGCGCACCGGCATCGCCACCGCCGCCATCCAGTTCGCGCTGGCCGGCGACGAGGGCATGAAGCACTGCCGGACCGTCGACATCATGGCCGACGCCGCCCACGCCATCTTCCTGAAGAAGGCGTCGGAGTTCAGCGGCAACTTCCTGATCGACGACAGCTTCCTCTACGCCGAGGGCGTGCGCGACTTCGAGAAATACCGGGTCGATCCCAGCAAGCCGCTGATGCCGGACTTCTTCGTGCCGGCCGACAGCGTCCCGCCGCCGGGAGTGAAGATCGGATGAGCGTGACCGTTCGCCCGGCCCGGCCGGAGGACGCAGCGGCGATCCACCAGTTCGTCCGCGACCTCGCCGCGCACCACGAGCATGTCGAGGAGGCGAAGGCCTCGCTCGAGGAGATCCGCCACGCCTTCTTCGGGCCGGCGCCCTACGCGGTCTGCGAGATGGCCGAGCAGGACGGACAGCTGCTCGGTTTCGCCACCTGGTTCTACACCTTCTCCAGCTGGACCGGCCGCAAGGGCATCTATCTGGAAGACCTGTTCGTGCGCGACGACGCGCGCGGGACCGGGGCCGGCCGGGCGCTGATGACCAGCCTGGCGCGCCGCTGCGCCGCCGAGGACCTGCCCCGGATCGAATGGGCGGTCATGCGGGGCAACACCGGCGGCGAGGCCTTCTACAGCCGGCTCGGCGCCGCGCCGCAGGACCACGCCATCTGGCGGCTGGACGGCGAGGCGCTGGCGGAGCTCGGCCGATGAGCGCGCCGCCGGACACCGTGCTGGAGGTCTCGCCGCAGGAGGCGGAGGCGATCCGCGCGGCGGTGCTGGCGGCGGACCTGTCGACCCTGGGTCCGGGGCGGTCGCTGGCCGGCCCGACAGACACCGCCGACCTGCTGGCCTTCCTGCTCGATCCGGAGGTGTCGGACGCCATCTACGACCTGCCCCGGCCGTTCACGCTGGAGAGCGTCGGCCGTTGGATCGCGCAGAGCGAGGCGCTGCGCCAGGAGGGCCGCCGGCTGCTGATTCTGACCCGCGACGAGACGGGGACCATCGTCGGCTACAGCTGCGTCAGCGTCTGGCCCGACCGCTCGGCCGCCGAACTGGCCGGCGCCCTGGCTCGCAGCCGCCAGAGCGGCGGGCAGGGCGGGGCAGGGGCGCTCCACACCTTCGGCTGGATCTTCCAGGCGTTGGGCGTGCGGATGATGTGCCTGACCGCCGCGCTCGACAACGTGCGGTCAGCGAAGCTGATCGACGCGGCCGGGTTCGTGCGGATGGGCACGCGCGAGGCGGTGCGGCCGGACGGCACGACGCGGACGTCGATCTACTGGGAGGTCACGGCCGACCAGTGGCGAGAGCGCAGGGGGTAGGGTCCCCCTCCATCGTCATGGCCCGACTTGTTCGGGCCACCCATGAACACTGGAAACGCAAAGAAGGGCGCGGCGGATCAGCCGCCCCCTTCCTTGTTGGCTCACCACGCATGGGTGGCCCGAACAAGTCGGGCCATGACGGCGGGGTAGGCCCTAAGCCCGCTCGAACACCGCCGCGATGCCCTGGCCGCCGCCGATGCACATGGTCTCCAGGCCGTAGCGGACCTCGCGGCGCTGCATTTCGTGCAGCAGGTTGGCGAGGATGCGGCCGCCGGTGGCGCCGATCGGGTGTCCGAGGCTGATGCCGCCGCCATTGACGTTGAGCTTGTCGCGGTCGTCCCAATTCCAGCCCTTCAACACGGCCAGCACCTGCGGCGCGAAGGCTTCGTTCAGCTCGACCAGGTCGATGTCGCTCCAGCCGAGGCCGTTGCGGGCAAACAGGCGCTCGACGGCCGGCACCGGGCCGATGCCCATGCGCGAGGGCTCGCACCCGGCCGCCGCCCAGCTGTGGAACCAGCCGATCGGCTCCAGGCCCAGCTCCTCGAGCTTGTCCTCGGCCACGACCAGGCAGGCAGCGCCGGCGTCGTTCTGCTGGCTGGCGTTGCCGGCGGTGACGACGCCGTCCTTCTCGAGCGCCCGCAGCCTGCCCAGCGTCTCCATCGAAGCGTCGGCGCGATAGCCCTCGTCATGGTCGAAGATGACCGGATCGCCCTTCCTCTGCTTGACCGAGACCGGCACCAGTTCGTCGGCGAAGCGGTTTTCCGCCCAGGCCTTCGTCGCCCGCTGGTGGCTCATGACGGCGTATTCGTCCGACTGCTCGCGGGTAATGTTGTAGTCGCGGGCCAGGTTGTCGGCGGTCTCGATCATGCCGCTGATGACACCGAAGCGCTCGATCGGCTGGCTCATCACCCGGCCGCGGGCGAGGCGGTCGTGCATGGTCACCGAGCCGGCGCGGGCCCCGTTGCGCATGTCGGTCGAGTAGTACTCGACGTTGCTCATGCTCTCGCATCCGCCGGCGATGACCACGTCGGCCGCGCCGGTCTGGATCCGCATGGCGGCGTCGATCACCGCCTGCAGGCCCGAACCGCAGCGGCGATCCATCGAGACGCCGGGGATGCCGATCGGCAGGCCCGCCTGCAGCAGCGACCAGCGGGCGATGCAGGGCGCCTCGCCGTTCGGATAGCCGTGGGCGAAGGTCACATCGTCGATCCGCTCGGGATCGATCTTCGTGCGCTCAACCAGTTCCTTGATGATGACGCCGCCGATCTCGCCGGCGGTCATGCTCGAAAGCGCTCCCTGGAACTTGCCGACGGCGGTGCGGAGGGGGCTGACGATGGCGGCGCGGCGCATGGGACTTCCTTCTCAGCTGTCATCCCGGCCGTAGCGCGCAGCGCGTAGAGCCGGGACCCAGTCATTCGTGCGTTGGCCCCTGGGTCCCGGCTCGGCCTGAGGCCGTCCGGGATGACAGAGGGGGTAGGGGTTCAGATCGGGTCGTAAGGGAACACGGACGCGCTGGCCCCCGCGTCGAAGAAGCTGTTCTTCATGGCCGGCAGGGCGACGTCGAGCAGCGAGCGCGGGGTCCAGCCTTCGAGGTTGGCCATGTTGCGGACCGGCCGGGGCTGGTCGAACAGGATCACCTCGTTGCCGCGCACCGCGAAGATCTGGCCGCTGACGTCCTTGGCCTCGGGCGAGGCGAGGGCGACGGCCAGCTGCGCGACCTGATCGGCGCGCATGGCGTTCTTCATCCGGTCGACGCGGAGTGCGGAGGCTTCATCCTTGACCGGGATGGTGGCGATCATCCGGGTCCAGGCGAACGGGGCGATGATGTTGGAGCGGACGCTCTTGATCGCCCCCTCCATCGCCAGGATGCGCGACAGGCCCATGACGCCCAGCTTGGCGGCGGCATAGTTGGCCTGGCCGATGTTGCCGATCAGGCCGCTGGTCGAGGTGAAGTGAACGTAGCTGCCTTCCTGCTGGTTGCGGAAGTGCTCCACCGAGGCGCGGGAGACATTGTAGGCGCCGCGCAGGTGGACCTCGATGACCTTGTCCCAGTCCTCGTCGGACATCTTGTGGAACATGCCGTCGCGCAGGATGCCGGCCGGATTGATGATGGCGTGCAGGCCGCCGAAGGTGTCCATCGCCTGCTGGATCATGCCCTGCACCGAGGCCATGGAGGTGACGCTCTCGGAGTTGGCCACGGCCTGGCCGCCGGCGGCGTTGATCTCGTTGGCCGTCTGCTGGGCCGGGCCCGCGTCGCCCTCGTCGCCGCCGCCGACGCTGCCGCCCAGGTCGTTGACGACCACCTTGGCGCCCTCGCGCGCCGCAAGCAGGGCGCACTCCTTGCCGATGCCGCCGGCGGCGCCGGTGACCAGAACAACCTTGCCTTCAAGCACGCCCATGCCGGGTCTCCCTTGGACTAATCTTGCGCGTTTCGCGCGATCTAGGCTGCGGACGCAGCGTCACGCAAGCCTGTCGGCCTTGCGAAGGTCGGGGAACAGCCTGGCCCACACTCCGGTGACGACCAGCGCCCCGACGCCGCCCCAGACCACGGCCGCCACCGGGCCGATGAACCGCGCCACCACGCCGCCCCGGAACTCGCCCAGTTCGTTGGAAGCGCCGATGAACAGCGACGACACCGTCGCCACCCGGCCGCGCATGTGGTCGGGCGTCACGAGCTGGATCAGGGTTTGGCGGATGTAGACGCTGATCATGTCGGCGGCGCCCAGGATGACCAGCGCCGTCACCGACAGCCACATCACCCGCGAGGCGCCGAACACGATCGTGCCGACGCAGAAGATCGCCACCGAGGTGAACATGATCACGCCGGCCTTGCTGCGGATCGGCACGGCGGCCAGGTAGAAGGCCATGGCCGCCGCGCCGATGGCGGGACCGGCGCGCAGGATGCCGAAACCCTCCGGCCCCACATGCAGCACGTCGCGGGCGTAGACCGGCAGCATGGCCGTGGCGCCGGCCAGGATGACGGCGGCCAGGTCCAGCGAGATGGCGCCGAAGACGATCTTGTTGGTCCAGACGTAGACCAGCCCCTCCTTCATCAGCGCCCAGCGCGAGCCGGGCTGCACCTCCGGCTTCGTGTTCGAGCGGATCAGCAGGATGGTCAGGCCGGCGATGACGTAGAAGAACAGCGCCGCCGCGTAGGACATCCCCGTCGACCAGGCGACCAGCACCCCGCCCAGCGCCGGGCCGGCGATGGAAGCGGTCTGCCAGGCCAGGCTGTTCCAGGCGATGGCCCGGGGCAGCAGTTCGCGGGGCACCAGCATCGGTCCCATCGCCGTGTTGGCCGGGGCGAAGAAGGCGCGGCAGACGCCGAACAGGAAGGCGGCGCCGAGCAGCAGCGGGATCGAGTCGTTCCCGGTCAGGGTCGCGATCATCAGCATCGCGGCGATGGCGATCTCGCCGGCGTAGGTGAACTTCAGGATGGTCCGGCGGTCATAGCGGTCGGCGGTCTCGCCGGCCGGCAGGGCCAGCAGCAGCACCGGTACGAACGACACCAGGCCGATCAGGCTGACCATGAAGGCGGCGCGGGGCACGTCCATGGTCTCGCGGGCCAGGCTGTAGACGTGCCAGCCTAGCGCCACCGATTGGATCTGAACGCCCAGCACAGCGGTCCAGCGCGACAGCCAGAAGCGAACGAAATCGCCCTGCCGGAGCAGGGCGCGCATGGACGTGTCGGATTCGGCGGGCTCGGACATGGGTCAAATCCCTTTGCGCCCGGAATTGGCGTCTCGCAACCGTCGTTGACGGGCGGGGCGGCGATGCGTATGTGCGCCGCCTCTGTCACGGTGGAACGAGGGCGCGATGCGCAGCCTCCGACGAACGATCCGCCGCGCGACCCGCGCGGACGTCTGACCGCCCCCGCCTCCCGAAGGCGCGGGGTTCGTTCTCCTGTTCCTTCCGTGAAGCCTGCGACATGACCGACATCGCCTACCGGCCCGAGGGGCCGCACGACGCCCCCCTGATCGACGCCCTGATCGACCGCGCCTTCGGCCCCGGCCGCCACGCCAAGGCCGCCGACCGGCTGCGCGAGGGCAACACCCTGCTGCCCGACCTGTCCTACACCGCCTGGGAGGGCGGGCGGCTGGTCGGGTCTGTGCGGATGTGGCCGGTGGCCATCGGCGGCGCGCCGGTGGTGTTCCTCGGCCCCATCGCGGTCGAGGCGCAGCTGCGCAAGCATCGCATCGGCCAGACCCTGGTCGAACGGGCCTGCGAGGCGGCCGCGCAGGCCGGTTGGCGCGCGGTGCTGCTGGTCGGCGACGCGCCCTACTTCGAGCGGGTCGGCTTCTCGGCCGCGCCGGCGAAGGGCGTGGTGATGCCGGGGCCTGTGGACCAGCGGCGGGTGCTGCTGAAGGCCCTGCGCGAGGGCGGGGCGGACGGGCTGGCGGGACTGGTCAGGGCTTCCTAGGTGAACCGTCATGGCCCGACCTGTTCGGGCCACCCAGGAACACCGCGCCCGAAGGAAGGGCGAAGCTGATCGTTCAATTCAGACTCGGTCTCCTCACCACGCATGGGTGGCCCGAACAGGTCGGGCCATGACGGATGTTGAGGTTGCGCAGGGGAAGAGGCTTTCACCGTCCGGTTCAAGGACTACATTGAGCCCGTGACCACAGAATCCATACCCTCTTCAGGCCTCGAAACCGTCCTCGCCGCCGCCAAACAGGCGCCCGGTCGCGGGCTGCCGCCGGTGCATCTGTGGAATCCTGCCCACTGTGGCGAGATCGACATTCGCATCCGCAAGGACGGGGTCTGGTTCCACGAGGGCACGCCGATCGGGCGCGAGGCGCTGGTGCGGCTGTTCTCGACCGTGCTGCGGCTGGACCCGGACGGCTACCACCTGGTCACGCCTGTCGAGAAGATGAAGATCGTCGTCGAGGACGCGCCCTTCATCGCCGTGCGGGTCGACCGCGACGGCGAGGCCTTGCGCTTCCTGACCAACGTCGGCGACGAGGTCGAGGCCGGGCCGGACAATCCGATCCGCGTCGAGATGGATCCGGTGACCAGCGAGCCGCGCCCCTATGTCCACGTCCGGCGCGGGCTGGAGGCGCTGATCGCCCGGCCGGTGTTCTACGAGCTGGTCGAGATGGCGCAGGAGCGCGAGGGCGTCATGGGCGTGACCTCGAACGGCGCCTGGTTCGCCGTGGGGCCGGTCGCGTGAATCCCAACGCCCCGGCCGACGAGCTGCGCGACTGGATCGGCCAGCACCTGGACCCGTTCGACGCGTTGTCGCTCTCCCACGAGCCCCGGTCGGACTTCGATCTCAATCCGACGATGAACCTCGGGGAGCCGATCGCGGTGCGGCCGGCGGCCGTGCTGGTCGGACTGATCGAGCGCAAGGAGGGGCTGTCGGTGCTGCTCACCCGCCGCTCCGACACCATGCGCAGCCACACCGGCCAGGTCGCCTTTCCCGGCGGCCGCATGGACCCGGGCGAGACGCCCTGGCAGGCGGCCCTGCGCGAGGCGGAGGAAGAGGTGGGCCTTTCGCCCTCGCACGTCTCCCTGGCTGGCCTGTCGACGCCCTACCGCACCGGCACCGGCTTCCTGGTCACGCCGGTCGTCGGCTTCGTGCCGCCGGACCTGTCGTTCGTCCCCAATCCGGACGAGGTGGCCGATGTGTTCGAGACGCCGTTCGGTTTCCTGATGGACCCGGCCAACTACGAGCGACGCCACTACGACATGCCCGACGGCCAGCGCCGGCACTTCTATGCGATGACCTGGGAGAACCAGCTGATCTGGGGTGCGACGGCGGGGATGCTGCGGGCGCTCTACGACCGGCTGTACGGCGCGGCGCTGGGCTGACCTGAAAGTGACGCGGTGCTCACTTTTCAGCGCCGCCGCGTCGTCGTAAGCCCTTGGCCATGACCACCTCAGTGACATTGCCCGACACCATTGGCGTACAGCCCTGGATGACCCTGCCGGCGACCCGCGCCGTCATCGAGGCGCTGGAGGCGCGCGGGTTCGCAGGCTGCGCGCGTTTCGTCGGCGGCTGCGTCCGCAACACCCTGCTCAAGCAGCCCATCGACGATGTCGATATCGCCACCACCCTGACCCCCGACCAGGTGACCGAGGCGCTCGAGGCGGCCGGGATCAAGGTCCTGCCGACCGGCGTTGACCACGGGACGCTCACCGCCGTCTCCGGCGGGCGGACCTATGAGGTCACCACGCTTCGCAAGGACGTCTCGACCGACGGCCGCCGCGCCGTGGTCGCCTTCACCCAGGATTGGGCCGAGGACGCCGTGCGCCGCGACTTCCGGCTCAACGCTCTCTACGCCGACGGCGACGGCCGCATTTTCGATCCGACGGGGGAGGGCGTCGCCGACGCCCTGGCCGGGCGCATCGTCTTCGTCGGCGACGCGATGACCCGCATCCGCGAGGACTATCTGCGCATCCTGCGCTTCTTCCGCTTCCAGGCCTGGTACGGCCGGGGCGAGCCGGACGCCGCCGCCCTCGCGGCCTGCAAGGCGTTGAAGGGCATGCTGTCGGGCCGCGCGGCCGAGCGGACGCAGAAGGAGCTGCTCAAGCTGCTGGCGGCCGATGATCCTCGCTCGGCGCTGCGCCTGATGGCCGCCACCGGCGTGCTCGGCGCCGTGCTGCCGCAGGTGAAGGCCCTGACCCGCTTCGAGAGGCTGGTCGAGATCGAGTCCTCGCAGCTGTTCGAGAACGATCCCGAACTGCGGCTGGCCGCCATGATCCCCGACGATCCCAAGGTCGCCCAGGACGTCGCCGAACGCCTGCGCCTGTCCAACGCCCTCAAAGACCGGCTGGTCGCCGCCGCCGGCGCCACGCCCCGCATCGTGTCCTGGATGAGCCCGCGCGAGACCCGCCGGGGCGTCTACGCCATCGGGGCCCGCGCCTTCGTCGACCGGGTCAAGCTGGCCTGGGCGGCGTCGGACCGCAACGCCGCCGCGCCGCAATGGCGGGCGCTGATCCCGCTGGCCGAATCCTGGACCGCCCCGACCTTCCCGCTGACCGGCGAGGAGGTCATCGCCGCCGGGGTGCCCAAGGGCCCGCTGGTCGGGCAGGTCATGCGCGAGGTCGAGGACTGGTGGATCGACCTGGACTTCATCGACGACAAGCTGGCGGCGGTGGAGCGGCTCAAGGCCGTTGCCCAGGGGATGGTGTTCTAGGCACGGCCCGCCGGAGCGCGGGCGACGGGCGTCAGGCCGCCGCCAACTCGTCGGTGAGCCGCCGCCACTCGCGCTGCGCCAGGCTGGGGCGCACGACCTGGTCCATCAGCTGGCCGAACACCGCCGGCGCGGCGCTGTCGCGAATGCTCCCGAGCATGGCTAGCCGCTCGCCGTGGCGGACGGCCGGCGCCATCATCCGCAGCATCGCGGCGCCCAGGAACGGCGTCATGTTCCAGACGATCCTCGCCTTCAACTCCAGCAGCGCCTCGTCGTCGAACAAGGCCTGCAGCAACGGCAGGGTCTCTTCCTCGTCCTCGGCCATGTGCGCCAGGTTGGCGGCCACGAAGCGGGAAAAGGCGAGGTAGAGGGCGCGCGCCGCCCGCCGACGACCGGCGGACGGCGCCGTCTCCAGCGCCCGCGCCAGGTCCTCGATCTCCTCGAGGATGGCGCGGTGCGACCGGTGGGCTTCGTCGAGGTCCTTGACCGCGCCGGGCGCATAGGGAGCAAGCGCCGCGTGGATGACCTTCTCTTCGTAGCCCTGGTACTCCTGGCAGAGCCGCAGGTGCTCGCGCAGGTGTTCGAGAAGCCCGGACACGGCCCGTTCGTCTTCCAGCTCCACGGCGCCCAGCCGGATCATGAGGTTGGCGTGCGCCATCCTCAGCCCCTTGTGGACAGGGCCGAAGAGATCGAACGATCCCCTGGGCCGGAGTTGGTTGATTGACATGGTCGGTGTCCCTGCTGGTCCGGCCGTCAGGCGGCGGCCGGCTCCTGTCGTTGGGCGGCCATGGCCGCCTTCATGCCCTGGAAGGCGACGTCGACCGGACCCCAGGCGGGGCGTGACTTCATCGCCGCGACCCAGCGCTCGACGTTGGGCCAGGGCGACAGGTCGAAATCGACGACCTCGCCGAGCGTGACGATCGGCAGGCCGAAGTAGTCGGCGAGGCTGATCGTCGGTCCGCAGACAAAGGCGTTGTCGCCGATCATCTGGTCGTTGAGCACGGTCAGGCGCTGGCCGGCGGCCTCGGTCCCGCGCGCGACCAGCTCCGCCTGGGCGGCCGGATCACTCATCGCGTACTTCGGCAGCATGCGGCTGTAGACGACCTTGTAGCCGTAGTCGCGCAGGAAGCCGGTGTTGAACCAGTCCATCGCCGCGTTGATCCGCGCCCGCTCGCGAAGGCTCGACGGATAGGCGGCCGAGCCGACACTGTCGGCCAGATACTTCAGGATCGCCGAGGACTCCGTCAGGCAGAGGTCGCCGTCGACCAGCGCCGGCACCGTCTGGTTCGGATTGACGGCGGCGAAGGCCGGATCCTTCTGCTGTTCAGCGAACAGGTTGATGTATTCGAGGTCCAGTTCGATGCCATGTTCGGCGGCGAACAGCAGGATGCCGCGACACACAGTGGAGGCGGGGTCGTTGTAGAGCTTCACTCTTATTGCGTCCTTGTTTCATTACATCCTTGTCATATTAGTATTGACGCGGACGTTGCGGGGCGGTCCCTCTAGTCCCCGCTCCAGGGTTCATCAATCGGCGTTCTTGCATACTCGATCTGCAATAATGCAGAGTGGGGCCATGTACGACTGGAATGACCTTCGACACTTCCTGGCCGTGGCCCGCAGCGGCAGCACCCTGGCGGCGGGTCGCCAGCTCGGGGTCAACCAGACGACCAGCGCGCGGCGGCTGCAGGCGCTGGAGGAGGCGCTGGGCCAGCGGCTGTTCGACCGCGTGCAGGGCGGGCGGGTCCTGACCGAGGCCGGCCGCAACCTGGTCGCCGCCGCGGAGGCGGTCGAGGCGGCGGCGCGGAGCTTCGAGGATCAGGCGGCGGCCTTGCGGCGCGGCCTGACCGGCGCCCTTCGCGTCACCTGTTCGGAAACCATGGCCAAGGTCGCCGTCACACCGGCGCTGGTTCAGTTCAACCAGCTCTACCCGGACATCGAGGTCGAGGTGATCATCGCCGACAAGTTCCTGGATCTCGTCGCCGGCGAGGCCGACATCGCGGTCAGGGCGACGTCAACGACCCAGTGGGAGGCGGGGATCGTCGTTCGCAAGCTGATGGACCTGAACTGGGCGCTCTACTGCAGCCCCGCCTATGCTGAGCGCCACGGCGTCCCCGACGGCGTCGATGATCTCGCCGGACACATCCTTGTCGGCGGGACCGGGGAGCTGGCCACGGTCCCCTGGTACAGATGGCTGGAGACCCATGCCTTCGGGGCGGAGGTCCGCTCGCGCAGTAGCACCCTGACCAACCTGTTTCATGCGGTGAAGTCCGGCCTGGGCGTCGCGCCCCTGCCGAGCAACCCCAGCGACTTCGACGACGAACTGATCCGCTGCGGACCCGATGTGCCGGGCATGGAGGCGTCGATCTGGCTGGTGGCGCCCGAGCGCCTGCGCGACCATCCGCGCGCCCGCGCCTTCATGGACTTCGTCAGCAGCTTCGTGGCGGCCACACGCAATCGGCAACGCGCCATGTGACCCATGGCCCCTCAGGGCCACTTCACCGTCGGCGGCATGGAGCTGAGAATCGACTCGACGTTGCCGCCGGTCTTCAGGCCGAAGGTCGTGCCGCGGTCGTAGAGCAGGTTGAACTCGACGTAGCGGCCGCGGCGGACCAGCTGCTCCTCGCGCTCGGCCTCGGTCCAGGGCTCCTGCATCCGGGCCCGCGCGATCTTCGGATAGATGTCCAGGAAGGCCTCGCCGACGTCGCGGGTGAAGGCGAAGTCGCGGTCCCAGTCGCCGCTGTCGTGGTGGTCGTAGAAGATGCCGCCGATGCCGCGCGGCTCATTGCGGTGCGGCAGGAAGAAGTATTCGTCGCACCAGGCCTTGTACTTGGCATGCCAGGCCGGGTCGTGGCGGTCGCAGGCGTCCTTGAAGGCGGCGTGGAAGGCCACGGCGTCGGGGAAGTCCTGCTCGCGCTGGTAGCCCAGCAGGGGGGTCAGGTCGCCGCCGCCGCCGAACCAGCCCTTCGTCGTGCAGATGAAGCGGGTGTTCATGTGCACCGCCGGGACGCGCGGACTGCGCATGTGGGCGATCAAGGAGACCCCTGTGGCGAAAAAGCGCGGGTCCTCGTCGGCGCCGGGCATGGTCTTGGCCATTTCGGGGGTGAAGGTCCCGTGCACGACCGAGGTGTGCACCCCGACCTTCTCGAAGAAGCGGCCGTGCATCATGCCCATCACACCGCCGCCGCCGGCCTCCCGAACCCACGGTTTACGCTCGAAACGGCCCGGATCGCCCGGATACAGGTCCGTCGGGGCCTCATCCTCGAGCTTTTCGAAGGCGGCGTGGATGCGGTCGCGGAGGGATTCGAACCACGTCTGGGCCCGGGTCTTGCGGTCTTGGAGGCGCTCGGAGTCGGTCATGAAGGGCGTTTTACAGGCTTGTCCCGCGACGTCCATCTGGCCGGGAAGTCCAGAAACCCTACATGCTCTGTTGAAAAAGGCCGTGACGCGCACTAATCGGTCTCGCCACGGGACATCGACGGGGCGGCGACGATTCAGGCGAGGCGACTCGCCCACGCCACGGCTCGCTGTCACCGGAACGATTTGCAGGCCGCGACACTTCCCGCACGCGGCGTATCTGAAGGGTGATCTCAAGGTGGTCGATCCCGCCGCGAACGCAGCAAACCCGTCTGGCGGGGAAGATCCCTCCCGCCGGGACTTCATTCACATCGCAGCCATCACCGCAGCCGCGGTTGGCGGCGCCGCCGTGGCCTGGCCGTTCATCGCCCAGATGAACCCCTCGGCCGACACGATGGCCCTGGCCAGCGTCGAGTACGATCTCTCCAAGATCGAGCCCGGCATGCAGGTCACGATCAACTGGCGCGGCAAGCCCCTGTTCATCCGTAACCGGACCCAGGCGCAGATCGACGCGGCGGTGAAGGACGATACGGCCTCGATGCCGGATCCCCAGGCCGACGCAGAGCGTCACAAGGACGGCAAGGCCCAGTGGCTGGTCCTGGTCGGCTCCTGCACCCACCTCGGCTGCGTGCCGACGGTCGGCGGCGGCGACTACCAAGGCTGGTTCTGCCCCTGCCACGGGTCGCACTACGACACGTCCGGCCGTATCCGCAAAGGCCCGGCGCCCCTGAACCTGGCGGTGCCCGAGTACGCCTTCCTTTCCGACACCAAGGTCAAGATCGGCTGACGTAGATGAGCGGACATTCGACCTACCAACCCAAGAGCGCGTTCACCCGCTGGATGGACGCCCGCCTCCCCGTCGGCCGCCTGGTCTGGGACAGCTTCGTCGACTATCCGACGCCGCGGAACCTGAACTACTGGTGGACTTTCGGGGGCATCCTCAGCCTCTGCCTCGGCGTGCAGATCATCACCGGCATCGTGCTGGCGATGCACTACACGCCCAGCGCCGCCGGTGCGTTCAACTCGGTTGAACACATCATGCGGAACGTCAACTACGGCTGGCTGATCCGCTACATCCACGCCAACGGCGCCTCGATGTTCTTCATCGCGGTCTACCTGCACATGTTCCGGGGGCTCTACTACGGCTCCTACAAGGCCCCGCGCGAGGTTCTCTGGATCCTCGGCTGCGTGATCTACGGGCTGATGATGGCCACGGCCTTCATGGGCTACGTCCTGCCCTGGGGCCAGATGAGCTTCCACGGCGCGGTCGTGATCACCAACCTGCTGGGCGCCTTCCCGATCGTCGGCGAGACCATCACCACCCTGCTGTGGGGCGGCTTCGCGGTCGACGAGCCGACGCTGAAGCGCTTCTTCTCGCTGCACTACCTGCTGCCGTTCGTGATCGCCGGCGTGGTCGTGCTGCACGTCTGGGCGCTGCACGTCGTCGGCCAGAACAACCCGACCGGCGTCGATCCCAAGTCGAAGGCCGACACGGTGCCCTTCACCCCGTACGCGACGGTGAAGGACGGCTTCGCGATGAGCGTGTTCCTGATCCTCTTCGCGACCTTCGTCTTCTACATGCCCAACGCGCTGGGCCACGCGGACAACTACATCCCCGCCAACCCGCTGGTGACGCCGGCCCACATCGTCCCCGAATGGTACTTCCTGCCGTTCTACGCGATCCTGCGGGCCGTGCCGGACAAGCTGATGGGCGTGCTGGCCATGTTCGGCGCCATCGGCTGCCTGTTCGCGCTGCCCTGGCTGGACACCTCCAAGGTTAAGTCGATGCGGTACCGCCCGCAGGCCCAGCTGTACTTCGTCATCTTCGTGGTGATCTGCTGGATCCTCGGCGTCTGCGGCGGCAAGCTGCCCGACGATCAGGTCATCCCGGGCCTGTCGACCTTCAAGCTCTTCGACTCCGAGCTGAACAGCTACGTCTGGCTCTCGCGCTTCGCGACCCTCTACTACTTCGCCTATTTCCTGGTGGTGATGCCGGTTCTGGGTCTGATCGAGAAGCCGCGCCCTGTTCCCGAAACCATCTCCTCGCCGGTGCTCGGCGACTCCGACAAGAAGGACTGAGCCCCGATGCTGCGCAAAGTCACCCTGCTGGCGGCGGCTCTGGTTCTCGTCGCCGGCCCGGCGTTCGCGGCGGGCAAGGCCAAGGAGCCGGCGGATATCGCCTTCAGCTATGAAGGCCCGTTCGGGACCTACAACCAGGCCCAGCTGCAACGCGGCTACAAGGTCTACCGCGAGGTCTGCGCCGCCTGTCACAGCATGGACCTGCTGGCGTTCCGCAACCTCGGCGACCGCGGCGGTCCCTTCTATGACCCCAAGTACCCGAACGCGAACGACAACCCGTACGTGAAGGCCATCGCCGCCGAGGCCCAGATCAATGATCTGGACAGCGAGACCGGCGACGCCATCAAGCGCCCGGGCACGCCGGCCGACCGTTTCCCGGCCCCCTTCGCCAATGTCATCGCGGCCAAGGCCAGCAACGGCGGCATCGCGCCGCCGGACCTGTCGCTGATGGCCAAGGCTCGTTCGGGCGGTCCCGAGTACATCGCCGCCCTGCTGCAGGGCTACGAGGCGCCGCCCAAGGGTCTCACGGTGCCCCCGGGCCTGAACTACAACAGCTACTTCCCGGGCGACGTGTCAGCCGGGTGGTCGGGCGACAAGCATCACGCCCCCGCAGGCGGCTACATCGCCATGGCCCCGCCCCTGAAGGCCGACCTGGTGACCTTCGATGACGGCTCCAAGTCGACCGTCAAGCAACAGGCCACCGACGTCGCCGCCTTCCTGATGTGGGCCGCCGAGCCCAAGCTGGAAGAGCGCAAGCAGATGGGCGCCGCGGTCATGGTGTTCCTCGTGCTCTTCGCGGGCCTGCTGTACGCCAGCTACCGCCGCGTCTGGCGCAACGAGAGCCACTAGGCTTTCGGACCAACCTGATTGTCGAAGGGCCCGGGAGCGATCCCGGGCCCTTCTTCATTCAGGGACGAGGGTCAGCCGCCCGCCGGCGATGTCGAGGCGCAGGCTCCAGTCTGACCAGAAGTCGACGCCCAGGGTTCCGGCCAGCGCCGGGTCCAGGTCCGTGGCCAGTGCGGCGGAGGGCTCCTCGTAGAGCCGCCCGTCGACCGACAGCGCCCGCAGCCGGGCCGGAGCCTTGTCGCGACGACCGGCGTCCAGACCCTCGACCGGAGGCCTGACGGTGGCCCCGGCCATCCGCACCGCCGCGCGTGAGCTCCAGTCGACCGCGAAGAGGCCTGCCCGGGCCAGCCGGTCGTCGGCGACGGCGGCGCGCACGGCGGGAACGCCGCCGACGGTCTCCAGCCGCAGGACGCGTCCGCCGACGGGGCGCGGCGGGCGCCCGGCGTACAGCCGGACCCGGCAGGGCGCGAACCGCAGGTCAACGACGAAGGCCGCCAGCAGGTCCGCCCCGATCACCCCGGCGATGGGCGTGACGAAGCCGGGCGCGCGGCTGTCCAGATCGGTGACCATAACCGGGACGCCGGGAACGGGCAGTCCCGCAAGGCGGCCTTCGGCGACAAATCCGTCGGCGAGCCCCTCCATCTCCGCCCGGGTGTCGTGCAGCTGCGTGCGCGGCGCCGAGGGATCCAGCAGCCAGTCTCCCGCCACGCCGCCGATCATGGCCGGGACGACGACCGCGCCGTTCTCGAGCCAGCAGGCGACTTCAGCGGCTTCCGCCCCCCGGCCCGCGCAGCCGGCGGTCAGGGCGCTGACGACAAGGAGCAGGGCGCGACGAGACACGGACCTCGTTAGAGCGCGTCCGGCGATTGTGACCAATCGCTAAGTTGAGTCGAACGGCGGTCGATGAAATCAGAGCTCGCCGACAGGAACGGCGGGATGGGGAACAGAGCGATGGCGCGGGGTTCGACGACAATGAAGTGGGCGCCCTGGGCTGGCGTCTACGCCGCGATCTGGGCGGCGGCGGTCTATGTGCGGCTGCAGGCGGGCGACTCCACTGATTCGCTGATTATCGGGGTCCTGTTCGGCCTGCTGCTGCCGCCGCTGGTCTGGGCGCTTACGCGTAAGGCCGAGCCCGCGCCGATTCCGGTGGCGCGGCCCGGCCTGGAACTGAGCGCCGTTCTGGTCTGGCTCGCCATCTACGCCGTGGTGGGTCTGGGCTGGCTGTTCACGGTGGTGAAGCAGACCTTCGACCCCGGCAGTCAGACCTACGAGGTGGTCATGCTGGCGGTGAAGCTGGCGATTCACATCGTCATTCCGATCCTGGTGCTGAAGCTGGTGGGCGGCAGGATCCTGCCGCTGCTGGCCCCGCGCCTGGGCGCCAAGGGCGTCCTGCCCCTGCTGATCATCCTGATCACAGTGTTCACGGCGCTGATGATGGTCGTCTCGCCCAGCCTCAAGGAGATTTCGGGGCTGGACGTCGCGCCGACGGTCTTCCTCTGGGCGGCACCCGCCGCCTTTGGATGGATGGCGCTGGAGGCGGGCTTCACCGAGGAGTTCCTGTTCCGCGCCGTCCTGCAGACGCGGCTGGCCGCCTTCATTAAGTCCGAGGCCGGCGCGATCGTCATCGGGGCGCTGCTGTTTGCCCTGGCCCACGTTCCGGGCCTCTACCTGCGGCCAGACACCGCCGGCGACGCGATCTCCGGCCTGCCGCAGATCATCGCCTACTGCGTCGGCACCCTGTCGCCGATCGCCGTGCTGTTCGGGTTCATCTGGGCCCGCACGCGGAGCCTCGGGCTGCTGATCGTGCTGCACGCGGCCGTGGACTTCCTGCCCAATCTGTCGGATTTCGTTCGGACATGGGCTTAGGGCGGGACGCGCATATGGCAGGCTGGACACTGGGGATCATCGGCGGATCGGGACTGTACGCGCTCGACGGGCTCGAGGACCGCGAGACCCTACGCTTCGAGGGACCGTTCGGCCCGCCGTCGGATGATCTGGTCACCGGGCGCATCGGCACGACGCGGCTGGTTTTCCTGCCCCGCCACGGCGTCGGGCACAGGATCCCGCCGGGGGATATCAACGCCCGGGCCAACATCGACGCGCTGAAGCGGGCCGGTTGCACGGACGTGCTGTCGCTGTCGGCGGTCGGCTCGCTGCGCGAGGACCTGCCGCCGGGGATGTTCGTGGCGGTCGACCAGTACATCGACCGCACCGTCAACCGGGCCAGCAGTTTCTTCGGCCCGGGCCTGGCCGCCCACGTCTCGATGGCCGACCCGGTCTGCCCCCGCCTTGCCGCGCTCGCCGCGCAGGCCGGCCGCGCCGCCGGCGCCACGGTGGTCGAGGGCGGGACCTATCTGGCCATGGAGGGTCCGCAGTTCTCCAGCCGGGCCGAGAGCGAGCTCTACCGGTCCTGGGGTTGCGACGTCATCGGCATGACCAATATGCCGGAGGCCAAGCTGGCCCGCGAGGCCGAGCTGCCCTACGCCTCCATCGCCATGGTCACCGACTACGACTGCTGGCGGGTCGGCGAGGCGCCGGTCGAGGTCGGGCATATCCTTGAGGTCATGCACGCCAATACGAGCCGGGCGAGGCTGCTGGTCGAGCAGCTGGCCCGGGCCCTGCCGGCCGAGCGTCCCGCCTCGCCGATCGACAGCTGCCTGGACTGGGCGGTGATCACCGCGCCGGAGGCCCGCGACCCGGCGATGATCGCCCGCCTGGACGCCGTGGCCGGGCGCGTGCTGGGGCGCTCCGCCTAGACTTCGCCCTTCGTCCCGCCCGAGCGCTGGAAGTGTTTCAGCGTCCGCAGCGTGGCCAGCCGGGCGCTGTCAGCGTGGTGGCCGCCGCCGGGCGCCACGAAGGCGTGGCCGGCGTCGTAGAGGTACAGCGGCAGGTCCGGATGGGCCGCCGCGATGGCCTCGACGTCGGCCGGCGGGATGGTCTCGTCGGTCTTGCCGAAATGCAGCAGGGTCGGGACCTTTGGCGTCAGGTCGACGTGGTTGGCGATGTCGCCGCCGTAGAAGCAGACCGCCGCCTGCAGCCCGTCGCAAACGGCGGCGGCAGCCCACATCGTCGAGCCGCCGAAACAGAAGCCCATGCCGAACACCGGGCCCGCCAGCGCGTCGATCGCCGCCTGGACCTTCCCGACACAGGTCTGGCCCCAGCCGGTCGCCTCGCCGAGCGCCAGCCGCTCCGGCAGGATCTCGAGCCTGACGTTGTGCTCGGGGAAGGCCGCCTCGCCGTCCAGCAGGCTGGGCGCCATCACCTCATAACCCTGGGCGGCCAGGGTGTCGGCGAGCTCCCGGATGTGGAGTGTGACGCCCCAGATGGCGTGCAGGATCACCAGACCGCCGCGCCGGGCCTCCAGCCCCGGGGCGTGGTACGCCGCCAGCCGTTCGCCGGCCCTTGTGGTCAGGATGACGCGCTCGCCCATGGTCAGCCGGCCCCGTTGGCCTCGAACAGCGCGGCGGTGCGCTGGCGGGCCAGCTCGGCGTCGGCGAGGTCGGAGTCGGGGCGGCCGTCGTTGTTGAAGCCGTGGCCGGAGGCTTCGTAGATGTAGACCGGGACCTCCGGATGCGCCGTCTGGACGGCGGCCTTCACGGTGTCGGCCGGGATGTGGGCGTCCTTGCGGCCCAGATGGACGATCACGGGGCAGGAGAGGGGCAGGGAGGCCATCCCGACCACCTGGCCGCCGTAGTAGCTGGAGCCGGCCGACAGGCCCTTGCAGCGCGACGCGGCGAGCCAGACCATGGTGCCGCCGTAGCAGTAGCCGACGATGAACACCGGCCCGCGAGGCGCCAGGTAGTCGATACAGGCCTGGATGTCGCCCATGGCGTTGTCCGGGCCGTTGGCCATGGCCCGGGCGACGCCCGCCTGGACGCCGGCGTCGTCGTGTTCGGCGGTGAAGCCCGTCCCCTGACGGTCGAACATTGATGGCGCGACCACCTCGTAGCCCCGCGCCGCCCAGCGATCGACGTCGGCCCGGACGTACTGGTCGAGGCCGAAGATCTCCTGGATCACGATGACGCCGCCCTTCCGCGGCCCTTCGGGGGCGGCGTGCAGGGCGGAAAACGGAAAGCCGTCGTGGGCGGCGGTCAGCGTGATGGTTGCGGTCATGGCGGGCTCCCGGATTGCCCCGACATCTGCCCGCCGACCGGTCGGTTGACAAGCGGCCGGATTTTTACATAATTACGGTTATGCCAAAACTGGTTGATCATGACGTTCAGCGTCGCGCCATCGCCGAAGCCGCCATCCGGGTGATCGACAGGGTCGGGCTGGACGCCGCGCGCCTGCGGGACGTCGCCCTTGAGGGCCGGGTCACCACCGGCGCCGTCACCCACTATTTCGCCAGCAAGGACGACGTCCTCGAGGCGGCTATGGCGGAGGTCGTCCGTCGCATCCTCGACCGCCAGTCGGACCAGGCGCTGGGACGCCAGCCAATCGCGGGTCTGATCGAGGCGGCCTCAGCCTTCCTGCCGCTGGACGAGGAGCGCCTGCGGGACTGGCGTGTCTGGTTCGCCTTCTGGGGCAGAGCGGCCGTCGACCCCCGCTATCGCGCGCTGCACAGGGGCTACTACGCCGACATCACCGCCAGCCTGACCCGGTCGCTGACCCAGCTGCGCGACGCCGGTCGGCTAGGGACCCGCGCGGACCCGGCGATGCTCGCCGACGCCGTCATCGCCGCCATCGACGGCATCGGCGTGCGCGCCACCCACGAACCGGAGAACTGGCCGCCCGCACGCCAGGTCGCCACCCTGCGGCTCCTGCTCGAGCCGATCCTCTCACCCGCCTGACAGGAGCCTGCCCATGCCCGCTCTCGTAACCCTGCCGCCGACCGCCTCGATCGACGAGATCATGGCCGTCCTCGACCGCGACGGCGCCCTGATCGTCCGTGACGCCATCGCGCCGGAGGGCATCGCCCGGCTGAAGGCCGAGATCATGCCCTATGTCGAGGCGACACGGCCCGGACAGGACGACTTCTCCGGCTTCCGAACGACCCGCACCGGCGCCCTGGCCGCCCGGTCGGCGGTCTGTCGCGACCTGATCATGAATTCCATGATCCAGAGCCTCTGTGAGCGGGTGCTCAAACCCAACTGCGAGCGCTGGCAGCTGCACCTGGGCCAGGTGATCCGCATCATGCCCGGCCAGGAAGCCCAGCCGATCCACCGCGACCGCTGGGCCTGGGGGCCGTACATGCAGGGCATCGAGCCGCAACTGAACACTATCTGGGCGGTCAGCGACTTCAGGCGCGAGAACGGGGCGACCCAGGTCGTGCCCGGCTCCATCACCTGGCCCGACGACCGCCGCCCGACCGACGACGAGATCACCTGGGCCGAGATGTCGGCCGGCTCGGTGCTGATCTACACCGGGACCGTGTTCCACGGCGGCGGCGCCAATGTCACCGATGGCGACCGCATCGGGCTGAACATCACCTACACGCTCGGCTGGCTGCGCCAGGAGGAGAACCAGTACCTGTCGTGTCCGCCCGAGATCGCGCGGACGTTCGACGAGCCTCTGCAGAAGATGCTCGGTTACGACCTCGGCTCTTACGCCCTGGGCTACTACACCCCGCCGCTGCCGCCCGGCGAGGGACCGGAGGTCGTCTCCCCACGCCATGCCCTGACCGGCGGCGGGACCGACTCGGCGCTGGGCACGGCCGAGCTGCTGGCGGCGATCGCGGAGAAGACCTCGAAGGTCACGGCGTAGCAGCAAGCCGCCGCCTCCTGTTGGGTCTCTACAGTCGAGGGGTGTCGAAGACCGGGGCGATGGCGCTCATCACCGGGCCGATCTCGTCGTGCAACACCAGGTCGGCGTAGGGGTCGACGTCGGTGGCCTCGCGGTTGACGATGGCCAGCATGGCGCCGTTGCGCTTGGCGACCATCGGGAAGGCGGCGGCCGGATAGACCACCAGCGACGATCCCAGCACCAGGAACAGGTCGCAGGCCAGCGTCTCCTCCTCGGCGCGCAGCATCGGCCCCTCCGGCATCTGCTGGCCGAAGGAGATGGTGGCGCTCTTCACCAGATGGCCGCAGTCAAAGCAGGTCGGGATCTTCCCCTGTTCGACGAATACCGGCCGCAGCGCCTTGAACTCGTGCCGCAGCCCGCATTTGAGGCAGGTCGCGTAGCTGGCGTTGCCATGCAGCTCGATGACCCGGTCGTCGGGGATGCCGCTGTCCTGGTGCAGGTTGTCGACGTTCTGGGTGATGACGCTGGACACCTTGCCCGCCGCCACCAGCCGGGCGACCGCGTCATGGCCGGCGTTGGGCGCGCGGCCGGTCCAGCCGGCCGTGCCGTTGAACACCCGCGTCCAGGCCTCGCGGCGCTTGTCCTCGTCGCCGCCGAACTCCTGGAAGTAGATCGGCTTCATCTTCGACCAGACGCCGCCGGGGCTGCGGAAGTCGGGAATGCCGGACTCGGTCGAGATGCCCGCGCCGGTGAACACCACCACCCGGCGGGCGTCGTCGATCATACGGGCCAGTTCGTCGCGGCGGCTCATCGGTCCGTCCTCGTCAGGGCGCGTAGCTCGACCGGGCCTTCACGCCCCAGTGGCCGTTTTCGCAGGTGATGACGTAGATCGAGTCGAACCCGCCGATGACGCTGCCGTCGGCGCGATAGCGGGTGAAGCGGGTGTCGAAATGCACCTTGTCGGGCCCGGCGTGGATCACCTCGCGGCGCTCCCAGGCCGAATGATGCCAGTCGCTCAGCGCGCCGAGGTCGAACATCTCCGGCCTGTGATAGCCGGGCTCGATGATCGTCAGGGTGTTCGACGCCAGCCGCACGCTGGGGAAATTGAAGGTCTTCTCCCAGGCGGGCAGGTCGCGAGCGTTGAACGCCGCCATGAAGGCGTCCAGGACGGCCTGCGCGGCGGCGATGGCGTCGGCGTGATCGGTGCTCATAGCGACAGCCTACCGCGACGCCGCCGCCCTGAGGAAGCCTTCGCCTACGTCGGGTCAGTCATGCAGATGCCGGCCATGTCGGCGATCAGGTCGAGGTTTCCGACGTTATAGGCGCCCCGGTATTCGGGCAGGGCGGCATTGACGTCCGCGACCCAGCCGTCGCGGCCATCCTTCTTGTAGGCTGCCTTGGTCATCTTCTCCCAGGCCTTGGCGCGGGCGGTGACCGCTTCGGGCGAGAAGCTCTCGGGCAGGCCCATGCGCCCGTAGTTTGGAATGGCCTGCGACATGGTGATGTAGAGCGCCCAGCACATGACGTGCTCGCCGGTGGTGACCGCCGTGTTGCCGCGTGAGCGCTCGACGATGGCGGTCAGATCGGTTCCGGGCGCCTTGCGGGCCGGCTTGCTGGCGGGCCGACCGTCCAGGCGCGCGCGACCGTCGGCGATCTCCTCCGCGGTCGGCTTCACGAACATCGAGCCGTAGCGGATGACGCCCATCGACCTCGTGCCCCCGCTGTCGCGGTAAGCTGACCAGGTCCCGAAGGCGTTCCGGCCGATCTCGCTGGCCACCGTGCCCTTCCACATCACGCCGTCAGGATAGTAGGCGGTGACCTGCCAGTACTCCCCGCGCCGGAAGGTCCCCTCGACCACGACGCCGTCCCGTCGCTTCAGGCGGCCAAAGCCCTTGCCCGGGTAGGAGTTGTCGAAGGCGCCCTCGTACTCGCCGTCCTCGAACTTGGCGACGCCGGAGCCGGCGTTGCAGGCCTGGGACACACAGGTCCCGTTCGGCAGGTCGTTGTAGGCGGTGTCCTGACAGACGACCGTGGCGTTGATCGAGTTGACCCACGATTGGCAGGTCGCCGTCGCATAGTTGCTGACCCGCCTGGCTTCCTTCACCTGGGCGTCGGCGCCCAGCGGCAGGACAAGGGCGAGCGCCGCCAGCATCGGGGCGGCGGCGAGGACGGTTCGCGAGATCGGCTTCAAGGCAGTGCTCCGGGACGGGTTCCGGAAGGAGCATGGCCAGGCCCCCGGCGCCGCGAAACGCCGGAAAGGGGGTATGGCTTCAGACGTTGAACCGGAAGTGCATCACGTCGCCGTCCTTGACGATGTACTCCTTGCCTTCGGAGCGCATCTTGCCGGCTTCCTTGGCCCCGTGCTCGCCGCCCAGCGCGATGAAGTCTTCGAAGGCGATGGTTTCGGCGCGGATGAAGCCCTTCTCGAAGTCGTTGTGGATCACCCCGGCCGCTTGCGGCGCGGTGGTGCCGACCTCGATGGTCCAGGCGCGGGCTTCCTTGGGTCCGACCGTGAAGTAGCTCTGCAGACCCAGCAGGGCGTAGGCCTCGCGGATCAGGCGATTGAGGCCCGGCTCGTGCAGGCCCAGGGTCTCCAGGAACTCGGCGCGCTCGGCCTGGTCCAGCAGCGCGATCTCGCTCTCGATCTGGGCGGAGATGACCACGCTCTTGGCGTTGTCGCGTTTGGCCCGTTCGGCCACCAGGTCGGAGAAGGCGTTGCCCTTGTCGGCCGAGGCCTCGTCGACATTGCAGACATACAGCGCCGGCAGCGAGGTCAACAGCTGCAGCATGTGCCAGGCCTTGTAGTCTTCCTTGCTGATCTCTGCGGCGCGGGCGGGGCGGCCGGCGTTCAGCTGCTCCAGCGCCACCTTGACCAGGCGCAGGGTCTCGGCGCTGTCCTTGTCCTGCCGGGCCCGCTTCTCGAGGTTGGGCACGCGCTTCTCGAGGCTTTCGAGGTCGGCGAGCATCAGCTCGGTCTCGATGATCTCCAGGTCGGCGATCGGATCGATCCGGCCCTCGACGTGGGTGATGTCGCCGTCCTCGAAGCAGCGGGCGACGAAGGCCACGGCGTCGCAGTCGCGGATGTTGGCCAGGAACTGGTTGCCCAGGCCCTCGCCTTTCGACGCGCCGCGCACCAGGCCGGCGATGTCGACGAAGTTGATGCGCGACGGAATGATCTCCTTCGACCCCGCCACCTTTGCCAGCTGCTCAAGACGCGGCTCGGGCACCGCCACGTCGCCGGTGTTCGGCTCGATGGTGCAGAACGGGTAGTTGGCCGCCTGGGCCGACGCGGTCTGGGTCAGGGCGTTGAACAGGGTCGACTTGCCCACGTTGGGCAGGCCGACGATCGCGACTTTCAGGGCCATGGAGATCTCGAAGGAAAAGGTGGCGCGGCTATAGCCGATCAGGGCGGTGTTGTCGTCAGGCGCCGCCGCCCTCTCGCGCCTGCTTGCGCGGATCGGCCTTGGGCGAGGGGGCCAGGCGCATGACCTCGGCCTGGTAGCGCTCGTCGTCGCCGGCGGCGGCGAAGGGCAGGGCGTCGGCGATGGCGTCCAGCATCGGGTCCAGCCAGACATGCTCGGCCTTGTGCAGGTCGCCCAGCACGTAGTGCATCACCATGTCCTTGTCGCCGGGGTGGCCGACGCCGATGCGGGCGCGCCGGAAGTCGGCGCCGACCTGGCTGGTCACCGAGCGGATGCCGTTGTTGCCGGCCGCCCCGCCGCCGGTCTTCATCCGGAAGCGGCCGGGGGCCAGGTCGATCTCGTCATGGAAGACGATGACGTCAGCGGGCTTGAGCTTGAAGAACCGCACCGCCTCGCCGACCGCGCGGCCGGTCTCGTTGTAAAAGGTCTGCGGCTTGAGCATCAGCAGCTTCACCGCCCCCCCCGGCGTCTCCACCTGACCCTCGCAGGCCAGGCCCTGAAAGCGGGCGCGCCAAGGCGCGGTCGCCCAGCGGCGGGCGATGGCGTCCAGCGCCATGAAGCCGACATTGTGCCGGTTCTTCTCGTACTTCGGTCCCGGATTGCCCTGGCCGGCGAGGATCAGTGTCATCCCGGGCCTCCTGCTGGGGGCTCAAACGAAAACGGGCGAGCCTAGGCCCGCCCGTGTACGTCGTCGCGTCGCGAAGCGGCTACTCTTCGGCGGCGGCGGCTTCTTCGGCGATTTCCGACATGGCGGCCGAGGACACCTTCAGGGTCGCGAGCACGAAGTCGCGATCCGAAAGCACCGGGGTCACGCCCTTGGGCAGGACGACGTCGCTGATGCGGATGGTGTCGCCCATGACCTTGCCGGTCAGGTCAACGACCAGTTCTTCCGGAATGGCGCTGGCCGGAGCGTTCACTTCCACTTCGTGGCGGACGACTTCCAGCGAACCGCCGGCCTTCATGCCCGGCGAGGCTTCATGGTTCTTGAAGTGCACCGGGACGGAGATCTTGATCACGCCCGTCGAGTCGACGCGGTACAGGTCGAAGTGCACCGGCATGTCGGTGACCGGGTCGAACTGAATGTCCTTGGCGATGACCGGCTGGGTCTCGTCGCCGTGCTTCAGCGTCACCAGGTGGCCGAGCAGCTTGCCGGTGTAGAGCGACTTGCGGAACTCGTTCTCGCGCACGGCGATGGCCACGGGGGCTTGCGAGCCGCCGTACAGGATGCCCGGCACCTTGCCGGCGCGGCGGGCTTCGCGGGCGCCGCCGGTGCCGGTGCGCTCACGGACTTCGACGTTCAGGACGATCTCGGCCATGGTGTTCTAGGTCTCAAAACGACGTCGCCGCGGCAGAAGACTCCGCGCGGCGACGGTCTGTGAATTCAGGGTTGCGCTCGATACACGCTTTGGCCCGGGTACGCAACGTGACTCTGTCCGGGCCTCTGCGCGAAGCGCCTAACGGCGCGTGGCGGACTTCTTGCCGCTCGCCGCGACGGTGGGCGCGGGCTTGGGCGGCGGCGCCGGTTCAGGCGGCATAGCCGCCCCCGACGCCTTGATCATGCACTGGCCGGTGTCGATCATGATGTGCTGGCCGAGGCAGAAAACGTCCTCGTAGTGTGGCTTGGAGACGGCCAGGCACTGGTAGAGGTTGAGCTTGGCCATCTTCAGGCAGAAGCCGCTCGACTGCTCCTCGGTGACCGAGTTGATCTGGGGCGAGTTGGCCTCGCCGGCCTCGCCGAGCGCGGCCAGCGCGCCCAGCGCCATGCCGCGGATGACCAGCGGCGACCAAGGCGCAGGAGCCGTCTGGCCGATGACGCTCATCGGCGCCGCGCCGTTGTAGGCCTGAGACAGCATCAGCACATCGGAGGCGTCGCCCAGCATCGGACTGGTGCTCAGGGTGCGGGCTTCGATCAGGCGGCCCTCACGGTTCAGGACCTCCTTCTTGGACCAGGACATGCGCTGCACGTCATAGGCGGCCTGCTTGACCGCCCGCCCGCTGACCAGCAGGCGCGTAGCCTCGCTGCCCAGTCCGGCGACGATCAGGTCCGCCGCGCCCTGGGCGCCGGGCAGGTTCACAACCGTATTGGGGTTGGCGACGATCTGGTCGCGCAGCGCGATGCGGTTTTCCGGATGGGCGGCCTGGGCGCGCAGACCCTGGACGAAGGTCTGGTCCTGCAGGGCCAGGATGGCGGCATAGGCGACCGCGCCGCGTTGGAACTGCCGCGGCTCGTAGGCGGCGGCGAGTCTCAGGGAAGAGGCGATCTGCCCGCCGTCGGCGAACTGCGGTGCGATCGCGCCGGCCCGGGCCATGTAGCCGCGCCAGGCGCTGGCTTCCTGGATCAGCTCCGGAGCCAGGGTGATCGGCGGCGGCGGCGGTGGGGGCGGCGGCGGCGGCGGCGGCGGCGCCGTGGTCTTGCAGGCGGCGACCAGCACAGTCAGGGCGGCGAGCGCGGCGACGGGCGCGAAGCGACGGGCGTGCGTAAACATGTTCATGGCTGTGATTTCCCCCACCGGCGCCCGATGAAGTCAATAGAACTCGGTTGGACGGCGAGAATGTGACGCCGCCCGTTAACCACACGTGTCGAGCGGCGAAGATTCGCCAGCCCTTTAGTCGAAAAGCTTTGATACCGACTCTTCGTTGGCGATGCGGCGGATTGCCTCGCCGATAAGGGGAGCGCAGCTGACGCTGCGGATCTTCTTGCAGGCCTTCACCTCATCCGAGAACTCGATGGAGTCGGTGACCACCAGTTCCTTCATGACCGAGTTCTTCACGCGCTCGGCGGCCAGGCCCGACAGCACCCCGTGGGTGACATAGGCGCTGACCTCGGTCGCGCCCTGGTCGACCAGGGCCTTGGCGGCGTTGCACAGGGTGCCGGCCGAATCGACGATGTCGTCGAACAGGATGCAGTGACGGCCGGCGACGTCGCCGATGATGTTCATCACCTCGCTCTCGCCCGGGGCGGAGCGGCGCTTGTCGACAATGGCCAGGTCAGCGTCGATGCGCTTGGCCAGCGCCCGGGCCCGGACCACGCCGCCGACGTCCGGCGAGACGATCATCACATCGGCGGCGGCCTTGCCGTACTGCTCGCGGATGTCATGGGCCAGCAGCGGCACCGGCAGCAGGTTGTCGGTCGGGATGTCGAAGAAGCCCTGGATCTGGCCGGCGTGCAGATCCATCGTCAGCACCCGGTCGGCGCCGGCGCGGGTGATCAGGTTGGCCACGAGCTTGGCCGAGATCGGCGTGCGGCCGCCGGTCTTCCGGTCCTGGCGGGCGTAGCCGAAGTAGGGCAGCACCCCGGTGATGCGACGCGCCGACGCCCGCTTGAGCGCGTCGATGCAGATCAGCAGCTCCATCAAGTTGTCGTTGGCCGGGTAGCTGGTCGACTGGATGATGAAGACATCCTCGCCCCGCACATTCTCGTCGATGGTGACGAACACCTCGTTGTCGGCGAACCGGCGCACCTGCGCCTTGGTCAGCGGCATGTCGAGATATTCGGCTATCGCGGTTGCCAGCGTACGGTTGGAGTTGCCTGCGAGCAGCTTCATCGGACGGGTCTTCGCGCTGGGAATGTTGCGCGGCTTCTATGGGGCCGAGGCCTGATGGGCAAGCCGATTCGGCCTTGGGCGAACAACGGGATGAGGGTTACGCTGCGTCTGTCCCGGGGATTGGATGGTCCACCATGCTGCAAGGCCTGCTCGCCGCGATTGCGTTGCTTGTCGCTGGTCCGCCCACCGATCTGCCCGATGATCCGGTACCCATCGTCAAGATCGACATGCCTCCTGGGAGCGCTCCCCCTGACGGCTGTTCGGGTATGGCATGGGTTGAGGTCATCGGAGATGGTCAATTCCGACTCAAGGTCTGGGAACACGCAAAGGGTCGCTTCGTCGAACAGCCGAGTGTTCTCGACCGACTACAGCTGCTCGCGAAGCTCGAGCCACGTCGGAACGACGAGAGTCAATGCGGACGCGTGATGGTCTCGGCGCATCAAGATCGGCCCTATGTCGAAATTCTGAGTACGATCTCTATGCTTCGCTACAACGGGTACTCACGGATCATGCTGCTCGATCCCGCCGGATGGTACCCAAACTAATCATTGGCAACCTATCGCCCCCGCGCGACACTCCTCCCCTGACCGCGCCATCAGAGCGCTGCTGACACGGGAGAGACGACCATGGCCGATGACGCTTCGCCCCCCGGCATGCTGCAGCTGACGCCTCTGGATCCGGCCTATCGCGCCGATCCGCACGCGGTGCTGGCGCCGATGCGCGAAACCTGCCCGGTGCACCGCGACGCGATGGCCGGCACCTTCGTGATCAGCCGCTATGACGACGTGCGGGCGATCGTGTCCGACAACAGCCTGTGGCGCGACCCGATCAACGCCGAGGCGGCGGCGGTCATGCAGCGGCGGTTCGCCGACGGCATGGACCCCAACCTGCCGCGCACCAGCACCACCAGCATCCTGATGCTGGACAACCCCGACCACGCCCGCGTCCGCCAGCCGCTGGCCCAGGCCCTCTACGCCCGGGTGGCGAAGTTCCGGCCGCACGTCGAGCGGATCATCGACCATTACCTGGACGCCGTGGCCGGCGAGGCGCGCTTCGACCTGATGGCGAAGTTCTGCGTGCCGGTGCCGGTCGACGCCATCGCCGAGATCCTGGGCGTCGAACACGACCGGCTGGACGATTTCCGCGACTGGTCCGAGGGCGTGATCCTGGGCCTCAACCCGTTCCGCAACGCCGCCCAGACCGAGCATATGGAGCGGGCGAGCCTGGCGTTGAACGCCTATTTCACCGCCCTGATGGAAGACCGTCGCGCCGCGCCGCGCGACGACCTGGTCAGCGACATGGTCACCCTGCAGGCCGGCGGAGCGCCGCTGAGCGACGACGAGATCCGCATCAACCTGCAGGCCCTGCTGGTCGGCGGAAACCTGACCACCACCGACCTGATCGGCAACGGCGTGCGCCTGCTGCTGCTCAATCCCGGCGAACTGGCCAAGCTGAAGGCCGACCCCAAGCTTGCCGCCGGCGCGGTGGAAGAGGTGCTGCGCTACGAGGGCCCGGTCGACATCACCGGCCGCGTCGCCTCGCGCGACATGGAGGTCGGCGGTTGCCCGGTCGGCAAGACCCAGTCGATGACCACCTTCCTGCGCGCCGCCAACCGCGACCCGGCGGTGTTCGACGACCCCGACCGCTTCGACATCACCCGCAAGGGCAAGCCGCACGTCGCCTTCGGCGGCGGTTCGCACATCTGCATCGGCGCGCCGCTGGCCCGGCTGGAGGCCCAGGTGGCGCTGGTCAAGTTGTTCGAGCGCTTCCCCGACCTGCATCTGGCCGACCTGGACGCCGCGCCGGTCTGGCGCACGCTGCCCTTCTTCCGCGGGCTGGAAACCCTGTGGGTCGCGCCCTGACCTGATGGCGCTTGCCTCCCCCAGCGGGAGGGCGTCCAGCTAGGCTCCAGGGAAACAAACACCGGGAGCGAAAGACCATGGGCGACAGTCAGGCGGGCAAGACCCTGTTCGTGGCGGGCGGATCGAGCGGCATCAACCTGGGCATCGCCCGCTGCTTCGCGCGCGAGGGCGCCAACGTCGCCCTGATCAGCCGCAGCCCCGAGAAGATCGCCGCCGCCGCCGAAGAGATCGCCGGGATCAACGGCGGCCGGGCCATCGGCATCGCCGCCGACGTGCGCGACTACGCCGCCGTCGAGGCCGCGCTGCGCGCCACCCACGAGAAGTTCGGCGACATCGACACGGTGATTTCCGGCGCGGCCGGCAACTTCGTGGCCCCGGCGCTGGGCATGTCGGCCAACGGCTTCAAGACCGTGGTCGACATCGACCTGATCGGCACCTTCAACGTGCTGCGCGCCTCCTATGAGTTCCTGCGCAAGCCGGGGGCGTCGCTGATCTCCATCACCGCCGGACAGGCGACGCGCGCCTCGATGTTCCAGGCCCACGTCTGCGCCGCCAAGGCCGGCATCAACATGCTGACCCAGTGCCTGGCGCTGGAGTGGGGCCCCGCCGGCGTGCGGGTCAACGCTATCTCGCCCGGCCCGATCGAGGACACCGAGGGCATGCTGCGCCTGGCCCCCACGCCCGAGGCCGAGGCCCGGGTGAAGGGCCGCGTGCCGCTGCGCCGCTACGGCACCAAGGACGAGATCGGCGCCGCGGCGCTGTTCCTCAGCTCGAATGAAGCCCGCTACATCAACGGCGCCATCCTGCCGGTCGACGGCGGGTCGGGCTGTGGGGATGGTTCGGGGGATGCGCTGGGCGGCGGGATTCACTGAGCCAAGCCCCCTCACACCGTCATCGTCGGACTTGTTCCGACGACCCATGAACACATTCGGAGGTAGTAAGAGCGCCGCGCGATCCGCGCCCCTCTTCCTGTCTTCACCACGCATGGGTCCTCGCGACGAGCGCGAGGATGACGGGGGTGGTTGCGCCCTAAAGCAGCGTCCCCGCCTTCTCCCGCGGCGCTTCCTCGCACCGCCAGGTCCCGGCCGCCGAGGGCGCCAGCAGCTCCGCCGCTGCCTCCCCGCGCAGCCAGCCGGCCCAGCCGTCGCGCTCCACGACCACCGGCTGGCGGTCGTGGATCGGCGCGACGTCCGGGCCCGGCGCGCAGGTCAGCAGGGTGAAGCGCCGGTCCTCGCCCGCGCCGCCGATGAAGCCGGCGAAACAGAACCAGTCGCCGTCCGTGCGCGTGAAGCGCCAGCGGGTCTTGGGGTACTTCGTCCCCGTGAACTCGAAGAAGGACGAGGCCGGGACCAGGCAGCGCCCGGCGTTGAACGCCCGCCCCTCGGACCGGAAGTTGATCACCGGCGGCCGCTTGGGCTGTGACGGCAAGAGCCCCCACCGCAGCCGCTCCAGCCCCGCCCCGCCGTCCGCCGTCGCCGTGACCACCGGCGCGAGATCCGTCGGCCGCACCTCGTCGATGGGCCCGAAGTTGGGCATCGGATCAGGCCAGTACCAGGCGATCACCTTCTGCAGAAAGGCGTCGGCAAGCGCGTCCGGCGGGATGTGGAGGGCGTAGGCGTTGCACATGGGGAGGCAGCTTACCCATCTCCCATCCCGGAGCCAGCGGGAGGTGACGAGAGTTGGTATAAAAATACCCGCATTAATTGCGCTGGCCGCCGTTTCCTGTATGATCTGAACTATGGCGAACGTGAAGAAGGGTCAGCTCGTCCCGGCCGGAGAGTGGTGGAAGCACCTGCGGTGGGCGAAGCGCGTCTTCTGGAAACGCCAGCGCAAGGCGGATAGGCGGGAAGCCGCCGCGCAGACGGCGGACGGCTAGATGGCTGTGTGGTATGATCCCGGCATGGCGCACGATCGCATCGAGATCAGGGCCGGCGTGATGGTCGGCAAGCCGGTGATCAAGGGCACCCGGATCACGGTCGAGCATATCCTGCGGGAATGCGCGTCCGGCATGTCGCCCGACGAGTTCGCCGATCAGTATCCGTCGGTCACCGCCGACGACGTGCGGGCCGCGCTGGCCTATGCCGCCGACGTCCTGCGGGGCAAGATCGTCTTCGCCGCCGAATAGGCGTGCGCTTCCTGCTCGACGAGTGCTGCCCTCGCGACCTGGCGACAGCGCTGCGTGATCTGGGCCACGACGTGGTCCATGTCACCGACGCGGCCAGAGGCGCGACCGACCTCGACCTCGCCGCCCGGGCGGATGCCGAGGGCCGGCTGATCGTCACCGAGGACTTCGATTTCGGAGAGCTTGCCGTCCGGCACGCGACGCCGAGAACCGGTGTGGTGATCCTGTTCTGTCCGGGGCTTCTGCCCAGGGCCGCGACCGCTCGGGCGGTGGAAGTGATCGAAGAGGTCGGGGAGGGACTGGCCGGTTTCCTGACAGTGGTCGAAGGGGAGCGGGTGCGGCGGCGGATACTGTAGATGTCCGCGTCAGCTGGATGAGCCGCTATTGGTTCGCCAAAACCTTCCGAACAAGCTTCACCCAGGGATCGTCCGGTCCAGATACCGGTATGTAGACGGGACCGGACTCGGTCACCGTTCTTCCACCAAAGCGAACGGGAACCGCCGCGCGTGACAGCTCCCCTCGGGCATCCCGAAAGACGAGATAAGTCTGCCCGACGATGGGAAACAGCGGCGTATAGCAATCGCCCGGACCTTTGACCTCGGCGAGATCAGTCTGATCCAGATAGTACTTGAGGTCGGAAAGCTTGATCGCTCGAGGAGCGTCGATCTCGGCAACGCCAGCCGACCAGCTCCATCCATTAAGATCGAAGGTGTCGCTGCCAACGCCTTTCAAGCGCGCCGTGACCCGATGGGTCGCACGGACGCCGCCCTCGGCCATTTCCTCGCGAAAGGACGCGTACCACTTGCGCGTCTCTTCGGCCGTCCAACCGGGCGGAGCCGCGGCCAGCATCCGCGCCTCAGCCTTTTCAGCGAGAACGAAGTCGGGGTGAAGCTCCTCGACGACCGCAAGTTCGACATAGGTCGCGGAGGCCACGAGCGCTGACGCGACTTCGGTCGCGTCGAGTTCAATCTCCTTGGGCCATCCTTGGGGAGGCATGCAGGCATGGGCTGCGGCAGGTGCAATGCCGGCGAAGAGTATGGCGACCGCGAAGATGGCCGCCGTTCTCACCCCTAAGCCACCTTCACCCGCGCCGCGCTCTCCGGCAGGTCCTCGCCGAAGGCGCGCTGGTAGAACTCGGCCACGGTCGGGCGTTCGAGTTCGTCGCACT
Source organism: Caulobacter sp. (assembly GCA_031426695.1). Classification (GTDB taxonomy): domain Bacteria; phylum Pseudomonadota; class Alphaproteobacteria; order Caulobacterales; family Caulobacteraceae; genus Caulobacter. The sequence continues at coordinate 113,272 of JASJPM010000004.1, forward strand.
TGTTCAGGAAGGTCAGGCGGAAGGCCAGCGCCAGGTCGCCGTCGAAGATGTCGGCGTTCTGGGCCCAGGTGATCACGGTGCGCGGGCTCATGACGGTGGAGATGTCGCCGTTCATGAAGGCGTTGCGGGTCATGTCGGCGACGCGGACCATGGCGGCCAGGGTGCGGCGGCCTTCGGGCGTGGCGTAGCCCGGGTTCTTGGCCAGCACGATCTCGGCCTCGGCGTCGTGGTCGAGGTAGTTGAGGGTGGTGACGATGGACCAGCGGTCCATCTGCGCCTGATTGATCTGCTGGGTGCCGTGGTAGAGGCCCGTGGTGTCGCCCAGACCGATGGTGTTGGTCGTCGAGAACAGGCGGAAGTACGGGTTGGCCCGGATCACGCGGTTCTGGTCGAGCAGGGTCAGCTTGCTGCCCGACTCCAGCACGCGCTGGATCACGAACATCACGTCCGGCCGGCCGGCGTCATATTCGTCGAACACCAGCGCCATCGGGCGCTGCAGGCACCAGGGCAGGATGCCTTCCCGGAACTCGGTGATCTGCTTGCCGTCCTTCAGGACGATGGCGTCCTTGCCGACCAGGTCGATCCGGCTGACGTGGCTGTCGAGGTTCACCCGCACCATCGGCCAGTTCAGCCGGGCGCAGACCTGTTCGATGTGCGTCGACTTGCCGGTGCCGTGATAGCCTTGGATCATCACCCGGCGGTCGAAGGCCAGGCCCGCGACGATCGCCAGCGTGGTCTGCGGGTCGAAGCGATAGGACTCGTCGACGTCGGGGACGTGGCTGTCCTTCGTCGAGAAGAACGGGACCTTCATGTCGGAGTCGATCCCGAAGGCGTCACGAATGGTGACCTGCTTGTCGGGGACGAGACCCAGGAGGGGATCGGAAGCTGCGGTGTCGGAATTATCGGCCATGATGGTCTGATCGATTAGCGCCTAAACGCTGATCAGCAAACAGTCGTTTGATGAAAAAGCCGAGGAGATGGCGGGGAGAGTCGCTCTGGCGGCCCGCTTCAGGCCAGGCCGGCCTTCTTCAGCGTCTTCCAGGCCTTCAGCACGCGCTGCAGCTTGTGCTCGGCGCTGCGGTCGCCGCCGTTGCTGTCGGGGTGGCACTTCTTGACCAGCTCGGTGTAGCGGACCCGGATCTGAACCTTGTCGGCGACGTCCGTCAGGTCCAGATCGGCCAGGGCGTTGCGCTCCAGCTTGCCCAGCACCCGGCCGTCGGCGCGCTGCGGCCCCGCCTCGACGCCGGAGCGGTCGGCGCGGCCGAAGCCGAACAGGCTGAACGGGTCGTTCCAGCCCATCGGACCCTGGGCCTGGGCGGCGGCTTCCCGCGAGCGGTTGGAGGCCTTGAAGCTCCAGGTCGGACGTTCGCCGGTGATCCGCTCGGCCTGGGCCTGGGCGATCGCGTCCTCGGTCATGCCGGCGAAGAAGTTCCAGCTCTTGTTGTACTCGGCCGCGTGCGACTGGCAGAACCAGTAGAACTGCCCCGGCATGTTGCGGGCCTTGGGCGCGCGGGCCGTCGCCACCGACAGGCAGTCGGAGTGCTCGCAGCGCTTTTCGCCGGGCTTGAGCCGCGTGACATCGTGCTCCGCGGCCTCCTCCTCTTCAGGCTTGGGAGGGCGGACCCGGATGTCGACGAATTTGGGTCGGTATTGAAAGGCGCCGGACATGGGACGAAGTATGGGCCCCAACCTTTCTCATTCAAGAATTGACCTTTGCAAAATGGGCTCTGTCGCCGAACTGATCACGCAAAAGCTGACGGCTGCGTTTTCTCCGTCACGGCTCGAGGTGGTGGATGACTCCGATCGCCACGCGGGCCACGCCGGTCACCGCGAGGGCGGGGAGAGCCACTTCAACGTCCTGATCGAATCGGCCGCCTTCGCCGGCGTGCCGCGCGTGGCGCGACAGCGGCAGGTCTACGCGGCCCTCGCCGACGAACTGGCCGGACCGGTGCATGCGCTGTCGCTGAAAGTCTTCGCGCCCGGCGAAGCCTAGCCCGTCATCAAACCCGTCAGCGCCCGTTCCAGGTCAATCTGGCGGAACGGCTTCTGAAGCACCGGCGCGCCGCGATGGTCGCCCTCGACCCCGGCGGCGCCATAGCCGCTGGCGAAGGCGAACGGGACGCCGCGCGCCTTCAGCGCGTCGGCCACCGGAAACACCGCGCGCCCGGCGACATTCACATCAAGCAGGGCCGCGTCGATCTCGGCGCTTGTGGCCAGGGCCATCGCGGCGTCGAAGTCCGGCGCCGGACCGACGACCGAGCAGCCGAAATCGGCCAGCATGTCCTCGACCAGCATCGAGACGAGCATCTCGTCCTCGACGACCAGTACGCGCAGCCCCACAAGACAATCGCCCGTCACGCCAGTTCCTTTCCTTCCAGCGCCGCCATCGGCAGACGCATGGCGCAGGTCAGCCCCTGCTCGCGGTACATCAGTTCAACGCTGCCGCCCAGTTCGGCGGCCAGTCCTTTTTCAAGCAGTCGCGAGCCGAAGCCGCGCCGTTGCGGCGTCTCGACCCGCGGGCCGTCGGACTCGGTCCAGTCCAGCTCGAGCATGCCGTCGCGCACCTGCCAGTGCACGGTGACCAGGCCCCGCGCGACCGACAGGGCGCCGTACTTCATAGCGTTGGTGGCCAGCTCATGGATGCCCATGCCGATCGCGACGGCGGCCTTGGGCGTCAGATGGACCTCCGCGCCCGGCACGACGACGGTCCGCCCGACGCCGCCCAGGGCCTCGAGCTCGCTGTCGATGATCGCCCGCAGGGCGGCGCCTTCCCAGTTCTCACGGGTCAGCAGGTTGTGCGTCTCCGACAGCGCCAGCAGGCGCGCCTCGAAGGCTTCCCGGAACTCGGCGGGCGTGCGCGCCGTGCGCAGGGTCTGGAACGCGATCGACTGGACGGTGGCCAGGGTGTTCTTCACCCGGTGGTTCAGTTCGTTGAGCATCAGGCGCTGACGCTCCTCCGCCCGGCGACGATCGGTGATGTCCAACGAGATGCCGGCCATTCGTTTGGCCGAGCCGCCTGGCACGATGGAGTCGGCCCGCCCCCGGGCGTGAACCCAGCGCACCTGACCGTCCGGCCAGATCACCCGGTACTCGATGTCGTAGTCGGACCCGTCCCGGATCGCCGTCTCCATGGCGCGGGTCATCCGGGCCCGATCGGCCTCATGGATCGAGGCGACCAGGTCGGCGAACCCGAACGACTCGTCGGGATGGCGTCCGTAGTTGGCCTTGCAGAGGTCGGAGGCTTCGTAGTCGCGGCTGTCGACGTCCAGCGCCCAGGACCCCATCCGCCCCGCATCCAGGGCGAAGGACAGGCGTTCGGCCAGCCTGGCCTCGACGCTGCGCTGGGCCTCGGAGGCCGCCAGGGTCTCGTCGCGCCGGTGCATGGCCTCGACCGCCGCCGCGCCCAGGCCGGCGACGCCCGCCACGACCCGCTCGTCCGCGGCGCTGAACCGGCCGGGCTCCCGGTGGCCGAAGAACAGGCCGCCGAGCACCTCGCCTGACCGCGAAACGACCGGCGCGGACAGGTAGCTGCGCACCGGCAGTTGGCCGTCCGGCATGCCGTTGAAGGGCGGGCCTTGGCCATACCGGGGGTCGGCCAGGATGTCGTCCGACCGCACGACAGCCTCGCCGGCGAAGGTCGGGTCGAACACTGCGGTGTTCCTCGGCATGGGAAAGCGCTCGAAGGCGGACCGCGGCGCGCCGGACAGGGCGCAGAGCTGGCGCCGTTCACCTTCCGCGTCGACGACGTTATAGAAAAAGGCCCCGAACTCGGCGCGAGTCAGCTCGACGCCGCCGTCGACCACGGTCTGCACGATCGTGTCGATGTCACCGCCGGCGCCGATGGCTTCGCCGATACGGATGAGCACCTCCGAGCGCCGTGTCTCGTCGGCCAGCGCGGCGACCAGGGCGCGCTCGCGCGCCGTGGCGCCAGCCTCCGCCTCGATCGTGTCCGCCAATGAACTCACCCGGCTCCCCCGGACGCGCGAACAGCTGCGCATCAACGCCCCAACGTCCGTGGACGGCATCAGTTCCGTGGTTAACCGGAGTGGTCCCCCAGCCAGGCGCCCTCGGCGTCGAGGCGCGGGCTGATCCGCAGGCCGGTGATCTGGTTGCGCCGGCGTTTGACGATCTGGAAGCGGTGGTGGTGGAAGATGAAGGTCTGACCCTCTTCCGGGATGGTCTGGGCCTCGTGGATAACCAGACCGGCTATGGTCACGGCCTGGTCGTCGGGCAGGTCCCAGTCGAGCGCGCGGTTCAGATCCCGCACCGTCACCGAGCCGTCGATTTCGTACCAGCCGTCGGCCTGGGGCTTGACGCCTTCGACGGCGGTGTCGTGCTCGTCGTCGATTTCGCCGACGATCTCCTCGAGGATGTCCTCCAGCGTGATCACCCCCTGCAGCACGCCGTACTCGTCGACGACCAGCGCGAAGTGGCTGCGCTTCTTGAGGAAGGCGTTGAGCTGATCCTTGAGCTTGGTGGTGTCGGGCGTGAACCAGGGCTTACGGATCAGGCCGGTGATCTCGACCTGGTCGAGGCCAAGATCATGCTCGGACATCTCGCGGATCACATCCTTGATGTGCAGCACGCCGATCACGTTGTCGGGATTGTCGCGCCAGAGCGGCACCCGGCTGTGCCCCGCCTCCAGCGCCTCCTTCAGCAGTTCCCGGGCGGGCTGGTCGGCGTTGAGCATGAACACCGACTTGCGGTGCACCATGACCTCGCTGACATCCATTTCGCTCAGGTCGAGGACGCCGCCCAGCATGCGCCGGTCACCACTTTCGACCACGCCTTCGGAGTGGTGGTACTCCACCGCGCCCCGGATCTCCTCGTGGGCCGCCAGGACGTCGGTCTCCATCGACAGGTTGATGCCGAACGGACGCAGGGTCTGGCGCACGATCCACTGGGCCCCGTTGGCCAGCGGGCCGAAGATCTTCACCACCCAGTAGGTCGGTATGGACAGAGTGCGGCCCACGACCTCCGGCCGGGTGATGGCCAGGGTCTTGGGCAGGATCTCACCGAACACCACGACCAGCACGGTCATCACCACCGTCGACATCACGACCCCGACGGGGCCGGGGAAGGCCACGGCCAGCACGCTGGTGGTCAGGGCCGAGGCGCCGATGTTGACCACGTTGTTGCTGAGCAGGATGGCCCCGATCATGGTCTCCTGGTTGCCCATCATCTTGTTGACGCGGGCGGCGGCGCGATCGCCCTCGCGCTCCAGCTGGTGCATCCGGCCGCGGCTGGCGGCGGTCATCGCGGTCTCGGCGGCCGAGATCAGCGCGCCGGTCCCCAGCAGGATGACGAGGGCGGGCGCCAGGGTGGCGATCATGGCCACGATCACGACAGGGCTCCTTCGGTGATGAGGAAGTCGCGCAGGGGGGCGGGATCCACCCCTTTGGCGGTAAACGCCTCGCCGATCCGGCGGGCGAGAATGAAGGTCAGGGTCCCGCCTTCGGCCTTCTTGTCCTGGCCCATGTGGGCGATCAGGCGGTCGGCCCGGAAGCCCGGTCCCTGGGGCAGGTCGTCCAGGCGGGTGGGCAGTCCCGCGGCCTTGAGGGCCTGCTCGACCCGGGCGGCGTCGATGTCGGGGCAAAGCCCCAGCATCGCCGAAAAGCGGAAGGCCATGGCGCAGCCGGCGCCGACGGCCTCGCCGTGCTTGAGCGCGTCGCCGAAGCCGCATTCGGCCTCCAGCGCGTGGCCGAAGGTATGGCCGAGGTTGAGCAGCGCCCGGCGGCCCTGCTCCTTCTCGTCCTCGGCGACGATCTGCGCCTTCATCTCGACCGAGCGGGCGACGGCGTGGCCGAGGGCCTCGAGCTCGCGCTCGAGCACCCTGGCGCCGTGGCGCTCCAGCCAGGCGAAGAAGTCGGCGTCGCCGAGCATGCCGTACTTGATCACCTCGGCGTAGCCGCAGGCCATTTCGCGGGCGGGCAGGGTGGCCAGGACATCGAGGTCGGCCAGCACCAGCCGGGGCTGATGGAAGGCGCCGATCAGGTTCTTGCCGCGCGGGGTGTCGATGGCGGTCTTGCCGCCCACCGAGCTGTCGACCTGGGCCAGCAGGCTGGTCGGGACCTGCACGAAGTCGATGCCGCGCTTGTAGATGGAGGCCGCGAAGCCGGCCAGGTCGCCGACCACGCCGCCGCCGAAGGCGACGATGACGTCGCCCCGGTCCAGCTCCAGCGCCAGAAGCTGGTCGGACAGGTCGGCCAGGCCCTCGAAGCTCTTGCTCTCCTCGCCGGCCGGCACCGTGATGACGTCGACGGCGATCCCGGCCCGCTCCAGGGCGGCGGACAGCCGCTCGCCGTGATGCGCGCCGACGTCGCTGTCGGTGACGACCACCGTGCGGCGGTTCTTCAGCAGCGGCGCGATATAGTCGCCGGCGCGATCGATCAGACCGGGGCCGACGACGACGTCGTAGGCCCGATCGCCGAGGCCGACGGGAAGAGTGCGGATCAAGCGTCGGCTCCGGCCATATAGCTATTCAGGGCGTCGAGGATGGCCTCGACGGCTTCCTGGTGAGGGGTGTCGCCGGTCTCCACGACGATGTCGGCCTGGGCGTAAATCGGGTAGCGGACCTCGGCCAGCTCGGCCAGGACCTCCAGCGGGTCCTTGCCGCGCACCAGTGGGCGGGTGTCCTTGCGGCCGATGCGGCGGGCCAGCAACTCCAGGTCGGCCTTCAGCCACACCGAGATGGCCTGCGCCTTGATCAGCGCGCGGGTGTCGTCGTTGACGAACGCGCCGCCCCCGGTGGCCAGCACGAACGGCCCCTCGTCCATCAGCCGGGCGATCACCTTGCGCTCGCCCTCGCGGAAGGCCTGTTCGCCAAAGGTCTCGAAAATCTCGCTGATCGTGCGGCCGGCGGCGGTTTCGACCTCCGTGTCCGCATCGCGGAACGGCAGGTCCAGCGCCAGCGCCAGGCGGCGGCCGATGCTGCTCTTGCCCACCCCCATGAGTCCGACGAGGGCGATGGTCTTGCGACGAAGTCGTGGGTCCGGGTTCATGGCCGTCCTTCGCTTACACGATGGGAGGCCTTGGGGCCAACAGCTAGCGACCGAGGCCGCCCCCTCCCATTCCGGCCGGCAGAGGTGCTAGGGTTCCTGCATGCGATTTCCCGTCCTCGCCGCCTTCGCCCTCCTGCTCGCCGCCCCGGCCGCCGCCCAGGTCGAGGTCACGACGCTGGCCGCGCCCGACTATTTCTCGCTGGGCTCGCGCGACACAGGCCTGCCCGGCGACCTCTGGCGCGACAGCTCCGGTGCGACGCCGGCGGCGCTGATCCCGGGCTTGGGCGCCCGGCCGCTGACCCCCGCCGCCCGTGACCTGGCCTGGCGACTGCTGGCGACAGCCGCAGTCGGGCCGGAGGGCGCGGGACGCGATCCCGAGGTCGCCGGCGCCCGGATCCAGTCCCTTCTGGCCTTGGGCCGCCCGCGCGAGGCCTGGGCCGCCGCCGAGCGCGCCGGCAACCTGCCCACCCACCCCGCCCTGGCCGAAGCGGTCGTCGAGACGGCGCTGATCGTTGGCGATGATGACCGCGCCTGCCGCGTCGCAGACGATCTTTCGGTCGGGCGGGGCGAAACCTACTGGCTGAGGCTGCGCGCCTATTGCGAAGCGCGGGCCGGCGAAGGCGTCATGGCCCAGCTGACGCTCACCCTGGCCAGCGAGAAGCAGCGGGACCCGGTCATCTCCCGGCTGATCGGCGCGGTGATCGCCGGCGTCGGTGATCCCGGCGCGGCCTCGGTGCGCAACGGGCTGGAGTACTCGCTGTCGCGCCGTCTGGCGCTGGACATCCCGGCGGCGAAGGGCGCCTCGCCCGGCGTGGCGGCGATGATCGCCGGCGTGGCGCTGCCTGCCGCCCCGTCCGGGATCGGCCTCGCCGGCCGGTTCGCCCGCACCGAAGGCCGCGCCGCCGAGTTCGACGCCCTGCTGCGACAAGCCCAGGCCGCCGACGCTAAAGCCCGTCCTCGCTACGAGACCGCCGTCCTGCTCGCCGTCGCGCTGGGCGCGACACCGACCGGCGACCAGCGGGCCGCGATCGCCGGCTTCACCGCGCCCCAGGGCGTGGCGACCGCCGGCCGCCTGGCCGCGCTCGACCTGGCCGCCGACGCCGGGCTGAAGGGCGAGACCGCGTTGCTGGTCCTGGCCATCGTCGGCGACGCCGAGGGCAAGCCCCGGCCGGCCGACTACGCGCCCATGGTCTCGGCGCTGCGCCGTGTCGGCCTGACCGACGCTGCGACGGCCTTCGCCGACGAGGCGTTCCGGACGCTGCAGGTCGAATGAGCGAGGGCTGGGTCGACGCCTTCCTCGAGATGATGGCCGTCGAGCGCGCCGCGGCCCGCAACACCCTGACCGCCTACGGCAAGGATCTGGCCGACGCCGCCGCCTTCCTGAAGGCGCGGGGGCGTGACCTCGCCACCGCCTCGGCCGAGGACATCGAGGCCTGGTTCGCCGGCCTGGGCGCCGCCGGCCTGGCCCCCGCCACGGCCGCCCGGAGGCGGTCATCCATCCGGCAGTTCTACCGCTTCGTGCTCGGCGAAGGCTGGCGGACGGACGATCCTTCCCGCCGGGTCGAGGCGCCGAAGCAGGGCCGCCCGCTGCCCAAGGTGCTGTCCCGCGACGAGGTCGAGCGGCTGATCGCCGCCGCTGCGGCGAAGGACGGCGGCCAGGGTCTGCGGCTGGCGGCGCTGGTCGAGCTGACCTACGCCTCGGGCATGCGGGTGTCGGAGGTGATGGGCCTGCCCCTGACAGCCTTGGCGCGGGATCCGGCCTATCTGATCGTCAAGGGCAAGGGCGGCAAGGAGCGGCTGGCCCCCCTGAACGACGCCGCCCGCACGGCGGTGAAGGCCTGGCTGGCCGTTCGCAAGGATTTCCTGCCCAAGGGCGACGCGGCCAATCCCTGGCTGTTTCCCTCGCGCGGCAAGGCCGGCCGCCTGACGCCCCGCCGCTTCTCCCAGCTGCTGGAAGAGGCGGCTATCGTCGCCGGCATCGACCCGGCGAAGGTCAGCCCCCACGTCCTGCGCCACGCCTTCGCCACCCACCTGCTGGAGGGCGGCGCCGACCTGCGCGTCGTCCAGACCCTGCTGGGCCACGCCGACATCGCCACCACCCAGATCTACACCCATGTCGCGGGCGACCGGCTGGCCGAGGTGGTGAAGACAAAACACCCGCTCGCGCGTAAGGAGTGAATCGCGCGCCACTATCGCTGCGCGTCCCATTCCCGGAGGGTCAGGTCATCATCCGTCGTATTCTGGCCGCCTGCCTGGCGGCGTCGCTCTTCATCCCCGGGCTCGCGGCGGCTGCAGACGGGCCGCCGGTTCCGGCGGTCTGGAAGTCCTGGCCGAACAAATGGACGCTCAAGCCGTTCACGCCGGAGAAGGCGGCTCGCTTCGGCGTTGGCGGCTGGGCGCTCGTCGACTGTCTGGTGGCCGCCAATGGCAGGCTGACCGACTGCAATGCCTGGGCGACGTCCAACGACGACTTCGGCTTCTCCCACGCCGCGCAACGGTTGGCAGACATGCGGCCTCTCGCGCTCGACGTCGCCGCTCCGGGCATGGACCAGTTGGTCGGCAAGCCGGTGCGGTTCGCGGTCATCTTCCCTGTGGACTTTACGGACTACAGGCCGATGCAGAAGGGTGAGCCGAAGCCGCCCCCGCCGCTCTGCTTTCCGAAGGACGACGGGTCGGTTCCCATCATCTCGACACCGCAATACGCCGAGCCGTCCGCGCCGATCCGGCGCTGCTGAGGTTCCGCCTCGGGGCTTGCCCTGAGGCCGCAAACGGCGTCTTGAAGGGACACAACAATCCTCAGGAGCGACGCAGACTGTGTCAGACGAGACCCGCGATTCCAACGGCGCCATCCTCGCCGACGGTGACAGCGTCACCCTGATCAAGGACCTCAAGGTCAAGGGCTCGGGCGGCGTGACGCTCAAGCGCGGGACCTTGGTCAAGAAGATCCGCCTGACCGGCGACCCTGACGAGATCGAGGCCAATGTCGACAAGGTGAGGGGGCTCGTGCTTCGTACCGAGTTCGTAAAAAAGGCCTAGGCCCGGATGCAGCCGGAACTCGAACAGCTTGAGCATGTGAAGGAGCTGGTGCTGTTCAGCATCGGCAAGACGCCGGTGACCGTTGGTGGCCTGGTTGCGGCGCTGATCACCGTCGTCGTCGCCATCGTGGCGGCGCGGCTGATCGGCCTGGCGCTCGGCCGGGCGCGGGCCAAGGTCTCGCGCGGCGGGGCGGCGCTCTACATCGTCGAGAAGCTGTCGACCTACGGCCTGATCGTGGTCGGGGTCATCGCCGGGGTCTCGACCCTGGGCGTCGACCTGTCGTCGCTGGCGGTGTTCGGCGGCGCGCTCGGCGTCGGTGTCGGCCTGGGCCTGCAGGGCATCGTCAAAGAGTTCGTCTCCGGCATCGTGCTGATCTTCGACGAGGAACTGCGCGTCGGCGACTACATCGAGCTGGAGAGCGGCCAGCGTGGCGTGGTCCACGAGATCGGCGCCCGGGCGACCCGCATCCGCAACAACGACAGCGTCGACATCCTGATCCCCAACAGCCAGCTGATCCAGGGGACGGTGACCAACTGGACCCTGCGCGGTCACACCCGGCGGATCCGCATCCCCTTCCGCGCCGCCTACAACGTCGACAAGGAAAAGGTGCGCGACGCGGTGTTGGAGGCGGCCAAGGCCGTGCCCTTCACCCTGCCCGACAGCGCCACATACCGCACCCAGGTCTGGCTGGTCGGCTTCGGCGAGTCCGCCCTGAACTACGAGCTGGTGGTCTGGCCGCGACTGGAGGCCGTGAAGCGGCCCAACGCCATCCAGGCGGCCTACACCTGGGCCATCGACGACGCGCTGCGCCACGCCGGCATCGAGGTGCCGATGCCCCAGCGCGACCTGCACGTCCGCTCGATCTTCGGCGAGGAAACCGACGACGCCCGCCGCACGCTGAAGCTGGAAAGCGCCGGCGGAGGGGCGATCAAGGGACGCCGCCGCCGCGCCTCGACCAACGACGCGATCGAGGACACCCTGGCGCCGGGTCACGACGATCCGGACGCGCCGCGCAAGCCGCCTGCTTGACGCCTCCGCCGCGCCGCCGCAAAACCTCTCGCAATTGCGAAAGAAGACGACGGGGACGACGCCAATGAAGACGCCGCGCGGGTTTTTCAAGCCGCTTGCCATCGGAGCGCCGCAGCCGCTTCGTGATCTCCCCGTCCGGGTCGAGCGGATGATCCACTTCGTGCCGGCGCACCTGGAAAAGGTCCGCGCCAAGGTTCCGGAGATCGCCCCGACCGTCGACGTCATCCTGGGCAACCTCGAGGACGCCATTCCCGCCGACGCCAAGGACGCGGCCCGCGCCGGCTTCATCGAGATGGCCAACGCCACCGACTTCGCCGCGCTCGGCGTCGGCCTGTGGACGCGGATCAACTGCCTCAACTCGCCCTGGCACCTGCAGGACGTCACCGACATCGTGGCCGGCGTGGGCGACAAGCTCGACGTGATGATGGTGCCCAAGGTCGAGGGGCCGTGGGACATCCACTACATGGACCAGCTGCTGGCGCTGATGGAGGCCAAGCACGGCCTGAAGAAGCCGATCCTGCTGCACGCCATCCTCGAGACGGCCGAGGGCGTGAACAATGTCGAGGCCATCTGCGCCGCCAGCCCGCGCATGCAGGGCATCAGCCTGGGCCCGGCCGACCTGGCCGCCAGCCGCCGGATGAAGACCACCCGCGTCGGCGGCGGCCACCCGTTCTACAAGGTCATCGAGGATCCCCGCGACGACGGCGCCCCGCGCCAGGCGGCCCAGCAGGACATCTGGCACTACACCTTCGCCAAGATGGTCGACGCCTGCGCCGCCCACGGCATCAGCGCCTTCTACGGCCCGTTCGGCGACATCTCCGATGGCGAGGCCTGCGAGCAGCAGTTCCGCAACGCCTTCCTGCTCGGCTGTGTCGGCGCCTGGAGCCTGCACCCCAACCAGATCGCCATCGCCAAGAAGGTGTTCAGCCCCGATCCGGGCGAGGTGATCTTCGCCAAACGCATCCTCGACGCCATGGCCGACGGCACCGGCGTGGTCATGCTGGACGGCAAGATGCAGGACGACGCCACCTGGAAACAGGCCAAGGTCATGGTCGACTGCGCCCGGCAGATCGCCGCCAAGGATCCGGAGTACGCGGCGCTCTACGGCTTCTGAGATGGCCGAGCGCGAGCCGCCCTCCACCCTCGCCGACTTCGTGTTCACAACGCCCTTGCGGGTGCGGTGGGCCGAGGTCGACATGCAGGGCATCGTCTTCAACCCGCACTATCTGACCTATGCCGACGTGGCGATGACCGAGTACATGCGGGCGGTGGGGTTTCCCTATCCCGACGCCCTCCTGCCGTTCGGCGCCGACATCTTCGCGGTCAACGCCAACGTCGACTTCCGGTCCTCGGCCCGCTTCGACGACGACCTGACCCTGGCGGTCCGCACCCAGCGGATCGGCCGCACCAGCATGCTGTTCCGCATCGCCATTTTCCGGGGCGAGGAGCTGCTCTGCGACGTGCGCAACACCTACGTCTGCGCCACGCCGAAGGAACAGACGCCGGTGCCCGTACCGGCGGCGTTTATCGATGTGGTCATGGCCTGGGAGCGCGTGGCGCCGGCGCGGTAGCGCAGCCGCCCTGCCGCCGCCTGCTGACAACGGGAGTCACCAGCCGCCCTTCAAGGACCGGAATCCGCAAGACGCCGCGGATGGGGAGCCATATCGTCTGCCCGGGCGTTTGACCGGGGAACCGGGAGGGGCGAGGGCGACTTCATGGCTTTGGACGTCAGCGACAGGGATCGCTGGGCCGCCGCAATCGGCACGGTCCGGCGCCGGACGAGCGACCTCGCCGCGCCTTTGTCGGCCGAGGACCTGCAGGCGCAGGCCATGCCCGACGCCAGCCCCGGCAAGTGGCACCTGGCCCACACCACCTGGTTCTTCGATGCGTTCCTGCTGACGCCGGCCGGCTGCGCGCCGGAGCGTCCGGCCTCGTCCGGCTATCTGTTCAACAGCTACTACGAGGCGGTCGGCGAGCGACATCCACGGCCTGATCGCGGCCTGATCACCCGTCCGGCGCTGGACGAGGTGCTGGCCTGGCGGGCCCGCATCGACGCGGCGCTGGAGCGGTTCGTGCGCGAGGCCGACACCGAACAGTTCAGAGCCGCCGCCCCGCTCATCGAACTGGGCCTGGCCCACGAGGAGCAGCATCAGGAGCTGCTGCTGATGGATGCGCTGGCGCTCCTGGCCCGGCACCCGGACGCGCCCGCCTACCGCACCGACCTGCGCGCCGCCGCCGGTCCGGCGCAGCGCCCTGCCGCCTGGATCGAGCACGCCGGCGGCCTCATCGAGACCGGCGCGGGCCCGGACGGCTTCAGCTTCGACAATGAGCGGCCGCGTCACAAGACCTGGCTGGAGCCCTTCGCGGTGGCAGACCGGCTGGTCACCAATGGCGAGTGGGCCGAGTTCATCGCCGACGGCGGCTATGCCAACGCCGCGCTGTGGCTGGCCGACGGCTGGGACACGGTCCGCCGCGAAGGCTGGACGGCGCCGGAGTACTGGCGCGGCGAGACCCAGGCGACGCTCGCCGGGCTGGAGGCGCTCGATCCTGCCGCGCCGGTGCAGCATGTCAGCTTCTACGAAGCCGACGCCTTCGCGACCTGGGCCGGCGCCCGCCTGCCCACCGAAGCGGAATGGGAGGCCATCGCCGCCGATCGTCCGACCGCCGGCAACTTCATGGACGACGACATCCTGCGCCCGACCCCGGCCGGCGACCGCAACCAGCTGTTCGGCGACCTGTGGGAGTGGACGGCCAGTTCCTATTCGCCCTACCCGGGCTTTCGGCCCGCCGCCGGGGCGCTCGGCGAATACAACGGCAAGTTCATGGCGCGGCAATTCGTGCTGCGCGGCGGTTGTTGCGCCACCCCCGCGCCCCACATCAGGGCGAGCTACCGCAACTTCTTCCATCCGCACCAGCGGTGGATGTTCTCCGGCCTGCGGCTGGCGAGGGATCTCTGATGAACAAGCCCGTGCTCCTTGGCGCTGACCTGCAGCGCGCGCTGTTCGCCGCCGACATGATCGATGGCCTCTCGGCCCGTCCGAAGGCCACGCCGCCGAAATGGTTCTACGACGCCGAGGGCTCGCGCCTGTTCGGTGAGATCACCCGGCTGCCCGAATACTATCCGACCCGCACCGAGCGGGCGCTGCTGGCCCAGGTCCGGGGCGACATCGGCCAGGCGGTCGGGCCGGGCCGCACGGTCGTCGAGTACGGCGCGGGCTCCGGCGACAAGGCCGTCACCCTGCTGCACGGCCTTGAGCGCCCGCGCGCCTATGTGTGCATCGAGATCGACCCCGGCGCCGCCCGCAACACCGCGCAGGAGGTGGCGGGCTGTTTCCCGGACCTGCCGACCAAGGGCGTGGCGGGCGACTTTACGGCGTTGGACAGCACGACCCCGGCGGGGCCGCCCGGGGCGCGGCTGGGCTTCTTCCCCGGCTCGACAATCGGCAACTTCGATCCCACCGACGCGGCGATGCTGCTGGCCGACATGCGCGAGCACCTGGGCCGGGGCGCGCAGCTGCTGATCGGGGTCGACCTGGTGAAGGACCGCGACGTGCTGGTCGCCGCCTATGACGACGCGGCCGGGGTGACGGCGGCGTTCAACATGAACCTGCTGGTCCGCGCCAACCGCGAGCTGGGCGCCGATTTCGACCTGGACGCCTTCGCCCACGAGGCCCGCTGGAACACGGCTGAGTCGCGGATCGAGATGCACCTGCGCGCCACACGGCCGACGACGGTGCGACTGGACGGACGGGTGTTCAGCTTCGCCGAGGGTGAGACGATCCACACCGAGAGTTCGTACAAATACACCCGCGAGCGCCTCGCCGCCCTGGCCGAAGCCGCCGGCTGGTCGCTGGAAACGGTCTGGACCGACCCCAAGGGCTGGTTCGCGCTGGCGCTGCTGGAGGCCTAGCCCCGCGGCGGGGTGTAGATCATGTGGCCGCCTCCGCTGGCGAGCAGGCGGCCGTCTTCGCTCCAGACCCGGCCAATCCCATGAATCAGGCCGCTGTGCGATTCCTCTGACCGGGCGTCGCTGAGCAGCCACTCCACACCGCCGGGGGCGTGGTGGAACCAGACCGACAGGTCGAGGCTCGGCGCGATATAGTTAGCCTCCGACGGCTGGGCGCGCCGGTGCGCCGGCCACAGCGGCGTGTCGATCAGCACCAGCATGCGTGCGCAATCGGCGAAAACGTCGAGGGCTTCGAAATCCCTGAATCGTTGCCACTGAAGGAGCGGCTCGCCCGCCTTGATCTGCTCGCCCCACGGAGTCCACTTCACCGGCCGGGTCTCGAAGTTGGCCCAGAACCTGTGCTTCGGCGCGTCCGGCGGCAGGTAGTGCTCCATCGGATGGAGGTCGGCGGGGAGAGGCGCGCCCGGCCGGGGCGTCGCCGCCATGGTCGGTCCGTCGTCCTTGTTGGTCGTCCAGACCTGGGCGGTCAGGAACGGCTTGCCGTCCTGCGACAGCTCCACCGTCAGGCAGGCGGCCGACCGCCCGGCCTTGATCACCCGCACATCCGCCTGCGCCGGCCCGAACTTGCCGACCGACAGGTACTGGCAGGAGAAGCTCGCGGGGCGATGGCCCTCCGGCGCGCGCAGGCCGGCCGCGCGCAGCGCGATGGCCGCGACATAGCCCCCGTTCGGACCCCAGATCTCCCAGTCCTTCGAGAGGGTGGCGGTCAGGACGCCGTCGGTTTCGACGACGGCGGTGTCTTCGTGAAATCGTCCCATGAGACCTTCCATGCGACGATTCCCGCTGGGGAAGGGAAGGGTCGGTCCCGTCCCGCCAGCGAAGGGGCGGGCCACCACCCGCATAGCTACGGCGGTCGCCGGCCGAGCGGGGCGCCTGCTCCTTGACCGGGGGGACAGCGTCGCAATGCATCAAAAATGAAGACTCGTTTTGCGATAGTGAAATACTATGTGCTATCTATGATTTCATGGAGCTTGCCGGCGTGTCACAGTCGCTCCGAGGGCATGCCGTTGCGGAGGCTCTTCAAAGGGGGGGTGAAATGAATGTTCATTTCTACAAGGTGCCAGTCAGGAACACGACCCGGGCTACGCTCCAGATAAATCCATGGACGGTGGCCGGAATTCTCGGACCTGACGAAACCGACCTCGCCGAGGGCCTTTCGGACGGCGTTTTCCGTCGGAACGAGGATGGTTCGCTGGACTTCTACGAGTGGACCAGGCCAGCGAGCGTCCACCCCGGTACGGCCTGCTTCTTCAATCTCTGCACCGACAAGAACATTTTCCTGGCGCTGAGAGACGCTGGCGGCGATCCGTCGGACGACCGTGTCCTCGTCGCCGACTTCAAGTCGCACCATCCAAGCCGCGCAAAGGTTCAGTCCTCCGGCGTCGACCTGTCGATCATCGATCTGGAGTATGATCGCGAAGATTTCGGCGCGAGCTACGACGCGCTCAGCTTCCGCTTTCTCGGCAACAGCGCCATCACCAAGACGCCGATCGTCGCACTCGGCGGCGAGGGCGTCGTCTACGGAATGCACGTGGTCGAAAGCGAGAAGACGCTGGCCAAGGAGATCAGCTTCTCGGTGTCGGCGAGCGCCAACATTCTGGGGGCGGAAGTCTCGGGGGCGGCGTCGATGCTCTCTCGCGTCGACATGAAGGCGACCAGCGTCTCGCTCGTCAGCAAGCAGATCGTGTCGTCAGGCTACAAGCAACTCGACAAGGAAGGCCTCAAGCTCCGGGACGACCTCGACCAGCTGATGGCGACTGACCCAGAGGCTTTCTACAAGCAGTATGGCACCCACTTCATCTCGGGCGCGGCCGGCGGCGGGTCGCTGACGATCATCCTCACCCGTGAGTACCAGAGCATAGGCGAGAAGCTGGAAGCCGCCGCCAGCGCCAAGTTGAAGTACGGCAGCGTTTCGGCGTCGTCGGAATTCAAGGCTTCAATCGCCAGCTTCTCGTCCAACAACGACGCCAGCGTGAACATCGACCAGTCCGGCTGGCTCGGAAAGATTCCGAGCATGAACGCAGCCGAGATCATTGCCTACGTCGAGAACTTTCCGCTGATGGTGAGGCAGTCCACCAGTCGCGGCGTCTTCAAGGTCGAGCTGACGCCGCTCAACTCGATAGCCAGCGCGGCGGCAAGCAAGGCGTTTCAGGCCGTCGTTGATCCCGTTTTCAAGACGACGTCCCGGTTCATCGACATCATCAACGAGTACGTCGATGTTCTGGCCGAGATCGCCTACGTCGACAGCATTGGATTGGGAAACCAGGTCACCCTCCGTCAGTGGGAGGCCGATATCCAGGACGCCATCAACGTCCTGAAAGTTGTCTGGAACGAACACCGAGGCAGCCTGACTCTGCCGCCCGTCGAATCCGTGCTCGAAAGTAAGGGCCTCAAGCCACCGAGCGACTACCAGGCGCTGATCCGGCCCGTGCTCAATGGCTCCCCGCTGGTCGCCGGCGCCGGCACATATCTCCGCTACATGTCAGCCGGTCGGGTCGTGTCGAAGTACCAGGAGGCATACTTGGGACGGGTGGCGACTTGGGAGTATTGCCCCAACATGGGCGACAAGGGCGTCCAGTGGCGCTTCTCGATAGTCGGCGGCAAGGCTGGCGACGCGATCAAGTCCGGCGACACCCTTACGATCGAAACGCTCGAGGCGCTTCCAAAGGGCCAGGAAACCTGCCGGATGCTCAGCGCTTTCTCCGATCACTATCTGTACTATTACTATCCGGGTTACGGGACCAACCAGCAGTGGCGCATCGAGAAGGTGGGCGGATCTGGCCCCATCAAGTATGGCGACAAGATCCGCCTGATCAACCTGGCCCACAACCAGCAACTCAAGGTCGAGACGGGTATGGACTCGGGGACCGGCCTGACGACGGGAAGCGTCACCGAGGACCTCCACTGGGTCATCGAAAAGAGCTAGGTGGCCCCAACGCCGAGGCGCGCTGCGGTGACGCGCGCGCCTCGGCGCCCCACCCGAAACCACGGCTCATGGTCCGGCGCGGTGGTGACGCCGCCGACCGGCATCACCGGTCGGGCGGACTCCAGCGAGACCTCGAACCGGCTCAGCAGCGTGGCCATCACGATAGACGCCTCGGCCAAGGCGAAGGCGGCGCCGATGCAGATGCGCGGGCCGCCGCCGAACGGGATGTAGCCGGGCTCGCTGATCCACGGCTGGGCCTTGCCGGCGAAGCGGTCGGGCATGAAGGCGGTCGGATGCTCCCAGAACGCCTGATGGCGGTGGATCACCCAGGGGCTGATCCACACCAGCATGCCCTTGCCGAAGGACTCGCCGCAGACCGTGTCCGGCCCGAGCGCCTGGCGGATGACCAGGGTCACCGGCGGATAGAGCCGCATCGCCTCCAGCAGCACCTGCCGCAGGCGCGGCCAGTGCTGGATGTCGTCCAGGGTCGTGACACGGGAGGGATCGAACGCGGCGACCTCCTGCCGCAGGCGGGTCTGCTCTGCGCCGTCGAGCGCCAGCAGGTAGCTGGACCAGAACAGCAGCCGCGAGGTCGTCTCGAAACCGGCCAGCAGCAGGGTGGCGCACTGGTCCCGGATCTCGGCGTCGGACAACGGCTCGCCGGTCTCCGGGTCGCGGACGGCGAGCAGCCGGTCGAGCAGGTCGTTGTGGCCGTCCCGCTCGCCCGCCGCGCGACGGTCGGCGACGATGCGGTCGACCTCGGCGAACCAGACGCGCTGGAACCTGCGCCGGGCGCCCAGCGCGAAACCGAAGTCGTCCTCGGTGCGGGCGTAGCCGTCGAAGAGGGTCGGCCGGCCGGGACCCGCCAGGTAGTCGCGAACCCGCTCCGCCAGTTCGCGACGCCCCTCGACCGATAGCGAGAACAGCGCCCGCAGCACGGCGTCCAGCGCCGCCTCGTGGAAGGCTTCCGACAGATTGACCCGCGACTGGCCCTGCAGCCGCCGGACCATACCCTCCGCCGCCGCCTGGAAGTGGGGCAGCAGGCCCTCGACGCTGCCGGGCGTGAAGGCCGGCGCCAGCATGCGCCGCTGGCGTCGCCACTCGGTTCCTTCGGACAGCAGCACTCCCGCGCCCGCCAGCGGCTTGACCGGCCGCACCGACGCCATCGGGCGTACATAGTTGGCCATGTTGGTCTGCAGGATGTGCCGGATTGCGGCCGGATCGTTGACCATCATGCTGTCGACGCCCAGCACCTTGCGGCGGCCGGACAGCTCGGTGAAGGCGACCTCCGACCAGTTGCCGAGCGTGTTCTTCAGCGTCTCGATGACCAGCCGGGGCGTCGACAGCTCGCCCTTGTGCACATAGGGCGCGGGCGGAACGATCGGGCGGGCGAGGGCGTCCATGGGGACTCCGGAAGGGCCGTGCGCGACCCGGTCGATTCACTCTAGCAGGGGCCATGGACGGTTGCAGCCGCTTGCGGACCCCGGCGGCGGGTCTCTAGGTTGAGGCGCAGGAACATGGGGGCGTACATGCGTAACGGACCGGCAAGGTTGAGCCGTCGGGGTCTTCTGGCGGCGGGCGTGGCCCTGGGTGTGGCGCCTCTGCCGGCCGCGGCGCAGGCCGGCGTTCCGCTGAAGGTGTTCGCCGACGATCCGGCCATGCGTCACGCGGTCCTGTCCCCCGACGGCTCGAAGGTCGCCTTCGTCCAGACCCTCGGTGACGGACGCGTCGCGGTGGTGGCCACCGGCGTCAGCGGCGGGGATCGCAAGGCGGTGGATGTCACCCCGCTGAAGATCCGGGATATCTATTGGGCTGCCGACGACCTGGTCATGATCGTCTACAGCTTCACCGACCGGGCGGGGCCCATCGCCTTCTTCGGCAACGAGCGTGAGTTTGTGTTCCCGACCGGGTTCGATCTGCGCACCGGCAAGCTGATCGACATCGCCGCCGACCTCATCGAGGACGACGGCGATGGCGTGGTGCGCAGGGGTCTGGCCCGGCCCGACATGATGTTCCCCGACGGCTCGATGCTGATCACCCTGGGGCAGATCACCAACAACCGCCTCTCCCGCGACCTGGTCCGATACAACCCCCGCACCCGCGCCCGTGTCACGGTCGAGCAGGGCGGAGCGGACACCGCCCACTGGATCCTGGGCGACGGCGGCGCGGTCGTGGCCCGGATCGACGAGGCCGAGGTGCGCGGCAATGTGCGGTTGAGCCACTGGGAGCTGCTGGTTCCGGACGGCCGCGGCTGGCGCTCCCTGATCGCGCATCAGACCGAGGAGGCGCCCTTCGACGACTGGGCGCTGTCCACGGACGGCCTCTCGCTGCTGGCGACGGGCCGCAACGGCCAGGATCGAAACGCCCTGTGGAAGATCGACCTCAAGACCGGCGCTGTCAGCGGCCCGCTTGTCGAGGATCCGGTGTTCGACATCGACTGGGTCGTCAGCGATCCCAACACCTTGCGGGGCGTGGGCGCCGGCGCCCTTCGCGAGGGCGCCATCCAGACCTTCGTCGATCCCGACCTCGCGGCGGTGGCGGCGCGGCTGAAGGCCGGGTTCCCGGGGCAGGTCGTGGAGATGCAGTCCTGGAGCCGCGACCGCAACCGCTTCCTGGTCACGGCGCGCGCGCCGGGCCAGCCTGAGACCTACTACCTCTATGATCATGCCCAGGGCGCGATGGGCGAACTCGGCCCCACCAGGGCGCCGACGGCCTCCGGCGGGCTGGTCCGGACACGCTTCGACTACCGCTCGCGCGACGGCGTCCCCCTTTGGGCCGTAGTCACCGCGCCAAGCGGGGCCGGGGCCGCGGCGCCGATCGTGGCCCTGCCGCACGGCGGACCGCATGGCCGCGATTCGCTCGACTACGACTGGCTGGCGGCCGCGATCGCCTCGCGCGGCTATGTGGTGGTCCAGCCGCAGTTCCGCGGCTCCTCCGGCCAGGGCCTGGCCTTCCGCAAGGCCGGCTATCGCCAGTGGAACGGCGTGATGCGCACCGACATCGAGGACGCGGTCGACGCCCTCGCCGCCGCCGGCCGGGGCGACAAGGCCCGGGCGTCCATCGTCGGGGCCAGCTTCGGCGGCTACGCGGCCCTGGCCGGCGTGGCGTTCGCGCCCGAGCGCTGGCGCTGCGCCGTGGCCATCGCGCCCCTGTCGGACCTGCAGCTCTGGTATGTGTCCCTGACCAAGGGGCGCGGATCGACGGCCTGGACGGCGGCCTTCTTCAACGACCGCATCGCCGACACATCCGGCGACGCGCTCGCCGCGATCTCGCCCGCCAAGGCGGCGTCGGCCATCAAGGCGCCAGTGCTGCTGATCCACGGCGAAGACGACAGTGTCGTGCCGCTCATCCAGAGCCGGGGCATGGAACGGGCGGTAAAGTCAGCCGGCGGCCGCGCCAGCTACATCGCGCTGAAGGACGAGGACCATTGGCTTTCCCGCCCCGCGACGCGTCTGCAGCTCCTGGAGAGCCTGATCGCGTTCCTGACGACGGAGTCGCCGCCGGGCTGAACAGGTGCGCCATCGGTGAGCATGCTGCGGCGCAGCGAAAATCAGGTGACGCGCGCGTAACTTTGGCTAAGACAGCGGCATGACCAAGCCCTTCTTCGACCTGCGCGGGTCGCACAACCCGCACCGCTGGCACCTGCCGCTGACGCCGCCGATCTGTGTCGGCCCGCCCGAGCACCTGTTCATGTACGGCGGCATCGGCCTGGCCGCCTCGATCTCGGCGCTGGAGCAGACCTGCGGCCGCCCGGTGGTCTGGGCGACCGCGCAGTACCTGTCCTACGCGCGGCCGCCGTCGGTCGTGGACTTCGATGTCTGGATCTCCAACGCCGGCAAGTACACGACCCAGGCGCGGGTCACCGCCCACGTCGGCGAAACCGAGGTGGTCAGCGTCATGGCCGCCCTCGGCGCCCGGCCCGACACCCGCGATCACCAGTGGCCGAAGATGCCAGACATCCCGCCGCCGGACGACTGCCTGCCGGTGATGCTGTGGACCGACGACGGCGACAACCTCAACCGCCGCATCGAGCGGCGCGCGCCCGAGGGCCGCTACGACCTCAAGAACCGCAAGGGCGAGATCAGCGCGGACGGCCGCATGCAGATGTGGCTGCGCACGGTCGAGGACGTGCCGGTCGACGCGGCCATGCTCGCCGTGTTCGCCGACTATGTACCGTCGGGCTTCGGCCACGCGCTCGGCGTCTGGGCCGGGGGCAACAGCCTGGACAACACCCTGCGCGTTCTGAAGATCGTGCCGACCCGCTGGGTGCTGGCCGAGATTTCGATCAGCGGCATCCACGCCGGCGTCGGCCACGGCGCCATGAACCTCTTCGCCGAGACCGGCGAGCTGATGGCCGTGGCCAGCCAGACGGTGATCGTGCGGGTGCGGGGGGACTAGAGGCCCGCCACCGCCGCTTCGAGCCGGGCGCGCAACTCGCCGTTCAGCGGCAACACCGGCAGCGGCGGCTGCGCCGCCGTCAGCCCGAGGTGGTGGGCCGCGGCATACATGGCCCGCATGCCGCCGGTGAGCTTGAACACCTCCCACAGTGGCGCGAAGTCCGCGTCCAGCCGGTCGGCCTCGGCGCGGCCGCCGCGTCGCGCGGCGGCGGTCAGGGCGGCGGCGCGCTCTGCGAACAGGCCAGCCGAGACGCTGAACCAGGCGTCGGCGCCGGCCAGCAGACCGTCCTTGCAGCCCCAGTCGCCGCTGTAGCCGATCGTCAGTCGGGGCGCGGCCTCGCGGTACGTCTTCAGGTCTTCGGCGATGTCGCCCTTGGGCAACGGCAGCTTGATCGCCGCGATGCTGGGGATGGCGTCGGCCAGCCGCGCCACCAGCGCCGGCTTGAAGGTGAAGTTGGTTGTCGACGGGTTGTTGTAGATGACGATCGACGTGTCGATCGCCTCGGCCACCGCGGCGAAGTGCCGGAACACTTCCTCCTCGGTCAGCGGGGTGTAGCTGACCGGGGCCAGCAGCAGTCCGGCCGCCCCCTCCGCCGCCGCGTCCTTCGCCAGCGCCCGGGCGTGGTCGGTGCGCAGGGCGCCGACGCCGACGATCACCGGCGTCTCTGTCAGCGTCTCGACCGCGATGGCGGTCGCGCGCCGGCGCTCGTCGCGGTCCAGGAACATGTAGGTCCCTGTGCTGCCGAGCAGTCCGACCGAGTCCGCGCCGCCATCGGCGATGCGCTGCAGGATGGCGCGCAGGTCCGCCTCGATGACCCGCCCCTCGGGCGTGGCGGGCGTGATGGGGAAGGCCGAGAGACCGGCGAAGAGAGTCATGCGTAGTCCTCCGACGAGCGGCGCATACAGCCCCGCGCCGCCCGACGGCTCAAGTCATGTTCCGCTTCGGATTGTGTCCGGGAGCCGTGCAGACCTACGCCATCTTCCCCGGCACCACCGGGTGCGAGCTCGACAGGCCGCCGTCGACCGCGATGGCCTGGCCGTTGACGTAGGAGGCGTCGTCGGAGGCCAGGAACAGCGCCACCTGGGCGATCTCTTCCGGGACGGCGCCGCGGCGCAGCGGGTTGAGCTGGCCGATCTTGCCCTCGGTGCCGCGCTCGCGGGCGCGGTCGAAGACGAACTGGGTCATGCCGGTCTCGGTCAGGCCCGGGCAGACGGCGTTGATGCGCACGCCGGTGCCGGCCAGCTGGTTGGCCGCGGTCTGGACGATGCTGATCACGCCGGCCTTGCTGGCGCTGTAGGGCATGCCGCCGGCGCCCGAGCGGATGCCGGCGACGCTGGCGGTGCAGATGATCGAGCCCTTGCCGTTGGCGACCATCAGCCGCGCGGCGGCCTGGACGGCCAGGAAGACGCCGACGGTGTTGATGCGCAGCACCTCGTTCCAGTGCTCGGCCGTCAGCTCGAACAGGCCGGGCAGGCCGCCGGAGACGCCGGCGTTGGCGAACATGACATCGACGCCGCCCAGCATCTCGGCCGCCTCGATGGCCTTGTTGATCACTTCCGGGGTGGCGACGTCGCCGACGATGGCCACGCCGCGGCCGCCGGCGGCGGTGACCATGTCCAGCGTCTCGTTCACCTTGTCGGACACATCGGCCAGAACGACAGTGGCGCCCGCCGCGCTGAACAGTTTGGCCGCCGCCCGGCCGATGCCGCTGGCCGCGCCGGTGATGATCGCTGTCTTGCCTTCGAGACTGGCCATGGTCTGTTTCCCCTGCGTTATCATTCAAACAGATGTTTGACACAGCGGGCGGGGGCTTGGCTAGCCGTGCTTGTGCCGGAAAGGCCCTCGCTTTAGGTTCGCGACCTTTCAGGGGCGGCCCCGTCAGGCGATTCATGGTCCAGCATTATCTCGAGTTCGAACGGCCCATCGCCGAGCTGGAAGGCAAGATCGAGGAGCTGTCGCGGCTCTCGGAGACCGCCGGGGCCGGATCGTTCGACAGCGAGATAGACGCCCTGCGGTCGCGCCTGGGCCAGCTGCGCCGCGAGTCCTACGCCGCCCTCACGCCCTGGCAGAAGGCCCAGGTGGCCCGCCATCCCGAGCGGCCCCACTTCGTCAACTACCTCGAGGGCTTGATCGACGAGTTCGTCGAGCTGCGCGGCGACCGCAAGTTCGCCGACGACCAGGCGATCATGGGCGGCCTCGGCCGGTTCCGGGGCACGCCGGTGATGGTGATCGGCCAGGAGAAGGGCCACGACACCACCACCCGCCTCAAGCACAACTTCGGCATGGCCCGGCCCGAGGGCTACCGCAAGGCCGTGCGCCTGATGGACATGGCCGAGCAGTTCAACCTGCCGGTCCTGACCTTCGTCGACACCGCCGGCGCCTATCCGGGCCTGGGCGCCGAGGAGCGCGGCCAGGCCGAGGCCATCGCCCGCGGCACCGAGCGCTGCCTGACCCTGAAGGTCCCGATGGTCGCCACCATCACCGGCGAGGGCATGAGCGGCGGCGCCATCGGCATCGCCGCCGGCAACAAGGTTCTGATCCTCGAGCACGGCATCTATTCGGTGATCAGCCCCGAGGGCGCGGCCTCGATCCTGTGGCGCGACGGCGCCCGGGCCAAGGACGCGGCCGAGCAGATGCACATCACCGCCCAGGACCTCATCAAGACCGGCGTCGTCGACCGCATCATCGAGGAGCCGGCCGGCGGCGCCCACTCCGACCCGGACACCTGCGTCCAGGCCGTCGGCGACGCCATCGAGGAAGAGCTGAAGGCGCTGTCGGAACTCTCCGCCGAGCAGCTGCTGCGCCAGCGCGCCGATCGCTACTACGCCATTGGCCGCCAGGGGCTGTCCTGACCATCGATATCGGGACAGACTGCCGCGCCTGAACATCAGGGAGACGGCGCGTGAAGGCCCTCATCATCACAGTCATGGCCGGGGCGACCCTGCTGTCGGCCGCGACGCCCGCCGCCGCCGTGGACGAGGCCGGGATCGAGGCGCGCTACACGCCGGCCCTGGGCCTGTGCCTGGATACGCCCGATGGCCAGACGACCGCCGGGACGGTCGGCTGCATCGCCGAGGAGCTGAAAGTCCAGGGCGCGGCGCTGAACGTCGCCTACCGCCGGCTCACCGCCGACATGAACCCCCGGCAGCAGGCCGGTCTGCGCAATGCCCAGCGGGCCTGGATCGCGTTCCGCGACGCCGACTGCGCCTCTCGCCAGGACTGGGAGTGGGGCTCGATGTCCACCGTCGCCGCCAACTTCTGCGTCCTGCGCCGGACGGTCGAGCGGACAATCGAACTGGAGACGTTCGGGCCGGATTGACGCAGGCCAACACCCTTAACGGTTGCTTTAACTCCCGCGCCGATAGCCTGCGTCACCGGGGCAGGAGCCATGGCGTGGCGAATACGAGCGAGTCGGCTGAGCGGAAGGGGGCAGGGGCGCCCAACCTCAACCCGAACACCGTCTTCAACCTGTCCAAGGCCACGGTCATGGTTGTTGATGACGAGCCGTTCTCGCTGCGCCTCACCGCCCAGACCCTGCTCGGGTTCGGGGTGGTCACCCGCCACCAGTGCGGCTCGGCGGACGACGCCACCGCCCTGCTGAAAAGCCATCCCGTCGACCTGTTGATCGTCGACGCCGAGATGCCGGGCAAGGACGGCTACGACCTGGTCCACTGGCTGCGGCGATCGGGCCTCGACAACGCCTGGACGCCGGTCCTGATGATCTCCGGGCACACGCCGGTTTCGAAGGTGGCCAAGGCGCGGGACTGCGGGGCCAACTTCATCGTGGCGCGTCCGCTGACCGCCACCCTGCTCCTGGACCGTATCCTGTGGGTCGCCAAGGACATCCGCGGGATGCTGGAGACAAAGTCCTACGCCGGCCCCGACCGGCGGTTCCGCGAGCTTGGGCCGCCGGAAGGCGTGGCCGAGCGGCGCGGCGACCCGATGAGTCGGGGCAAGATCAACCTGTCCGCCGAAGGAGGCACGACCGCATGAGCGTCAACTGGGTCATGCGGCGCTCGCGCCTGTCAAAGCTGGTCAATCAGCCCGGCGGGGTCACCGTCGGCAAGGCGCTGGCCGAGGCCGCGGTGCACACCGAGGAGTTCCGGGCCGAGGCGATGGGCGTGGTCGCCGCCGCGCTCGACGAGCTGGACGGCGTCGTCGCGGCGCCGCCGTCGCCGGATGAGGTCCCGGCCTGGCTGCAGCGGGTCTATTTTCTCGCCACCCGTATCTCCGACACCGCCGGCCCGTTCGGCTACGAGGACCTGTGCGCCGCCGCCTTCAGCCTGTGCGAACTGGCCGATCGCCAGCAGCGCGGTCGGGCGCTGGACCTGCCGCCGCTGAAGGTCCATGCGGCCTCGCTTCGCCTGCTGCTGTCCGGCGACCAGCCGCCAGAGGCGCGCAAGGCCGTGCTGGCCGGGCTGTCACAGGTGGTGGAACGCACCCGCAGGCCCGTCGACTGACGCCGGAAAAGGGGCGCTTGCCTGACGTCGGGTGACGTGGCTGAGTATCTTCCAAACAGACGTTCGGGAGACAAACCATGGCCATCAAGACCCGCTTCACGGAGATGTTCGGCGTCGAGCATCCCATCGCCCAGGGCGGCATGCAGTGGGTCGGCAAGGCCGAGCTGGTCTCCGCCGTGGCCAACGCCGGCGCGCTGGGCTTCATCACCGCCCTGACCCAGCCGACGCCGGAAGATCTGGCCAAGGAAATCCAGCGCACCAAGGATCTGACCGACAAGCCGTTCGGCGTGAACCTGACGATCCTGCCGGCCATCAAGCCGCCGCCCTACGCCGAGTACCGCGCCGCGATCATCGAGGCGGGCATCAAGATCGTCGAGACCGCCGGCTACAAGCCGCAGGAACATGTCGACGACTTCAAGAAGCACGGCATCAAGGTCATCCACAAATGCACCGCCGTCCGTCACGCTCTGTCGGCGGAGCGGATGGGCGTCGACGCCATCTCCATCGACGGCTTCGAGTGCGCCGGTCACCCGGGCGAGGATGACATCCCCGGCCTGATCCTGATCGCCGCCGCCGCCGACAAGGTGAAGATCCCGATGCTGGCCTCCGGCGGCATCGCCGACGCGCGCGGCCTGGTCGCGGCCCTGGCGCTGGGCGCCGACGGCGTCAACATGGGCACCCGCTTCTGCGTGACGCAGGAAGCCCCGATCCCGATGTCCTTCAAGGAACAGATGGTCGCCAACGACGAGCGTCAGACGGACCTGATCTTCCGCACCCTGCACAACACCGCCCGGGTCATGCGCAACGAGGTCAGCCAGGCCGTGGTCGCCATCGAGCGGGCCGGCGGCGCCAAGTTCGAGGACGTCCAGCACCTGGTCGCCGGCACCCGCGGCCGCGACGCGCTGGCCAACGGCGACACCCAGGGCGGCATCTGGTCGGCCGGCATGGTCCAGGGCCTGATCCACGATATCCCGACCTGCAAAGATCTGGTCGACCGCATCATCAGCGAGGCCGAGGACCTGATCCGCGGTCGCCTGGCCTCGATGGTCAGCGGCCCGGTGCGCGTCGCCGCCGAGTAGGGTCGTAGCGGGGACGGGCTCGCCCGAAGCGTCCGCGCCGGGCTATCCTGTCCCCATGACCATCGAGATCATCCGGCTGACGGCCGCCAACGCCGATCTGCTGCGCAACGTGGCCGAGGACGTCTTCGATACGGAGGTCGTTCCGTCGCGGCTGCGCGCCTACCTGGCCGAGCCGGTCAATCTGATGATCGTCGCCGTCGACGGCGACCTGGTGATCGGTCAGGCCGCAGCCGTCATCCACAAGCACCCCGACAAGCCTGATGAGCTCTTCATCGACGAGGTCGGCGTCTCGCCGGACTGGCGGCGCCAGGGAATCGCCCAGCGCATGATGCAGGCGCTGTTCGCGCTCGGTCGGTCATTGGGCTGCCAGGCGTCATGGCTGGCGACCGAGGTCGACAACCTGCCCGCCCGCCGACTCTACGAGTCGTTCGGCGAGGACGGGGTGGCGATCGTCATGTTCGACTTCGACCTGTAGTCGGAGACCCCGCGCCCTGATCCTCCCCTCTGGGGGAGGTGGCTCGGCGAAGCCGAGGCGGAGGGGGTCATGCCTCTCAGTCAAACTCCCTCAGTCAGCCCTTCGGGCCGACAGCTCCCCCAGAGGGGAGCATCCAGGCGGCTGCCTGCTGATCCTAGGCGTCCTCGGTCTCGGCCGGAGCGCCCTCGCCACCCTCGAAGGTGCGCGGCGCGCGGCGGCGGCGGGGCTTCTTGGCTTCGGCGGCCGGCGCTTCCTCGCGGGGCTCGGCCTGGGCCGGGCGGCCGAGGAAGGCCGGAAGCTCGCTGACGGCGCCGTCCTGGCCGCGCAGGCGCGGGGACTCGTCGGCGGGCGCTTCGGCGGTCAGGGGGGCGGCCTGCGGCTCGATCACGGCCAGCGGGTCACGCGGCGCCTCGGCGGCGGCGCGCTCCTGGCGCTCGCGGCGCTCGTCGCGCTCACGCCAGCGGTCGCGGCGACCGCCTTCGGGACGCTCCTCGCGCGGACGCTCGTCCCGGGGACGTTCGTCACGCGGCCGTTCATCACGGGGCCGCTCGTCACGAGGACGCTCGTCCCGGGGGCGGTCGTCGCGCGTACGGTCCTCGCGGGGGCGGTCGTCGCGATCCCGGCGATTTTCGAAGCGGTCGCGGCGGCCTTCCTGACGCTGGCCGTCACGCTGGCCGTCGTTGTTGTTGTCGCCCTCGGCCGCTTCCGCCGCCTCGGGCTGCTCGGGGGCCTCCTCGGGCTCGGCCTCGAAGTCGATGTCGAAGCCCGAGGCGAACTGCTCGCGGCCGACGATGTCGGACACCGGACGATGCGGCTGCATGGCCCGCAGGGTGCGGAAATAGTGTTCCGCGTGCTGCAGGTAGTTCTCGGCCAGCACGCGGTCGCCGGCCGACGACGCGTCGCGGGCAAGCTGCTGGTACTTCTCGAAGACGCCCTGGGCGGCGCCGCGGACCTTGACGCCCTCGGGACCGTTGGAGTCGAACGCACGGTTGGCGTTCTGCTGTTGGGGCTTGTTGCCGCCGCCGCCGCCGCGATTGCGGCCGCGCTGACGCTTCATACCCTTGAAATCTCTCATTTTTACCTTTGACCTGCACTGCGGCTGGTCCTGTTGCGGACCTTGCCGGCTGGTTCTGGAGACCTGTTCGGGCGCATTGGCCCGGTTCGTTGTTCTAGAAAGACGCTGTTCCTAAGGTTCCCGCCCGGCTCTCCAGCGCTGCGAACCGGCCCGAAAAGGCCCCGCGCGTCCGTCGTCGAGACTTTCGATCTTCGGCGATCTGGGAGGGAACGAGTCGAGATGTAACCCCTCAGGCCTATGTTTCCAAGGGGTTTTTCGCGCCTGCGACAACCCGGTCCCGCAGGGCCAGATCCTTGATCGTCCGAACCTGGGCGGCGCCGGCGGCGCGGAACAGGGCCTCGACGTCGGCGGCCTGGGTGTGCCCGATCTCCACCGCGAACATGCCGCCGGGCTTGAGCACCCGCAGGATCTCGGACGCCAGCACGCGGTAGGGATCCAGCCCGTCCGGTCCGCCGTCCAGCGCCACGCGGGGCTCGTGATCCTTCACCTCCGGATCGAGGGTCTCGATCTCGTCGGTGGCGATGTAGGGCGGGTTGGAGACGACCAGGTCGAAGCTCGCGTCGCCCAGGCCCGCGGTCCAGTCGCCGCGCAGCAGCGCCACCCGATTGTCGAGGTCCAGGTTGGCGGCGTTCTCGCGCGCCACGGCCAGCGCCTCTTCGGAGATGTCGACGCCCAGGCCCTTCGCCGCCGGCCGCTCCGCCAGGATGGCCAGCAGGATCGCGCCCGAGCCCACGCCCAGGTCGAGCACGTTGAAGCTCATCATCTCCGGGAAGGCCTTCAGGGCCTCGTCGACGATCACCTCGGTGTCGGGCCGCGGCGTCAGGACGTGCGGCGTGACGTTCAGCATGATCTTCCAGAAGCCCTTGCGGCCCAGGATGTGGCTGACCGGCTCGCGGCGCAGGCGGCGCTCGATGTAGCCGTCGAAGGTGGTCATCTGCTCGCCGGTCAGCAGGCGGTGCGGATCGGTGATGATGTCCACCCGCGTCACTCCGGCCGCCGCCTCCAGCATCAGGCGCGAGTCGATCACCGGCTGGTCGATGCCGCCGGTCTCCAGCCGTTGGCGGCCGGCCTTCCAGGTCTTCACCAGCGTGGTCATGGGACAAGCTCCAGCGGGTCGCCCTCGGCCACGCGGCCGGCGGCGGTAGTCTGCACATAGAGGCCGCACAGGGTGTGGCCATAGGCGTCGAAAAGGGCCTTCACCACATCGATATCGCGCTCGGCGGTGACCGGATCGACGTGCGTCGCCGCGCAGCGGACGATGGGCTTGAACACCGTGGTCGTCGCGCCGCCGACCTTCAGCGTCCGGCCCGTCCACTGGTTCTCGATCCAGGGCTCCCAGCCCTCGACATAGAGGTTGCCGCGGAAACGCAGCGGGTCGAGCGGCTTGCCGATCCGCTGCTCCAGGTCGCGCACGCTCGCCAGGTTGATGATCGAGACATGGCCCAGCGGGTGGTCCATGAACCGCCAGGTCCCGGGCGCGGCGATCACCTTCAGCGGCGCGTCAACCTCCTCGCCCAGCAGCCGCGTCAGCCAGTCGGCCAGCGCAGCGCGACCCGCGTCATCGCCCAGCGGCGCGGCGAGGTCCGGCATCCCGTCGGCCTTGACGCTGAACACGCCGGAAGCCTCGTCATAGGCGGTGCGCGCCTTCGCCACCCGCGCGATCCGCGCCAGCACGGCGAACTGCATCTTCGACACCCAGGCCGGATTGGCGGCGTCAAAGCCGCTGGGCCCGACCTCGACGGCGTAAAGCCGGTCGCAGGGAAAGCCCTCGCCGACGGCCAAGTCGGCCGCGGCGAGCCGCTCGGGCGTGAAGCCCTTCACGGGGTGGCGGTATAGGGCGGAGACGGTCGCGGTCATGGTCCGTCACTGCCTCAGAGGCGGCATCGCGGCAACCCCCGGGGGAAC
Source organism: Caulobacter sp. (assembly GCA_031426695.1). Lineage (GTDB taxonomy): Bacteria > Pseudomonadota > Alphaproteobacteria > Caulobacterales > Caulobacteraceae > Caulobacter. Next base: position 144,623 of record JASJPM010000004.1, read on the forward strand.
GGGGAGGGGCTTCACGGCATCCCCTTGCGCGATGGACCAGCGCGTGGGCGAGACGATGAGGGCGGCCTGGCGCTGGGGACGATCGCGTCCCTGGGGCCTGCTGCCGTGGATTGGCCTCGCCGCGACGGTGTTCCTCTGGCCCGGTCGCCGCGCGCCGCCGCCGGGCATGAGCGAGGATCGCGTCATGCCGCCCGAGGCCTTTGATCAGGCCGAGCCCGGGCGGGGCCGGGCGGCGGCCTCTCCGCGGGCGATCCCGCTGATGGGCTGGCGCGACATTCTTTGGCGCACGCTGCAGGAGATTTCCCGCGACCGCCTGCCCGGTTCGGCCGGTGCTGTGACCTTCTATGTGCTGCTGGCCATCTTCCCGGCCATCGGCGCCTTCGTGTCCCTGTACGGCCTGATGTGGGACGTGGCCGCGGTCCAGAAGCAGCTTCAGGGGTTGTCGGGCCTGTTCCCCGCCTCTGTGATCCAGATTGTCGGCGACCAGATGCTGCAGCTGGCCGGCCAGCATCCCGGGAAGCTGTCGGCCGCCTTCCTGCTCAGCCTGATGGTGTCTGTCTGGTCGGCCAACGCGGGAATGAAGGCGCTCTTCGATGCGCTCAACGTCGCCTACGACGAGGTCGAGAAGCGGCCCCTGCTGCTCCGATCCGCGATAACCTATGGATCGACCTTCGCGGCGCTGGTGTTCCTGACGCTGGTCGCCGGCGTCCTGGTCGCCGCCCCTGTGGCGCTGTCCTGGCTGGGCCTGGCCCGGCCGGACAGCTGGTGGGTGGCGTTGCGCTGGTGCCTGGTCGCGGCGGTGACTGTGGCGGCCTTCAGCCTGGTCTATCGTTACGGACCCAGCCGGGCGCGGGCGAAGTGGCGGTGGGTGACCTGGGGCGCGGCGCTGGCCTCGGCTGGCTGGCTGGGCGGTTCGCTGGGCTTTTCCTGGTACCTGGGCAATGTCGCCCACTTCGACGTGACCTATGGCTCGCTGGGCGCCGTGGTCGGCTTCATGCTGTGGGTCTGGGTCTCGGTCATCATCCTGCTGGTCGGCGCCGAGCTGAACGCCGAGATCGAGCACCAGACCGCCATCGACTCCACTACGGGGCCGGAGCGGCCGATGGGCCAGCGCGGCGCGGCCATGGCCGACACGGTGGGACAGCCGCTGCACCTGCGCGAGACGCTCCGGGTCGGGGCCGGTCATGCCCGGCGTCAGGCGGGCGGGCTTTGGACGCGGGTCTCCGGAAGGGGGCGCGAGCGGCTTATCGCCCCGCCGCAGACGCCGGCGCCGTCCCGCAAGCGAGGGCGTGGAAGGCCGTGATGGCGCCGTAGACGCCCAGTCCGATCCCCATGGCCGCCTTGTCGAAGTCCAGGGCGTTCTGGGCCAGGAAGATCATCACCGAGCCGTCGGTCGGATCGGCCTGCCACCAGCCGCCATAGGCGCCGGGCCAGGCCACCGTGCCGACGCCGCCCTTGCCGCGCTGGACGTCGGCCCGCTCGGGGTCGAGCACCACCGCGACGCCGAGGCCGAAGCCCTGGCCGGAGAACACCGGGAGACCCATCATCGCCGCCCCGTCGATCTGCTCCGGCGTCAGGTGGTTGGTCATCATGCGCCGGACCGTCCCGACCTTCAGCAGGCGCACGCCGTCGACGGCCCCGTCGCCGACAAAGATCCGGGCGAACTTCAGGTAGTCCTCGGCGGTCGACCATAGGCCCGCCCCGCCGGACTCGAACGTCAGCGACGCAGGGCGTTCGGCCAGGAAGGCGGAGCCCTCCGGCGGATGGACCGGCCGATGCTCCAGCCTGCCCTCTGCGTCGAAGCCGTACATCTTCGCCCGCCGGCCGTGTTTCTCCGGCGGCACGATGAAGCCGGTGTCGGCCATGCCGAGCGGCCGGAAGATGCGTTCCGCCAGCAGCTCGCCCAGGCTCAGCCCCGCTATGCGCGCGATCAGCAGCCCGAGCAGCTCGCTGGACGCCCCGTAGTGGAAGCCCGCGCCCGGTTGGTCGATCAGGGGCAGGCTCGCCAGGGCGGCGATCCAGTCGTCCGGCGACAGGGCGCTGTCGATGTCCATCCCCAGCGCGTCCGCGTAGGCGGCGCCGATGGGTCCGGCGTGGAAGCCGCCATAGGTGAAGCCGGCCCGATGGGTCAGCAGGTCGAGCATCGTGATCGGCCGTTCTGCCGAGACGGTGTCGTCCAGCGCGCTGTCGGGGGAGCGCAGCACGCGCATGCCCGCGAACTCCGGCGCCCAGCGGGTGACCGGGTCGTCCAGCGCGAACAGGCCTTCATCGTACAGCATCAGCGCCGCTGTCGCGGTGATCGGCTTGGTCATCGAGGCGATGCGGAAGAGGGTGTCGCGTTCGACCGGCAGCCCGGCCTCGATGTCGCGCAGACCGACGCCGGCCGCGTGCACGACGCGGTCACGCCAGACGAGGGTGGCGGCGCCGGCGAAAAGACCCTGGTCGACAAAGGTCTTGGTAGCTTCGGTGATCGCGTCCATGGCTCGCCCCTGCTGTAGCGGCACTATAAAATAATCTTCCTATAAAATGAAAGCGTCCTAGAGTCGGGGCATGGCCAGCGACTCAGCAGCGGACTCGCCGCGACGCCGCCCCAAGGGGGACAAGCGCCTTCGCACGCGCGCGCGGCTGCTCGACGCCGCCCTGGAACTGACCCGCCGCGACGGCTTCGAGCGCACGACGCTGCAGGCCATCGCCGAACACGCCGGCATGACCACCGGCGCCATCTACGGAAACTTCAGGAACCGGGACGAGCTGTTCATGGCCCTGGCCGAGCGCCAGTGGGCGCAGATCCGGCCCGTGTACCGGCCCGGCTGCAGCTTCGCCGAAATGATGGAGTCGGTCGCCGAGGCGGTGATCGCCGCTGTTCCCGAACGCCGGGACTCGGCGGTCGGGGCGCTGACCTTCCGCGCCTATGCGCTGACCCATGAGGAGGTTCGCCAGCGGTTCCGCGACGCCATGGTCCCCGGCTACGACGCCGGCGCCGCATGGTTCCGCGCCAACTGGCGCGAGGACGAGCTGCCGATGCCGGCCGAGATCCTGGTGCGGGTGATCAACAGCCTGATCGAGGGGCTGCTGTTCCAGCGCTTCCTGACCCCCGAGCTGACGCCCGACGCGGTCATCCGCGCCGCCTTCGCCGCCCTGGCGGGAAAGCATGGCAGCTCCGCGGCCCACCCACCTTCGTCATCCTGAGGAGCGAGCCTCGGCGAGCGTCGCGAAGGACGCAGTGAGGCCCTGCGTGGTTCGCGACGCGGCTGCGCCGCTCCTCACCATGACGAACTCAGTGGAGGCGGGGCGGCGGGTCCCTAGTTGAACTCGTCTTCCAGCGCGGAAAGCCGCGCGGCCTGGTCCTCGGCGATCAGCGGCTTGATGACGTCGTCCAGCGCCTCGCCCTCCATGACCTTGGCCAGGTTGTAGAGGGTCAGGTTGATGCGGTGGTCGGTCACCCGGCCCTGCGGATAGTTGTAGGTGCGGATACGCTCGGAGCGGTCGCCGCTGCCGACCTGGCTCTTGCGGGCGTCGGAGCGGGCATTGTCCAGCGCCTGGCGTTGCATGTCGTAGAGCCGGGCCTTGAGGTTGGCCATCGCCTTGCGGCGGTTCTCGTGCTGGCTCTTCTCCGAGCTGGTGACCACCACGCCGGTCGGCAGGTGGGTGATGCGCACCGCGGAGTCGGTCTTGTTGACGTGCTGGCCGCCGGCCCCGCTCGAGCGGTAGGTGTCGATGCGCAGGTCGGCGTCGTTGATGACGATATCGACGTCCTCGGCCTCTGGCAGGACGGCGACGGTGGCGGCGGAGGTGTGGATGCGTCCCTGGGCCTCGGTCTCCGGCACGCGCTGCACGCGGTGCACGCCGCTCTCGAACTTCAACCGCCCGAACACCCCGTCGCCGGTGATCGAGGCGATGATTTCCTTGTAGCCGCCCATTTCGCCTTCCGAGACGCTGTCGACCTCGACGCGCCAGCCCTGGGTTGCGGCGTAGCGCTGGTACATGCGGAACAGGTCGCCGGCGAACAGCGCCGCCTCGTCGCCGCCGGTGCCGGCGCGCACTTCGAGGATGGCGGAGGCGTTCTCGTCCTTGTCGCGCGGGGCGAGCAGCAGGGCGACCTGTCGCTCCATCTCGGGCAGGCGGTCTTCCAGCCGCTCCAACTCGTCACGGGCCAGCTCGGAGATGTCGGGGTCCGGATCGGCGGCCATGGCCTCCAGCTCGGGCTTCTCGGCCAGCACCTTCTGGATTGCCTGAACCGCCTCGGCGACAGGCTTCAGCTCGGCGTGCTCCTTGGACAGCTTGACGATCTCGGTCCCGTCCGTGGCCGCGCCCATGCGCGCCTCGATCTCGCGGAAGCGGTCGAGCACCTGGTCGAGACGGGCCTGGGGAAGTCGCAAGGGGGATGGTCCGGAAGCTGTGGCGTGCGGGCGGTCTCTCTAGCGCCCCGGCGAGCCGCCGTCACCCCATGGCCGGGGCGGTCGCCGTGCGTCCTTCGACACGCCGCTTCGCGGCTGCTCAGGATGACGTCGTCAGAAGGCTACCCATCATAGTCATGCTGAGCAGCGCCGCCGGCGCGTGTCGAAGCACGCAACGCGCCGTGAAACCTACCCCGCCCGCGGACGCAGCGCCGGGGCGCCGCCCTTGAAGTCGGCCTTCGCCAGCTTCTTGCCGGCCTCGGGTTTGGCGGTTTCAGCGGCGACGGCCGGGGCGCCGACGGCGGCGCGGCGCGGGGCCAGCAGGGTGTCGAGGCGGGCCTTGGACGCCTTGAAGGCGGCCACGTCGCGCGGATCCTGCGACACGCCGACGGCGATCTTGGCGCCGATCGGGTTCACGCGGACGCCGCGACGCCAGATTTCATAGTGCAGGTGCGGTCCGGTCGAGGCGCCGGTCGAGCCGACGTAGGCGATGACCTGGCCCTGGCTGACCCGCTGGCCGGGCTTGAGGCCCTTGGCGTAGCGCGACAGGTGGGCGTAGCCGGTTTCCCAGCCGTCGGCGTGACGGATGCGGACCCAGTTGCCGTAGCCGCCCCAGCGGCGGGCCTCGATGACCACGCCGTCGCCGGCGGCCAGGACGGGCGTGCCCATGCCGGCGCCGAAGTCGATGCCCTGGTGCATCTTGGTGTAGCCCAGGATCGGGTGACGGCGGATGCCGAAGCGCGAGGTGATGCGGGCGCCGTCGACCGGCGTGCGCAGCAGCATGCTCTTGATGGTCTTGCCGACGCTGTCGAGGAAGGTCTTCTTCCCCTGCGTGTTGGTGAAGCCGTAGAAGCGCTGGCCCTTGATCTCGGCGTACTGGAGGCCGCTGGCCTCGACCGTGCGGCCGCTCTCGCTGATCTTGCGGTCGAAGACCAGGCAGAACGGGTCGCCGGCCTTGATGTCGCGCGAGAAGTCGATCTTGTGGGCGAACAGCTTGGACGCCTCGGCGACGATGGCCGAGTTGGCGCCGATGGCCGCCGCGCTTTCGTGGAACGAGCCGTCCATCTTGCCGCAGGCCACGGTGGTCTCGGCGCGGACCTTCTCTTCCAGCTCGCGCAGGCGCATGGCGCCGTCGAAGCTGCGGGAGACGGTGATCGTCTTGACCGCGTCGGTGCGCAGGGACAGGCCGATCAGGCGGGCCGGGCCGCGGCGGTCCAGCGGTCGGGCGACCGAGGCGACGAAGTCCATGCCGGCCTTGATGTTGACGGTGTCCATGGCCTGGCTGAGGACGCCGACCACGTGGCGGGCCTCGGCGTCGCCCACGCCGCTGCGCGCGACGGCGGCGGCCAGGGTTTCACCAGGAAGAACCTCGACCTCGACATTGTGCCCCCGGCCGAACCCGGGCTGGGCCTCGGCCTCGGCGAAGGCGGCGTGTTGCAGCGCGGCCATGGCGGCGGGATCGAGCGTCTGGCTCGCGGCGATCTCAGGACCGGCCGTCAGTTTCCAGCCCAGACCGAGGGCGAGGAAGCCGGCGACGGCCACAAGAATCTTGGGTGCGAAGCGAAGCGTCGGACGCCTCGGATCAAACTCCTGCATCGGTCCCCCATCGTTGACGATGCCGCAAGCGTCAGAATGACACGGCTGGGTAGCCCCCCAGCAACTGTCGGGCCGGTTCATGCCGGAACCGTCACATCAGGCGCAAGCAATATTCGGTGGTTCGGCGCATTTGTCACGCCGGCTCACGCGTCGGGCGCATTCCCGGGCAGGACTCGCTCGCCGTCCTCCTTGACGAAGGCGGCGGGGACATTGTCGAGAATTTCGAAAACCCGCTCCGACGGCCGCGACAGCACCGCCCCGCGGGGGCTGACCACGATGGGACGCTCGACCAGAACCGGGTGGGCGACCATGGCGTCGAGGATGGCGTCATCGCTCGCCGACGGGTCGGTCAGACTCAGCTCGGCGGCCAGCGCGCCCTTGGTCCTCAGGATGTCGCGGGCCCCCAGGCCCAGCTTGCCCAGCAGGTCCTGAAGCTGCGCCTTCGTCCAGCCGGCCTTCAGGTACTCGACCACAGTCGGCTCGACGCCGCTCTCGCGGATGGCCGCCAGCGTATTGCGGGACGTGCCGCAGGCAGGGTTGTGGAAGATGGTGACGGTCATGGGGTCAGGCCTCGTTGCGGGGGGCGAGGCGGCTTTCGTACCAGCCCTTCGAGCGATTCACGATGGCCACCAGCGTCAGCATGACCGGCACCTCGACCAGCACCCCGACAACCGTGGCCAGCGCGGCGCCGGACTTGAGCCCGAACAGGCTGATCGCCGTGGCCACGGCCAGTTCGAAGAAGTTGCTGGCGCCGATCATCGACGACGGCCCGGCGATGTCATGCGGCTCCCGCGCCGCCCGGTTCATCAGATAGGCCAGGGCGGCGATGAAATAGACCTGGATCAGGATCGGCACGGCCAGCAGGGCGATGATCAGCGGCTGGGCGAGGATCTCTCCGCCCTGGAAGCCGAACAGCAGGACCAGGGTGGCCAGCAGGGCGACCATCGAGGCCGGGCCGAGCCAGGCCATCCCCGCCTGAAGCGCCCCTTGGCCTTTCGCCAGCAGAACCCTGCGCAGGACCTGGGCGATGACCACCGGCACGATGATGTAGAGCCCGACCGACAGCAGCAGGGTTTCCCACGGCACGACGATCGCCGACAGCCCGAGCAGCAGGGCGACGATCGGCGCGAAGGCGAAGATCATCACTGTGTCGTTGAGCGCCACCTGGCTGAGCGTGAAGTGCGGCTCGCCCTTGGTCAGGTTGCTCCAGACGAAGACCATGGCCGTGCAGGGCGCGGCTCCCAGCAGGATCAGCCCGGCGATGTAGCTGTCGATCTGGCCGGCCGGCAGCCACGGCCGGAACAGCAGGCCGATGAACAGCCAGCCGAGCAGGGCCATGGAGAACGGCTTGACCGCCCAGTTGACGAACAGGGTGATGCCGATGCCGCGCCAGTGGCGCCCGACCTGAGCCATGGCGGCGAAGTCGATCTTCATCAGCATGGGGATGATCATCAGCCAGATCAGGCCCGCCACCGGCAGGTTGACGCTGGCGACCTCCAGGCGGCCGATCGTCTGGAAGACCGTCGGGAACAGCTGGCCCAGGCCGATGCCCACCAGGATGCACAGCGCCACCCACAGGGTCAGGAACCGTTCGAAGATCGACATGTCAGGTTTTCCCGCGGCGGGCGCGCCGGACCGGCCGGGTCACGCGCAGCCCTCGGCCGCGCAGCCGCCCGCGCGGGCCAGGTCGACGACCGGTCCGCAGATGGCCGGCTCGCCGGAGCAGCAGTCCTCCATCAGGAAGGTCAGCAGCCCGCTCATGGCCTCGAAATCGGCCGAGTAGATGATCGAGCGGCCGTCGCGGCGCGAGTGGATCAGTCCGGCCTGGGTCAGGAGGTTGAGGCTCGCCGACAGGGTGTTGGGCAGTGTGCCGGTCGCCTCGGCGATCTTGCCGGCGGCCATGCCGGCCGGCCCCGCCTTGACCAGCAGGCGAAAGACTTCGAGCCGCCCGGCGTGCGCCAGGGCGGACAGGGCGGCGACGGCGTCGGTCTGTTCCATCATTCGAGAATAGAGGAATTTCATGACGCCGTCGCCACGCCGTCAGCCGCAGCAGGCGGCCTGGGGCGCCGGCGCGGCCGCGCCGGCGGCGGCCAGCAGGGCCTCGGGCTCGGATTCGCCGTAGGTCGTGGCTTCGCCGGTGGTGTGGAAGGTCTCCCAGCGCACGCCCGAGGGGTCGACGACCCAACTCTTGTCGGACTTGGCGTAGCAGCAGGTGGTGGCTTCCTGGTCGAAGGTTGTTTCGCCGGCGCTCTTCAGGCGGACGGCGAGGTCAGAGAGTTCGCCGGCGGTGTCGGTCTGGATGCCCACATGGTCGATGCCGGCCGCCCGGCCGCGCCGGGAAATGGCCAGGTTCACCTTCGGATCCTCCAGCATCCACTTGGCGTAGTCGTCCTTCACCACCGACGGCTGGGCGCCGAACAGGGTGGAGTAGAAGCCGATCGAGCGATCCAGGTCGTCGACGGCGATATGGAGGTGCAGGCGCTTCATGGCGATCTCCTATTAATCGATATTTCGAGAAATAAGGAAATATAGAGCCGCGTCAAGAGGGGGCGTGTCGGGCAGTCGATTTTCAGGGCAGGCGGGCGGCGCCGGTCACCACCGTGGAGTCCGAGACGTCGAAGGGCATCACGGTTCCCGGTCGGGGCGGAAGCGCTCGGGTCACGGTCGGCCAGCCTTCCGAAACGATCGCGTAGCGAACCTCCGCCGGGCCGGGCGCCGGGACGACGAGCCGGATCGGTCCCGGATCCCCCTGCCAGCGCAGGCGGGTCCAGACCTTGCCAGGCTGCGAGGCGCTGACCGGTTTGGCCGTGGCCTTCAGCGCCACGGCCCTGCCGTTCACCACAACGGACGCCACCGGCCCGCTCTCGACGTCGATCATCACCAGGCGTCCCCGGGCGTCGCCCTCGACCACGACCGACCCGTCCGGCGCGCGCGAAACCGTTAGTGGCGGTGGCGGGACCGCTCCCCGCGCCGGGGCGGCCCAGACGTCGCGGCGCGCGAAAGGCCGGAAGTCCCGTTTGGCGACTGTCCCGCCGTCGGCCGTCAGGACCGCGCGCGACCAGGGGTCCAGCGCCGGGGTCGTGGCGACGCGCCAGGCCTTGCCCGTGGCGGTGTCGCTGACGTGCAGGACGCTGGTGACCATCGGATGCCGCGTGGTCCAGGGCTCCCGGAAGCGCACCACGCCCGTCAGGACGATGCCGATGGCGAGGATCGCCAGGGCGGGCCAAAGCGCCCTGTGGCCGTCCCGCGCCGCCAGCGGCCAGAAGACCAGCGCGCCCAGAAACACGAACAGGCCGAGGATCGCGGGCAGGTCCAGTCCCTGCGCCACGCCGTGGAAATAGACGGCCAGCCAGCCGCCGCTCGCGGTCGCCAGCAGCGCCAGAAGAGCGACCCGCCCGACCCGCGCCTCCCGGCCGAGGTTGGTCGCCAGCGCCGCGACGGCGGCCAGCGCCAGGGGCCAGGCGACGATGACCGCCACGGTCGGCTGCAGCACCTGGAGCGCCAGCGACAGGATGACGCCCACGACCAGCACGCCCGCCCAGGCCTGCTCGATCTTCACCGGCTTGCCGAAGACGGCGCCCGCCAGGCCCGCCGTCACCACCGCCAGCCCGCCGCCGATCAGGTCCCAGCCGCCGAACAGCTGGCACAGCAGTCCGCCGATCAGCGCCGAGACGACCGGCGGCCAGCGCCGCTCGCCCCGTCCCAGCATGGCCGGGACCAGCAGCAGCATGCCCACGGCGATGATCGCCAGCGTCGTCTCCCACAGCGCCCACTGGGCGAGCAGCGGGCGTTGCTCAAGGAAGCCAAAGCCCACGCCGGTGACACGCCGCGCAACCTGCAGCGCCAGCGCCGCGCCGGTCAGCAGCAGCACGGCCGCGCCGGCTCCGCGCGCCACCCCTCGCCAGGGCCAGGCCTCACCGGTCGTCCGGACCCGTCGAAGGGCGACGGCGACGGTCGCCGCCGTCGCCAGCCAGAGCAGCCAGCCGCCCCAGGCCGGGTAGGCCAGGATGTGATCGCCGAAGGTTTGGCTGTAGACCGCGTCAGGCGCCTTGCCGGGCAGGCCGCCGGCCACCGCGAACCGCCGCGTCGCCGCCAGCGTCTGGTCGCCGATATGCTGCACCGAGCCCTGATCGAGGTTGGCGACGGTCGCGGTCGGCGAATGGTAGTCGAACTGCCGGCCGATGAAGGCGAAGTTCAGGCCCGAGAGACCGGCCTCCTTCGAGACCGAGAAGTCGGTGTCGTTGGGCATGGTCTCGTAGAGGAACACGGCCAGCGAATTGCTGATCGGCGCGCTGGCGGTCGCCGCGAACGCCGAGACGATCGCCCCGTTTCCCGGCCCGGTCTGGAACATGTTGGCCCGGCCGCCGTTGCCGCGGGCCTCCAGGTTGATCATCAGCCCGATCCGGGTCCGCAGCGGATGTTCGGCGAAGAAGGCGCGCGCGCCCAGCAGCCCCGCCTCCTCGCTGTCGGTGACCAGTACGATGATGTCGCGGTCGGCGCCGCCGCCGGCCTTGATGGCGCGGATCGTCTCGAACAGGGCGGCGACGCCGGTGGCGTCGTCGGCCGCGCCTGGGGACGCCGGGACGCTATCGTAGTGCGCCATCAGGGCCAGGGCGGGGAGGGCGCGGTCCCGACCCGGCAGGACGCCGACCAGGTTCTCGACCTGCCCGCCGATGACGAAGCTGTCGCCGCCGAAGGCCCGGGTCTCGACGGCCTGGGCGGCCTGGATCGACGGTGACAGGCCCAGCGACGTCATGCGCGCCAGGGCGTAGTCCCGCACCCGCGCATGGTCGGCCGAGCCGACCGGGTGCGGCGCCCGGGAGATCTCGCCGATGTCGACCAGGGCCCGGGCGGCGGAAAAGGCCGTCGCCGGTGCATCCAGGCCTGCCGGAGCGGGCGTGCGGGTCCCGAGCCAGGCCAGGAGAAGTGCGCCGAGCAGCGCGGCGCCGAGCGCAATCTGCCGAGTCATGTCGCGTCCCCCAGGGTTTCGGGGAGGATGCATGCTGCTGCTTCCGGAGCAACGGGAACCAGAATCGGCGATCAAGGTTCTTTGTGGGGCGACAACTATGCGCGATGGTGCCGCCGGATGCGCTAACGGGAAACACGACCATGAAAAAGTTGATCTGGACGGCGCTGGCCGCCGTCGGCGCCACGCTCGCCCTGGGCGCGGCCGCGGCCTGGGCCCAGGCCCTGCCGCTTCCGCCCGGCCAATGGCGCGCCACCTGCGGCGAAGCCCGCGCCTACGCCCAGGGCGGGGCCAAGATCCTGTCGGCGCGGTGCACCCAGCGCGGCGGCGGAACGGCGGCCTCGACCCTTCGCTACGACACCTGTCGCGGCCAGATCATCAACGACAACGGCCGGCTGGCCTGCTCGGGCGGCGGCAGCGGCGGGAGCGGCGGCCAGGCGATCCCGCGCGGCAGCTATCGCGACAGCTGCAACGGCGCCTACATGACCGGCTGGACCCTCAACGCCTCCTGCCGCGACAGCAGCGGGCGCTGGAACCGGACCGCGCTGGACACGCGCACCTGCGGCAATCGCGACATCGCCAATCTCAACGGACGGCTCAGCTGCACGGGCGGCATCGGCGGCGGCGGTCAGCTTCCGGCCGGCAGCTACCGCAACAGCTGCCGGGACGCCTACATGACCGGCTGGACGTTGAACGCGTCCTGCCGCGACAGCCGCGGCCGCTATGTCCGCGCCAGGCTCGACATCCGTCCCTGCGACCGCCGCGACATCGCCAATGTCGACGGCCGCCTGACCTGCACCGGCCAGGGCGGCGGCGGGGCGCGCGGATCGATCACCCTCTGCACCCAGCCGGACTTCGGTGGTCGCTGCGAGACCATCGACCGCGCCGCGCCGAGCCTCGGGCGGTGGGAGATCGCCGACCGGGCCCGCTCGGCGCGGGTGCGCGGCCGCTGGCAGGCCTGCAGCGAGCCCGACTTCCGGGGCCAGTGCATGACCTTCGACCGCGATGTGCGGAACCTGGAGCGGACCGGCCTCGGCCGCCGGATCTCCTCGGTGCGCCCGGCGCGCTGATCGCGGCGAGGCCAAAGAAAAACCCCCGCCGGCTGGACCGGCGGGGGCTTTGTTCTGTCCGGAGGAGGGCTCCGGGGTGTCGTCAGGCGGCGCTGACGGCTTCCTGCGGGTCGCGCAGCACATAGCCGCGGCCCCAGACGGTCTCGATGTAGTGGTTGCCGCCCGACGCGGTCGCCAGCTTCTTGCGCAGCTTGCAGATGAAGACGTCGATGATCTTCAGCTCGGGCTCGTCCATGCCGCCGTAGAGGTGGTTGAGGAACATTTCCTTGGTCAGGGTCGTACCCTTGCGGAGCGAAAGCAGCTCCAGCATCTGGTATTCCTTGCCGGTCAGGTGGACGCGCATGCCGTTCACCTCGACGGTCTTGGCGTCAAGGTTCACACCGATCTCGCCGGTCTGGATCACCGCCTGGGCGTGGCCCTTGGAGCGGCGCACCACGGCGTGGATGCGGGCGACCATCTCGTCCTTGTGGAACGGCTTGGTCATGTAGTCGTCGGCGCCGCCGCCCAGGGTCTTGACCTTGGTGTCGATTTCCGACGAACCGGACAGGATCATGATCGGGGTGTTGATCTTGCCGTTGCGCAGCGTGCGCAGCACGTCCATGCCGCTCATGTCCGGCAGGTTCAGGTCCAGCAGGATGAGATCGTAGTCATAGATCTTCCCCAGATCCACGCCCTCCTCGCCGAGGTCCGTCGTATAGACGTTGAACCCCTCCGACTTAAGCATGAGCTCGATGGTCTGAGCCGTGGCGCTGTCATCTTCTATCAACAGTACGCGCATTGATCCCCTCCCCGCGGCCCTCCCGCGGTAACGATTCAGACGAGGCGGAATCCGCCTCCGGAGCTCAATTCCGACATTGGAATTAAGCTGCTTTAAGACTGGTTAATGGTGAACCGCCCGTTGGAAAGAATCGTTAAGCCGATTTGCGAATCGGCGGCAACCCGCCATCTCGCGGCGTCGAGTCGTGGAGCGGATGACTCTTTCGTGATCGCCGAATCCCCAGTGAATCCCGTGGGATTCGCAAACCCGTTCAGGCGTTGATGCAGCAGAGATCCCAGGCCTTTCGGCTCTCGTGTGCAGCGACGATCCGGAGAACGCGGGTCTCGAAAAATCTTCGCGAACCGGTAAGGAAAGCCGCCTGCGACCGTTTGTCCGACCCTTAACGGCGAAAAGGCTCAGACGGCCCGCACCGCCGTCTCGATGAAGCCGCCGCCCAGCACGCGGCTCGGCTCTTCCGGCGCGTAGAGCACGCAGGCCTGGCCTGGGGCGACGCCTTCTTCCAGCGTGTCCAGCGCCACGCCGACGACTCCCTCGATCAGGGTCAGCCGGCCGGCGACCGGCTCGCGGGTCGAGCGCACGCGGGCCAGCACGGCGCGGCCGTTGGCGGCGGCGTCGGTGATCGCCGCCTCATCGCCCAGCCAGTTGTCTTCCTTCAGCGTCAGGGCGCGGGTCAGCAGCGCCTCGCGCGGGCCGACCACGACGTGGCGCCGGTCAGCGTCGATCCGGGTCACGAACAGCGGCTCGCCCGTGCCGCCGCCGACGTTGAGGCCCTTCCGCTGTCCGATGGTGTAGCGGGTGACGCCCTCGTGGCGGCCCAGCACCCGGCCGTCCATGTGCACGATGTCGCCGGCCACAGCGCCCTGCGGACGCAGCCGGTCGATGACCGTGTGGTACTTGCCCTCGGGCACGAAGCAGATGTCCTGGCTGTCGGGCTTGTCGGCCACCGACAGTCCGATGCCGGCGGCCACGCCGCGCACCGCCGGCTTGGGCAGGCCGCCCAGCGGAAAGCGCAGGTAGTCCAGCTGCTCGCGCGTGGTGGCGAACAGGAAGTAGCTCTGGTCGCGACCCGCGTCGGCGGCGCGGTGCAACTGCGGCCCGGAGGCGGTGTCTTCCCGGCGCACATAGTGGCCGGTCGCCATGGCCACGGCGCCCAGGTCGCGGGCCACGTCCAGCAGGTCGCGGAACTTCACCGTCTGATTGCAGCGCACGCAGGGGATCGGCGTCTCGCCGCGCAGATAGGCGTCGGCGAACTCCTCGATGACCTGCTGCTTGAACCGGCTTTCGTAGTCGAGCACGTAGTGCGGGATGCCGATGGCTTCGGCCGCCTGGCGGGCGTCGAGGATGTCCTGCCCCGCGCAGCAGGCGCCCTTCTTCTGGATCGCCGCGCCGTGATCATAGAGCTGCAGCGTCACGCCCACGACGTCATAGCCGGCCCGGGCCAGCAGGGCGGCGGTCACCGTCGAGTCGACGCCGCCCGACATGGCCGCGACCACCCGCGAGCCGGTCGGCAGACCGACGGCTTGGCGCACGACGTCGTCGGCGATGTCCAGGGTGGAGGGCAGGGCGCTCATGGGGCGGCATATAGAACGTCGGGCCGGAAATTGCGACCGTCGCCGCGTGGCGCGGAGGGCCTGAGCCCGCCGAGCGGGAAGGGAGCGTCGAGCGTCAGAGTTCCGCGCTTTGGCCCGTGCTTTCCCGGCCCAGGACCAGCAGTTCCGCCTGGAAGGTGGTCGGCGCCTCATCGGCCTTGCCGGCGGCGAGCCAGGCGTCGAGGCGCGCGAAGCCCTCCTCGATCTCGGCCTCGCTCATGTGCTCGAACGGCGATATGGCGCGCAGGCGCAGCTTTTCGGCCGCCTTGAGGCCGCTGGCGGCGTAGACCTCGGTAACCTCCTGCAGCGCCAGCACGTTCAGACCGGCGGCGGCGAAGAGGTCGGTCACCTCCGCGAGGGTCGGAAACATCTGCTCCTCGATCTCGCGGCCGAGCGGGAAGAAGCGGTGCCACCAGATGTCGGCCAGCCGGTCGCCGAAGCCGGTCCGGATCAACACCCGCCCGCCGGGCTTCAGCACTCGCGCGATCTCGCGGGCGGCGGCGGCCCGGTCCGGCACATGGTGCAGCGACAGGAACATCAGCACCGCGTCGGCGGACTGGTCGGGCAGGGGCATCGCGGCCGCCTCGCCGCGAACGTAGCGGACCGCCGGGTGGGCGGCGTTCGCCTCGGCGATGGCCCGCATCCGGTCAGCGGGCTCGACGCCCACGACGGGACCGCCGAAGGCGTCGGCCAGCGCCGGAGTGAGGCGGCCCACGCCCGAGCCCAGGTCGATGATCGTCAGCGGACGCCGCTGCGGCAGGTGCGCGGCGAACCGCTCCATCCAGCGCTCCGCCACCCCGGCCGGCATGCGTCGCCCCTCGGCGTAGGTCCGGTGCTGGTTGTCATCGTAGTCGACCCGCTTGAGCGTCATCGGCCGTTTCCTCCAGGCGCCCTCTCAGGTCCGCTCATCCCGGCGAATGCCGGGCGGATCGGGATGAGGGTGGGCGAGTAGCGACGTCCGCTACCGCAGCATGTCCAGCAGCGAACTCTGCTTGAGCATGTTGAACACCTGCGCCGACGCCTGGCACCGCCACCTGCGCCTGTTCCAGGCGGGTGATGGCCAGCGGCATGTCGGCGTCGGTGATCGCGCCGACCATGCCTTCCAGCATGGCCTTGCGGTCTTCCTGGGCGGCCAGGGTCTTGTCGACGCGGTTCTGGATCAGGCCGTTGCGGGCCGCATAGTCGGTGACGGTCGAGCGGGCGGAATCGAAGGCGCCGAGCATGCCCTGCAGGAAGGTTTCCTGCGCGGCCGTCAGCTTGCCGGTGAAGTCGCCGTTGGCTTCGACGTAAGCCTGCATCTGGCGGAAGGCGTCGAAGGTGCTGGTCCCGACGTCGGCGGCCAGGAAGCCGGTCTCGATGGCCGTCGACTCGTCCAGCTGGTTGATCGGGGTCAGGCCGTCGTTCTGGAACAGGTCGGCGATGGCCGGCGCCGCGGTCAGGTCGGTGATCTGGCTGGCGCTGGTGGCCGGCGTGTCGACCTGGCCGCCGGAGAACAGGTAGCGGCCGCCGAACTTGGCGTTCAGCGAGTCCGTTGCGGCGGAGAACCAGGCGGACACCTCGCCCATCAGCGCCTCGCCCCGGCCGGTGGCGATGGCCTCGGCGATGGCCTGACGGGCGCTCTGGACGGAGTCGGCGACCTGGGTCAGGGCGTGGTCCTGGGCCTCCAGCCTGGAGGTCAGCATGTCGCCCTGGGCCAGATAGCCCTCCACCTTGGACTGGATCGACCGGGTGGCCAGAAGGGTCTCGGCCTGGCGGGCATAGCCCTTGAGGTCTGACGCGTTCTTCTGGCTCGACACCTGGGCGTTGGCGTCCTGCTGTCGGACCTGCGCCTGCATCAGGTGGTTGAGAACGGTGCTGTAGCTGTTGGCGGTGGCGACGCGGTTCATGGTTCTAGCCCACCATCTGGAGGAGGACGTCGTAGAGGTCCTTGCCGGCCTGGACGAGCCGGGCCGAGGCGCTGAACGCCTGCTGGTAGGTCGTCATGCTGATCAGTTCCTGGTCGAGGTTGACCCCCTCGGCGGAGCTTCTGCGGGTGTCGGCCTCGGCGGCGACGGCCTGGGCGATCTCCTGGCGGGAGGTCGCGTTCTCGGCCTTGCGGCCGATCGAACCGGCGAACTCGGCGGCGTAGCGCGTGACGGACATGCTGCCCGCCGCGGACCCGCCGACCGCGTCGAACCGTGTGATCGCCTCGCCGGCCGCCGCCAGCCGCTGGGCGCCGCGACCGTCGCCGATGGCCAGGGCCGGACGGCCGAGCGCCGCCTGGGCCGGGTCGAAGGTCGCCAGCGCCAGCTTCGTCGGCGAGGCGGCGATGTCGCTGCGCACCTCGAAGCTTGTGACCCGCGAGGCCCGCTGCGCATGGCCGACGCCGAACAGTTCCGAGACTGACGGCCCGCCGACCCCGCGCGAGGTGTCGTCGTTGACGACGGAAACGGTCTGGCCCGCGGTTCCGCCGAAGCTCAGGGCGCCATCCGCGTCGAGCGTGAACTGTCCATAGAGGCCCACGCCGCCGGCGTTGGCGTTCAGGGCGTTGAGCAGGTCCTGCATCGTGCCGCCGGCCGGCACGGCGACGGTGACGTCCCGGATCCGTGCGCCGTCCTTGCCGGCCAGCCGCAGGGTCAGGGTGTCGCCGGCGGTGAACCCGTGCGGGTCGGTCGGGGTCAGGCCGGTCTCGTAGTAGGGATAGCCGGTCGAGCTCACCAGGTCGTTCAGGCCGAAGAAGTGCGAGAAGCCCTTGCCGGCGCGCTCAGAGGGCGTGGTCGCGGGGTCGACGATGGCCACGCCGTTCGCGCCCGTCGCCGACAGGGTCAGGGCGCCATTGGCGAAGCTGGCCGACCCCTGGCCGCCGAGCTGGCCGTTGAGGGTGGCCATGAAGCTGGCCGGGGTGAAGCCGGTGGTGGTGACGCCGCCGTCGATGCTCATCGTGCCGGCGTCGAAGTCGATGTCCACCTGGCGGGAGACGACCCCGGCCGGGTTGACGATGACCACGCTGGTGCGGCCGCTGAAGCCGCCGATGGCGGTCGACAGGTCCATGCCGGTGTCGCGGCCGGTCAGGCTGGTCGGCGCGGGCACGGCCGAGGCGGCGTTGTGGGCGCGGTTCAGCTCGTCGACGGCGCGGGTGACGAATTCCGACAGCTGGTCGCCCAGCGCCGGCAGCTCGGTGTCGCGCAGATCGAGCAGACCGCGGATCTCGCCGGTGGTGATCCGGGCGCGCAGCGACGGCTCGCCGTTGGCCCCGGGCAGGGAGACGGTGATCTCGCCCGAGGCGCCGTCCGTGCGGACATACTTCAGCTCCGCCGCGCCGCCGCCGCCGGCCAGGGCGTTGCCGTCCGAGGCCCGGATCATGAAGCCGCCATTGGTCCGCGGCGTGACGCTGACGTCCATCAGGCCGGACAGCTCGTTGATCAGCTGGCTCTGGATGTTCTCCGGGCCGGTGGCGTCGCCGCCCTGGATCATCGCCCGGCTGATGTCGCCGTTCAGGTCGTCGATCTGCTTGAGCAGTTGGTTGGTCCGCTCGATGACGGCGCCGATCCGGGTGTCGGCCTCGACGGCCATCGCCTGCAGTGAGGTGGAGATGCGCGAGGCTTCGCTCAGGAAGTCGGTGACGCCGTCGATCGCCTGGTCGCGGCGGATGGACGAGGCGGCGTCGGATGAGGCGGCCGTGAAGGCGGAATAGATCTCGTCCAGGCGCGTGAAGAAGGAGCTGCTTTCGCCCGGATTGCCGAACAGCGCCTGGGCCCGGTCCATGGCCGTGGCGATGACGCCGGCCTCGGACGCCGAGGCGGTGGCGGTCAGCGAGGCGCGTTGCAGGAACTGGTCGGCGGCGCGGCGGATCTGCGTGACGCTGACGCCCGCGCCCAGGCCGCCGGACACCAGCGGCGCCTGGTCGACGACCTTGCGCACGTATCCGGGGGTGTTGATGTTGGCGATGTTGTCCGAGACCGTCCGCAGGCCGGTCTGGGCGGCCATCAGACCGCTGTTGGCGGACGACAGGATGGCGGCCAGGCTCATGAGATCCTCCCGGTCAGCCCGGCAAAGCCTGACGCGCGTACCGGCGCATTTTGCCGGGCCGATTCAGGCGCGGGCCTGCTGGTCGATGCTAAGCCATTGATAATCATAGACTTCGATTCCGCGGGCCTGGTGACCCGCTGAACCACAGCGCAAGGACGGCGCCAGACGCCGCCGGGCGGCACTTCGCGCCCCATCGACCCGCGACGGCCCGGCAAAAAGCGCACCGACGGCGCCCGGGCAGCGCGCCGTTGAGATGAAATAATATCAATAAAAACAGTGTGTTGAAGACATTTCTGGCAGTTGGCCCGGCCGTTGCTACCTGACTGTCGAATAGTCCGGGCGCAGCAGGCGCCGACCGTACAGTCACCGCTCAGGGGCGTTTCAGCCTGCCATGACCGCGTTCGCGTCCATCGTCCTCGCCGCCCTGCCGGGCCTCGGCGCCAAGTCCGGCGCCGACGGCGTCGTCGCGCCGGAAGGGCAGGGCCTGGGCGGCGCGTTCGAGGCTCTGATGGCGACGCTGACCGCCGCCGCTCCGGCGCCGTCCGAGGTCCCGGGCGCTACGGCGGCCTCGGCGGCCGGACCGTTCGGCCCGGGCGTCGGCCTGATGGCGGCCGGGACGCCTCACGCCGCGCCGACCGCCGCCGACGACGACGAGATTGTCGAGGTTTCCGCCGCCGACCGGGACGGCGAGACGATCGAGACGTCTGAAGCCACTGGATTGCTCACCCTCGCCGGGATGACGCCGCCTGCGCCGGCGCCCGCGCCGACCGTGTCGACGGCCGTCGCAACGCCCGACGGCGAAAGCCAGGTCATCGCCGCGTCGCCGCTGCCTGCTCCTGCTGCTCCCGCGGCGCCCGCTGACTCCGCCGCTCCGTCCGCTCCGGCTTCGCCTGTCGCGACAAAGGCGCCGGTTTCGCCGCCCGTCGGGCTGACCGCACCCGCCTCATCTAGCGATACGCAGACGTCCGTCTCGGCGAACCCCGCCCACCGCCAGGCCGAGGGCGACGCGCCCGTCGCCACGGCGCCGCGCATCGCGGCTCCGGCCCCGCCGACATCGGTCGCGGAGGCGTCTGACGATAGCGCGGCCACCGCCGCAGCTGTCACCGCCACCGCCGCCACCGCTGCCACCGCCGCCGCCACCACCGCCGCCGCCGCCACCACCGCCACCGCTGCCACCGCCGCCGCCGCGCCGCCTCCGCAGGCTCCGGACGCCCCGGCTCAGGCCGTCGCTGCGACGCCGTCCCCGGTCGCCGCCGCGCCCCGGACCGCCGGCGAGGCGGTTGTCAGCCTGATCGGCCGCGTCCTCGACGGCGCGCGCAAGCCTGAGGCCCAGGCCGCCGTTCGCGACGCGGCCGCCGCCGGCGCCGCGCAGGGCGAGGTCCCGGTCGAGGTCGCCATCGACACCCCTGTCGAGGTCGCGGTCGACGCGGCCCTGTCGCCCGAGGCGCCGGTTCCCGTCGAGGCCGCCGTGGTCGAGACGCCCGCCGCGCCCGTTCCCGCGTCCGGCCGCCGCGCCGCCCGCGCTGACGCCGTCCGCGCCGAGGCGGCGATCCCGGTCCTCGACGCCGCCGCGCCGGACCTGAAGCCGACGGTGAGGGCCGACGCCCGGCCGACCGTCGACGCCGCGGCGCCCGCGCCGGTCGCCCGCCCTGATCTTCCGCCGGTCGCCGCCGCCCTGGCCGACGCCGGCCCCGAGATCGAGCCGGCCACCCCGGACGCCGCGCCCGCCGCCCCGACCCTGCAGGCCTCCGCCGAGGTTCCGGTCGAGGCGCCGCAGACCCGTGGTTCCCCCGAAACCGTGGCCCGGCTGGCCGCCGACATCGCGCAGAAGCTGGAGGGCAAGACCACCCGCTTCGACGTTCAGCTCGACCCGCTGGGCCTGGGCAAGGTCGACGTCAGTATCGAGATCAACGCCGATGGCCGCCTGACCGCGTCGCTGTCGTTCGACTCCAGCCAGACCGCCGCCGATCTGCGCGGCCGGGCCGGCGAACTTCGCCAGGCGCTGGAGAAGGCCGGGTTCGACGTGGCCGACGGCGGCCTGTCCTTCGACATGAACAACCCGGGCGGCTCCGGCGGCCGCGAGGCGCGCGAGCCGCTCGCCGCCTGGTCCGGCCGCGCCTTCCAGACCGCCCAGTCCGGCCTTGAACAGGCCGACGCCCTGGCCGCCCGCTCCACCTGGTCACGCACGCCGTCCGGCGGCGTCGACATCCGTATCTGAGGCTCCCATGGTTGACGCTGTCAGCACCGGCAATTCCGTTCTCGACAAGATGGCCGATTCCCGCGGCCGCCTGGCCGACAGCGAAGAGACCTTCCTGGCGCTGCTGACCACGCAGCTGAAAAACCAGGACCCGCTGTCGCCGCTCGATTCCAACGAGTTCACCGCCCAGATCGTGCAGATGACCGGGGTCGAGCAGCAGCTGCTGACCAATGACCTGCTGGCCCTGCTCGTCGGCATGAACGACGGCGGCCTGGCCGGGTCGGTCAACCTGATCGGCAAGACCGTCACCGCCGCCACGGACGACGCCACGCTTCAGGGCGGCAAGTCGACCTGGACCTACGACATCGATCGCGCCGCCACGAACGTGAAGTACGAGGTCGTCAACTCGGCCGGCCAGACCGTGTTCTCGCGCACCGACGCCAACGTGGCGGCCGGCGAGGGCGCCTTCGAGTGGGACGGCAAGACCACCCAGGGCACCCAGCTTCCCGACGGCGGGACCTACAGCCTGAAGATCACCGCCACCGGCTCCGGCGGCGAGACCATCAACTCCAGCATCTACACCACCGGCGTCGCGTCGGCGGTTGAAACCCTCAACGGCGAGACGGTCGTCAGCATTGGCAAACTCAAGATCCCGCTCAGCGCGATCTCAAGCGTCAAGCAGACCGTCTAGGCCACCAGAACCCAGTGCAGGAAGGATAACCCTCCATGAGCATCAACAGCGCCATGCTGGCCGGCGTCACCGGTCTGATCTCGAACTCGCAGTCCCTGGCCGCGATCTCGGACAACATCGCGAACGTCAACACGGTCGGTTACAAACGCTCGCAGGCTAACTTCCAGACGCTGGTCAGCGGCCGCAACTCCGGCTCGTCGTATGCCGCGGGCGGCGTCACCGCCACGACCCGCCGGTTCATCACCACCCAGGGCCTGCCGACCCAGTCCAGCCGCAACACTGACCTGTCGATTTCCGGCAACGGCTTCTTCGTCGTCACCGAGAAGGCGGAGGACCTGACCGCCGCCGACGCCCGGGCCTTCACCCGCGCCGGCTCCTTCCAGCTCGACAGCCAGGGCTACCTGCGCAACGACGCCGGCCTGTACCTGCAGGGCTGGCTGACCGACGCCGAGGGCGTGATCACCACCGACCCGTCGGACATCACCCGCCTGGAGTCGATCAACGTCGCGTCGGTCGGCGGCGCGGCCGAGCAGACCACGCGCGTGACGGTCAACGCCAACCTCGACGCCAGCCAGGAGCTGTCGGCCGAAGTCACTGGCGGCACCTATGACCCGGCCACCAACTCGATGGCGATGTACGATCCCGACGCGGGGGTCGGCGTGAAGCCGGACTTCTGGGTCCAGGTCCCCGTCTCCGACTCCAAGGGCGGCAAGCGCACGGTCCAGATCGACTTCCTGCGCAGCGCCACGCCTAACCAGTGGTACGCCGAAGTGCGCGCCGTGCCGGCCAGCGACGTCGAACTGGGCGCGGGCCTCAGCAACGGCCAGCTGGCCGTCGGCATGGTGGCCTTCACCGAGGATGGCCGCCTCGACCCCAGCGCCACCTTCGCGGCCCCGCTGGCGCCGTTGTTCGCCGACTGGAACGATCCGGTGATCGCCTTCGGCGCCTCCTCCGACGCCGCCCCCGGCGCCGGCGCGGTCAAGTGGGCCACCGGCCTTGGCATCGGCGACCAGGACATCCGCCTTGAACTGGGCGGCGTCGCCGGCGGCGTCACCAGCTTCGACAGCGAGAGCATCCTGCAGTCGGTCAGCACCAACGGCACCGCCTTCGGCAATCTGTCCGACATCGAGATCGACGATCAGGGCTTCGTGACCGCGATCTTCGACAACGGCATCTCGCGGCAGATCGCCCAGGTGGCCATCGCCACCTTCCCCAACGCCGACGGCCTGATCCCGACCAACGGAAACGCCTATCGCGTGAGCAAGGACAGCGGCACCTACAACTTCAAGACCGCCGGCAGCGGCGGGGCCGGTTACATCGCGCCGTCGACGCTCGAAGCTTCCACAGTCGACCTGTCGAGCGAGTTTACCGGCCTGATCACCACGCAACGGGCCTATTCAGCGTCCTCGAAAATCATCACCACCGCAGATCAGATGTTGGAAGAGCTTCTGAATATCAAGCGCTAGTCTTGATGTTTAGGGGGCTTTAATTCAGATGTATCACAATGAAACACTGACATTAACTTGCGGTCGATGGTGGTTAAGCTACTTAAACCATCGCGCTTTACCGCATGTTATTTCAGGTGGCGCATCTTCCTCCCGAACAGTCTTGGTGAGAGAGGCGTAGAAGGATGCTTCAGCAGCAGCGCGTAAACAGCAGAGGCGAGAAGTACGTGATCGGTCCGACCGGCGCGCCGCTGACGCTGGGCGATCTGCCGCCGGCCAATACCGAGCGTTGGGTGATCCGGCGCAAGGCAGAGGTGGTGGCAGCCGTGCGGGGAGGACTCCTGACGCTGGACGAGGCGTGTGATCGCTATCGTCTCACCAACGAGGAGTTCCTGACCTGGCAGAAGTCGATCGACCGTCATGGCCTCGCCGGCCTGCGGACGACCCGGCTGCAACAATATCGCTGAGCCGCTCGCCCCCCAAAGAGGCTCAGCACACTGCGCGGCCGCGTTCCGGAGACGGGACGCGGCCGTTGCATTGGGGCCTGGCTTCGGCGACGCCTTAAGAGGGCGTTTACCCTGCACCCGGTAATTCCTGCCTAGCAGCGCGGGCTTCCTTGGCCCGTCGCGCCTTTGGTTGGGTAGGGGCGGTCCCGAGTGGAAAGGTTCATGAACGGCGTTCGCGCCTTCGGGGTCGCCCGGCTCGCCGCCATGCTCGGCATCGGGGCGGCGTTGATCGCCGGACTGATCTGGTTGGGCGCGACGCTCGGCGCCCAGCCCAAGGCGCTGCTCTATTCGAACCTCGACATGAAGGAAGCCTCCACCGTCGTCCAGGCGCTGGACCAGGCGGGCATCGACTACGAACTGAAGGGCGACGGCACGACCATCATGGTGCCGCGCGACAAGGTCGCCTCAACCCGGCTGATGATCTCCGGCAAGGGCCTGGTGACCTCCGGGTCGGTCGGCTACGAAATCTTCGACCAGGGCGCCACGCTCGGCCAGACCGATTTTGTCCAGCAGCTGAACCGCCAGCGCGCGCTGGAAGGGGAGCTGGCCCGCACCATCCGTTCGCTGGATGGCGTCACCTTCGCCCGGGTCCACCTGAACCTGCCGCGCCGCCAGCTGTTCGAGGAAGAGGCCGAGCCGCCCTCCGGCTCGGTGACCATCGGCATCGGCGGCCGCAAGCCGACCGACGATCAGGTCCAGGCCGTCCAGAACCTCGTCGCCGGCGCCGTCCCGGGCCTGAAGGCCGAGCAGGTCTCGATCATCGACCAGCACGGCAAGACGCTGTCGGTCGGCGGCTCGTCGATGACCAGCAAGCTGGCTGACGACCGCAAGAGCGAGGTCGAGCGCAAGCTGGCCGCGCGGATCAAGGAACTGGTCGAGGGCGTCGTCGGCGCCGGCCGGTCCCGCGTCGAGGTCAGCGCCGACATCGACATGGCCCGCGTGACCGAGCAGGAAACCACCTACGACCCCGACGGCCAGGTCATCCGCTCCGAGCAGACCGGCGAGGAGAGCGCCCAGGAAGCGGATGGGAACGGCGCCGCCGGCGTCTCCGCCGCCGGCAACATCCCCGGCGCGGCGGCTACGGGCGCTGCCGGGGGCGTGGGCTCGACCAGCGGGCGCAACGAATCGACGACCAACTACGAGATCAGCAACAAGACCCGCACCGAGGTGCGCGAACCCGGCGCGATCAAGAAGATCTCCGTCGCCGTGGCCGTCGACGGCGTCACCGCCCCCGGCGCCGACGGCAAGCCCGGCGCCTATACGCCCCGCTCCGCAGAGGAACTGGCGCGACTGGACGAACTGGTGAAGGCCGCCGTCGGCTACGACACCACGCGCGGCGACATGGTCAAGGTCACCAACGTCCGCTTCGCGCGGGAAGCGGTCGACACCACCGGCGGCGAGACCGGCCTGCTGGCCAGCTTCGACAAGAACGACATCATGCGCGCCGTCGAACTGGCGGTGCTCGGCATCGTCGCCGTCCTGATCATGATCTTCGGCGTGCGTCCGCTGCTCAAGAGCCTGGTGACGGGCGGCGGCGGTCGTGGCGGCCTGCCGGCGCTGGCCGGGGCCGGCGGCGCCCAGGCCACGCGGCTGGTCACCACGCCAGAGGGCGCCCAGTACCAGATCCAGGTCGACCCCAACACCGGCGAAGCCCTGGCGCTGCCGGGTCCCGACCTCGACCAGCGCATCGACATCGCCCGGATCGAGGGCCAGGTCCGGGCCTCCTCGGTCAAGCGCGTGGCCGATTTCGTCGACAAGCACCCTGACGAGTCCGTCTCGATCCTCCGCACCTGGCTGCACGAAACCACATGAGCCGGAAGAACAAAGCCATCGTTGATCCCAGCAAGCTGAGCGGTCCGGAAAAGGCCGCCGTGGTCCTGCTGGCGCTCGGCGAGGACCATACCGCGATCTGGGAAGCGCTCGACGAGGAGGAGATCAAGGAGGTCTCCCAGGCCATGGCGTCGCTGGGCAGCGTCGCCTCCTCGGCGGTGGAAGAGCTGCTCGTCGAGTTCGTCTCCGGCATGTCCGCCAGCGGCGCGATCATGGGCAGCTTCGAGCAGACCCAGCGGTTGCTGCACAGCTTCCTGCCGGCCGAGAAGGTCGACGCCCTGATGGAGGAGATCCGCGGTCCGGCGGGTCGCACCATGTGGGACAAGCTGGGCAACGTGAACGAGGCGGTGCTCGCCAACTATCTGAAGAACGAATACCCGCAGACGGTCGCCGTGGTGCTCAGCAAGATCAAGGGCGACCACGCCTCGCGCGTGCTGGCGGCCCTGCCCGAGGACTTCGCGCTGGAATGCGTGCAGCGGATGCTGCGCATGGAGCCGGTCCAGCGCGAGATCCTCGACAAGATCGAGCAGACCCTGCGCACCGAGTTCATGTCCAACCTGGCGCGCACGTCCAAGCGCGACAGCCACGAGATGATGGCCGAGATCTTCAACAACTTCGACCGCCAGACCGAGGCCCGGTTCATCGCCGCGCTGGAAGAGCGCAACCGCGAGAGCGCCGAGCGGATCCGGGCGCTGATGTTCGTCTTCGAGGACCTGGGCAAGCTCGATCCCGGCGGCGTCCAGACGCTCCTGCGCGCGGTCGAGAAGGACCAGCTGGCCCTGGCGCTGAAGGGCTCGTCCGACGCCCTGCGCGAGATGTTCTTCTCCAACATGTCCGAGCGCGCGTCGAAGATCATGCGCGAGGACATGGAAAGCATGGGTCCGGTGCGCCTGCGCGATGTCGACCAGGCCCAGATGGCCATGGTCCAGGCCGCCAAGGACCTGGCGGCCAAGGGCGAGATCATGCTGGCCGGGTCCGGCGGCGACGATGAGTTGATCTACTGATGACCACCTCCGCCCCCCGCCCCTTCGCGTTCGACACCGTCTTCGATGACAACGGATCGATCGCCTATCAGCCGCCCGTCCGGCGCAAGCACTACACGGCCGAGGAGGTCGAGGCCGCCCGCGTCGCCGGCTACGCCGAGGGCGAGCGGTCGGCCGTCGCCGAAGCCGAGGCGAGGGCCGCCGACGCCCTGGCCGACATCGCCCGCGCCACCCGCGCCGCGCTGGGCGCGCTGCAGGGCGTGGCCCACGGACACCGTGTCGACTCCGCCAACCTTGCGCTCGCCGCCGCGCGCCGCATCGCCGACGCCGCGCTGGACCGGTTCCCCGAGGCGCCGCTGGCCGCCGCCCTGGAGGCTCTGGCCCGCGAGCTGGAAGCCCAGCCCAGGCTGATCGTCCGCATCGCGCCGGACCTGCAGGAACGGGTTCAGCTGGTCCTCAACCACACCGCCGAGGCGGTCGGCTTCGAGGGCCAGATCCTGGCCCGCGCCGAGCCCGGCATGCTGCCCGCCGCCTTTGTCCTGGACTGGGGGGACGGCAAGGCCGCCTTCGATCCGCAGGACGCCGCCATCCGCGTCGCGGCCGCCCTCGACGCGGCGCTCGCCGCCGAGGGCCTGCACGCCGAACCTCTCCTTTCCGCCAGCGAGACCGACGATGTCTGACGAGACCAATCTCACGCTCGACGAGTTCGCCCCGGACGAGGGCCTGGCCACTGAAATGATGGTCACCATGGGCGACAAGACCGCCGCCGACCTGGCGCCGGTGTTCGACGTGCCCGTGCACATCTCCGCCGTGCTCGGCCGGGCCAGCCTGTCGGTGGCGCAGCTGCTGCACCTGGGCCAGGGCAGCGTGCTCGAGCTGGACCGCAAGGTCGGCGAAGCCATCGACATCTATGTGAACAACCGCCTGGTCGCCCGGGGCGAAGTCGTCGTCGTCGACGACCGCCTGGGCGTGACCATGACCGAAATCATCAAGGACGGCGACACGACGGCCTGAACGGCCGGCGTGTAGCAAGGAGATTACCGATGCGGCTTCTGGTCGTCGGACGTTTGAACGGACAGCTGTCCCTCGCCGTGAAGATGGCGATGCAGGCCGGCGCCAAGGTGTCGCACGTGGAGACGGTCGAGGCCGCCACCCAGGCGCTGCGCGCCGGGCAGGGCGCCGACCTCCTGATGGTCGACTACGACCTCGACATCGCCGGGCTGATCGCCACCAACGAGGCCGAGCGCATCCGGGTGCCGGTGGTGGCCTGCGGCGTCGCGGCCGACCCCAAGCGAGCCGGGGACGCCATCCGCGCCGGCGCCAAGGAGTTCATCCCCCTGCCGCCGGAAGCGGACCTGATCGCCGCGGTGCTGGCGGCGATCGGCGATGACAACCGGCCGATGATCGCCCGCGACCCGATCATGGAGGTGGTCATCAAGCTGGCCGACCAGATCGCGCCGTCCGACGCCTCGATCCTGATCACCGGCGAAAGCGGCGTCGGCAAGGAGGTGATGGCCCGCTACGTCCACACCAAGTCGCGCCGGGCCAACAAGCCGTTCATCAGCGTCAACTGCGCCGCCATCCCCGAGAACCTGCTGGAGAGCGAGCTGTTCGGCCACGAGAAGGGCGCCTTCACCGGCGCCGTGGCCCGCCGCATCGGCAAGTTCGAGGAAGCCACCGGCGGCACCCTGCTGCTGGACGAAATCAGCGAGATGGACGCCCGCCTGCAGGCCAAGCTGCTGCGCGCGCTGCAGGAGCGCGAGATCGACCGCGTCGGCGGCGGCAAGCCGGTGAAGGTCGACATCCGGGTCATCGCCACCTCCAACCGCGACCTGGCCCAGGCGGTGAAGGACGGCGTGTTCCGCGAGGACCTGCTCTACCGCCTGAACGTCGTGAACCTGCGGCTGCCGTCCCTGCGTGAGCGGCCGGGCGACATCATCGCCCTGTCCGAGCACTTCGTGAAGAAGTACGCCGCCGCCAACGGCATGCCCGACCGGCCGCTGTCGGGCGAGGCCCGCCGCCGCCTGGTCGCCCACCGCTGGCCCGGCAACGTGCGCGAGCTCGAGAACGCCATGCACCGGGCGGTGCTGCTGTCGTCCGGGCCGGAGATTGAGGAATTCGCCATCCGCCTGCCGGACGGCGCGCCGATGTCGCCGGCGCCCGACGCCGCCGTCGCCCGCAATGCGTCCATGGCCGCCGAGGCCGCCAGCCGCTCCTTCGTCGGTCAGACCGTGGCCCAGGTCGAGCAGCAGCTGATCCTCGACACGCTCAGCCACTGCATCGGCAACCGGACGCATGCCGCCACCATCCTGGGCATCTCGATCCGCACCCTGCGCAACAAGCTGAAGGAATACTCCGAGGCCGGCGTCGCCGTGCCGGCCCCGCAGGCCGGCATCGGCAACGCGGCCTGATCCCCGGCGCCCGAGTAACCCATGGCTGACACCAGCGTAGCCGGCGTTTCCAACCGCCCCAGTCCCAGGGAAGTCTGGGGCTGGCTGGCGCGTGGCGAGGTCGGCCTGGCGCTGGGCATCGTCGGCATCGTCGTCCTGCTGATCCTGCCGATCCCGCCGTTCATGCTGGATCTGCTGCTGACCATGTCGATCGGCAGCTCGATCCTGATCCTGATGACGGCGCTGCTGATCAAGAAGCCGCTGGAATTCACCGCCTTCCCGACGGTGCTGCTGGTCACGACCCTCTATCGCCTGGGCCTCAACCTGGCCTCCACCCGCCTGATCCTCAGCCACGGCCACGAGGGCGCCCACGGGGCCGGCGACGTGATCAAGGCGTTCGGCGACCTGATGATGGGCGGCAGCTTCATTATCGGCCTGATCATCTTCGCCATCCTGGTGCTGGTGAACTTCGTCGTGGTCACCAAGGGCTCGGGCCGGATCGCCGAAGTGGCGGCCCGCTTCAGCCTGGACGCCATGCCCGGCAAGCAGATGGCCATCGACTCCGACCTGTCCTCGGGCCTGATCGACCAGGACCAGGCCAAGCTGCGCCGCAAGGAGCTGGAGCAGGAGTCGACCTTCTTCGGGGCCATGGACGGCGCCAGCAAGTTCGTGAAGGGCGACGCCATCGCCGGGCTGGTGATCGTCGGCATCAACATCATCGGCGGGATGCTGATCGGCATCCTGCAGCACGACATGCCGGCCGGCGACGCCGCCTCGACCTACACCCTGATGACCGTCGGCGACGGCCTGGTCAGCCAGATCCCGGCCCTGATCATCTCGATCGCCGCCGGCCTGCTGGTCTCCAAGGCCGGCGTCGAGGGCGCGGCGGACAAGGCCCTGGTCACCCAGCTGGCCATGAACCCGCTGAGCCTGGGCATGGTCTCGGCCACCTCCGGCGTGCTGGCCTTCATTCCGGGCATGCCGGTCATTCCGTTCCTGGCGGTGGCGGTCGGGGCCGGCATGCTGGCCTGGCACAGATCCCATCCGACGCCCGAGCTGGCGCCCGCCATCGACCTTTCCGCCGCGCCGGTCGAGCAGGAAGAGGAGCCGATCAGCGCCTCCCTGGCCATCGACGACATCAAGATCGAGCTGGGCTATGGCCTGCTGGCCCTGATCAACGACCTGGACGGCCGCAAGCTGACCGACCAGATCCGCGCCCTGCGCAAGACGCTGGCGGCGGACTACGGCTTCGTCATGCCGCCGGTGCGCATCCTGGACAACATGCGCCTGGCCACCCAGGGCTACGCCATCCGCATCAAGGAGATGGAATGCGGCGCCGGCGAGGTCCGCATCGGCTCGCTGATGGCCATGGATCCGCGCGGCGGCCAGGTCGAGCTGCCCGGCGACCATGTGCGCGAGCCCGCCTTCGGCCTGCCGGCCACCTGGATCGACGACAACCTCAAGGAGGAGGCGACCTTCCGCGGCTACACCATCGTCGACCCGGCCACGGTGCTGACCACGCACCTGA